>PAYI01000022.1:29707-51755 GCA_002714815.1 Flavobacteriaceae bacterium | reverse complement strand
TAGTGGTAGTGGTAGTGGTAGTGGTAGTGGTAGTGTTACTGGTAGTGGTAGTGGTAGTGCTTTTGTTAATAATAAGTCAAAAGATAATTGGAAAAAACAACCAGAAGTAATTAAAGTTAATTAAGGTTTTGGAATTTTTGGAACTGGTTTCAAATTTCTCACCCGCATATTCATCATCACCACCACTACCACTACCACTACCACTACCACTACCACTACCACTACCGTCATCACCACTTTTATGCTCGTCTCCTGATCCGGATTCCTCTAACGAAGCTAATCCAACCGTAACACCAGCAGGAGAAGATGGTGGTATTAGCGCTGGGTCAAGATGACGCATACTAGGGTTAACAGGTGCTGGTTCTAATTTTTTTTCTCCACCTTGTCCTTCTACATCAGACTCTTCTTCACCAGATGAAGGAAACAACTCACGCGCTCGTTTAGCTTCTTCTTCTTCTATGTCTCCTCTTGTTCTTAATCGTTCTACAGGTGGTCGGGGTTGTTTAATACTTACCACCCTTCCCGTCTTTTCCTCCAACACTCTTTCATACCCGTGTCTTGGTCCAGGTAGATTGGTTAATTCTTCTTCCGAATATTCACCAATAGGTCTTGTAATCCTATATGCATCCGCTGGTGCTGGAGCATTAGGATTATTCTCAATATCGTTTCTGCGTTTTTCTGACATATGATAAGTCATTAATGAAGATGATGATCTTCTATTTGTACTGTAACAGTCTTTACCATTTTCAGGTTCTCTACAAGGTTTATTCATCCCAAAATTTGAATAACAATGTCTATCTGCTACAAGAGGAGGAGGACATCTTATATTTGGTGCTTGACTCTTACTAGCTCCAGAAGTTTCTCCTGAAAACAAATCACTATCTGAATCTGGGTCATCTAAACCTAATACGTCTCTGGCTTGGGCTGCTTCTTCATCTCCTTCTTCTATTGGTTCTGGGACTTTTACATTTCCTTTAGCCACAAAGCGTCTTGCTTTATCTTTGGCTAGTCGGTATTTTGACTCTTCTTCTGCACTCGCTCTTCCACTTTCAGCTACATTATAACAATCTGTTGAAACAATTTTCCCTTCATGATCGAACACCTGACGAATCGCACATCCTTGCGATGTACATTTTTTACATTGTTCTTCATTTAATTTTTTACAATCTCCGCAAGTTGTTGTTCCATCCGCAGATACGGGTCCTGGACCAGTATAATCGGATATTATTTGGACTGGATGTATCATTGCGGCTGCTTGTCCTGGAACTATTTTCCCTTCTCCTGGTCGTTTTCTTCTTCTTGGGGAGCCTATTTTTATTCCAGAATCTGAATCACTAGAACTTTCTTCACTTACAGCTTCAGTTTTTTTTCCTTCTTCTCTATATGGTCTAGAAGTAAAATCAACAGGCTCATCATCACTATCTGTAGAATCATCACTTGGTAACCCAACAATTTCTCCTAATCTAGATGGAGCAGGAACATCCACACCAACAATTCTTAATGCTTCTCTTTGAGCACGTTCTGGACTTTCAAAAAATTCAGCTGATAATTGTGTTCTAAGTAATTCATTTCTAATTTCACAAAATTCACTCCAAGTTATATTTCTATCAATTAGTTGAATACCTTCATAATGACTAGCCATATCCATAATTTCTCTAGAGCGTCGTTTTGTTGCTCCATCACTCCAATCACCTCCGGTCCACGTTACAGGAAATAACTGTGTAAGTCCATTAAAACCTTTAATCATAGGAACCCCTTCATCATCAGTTAACAATGCTTGTAGGAAATCGGCTTTTGTCATATCCTTGGGTTTAGTTACTTTAGCTAATACAAAATTAATAATTCTACCATCTATTACTGTTTTTGGAAAGATCATAAATAATTCATTTCTTGCTCCGCCTTTTTTTGCTCTATATTTTAATGTTTTTTTTCTTAAATTTAATGCCTTTCGTCTTTTTCTAAAACTTCTTTTATTTCTTTTTTTTCGACGTTTGCCACCTCTTTTCTTTTTGTATCTTTTTCTACTTTGTTGTTTGGTATATCTAATTTTGTGTAATTTCTTTCTTGTTAATAACATTTATATAAATAAAAGTATATTTTTTTATTGTGAATATAATATAATAATGTCTTGTCCTACAAATGCGCCTATAAATTTACCTTCGGCTGTTAATCAACCGTGTTCATCAAAATGTAATTTTGAATACAATTATGGATTGTCTAGATGTTCTGTAACAAATCAAACAAATTATTTAGATATACAATGTTTTGATGGAAATAATACAATAAAGAGTGATATGATAAGTGGATCTTTATTAGTAACAGGGGTAAGATTATATGCTCCTTCATTAAATACATATGATGGATTTAATGCTGATGCTGAATTAATAATAACTCATAGTGGAGGTGGTAGAACATTATATGTTTGTATTCCTGTTGTTTCTAGTGAAAAAGCAGGAGCTTCTGCTAAATGGTTTAGTCAATTTATTCAATTTGCTCCAACAAAAAAAGGAAGTGGTGCTACAGTTCCAGTAAATGTAAATAATTTTACATTAAATGATGTAATTCCACAAGCAGCATTTACAATATATGAAAATGGAACTTTTAGTTGGAATTGTGCTCAAGATAATGTTATTATTTTATTTAACAAAAATGTTGCTGTTAATATGAAATCAAGAGATTATAGTACATTAACAAGTTTAATAAAAAAAGCTAGTTTTTCAAAAGGAACTCCAAAATATTTAACTTTTAATTCAAAGGGTACATCTGCTGGNCCTGGTAAGAAAAANGGAAAAGGAAAAACAATGACNTGTAAACCAGTAACATATCCAGACGGNACTCCTATTACTGATTCAGNAGCTTCAAGGTTANATTGGGTTACAGGAACAAGCGCAAAAACNCCAAAAATTAGTTTGGGNTGGCTAATATATTTAATAATTTTTNTTGCNGCAGTTGTAGTTGTTNNATTATTAGGTTGGGGACTTTNTTATGNTTTTAGAAGACCAGCNGCAAGTGGTGGTGGTGCTACAGGAGGACCAGGTGGGGGTTAAATATAATTTATTGATTATAATTATATTTAATTAGAAGCAGCGGCATCGTGATTATCATCCAATACAGGTTTAAATTCTGGTTGTGTCATATCTCTTTGGTTTGTTGAAGGAAGCATTTTACTAATAACTTCTTCTTCTACAGTAACTGGAAATTGATTCATAGCGGAAAGATGACTAGATTTTTGTTCTTCAGTTGGTAAATAATTTTGTGTTGCGATTGTTCCTGTAGTATCTCCAGATCGTTGAATTAATACATACGCGGCAATAAGTCCAACAACACCAGCCAATGCGTTAAGTGATAATAAGCATAAAGATAAAACTGCTANAACAATTTTACCAATAGGATTATCNACTAACTCAGCAAGAACAAGAGGNACTTTAATATCAAATAAAATAAATACACTTAATAGCAAGGTCAAAACGAGATGGTGTTTGTCTTTCATTAGTGACTTTAAAAACTTTTCCATATATCATAATAATAGATTTTTATTATGCGTAAAATTGAAAAAAAACTATCTAAATAAGTANATATTTATTATAGTATATGGNNGAAGACGANATTGCTACATACATTGGATATAANGGATATTCAATATATAAGGAAAACATAAGCGTTGAAGAACAACAAATGTTNAGAAAAGAGCTAAATGTTAAACCTTTTGTTCCTAAAAGTTCATTAATAAAACCNCAACCATTTCCTGTATATAGNGAATCAAAAAGTAAATTATATGTTCCTAGATTTTANGGTTTAGAAGTTTATGGAGAACCAGATGATATAGTTATTAATGAAGGAAAAAAAATAAATNTAAAATTCAAGGGAGAATTANGNCCAAAACAAAAACCGNTAGTAGAAAAATATATGAAACATATNAAAAAAAAAGGNAGNGGNTTATTAGCATTACATACAGGNTTTGGNAAAACCTGTTTAGCATTAAANATNATATCNANAATAAANNTNAAAACAATAATTATTGTNCATAANGAATTCTTATTAAGACANTGGATNGAACGTATAGAACANTTCTTACCNGATGCTAAAGTAGGTAANATACAAGCAAAAACNATNGATACAGAGGGAAANGATATTGTAATATGTATGCTTCAAAGTTTAAGTATGAAGGATTATCCCAANGAAATGTTTAAAGAATATGGATTTATGATNGTAGATGAAGTGCATCATTTAGGAGCAGANGTATTTAGTAGAGCATTTTTCAAGATAGTAACNAAATATGCGTTGGGNTTNTCTGCTACAATAAANAGAAAAGANGGATTAACTAANGTAATNAAATGGTTTTTAGGAGATGTAGTNTGTAAGTTNGAGAGAAAAGGAGAAGATAATGTTTTNGTAANNGCNATNAATTATGANACNACNGATGAAGATTTTAATAAAGTNGAAACTGATTTNAGAGGNCAAATNAAATATACAACAATGATTAAAAAGATATGTGAATTTAATAGAAGAAGTGAATTTATATTAAAAGTATTGGGAGATTTATTNAAGGAAAATAAAGANCAACAAATAATGATATTGGGNCATCAAAANAAATTATTANANTATNTACACGATGCTATAAGACATCGNACAATGGCAACAGTNGGNTATTATATTGGTGGAATGAAAGAAAAAGATTTNAAAATAAGTGAAGGTAAAAAGGTTATTATTGCNACATATGCNATGGCTGAAGAAGGATTAGATATTAAAACGTTAACAACCTTGATTATGGCTACACCTAAAGTTGATGTAACACAATCTGTAGGTAGAATTTTAAGACAAAAACATAAACAAGCAGTTGTTGTTGATATTGTAGATCCACATATTTTATTTCAAAGACATTTTACTAAAAGAAAAACATTTTATAGAAAATCAAAATTTAAACTTGTTCAAACAAATATGAATGGATATAGAGATGGAAACTGGGAAACAATATATGATCCTGTAAATAAAATCAAAAAATCATTTAGTAAGGCTTCCAAAAAAGACGAAGATAAATTACTTCAAGGAGTTTGTCTCATAGGGGATTAGATAAGTATTTAAAAAATATTTATCTAATAATTAATTTTTGTAGTGATTATAGTTATCTCTACAGTTTATTTGACGAGCAAAACTTCCTGGTCCAGTTGCCCAAGGTAATCCTGATGGACTAGGAGTAGAATAGCTTGGAGTATTAGGAATGTTACTTCCAAATTGTTGATATTTACCACCTCTTTGCTTTCTAGTTAATCTCTTAAATTTACTACAAGAGCCTCCCCTTTTTGTTCTGCGTCTTTTTCCACCTCTTTTTTTTCTCCTTCTTTTTGTGCGTTTCTTTCTACGGGATTTTCTAGTTTTATTTTTTCTTCTGCGTTTTCTTTTCTTTTTAGATTTTCTTCTTCGTTTTTTACCACCACACATATTTGTTTTTTTATTAACAGAAATAGGAGCATAACTTCCTCTTAATTGNCCAGCNACAGCAGCNCCTTCCTTAGTATATCCATAACTGAAACCTTCTACATCTGCGTCATAATTATGACCACCTCCACTTTGTTTATCACAGTTGTTATAGTGAGTGCTTGCACTTGGAACACCTTTTCCTAATCCTCCTGTAGCAGAAGCAGCTAAAGAATCAGCAGTAGATCCATATCCACCTCCTGATTGCCCACTACATACAACACCTTTTCTATTATCGATTCTAGGTTGAATAAATTGACTATTTGTTTTATTAACGAAACTCATTATATATATATTCTTGTATTATTTTTTTTTATAACAAATAATTTCTCTACGTGGAGANATTTTATCTTTGGATATTTCAATTGGTTTCCACGAATCAAACTTTTTCATAAAAACGCACTTCATTTTTATTTCTTTTTCTAAATTAACAAATTTATCTAGATTAACATTTTCAAATTCTTCTTCATCATCACTCTCCTCTAGTGAATCTAAATTCTTGTTTTCTTTAATTGTCCTAAATAAAGAATTCATCATAACACTGGTTTTATAATTTGGAATACAAGCAACTTTATATTTTTCTAATTTCTCTCCATTTTGATAATACAATTCATAAATATCATCAATAATTGTTGCCTTAATTAAAAATATTTTATATATCTTGTGTTCTATCCTGGTGAATTCATTTAAGAATGGTTTATTATTATATAATAGTCTGTATTGAATACAATATAAATCATACGGAATATTTTCTAATGTTTTTTTCAGTTCATATGGGTTCTTTTTTATAATCGGTAGTCCAAAATTAATACTATTTTTTAAATAAGTAACTTGTTTTATATAGTTATTCATAACATCATATGTTTCCTTTAATTTTTTATATTGATTGAAATGAATCAAGNTNTGACCTTTTGAATAAAAAATATTTTCAATATTGAAAAACTTCTTTTTTCCTATATAAAAGATTGTTCCATAAAATATAGTACCTTTTCCACTACATAAAATTTTATCAAAACAACATATGTTTATTGTTATATTTTCTATAGAATTATATCTTTTATCTAATTCCAATAAAAAACACATATTATTTCTTTTATATGTTTTAAACCAAGCAAAATATTTTTTNCCNTTGGGTATAGTTAAACATATATCAGAATGAACTTTTTTATGTNTTTTTTTTTCATAAGAAAGTTCTAAATGAGGAAATTGCTTAAGTATATTTCGCATATCATTGTGAGATAACTTCATTTATTATTAATATAATATCGTCTCTATATCTATTTAATAATTAGTAAAGTTATTAGCTGAAAATATATTTTCAGCNGTTTGNATNCCATTATTTGTATTTTCTGTCTTTTTAGTTTTTGAAGAAGTTAAAGTTTTTAAATAATTTTTTAATTCATTTTTCATTTCTTTTGTATCTTCTTTGNTTTTTTTTAAAGAACTATATATTTTTTTATATTGTTCAGTTGGCTTATTTACTAAATCTTTTGTTTTGGGAATNGTTAAATTNTTTTTGAAGAATATATAAATATAATGAACACTTATNATTAATACAACAGAAATGATTGTTTGTTGAATTATCCAAAATAACATATATATTATTTACACATTAACATTTTCATAAATGAACTTACATCTTTTGTAAAAAATTTACATTTTTCATTCAATTTCTTTGTAGATAAAAAATAAACATCGATAATTTTATTATTTCTTTTTTCAAATATTAGAAAATGCTTACTGTTTCCTATATTGAATTTTATTTTTTCAATAATTATATGTTCATTTTCATATGGAATATTGAATACTTCTCCTATTTTTTTTTCATATTGGTTTATACCAATTAAACTATATGTATCAATAAAATTAGTAATAATATTACTTTCTTTTTCTATTATTTTAAATTTAATTAGCTTATCTTTATCATATTTATAATAACCGTTTGAAGCTATTATAATACTATTTTTATTAGAANTTTTNTTAAANTTCTTTTCTAGTTTTTCCATAAGATGAGTATNATTTCTTATATCTCTCAAGTGGATTTCNGGTATGTAATATTTATGCATTTATTAATATATTTATGAAACTATTTAAACCGATTTGATAAAATCAATACAAATGGTAAAACTAATTATTGTAGATAAAGGCGCAAACTTGAAATGTAGTGATATCAAAAATTTTGATATGGATACACTATATAAAAAGTGTAATTTAAGAAAAAAAGATCATTTTGATAAAAGACATTCGTGGAAATTAGATAATGAACATTATGTTACTGTTTTTTCCAAAGATAAAGGTAGAGCAAATAGTGAAAATAAATATGATTTACCACCTCCTGTAGATGATAAACTTTATTTTGGTTCTATGTTATTAGTTAAACATCAAGATAAAGAATTAACAAATGAAAAAGTACAGGATTTATCTCTTGAAGAATGGAATAAACTTTATGAAAAATTATTTGGAGGATTTGAAGATCTTGGAGAAGAAGATAGTTATAGCGATGAAGAAGAAATTCCAGAACATTTACAAACAAAACAAGGATATTCCAAAGAAGGTGGATTTGTAGTATCNGATGATGATNTAGAAGANGAAGATTATATACCAGANGAAGANGAAGANGAAGANGANGCNCATAGTTCTACAGATGATGCNGATGATGAAGATGGAATGGGCAAGGATAGTGAAATAGAAGACGAGGAAGAAGAAGAGGAAGAGGAAGATGAAGATGAAGATGAAGAAGAATATGAGAGTGATGTAGGTTCAGAACTAAGTGAGGAAAGTTATATTGATAGTGATTAATTAAAATTGAAAATGATATAAAACATAAGTATATTTTAATTAATAATGAGTTTTATAATTAATAACCCAAAGGAATTTCGTGAAAAATTAAGAAAAAACATTAATAAATTTATTAAAAATAAAAATAGATCTATAAATCTTGAAAAAGCCGTATTTAATTATACAATACAACAAGCAAAACAAAGAAAAATTGTTAGAAAATGGGATAATAAATACTTTGTTCAAATTTATCTTAATAGATTTAGAAGTATTTATAATAATATAAATCCCAAACTATCAACTTATAATAAAAAACTACTTCAAAATTTAAAAAAGAAAAAGGTGAGTTCTCGTGATTTAGCGTTTATGACACATCAAGAAATGAATCCTAAAATTTGGAAAGAGTTAGTTGATGCGAAAATTAAACGTGATAAAAATTTAACAGAAGTAGATATGTCAGCTGCTACAGATGAATTTAAATGTTATAAATGTCATAAAAGACAATGTACTTATTACCAATTACAAACAAGAAGTGCGGATGAACCAATGACAACATTTATAACTTGTTTAAATTGTGGAAATCGTTGGAAAAATTAGATATTTAACGAAAAATTCATATTATAATATATTTTTTTATTATAATATGAGTGGCACAACATTTATAATAGATACAAGTAATATTCAATTAGGACAAGTAATTAGAACAAATATATCAGATCAGGGTATATTTCGAACATTTTATAACGATATTTCTGGAAATATGTATTGCGCATTAAGTAGGGAATCAAACTATAAACAAGTTATATTAAATAGTGCTTATAAAAGAGAAGTAATAAATAATAAAGATCCTATTGTTGATAATTCTGGTATGAATGCTCCCTTTTATGGAGGAACATATCATCCAGAAGAATTAACTCATATGGATAATAGTAATAATTTTTATATTTACCAATATCCTACATTAAATATTACAGGAACAGATATTAGTCAATGCGGATGTGATAGAGGACCTATTTCTTATTTTACAGAAGTTCAATTGCAGAAATATAAGCATCAAGGAACATTACCTCCTAATGATAATACTGTTATATATGATACACAAGGATATTCTGCTGGAATAGATAGTAAAGAAATGATTACTGCTGCTGGGGGAAATCTTAATTATGCTTATAATTGGTATGAAGGAGTAGCATTTGGTCATTGTACTACTGAAGATGGAGGATATGCGCTGGATGCTTCTATGGCGGCTGTTATTGCCAAGGAAAAAGGACTTGATTTGGGGGGAGGTGGAAGTAACTTTATTGGCACCTATTCAACCAAGGGTTTATATGCTTATCCAAAGGAAGATACTGGTAATCCAAATGAAGCTTTTTTTGGGACTGGAGGAACAAAACTTGAAATGAAAAACACAACAACAACAACCATTTATAGACCTGGTGTTCCTTGTAGTACAACAATGGCATTGTATGTGCCTGATTTAATTAATTTAGATCCTGCGTCTTCAAGAATGGCTAGAGGTATATCTAATGAAGGATTAAATTCTAGCACCCTTGGAGGATGGGGGCTTTATGGTTTATTAGGTGGTGCGCACGGTAGATTTATAACTGAACCTTGGCAAACTGATATATCACATAATCGTAATGCTACACCAACAACTAGTTCAGGACCATCTAGTTTTAATGTTAAGTATTATATTTCATCAAAAAGACCAGGTATTACTAGATTAGACGAAAATGGTGATACTGCAAATCCCCCTGTTAGTAATAATGTAGTAGGTGATAGCGATAGTTCTTATAAAGGAAGATGGTCTATTTATGTTGATGTAAAAAATAAAGTTCGTTCTTTAGTACCACCGTATTCCCCAATAGATAATGATACTTCTGGCAATATTTATATTTCTAGATCTAATCGTGCTACAAAACCAGTTTATACTCATCAATTAATATCTAACGAAGAGTTAATAAATAGCTCAATTGGAACAACTAAAGATATAAGTAATGTATTTGTTGATTTAGATTTAGATATTTCTAAAAATTCAACTGATCTTTCTTTTAATAATATTTATTCTAGACCATATTATGTTGCTTGTAGTGATGCGTCTGGTTGTTTATTTTATGGATTTGCTCCATATAATTTAGATGCGGGGAATTATAATGATGTAAGCAAAAACTGGATGCAACCGATAAACGCCATAGACCGAAATAAACATTGTAAAATTAAGGTTGTCGGTAATGCTAATTGGACTCTATCAAGATGGCATATAGTTTATTTTGTAACCCGGGCGGCCAACAATTGTTTAGCATATGCAACAGGAACTGGTAGTCAAATAGATTACCATTATTATTGGCAAGGTTTTGGTTCATTACCAGATAATGGACTGATTTCGCAGTTATCTCCATTGGGAGGATTTCCTAGTATGGATATTGATGAAAACGGAAATGTTCATATAGCTTATATAACAAAGTCACAAAATATCGATAATAAGTATTCACTTATTTATATAAGATCAAAATTCACGATCCCAACAGACCACGATGCTATCAATTGGGCTTTTACACGTATTGAAGCTAATACAATAGAACCAGGAGGACCTTCTTCTAGTTATTATATGGATTTATCAAATAATCAGCCTATCAATTTAAAAATATCTCCTTATGATCAGTCCGTACATATAACCTATCAATATTATGACACAGACACTGAAAAATATTGTATAAAATACTGGACAGATACTAGTAATAGAAGAGATATTAGTAAAATAGATTCTAGTTTAAATTATGTTGGAGCACATACTAAGGGGGCTACAATTGATGATATAAGTGGTACTGCTGAAGTATATTGGGACTTATCTGAATGTAATTGTATTTTTAGTAGAGATTATACTAGATATGATATTAATGGTGATAAAATAGGATTAACTACTCCACAATATACAATAAAAGAATTTAACTATCCATATGGTGGTAGACCGGCACTTGGAGTAGGTCAAACTGAAAGAAGTAAAACAGGATGGAACAGTGGTATGACTTTTAATAGAACCTTTTTGGACAAGATTTATTTTATAATGCAGATTAAAACACCAGCAAATTTTTCAAATACAGAAGTATTATATATACTAGGAGGAACAAACGCATCCCCTTCTTCAGGATCGTATTATTCAATGATTAGAACAGATGGTTCTGTGGCTTTTGGTATAACACAAAATACAAATAGTGCCCTCCAAAGATCAACGCGTGTCCTGGGAGATGCTAATCCTCGTCAAATCTGTTATAAAACAAATCGAAATACTGGTGTGAAAGCACTTTTTACTGGTAATTTTTCCCTAGTTGTGAATAGAGAATATGAATTAGAATTTTATTATAATAGGGCAAATTACTATGCTACTATCGGAATAACGGACATTACGGGTACAACAGATACTAATGATTTATATGAATATTTTGATATATCATTTAATGGTGGATTTAATGTTCTTGATGGAAAATTAACTATAGGTAATGGAGGACATACATCAGCTTCTAATTCTCTTAAAAGTACAATATACAAAATGAGTATTTATGCTACTGATATTTCTAATGTTCCTACATTTGATTTATCTAGAAATGGAGAGATTATATCAGATGCTTCGGGTTCATTTTCTAGTTTTTATGATAATTCTGGAAATATGGGACTTCTAATAGAACCTGAGATTAATAAATATCGAGTATTAAATGCCGTAAATAGTTTAAATGATGGAAGTGTAGATATGAGTGGTTCTTCATATATTAAGAATTGTGTAGTGCACGATGTTTATTATTTTCAAAGAATTGATCAGGAAATTCCATTAACTACTTTTACACAACAGATTGTAACTGCGTTTGATAAATTTAATGTTAAAAATAATAACGGTTACTATGAAATGTGGGCAGCAGGAAAAAGAGCCTATAATNANGAATGGGGTGATATATATCCTTTAATATGGAAATCTATAGATGGAGGTAGAACTTGGCTTGAAGTAACTACTTATACATTAGGAGTGAGTGGTGAAGAAATTTTAGATTTGAAATGTTTTATTGATTCTAATAATGGCAAATGGGTGTTTATATGTGGAGAAAATTATATGTTATCTGTAACAAATGATTATAATGGAATAAATCCAGGAGTACAAGAACTAGGACAAAATTGGAAAATTATTGGAGATGCTCCTGGAAATGGTGATGGAGATCCATCTGGTAATTATTATAAACTTGGTCGATTGTTTCAAAATGGAACGCCATTACCAGGTATTAAGACCTTTGATTTTAATTCGATAGAAATAGTTAATATTAATAATACTCAATCAACTGATATTTTTGGTAATCCTCCTGAAGCAAATGATTTTCATGTTTGGGTTGGAACAGGTAAATATCACACTGAATCATATCCTGCCCAACCATTCGAGATTGGGCAAGGGAATGTGCGTATTATGGTAGAAACTGGTTCGTTTGATAGTGAAAAATATTGGTTTGTTCTTGACAGTGGCAACAATACAGTTCTTTCAACTACTAATAGCAATGGTGCTGCTGTTGATAATGGCTATTATGATGCTGCTACTAATCAAGGAGCAGGAGCTCCTTATGATAAATATCATACTTTACCAGCAGATACATATACTGTACTACTATACGACAATTATGGATCCTATCCTCCCGGATCTGGGGATGGCTGGCACGGTAAAAGTTTATATGTTTATGAGTACCAGTTTTACGGAGCGGNGGATGGATATTTGTGGACATTTTTGACGTCTGGAACAGTTAGCTCAGGGTTTGGACCAACTACACTTACTTTTACAATAGGCCCGCCACCAGGAAATCTTTCTTATCCATATNNACTTCCAGGATATAAAGATATGCTACTTAGGGGGAATTTTACTGATTATTCAGATAATAGATTAGATTATTCATACAATATTATTACAAATACTATTTTGGATACTTCAAATAATCCAACAAAATCTATAAATGAATCCTTTAATAGTTTTTCTTTTGGAGGTGATTATAGTGGTAATTATGTAGGAAATTATAACGCAGATGGATACAATTATGGTATTGTATCCACTGATAGTTATGTTTATCAAACCAATAATGCTGGAAAAACTTGGGAAAAAAGATTAGGTATAGATAGAGTAAATTTATTTGGAGCAGATGCATCTAGAAATGTAAGAGGAACGTGGGGAACTTATATAGAAAAAAATAGAGATAAATCAACAGGAAATGTAGATAATTCAGGAATGTATATACAAACATCTACAGAACCTTGGAACGGTTTACCTGGTTTTACTGTTGCTTATAATGATTCTAGTTTCAACTTAGCTTTTAATCCCAACGATAATACTGATATAAAAACAACTACTTGGGATCCATCATTAAATGCTAATTCTTTTTGGAATGTAAAAATTCCAGATAATTCAGGACAACCTGTATTATATAGAGCAGGAGGTAGTAACACAATAAAAACATATATTGATGATAAAGGATCAAATGGAACGATTTATAAAAACAAACAACAAATGTGGGTTTATGATGATTATATACCCAAAGCTACTATTGATTCAAATTATGCTGAACAACCCATTTTATATTTACGTGACAGCGAGGTAGAAAATGAATGGCAACGAATTGAATTTAGTATAGTAGATCCTTCTCTAAATACATATNCNNATAATAAATCNNTAAAATGGTCNGGATTTANTGATTATGANTGTAGTTATTCNATNGTAAATTTNCCATTTNCTAATATTGGNCCTCCTAAATCTGTTTTTAATTNCGGNACTNNAGATNNTAANATATATTCAGGATTTTATAAAATAGGAANAGTNCCATTTCAAATTTTNTTAACAGCTACAGCAGGTGANAGCANCTGATCCNTATACTATAAGCTTNGCAGTAAAATATAAACTAAATAATTCAACAACATATTTTCTTGATGATAATCAACGATTAAATTTTAACCGTTTAGGAATTAAGGTTTTTTTGGAAGAAACTACAACAATAGGTAATAATCCATACGGGGCTTGGTCAGAGGCAATAGGGTCTCCTTTTTCAAACTATCAATTTAGTTTATCTAATAAAACACCTGGAACTACATTTAAATATAGAGCAAAATTATTTAATACATATGGATATGGATGGTATAGTAATGAAACAGACCCAATTACACCACCTGCTCCTTCTCCTACTATTGAAAATTTAACAATAACAACAAAATTATTTGAAAATATTGTAAGTTGGAAACCTATCTTAATTGAAAATGTTCAATCTGTATATAGTTATAATATTCAAAAAGAATATTTTGATTTATCAACTAATACTTGGACAGAAGTAACAGGATTTACAAATTTTTATCATGATTTATCAGGCATTTTAACTGAAACAATTCCGCCTCGTTGGGGAGATTTATCTGGACAATTATGGTCTGGTCCTTTTAATCCAAATCCTCCCAACACCGCACTTGATACACCAACAGAAGTAAAATTTATAGATGTAGATTTAAGTTTGAATACATCATACAGATATAATATTACAGCATTTCCTCAAGCTATCGGTACAGTAGCTTCTAAAACATATTCAACCACTACATATACATCTACTGCTAGAGCTCAATATTCTACTTATAATTATAATTATATAGATGCTAGTTTTAATATATTATGGACTGTAGATACTGATATAAGTAATAATTGTGAATTGACTTGGGATATTTCTTGGCAGGAAATTAGAAATGATAATACAGCTGCTAATTTTGGTGTAATTCAAATATTAGATGAAAACGCATCTATGAATGGTGATCAAGGGACCGGAAAAAAACGATGTATTAATTTACCATTATCAAATTATCATTTACAAGCAGATGCTAGTTATAATTTTAGAATAGCATCAGAACTTGATAATCAAAATTTGCCTGTAGGAGGAGGAGTAGGAACAGTTGATTTACCTTCTCCATATGTTCAAGCTTCAGCAAAATCTCAAGAGTATTTATATGGAGGATGGTCAGAATATGATCCAAGTTATGTAAATGTTTATTATAATTTTCAACAACCACCAGTATTAATTAATGCTTCTTATGATACAAATACAGATAAAGTAAATGTTAATTGGTCTGCTACTAATATTCCTGCCTCTCCTGAGGCATATGATGTTTCTTTTTCAAATACAACTATTAATAGAGAAGATGTCAGCTATAATTTTATAGTTTTTAATGAAACTAGTTTAGTAGACCCATCAAATAATGGAAAAAAATATTATCCAGGAGATTATAACGTAAGAGTTACGGCTTATTATGGAAATCAAGTTCCAGTCGATATTAGTTTAGTTAGCCAATGGTCTAATGAATTATCATTAACTGGAGGTATTCCGGACCATTTACCTAGTAATTTGATAGCAACACCATATAATAATGATAACCAACCGGGAAATAATACCGATGTTAGTTATGTTAAATTAAGTTGGGATTCAGTTAACAATGATGATTTTGCTTTAACTGGATTTCCTATTCCTGAAAANTANACNCTTNTNAGAAAAACAGCTAGTAANGATTATAANTATATTGTTGATTATNCNACNGATATACCNAGAANTNATANATCATTTAATGATNATAATCNTCCATTAGGTNATACAAATCCTCAAGGTGGNCCAACTATTCCTAGAATATATTATTATGATTTNAGTGCTAATTATTTATAAAATAATAAGTTTATATTACATATGAGTNTTTCAACAATGATATCTGTTGGTTGGCCGAAACCTACTGGGTTAAATGTTANAAAAGAAAAAGATGGGGCTGGTCATATTGCTACTTTTTCTTGGGATAAAATAAGTGACAGTGAACTTGCTGCTTTGGATCCTTCTGGAGGTGGATATTATAATATTTTTTGGAGAGTAATGATTAATGAACAAACATATTTAGTATATAATAATCCAATATTTTCCTATCGTATTCCACTAGGATGTTGTAAAGTATGTGTTAAAGTTTCAACTATTTATGATTTATCCGAAACAAGTTATACTTATACTGATATTGCAACAAGTGAATATTGTGAAGAAACATGTGTGGATTGTGATCCAGATATTTATTGTGAAAATGTTAGAGCTATAGGAAATAAAGTTAGTACACAAAATTATGGTTCTGCTAATATGAGATATGCTAGAGCTATAACTATAGGAGGCGCAAACGCATTTCGATAATTTTCAAAAATTTATCTTATATTCTTATATAAAATAAATGTCAACAGTATTTTCAAATGTTCATGGATTTAATTTACAATTACCATATAATNATGCTGCTAGACCATATCCAGATGNGGAGGGAGAATGGATTACAATAACGAAAAACCAAAATGAATTACCAACTGTAAAGTTGAGAACAATCGTATTATATTATAGAAATAATGGAAACAAATGTACAACTTCAGAACCCGACGACTCATACAATTATAGGTTTTATAATGATTTATTAGAAGGGGGGTTAGATGATGGGCAAAATTCAATTTGGCAGACAGCCGATGGTGAAACCAATGGTTGGCAGTGGGGAGACATAGCCTATGCTAATGGAGACAGTGCTGGCACTAGTCTAACGGAATATAATGCTCTCAACACGTGGTGGAATTACCCTGGAGGGTATCAACGAAACATTGGTGCCGATCATAATCAAACAAATGGTAACCCTGGTAGTAATGAATCTGGATGTAAAATTAAATATTACTCATCATCCAACAAAATTACAAAAATAGATATTCACGCTGCGGGCAGTGGTGTTGGTGTTGGGGATGTTATATTTTTTTGGGCGAGGACAGGTCTTGCAACTTGGATCAAATTATATCATAAAGTTACACTAGGCGATTTAAAAAATACTTCTTATGTTTCAAATGGTCGCCAATTAGGGTGGATATGGGGATTTCCTCTTTTTAATGTTGGAAATAATGCTACGAATTGGCCCAGATTTAATAGTTGTATAACATCAAATGGTGATATTTCTGGCAATGAAACTATGCTTGTAGATCTATCTCCCCAAAGAAATATAATTGTTTTAGATTGGTCAGGACAAAGTTTCACAGCCAATCAAACAGGATATGAGGCAATTAGATANAAACAAGATCAGGCACAATCTGTAGATTCTTTTTATATGACTTTAAGAGTAAAAAGTAGTACAGAAAATCTTGTAGACTATACTGGAGGCTCCTCTGGCGCAGGCAAAAATGGACATTGGAATTTTCGAAATAATAATNNTATATTAACTAATAGATGGGCAACATTAGTTCAATATGAATATGAATGTGATATTATAGGACCCAAATCAATGTTAGATTTAACACTAAATTCTTTTATGTTTAGTGATTCAAATGCTCCACTAAACAATGTAGGACATCCTATATATCAAAATACTTGGAACTCATTTAACGCTGAAAATAATTTTATTTTGGCTGATCCACGAGTAAACAATACGCTCACGAGCGCATTTAATCAAAACTATGGAATTAGTAATTTTGTTATAAATATTATTACAGGAAATAATGATTCAAACCAAAGACTATATTTAACATCGATTTTNAAAACTTTAGGTCATTCTTATGAAAATGCGTTTGGTGAAGGAGAGGCTTTCGAGAAGCTTCAAGTAAAACAACATTGGAACCATAGTAGCAGTTATACAGTCATAACATTAATCGGTGGTTGGTATAATGCGGGAAAAGGTAGTGATAATGATGAGCAAAATAGAGGGTATTATGGAGATAAATGGGCAACTGGAAATAATACTACTGATGGCAATGCTGATACAAGGAGAACACAGATGTTACCATCATCTGGTACTCAAACAGAAGGTTGGAAAAGATTTACTACATTAAAGACTGCTAGCGCTGTGAATGTTTGGACCAATAATTACGATACAGATACTTATGAATTTAATAACATTTTATGGTGTAGTCTTCAAAGTCCAAGAAAATTACCAGTGTCCAGGTATGCTAATAATACTACTGATTCATTTAATGAACATAGATTTGTTACAAATTTTATAGATATATCAGCAAATACAGATAACAAAATTATTGGAGGTGGTTATGGTAGATATTCCAATACAATAGATATGGGAAGATTGTCTGTAACTCCTTATTATTCNAGTTCATCTAATCCAAATACAGTAACAATTAATACTTTTGATGTAAATAATGATTTAAATTATAATTCTTCACCAGCAAATGTGAATTTGGTACCAGAGGCTTCAAATTATTTTAAAGTAAGTTATAAATTATTGGTCCCACCCCAAAATAATGAAACATATGATATAAAATTTAATATGGGTAGAAGAAATCAAGTAGGAGTAACAACATTTTTCAGATTTAGTGATATGTCAGGAGTTTGTAATCCACCAGGAAAAAGTAATCTAGATGCGGAGAGAGAAAATGAATCAATAACATTAACGTGGAGTAAAGATTCTGTTAATGAATTGACAGGTGATATTTCTATAAATACTATATATTTTACAGATGTTGCTAGTGGGTTTGATAAAGTAATACCTCAATTTGATATATCCGGCGGAGTGTTATTAAATGCAAATAGTTCTTCTAATTATGATATAAGTTTTAATGTTTTTCAAACTCATTTTTATCCGAGAACTACAGACATAACATTTTTAGATAGAGAAGAATTACCATATATAATTAAAGCTTTTGATAGTAATATATTAACTCNACAATTTATTGATATAAGTTATGTTCCATTAAATTATCAGCCTTATAGATATATTAATTATACTGATGGGAATGTGGGGAAAAAATTTTTGAAAAAATCCAAATATTCTAGTCCTCTTTTAATAAAAACAGAGGGTGAAAAATTAAAATTTAATATTGGAAAGTACTGGACAAGAACTACGACGGTAAATGCGAAAAATATAGATCCTTCTAATAATATAAATTTACCTACAATTGATATAGATATAAGTTATAATAACGGTAATTTGGTATATGATAATAGTTATTCTGTTACTAATGCTATTTTAAATACAAGTGATATTTTGTTGGCTTCTGTTCAAGAAATAGTAGGAATAGGAAAACAAGATGGTCCTAGCGCTGTGCTACCAACAATTCAAAATGATAAAGAAAAAGTTCAAATAACACCTTCTACTGGAAATGGAACATTTGATTTTTATGCGCCAGATAGTTTAAAATTAGGAAATAATTTTATACCAGATTATTGGAGACTTCCTGATAAACTAAATACATTATATACTGTAAATCAAGGAAATTTTTATTATTACTATGAATTTTGGGTTAATCAAATAGAAACCCATATGATTTTAGACGTATTAAGTATTTCTTTAAAAACATCGATAAATAATAACCCGCAACAAGGAATTAATTATTTGTTATTAAATAGTAATAAATCAAAGAGAGATACTAATGAATGGAGTATTGTAGCTGGCGCGGGTAATGTTTATAATAATGGTTCAATAAATATGATTTATGACGTTCAGGGTACGAATGGGTTACCTGTAAATCAATATTTGAATAAAAAACCGATTATTGTTCAATTATTAACAACATCTAATGGACCATTTGGANTAAATNGTAAAGCATTTATNGGAAATAAANCAGGAGGAAATACAAGTGGAAATCCTCCNGCANNNGNNNCNCGNGGTATTAATGTTCCTTATCCNGCACAAACAATAGGNANTGTTNCNNTNCCNGCGAATAATTCATATTATAATATCAATAATTTTTTACCTAATGCGTTAAGACAAGGTAATGGTATAGGTGGTACAAATTTATCAGGAACGGCTTCATCTTATAATGGTAAATTTAATATTAATATGTCTGCTTGGAATGATAGTGGTTCTGGTATACAAAATTCTTCATATAATGGAACTTCTATTAATCCAACACCTTTAANTGTNTTAATTGTNGATTTNTCANNNGGTAANACAAACAAATGGCTCTAGTANTGAAATGATTAATGATCAAAATAATGCNATAANAATNAATTGGACTTCTTTTTATTTTTCAAAAGATCCTAATTGGGATAAAACAGAATTAGGAGATGTATTTTGGACAGTAATAAGATATAATTTGGCAACTGGACAAAGTGCTATTGTAATAAATGAAAAAGCTTTACCACTTAATGGTAATAATGAATATACATTTACAGATACAAATGTTAGAATTTATGATAAATTTAAATATACTATATCTGGAAAATTCAAATGGAGTGGTGTATCAAATTTAATATTAGGAACAGAACTTCCATCTCTACCTATAACTGGATTTACAACTCCAGAGTGTTTTGCTTGTAAATTTAATCGATTTCAATATGGAAGATTTAATACAACTTCTACTAATTTAAAACTTTTTAGACCATTATTAATAAATACTCCACAGGGTCAGGTTGATCAATTTGGTCAAAAAACATGTGGTGGTGGATGTATAGCTCCAAATAATCCTGGTTTAAATTTATTTTCAGGAACTACTAGAACATCAACAAATAATAATATTTATTCTGATACTACTAATCAACTTTCAAAAAAACAAACATATGTTGTTTTATCAAAAAATAGATTTAGACCTTTTCGTTAAAAAAATTTTTTATATAAAATATTTTTAACTTAATCTAGATTTTTTAAATCGCTTATTTTCCAATATTCACTTCCTCCATTTGGCATAGGTCGTCTAATAATAAATGGAATTTTATTTTGAGTAAGTTCCATATGTGCAATTGTATGACCATCTATAATATCTTTTGTAATTTCAACAAATGGTTTTGAACCGTGATTGATTTGTTTGGCTCTTAATCCAAGAATTTTTGCTTTTTCATATCTAGTAAGAATTGGTATAGTTTGATGTANNGGNTCAATGATAATACCTTTTTTATTTCTTGTAACATTTGNTAATGTTAATAATTCTTTATAATTGATATGTTTTGTTTCAGGATGATAAGCATATAAATAATCACGGTTTATATCTTGTTCTAATTTTTTCATATTTTCATTATATTCTTCATCATCACTATCTTCTTCTTCACTAGATATTTCTTCTAAATTATCTGCCTCTTCTTCAGGAGTTTTTTCTATAATAAAAGGAGGAGAAGTATTAGTTACAGGACCAGGACTTGGACTTTTTGGGGCGACAGGTGAAAGGAATTCTTTATCAACTGTTTCTGGTGATGGAGTGGATGTTCCNTCTTCTACNTGTCTTTCAATTACATATTTTCCTTCATCTGTTATTTCTTTTATTTTGTATACTGGTTGATTATCTCCAAATTCAGGTTGGTATGGCACTGTGACAAAATCTCCTACATTATATGTATTATCATCATCTTCTACATCACTTTCTTGTCCCATTTCATCTTCTTTAATAGCNTCCTGATCTGTATCTATATCTGCGAAAGTAGGNCCATCATCATCANCTTCNTCATCTTCAGGTTCTGACAAAACAATNCTGCCTGTATCATCACCACTTTCTTCAGCATCNTTTAATTGCTGTTCAACATCAACTTCTTCTAAATTAGAGCTCATTTATAATAATATAATAAAAACTTTATTATATTGTTTTCAATTTTATTTACTTTGAGTATTCCATATAGTATCNCAATGTGCNCATAGATATACAAATTTCATATTAGCATCATCATATCTAATATATAAAATTTCTTTTTCTACTAATGGTTCATCAGTCCCTTCTTTCATTTTATTACAGTCACAGTTTGGATTTGGACAATCAATATTATGAATTCTTGGTAATGTAGGATCTAATTTTGTATATTTGTTAATAGAATTTTTATAATTCATNTCT
>PAYI01000022.1:0-29702 GCA_002714815.1 Flavobacteriaceae bacterium | reverse complement strand
AAGTATCNNNTTTACTAACNTATAAATTATTTAAATTTGNNNCCAANNNATTCATCNTCGTNNCCACAATTTCTACAATAATAAATTAATTTATCNTCATCNTCTTTTNNNAGTTNNAGATAATACATATTACCACATTNTGGACAGAAGTGCATTTTGTATATACTACAATCATAATATATTTATTTCAATTTTAAATTATATATTATTTAAAGCTTCTTTAAGTTCAGTTTCTAAAGTTTCATAATCAATACAAACTTTCATATTATACACAGTTACTTTACAATCTTCTTTCTGATGTTCTTGTTTTAATTCGGATATATATTTTAAAATTTCACTTTTTTTTTCTTTAATATATTTTTGATATATTGAAAAGAATACTTTACATTTACCTAGATTAGCATATATTTTTTCTCTATTTAAGTTTCTAGTAAGAGCAACTTGTAAATTTTTGAATCTGATAATATTATTATAAGGTATAAATGACTTGTGTTTCTCAGTGAATCCTGGTTCATTTAAAAGTGGTTTATTATGAAAAAGAGTAACTAACATAAGTAAAACAGATTTAATAGTTTGGCAAGAAGTCCACTGTTCTCCTTTCCAAGTATTTAATATACTGATGCATACTTTACCATTTCTATATAAATTTGGGTGAAATCTAGTATAACCATCATTGGTCATATATTTTAATTTAGGTGGTGAAAAGGGATAATTAGTTGGAAATTTAAATTCAAAACAGTAACACCCATATCTATATAATGTATCACTTGGTCCAAAAATAACAGCATATCCTTTTAACATATTTTGTTCATCATGTGCGTAATAAATTCCGTGATCAGTTAAAGGATGTTTAATTATTTCAACGATATCCTTTTGTAATCGTCTGCGACTTGTTTTATTCATAACAACGTTGGTGTCATCGGTCATAATATAATATAAAATATTTAGAAATATTTAAATTATTATAAAATATTAATAATTCTATTACGATAACGGGTTGAAATACTTAAAAGTATTTGAAATACATATGTTTCTAAAATTGATTTAAAATATCCAGTATATTTATGAATTATAAAATGCCCGGAAACAATGTACTTACTTTACCAGCATTCCTAAAATTACACTTAATAAAAAAAGACGATAACCCTAATAATAAAGCGAGTACACATACTAGAATTGGAGGAAAAGATAAAAATGGAGGCAAAATTTGGGGTGGTAATTATCATATCCCAGATGAAGATATGGCTAAATTTTGGAAATTATATCATAAATGGGTATTTGAACTAGGCAATAAAGAATATCTTACTGAAACGCAAGATATTGAAAATGGTGGACCATTATTAGTTGATATTGATATGAGATTTAATAAAGAAATTGTTGAACGACGAGTCGATGAAGAAGATTTATTGTCTGTAATTGAATTATATTGCGAATCTATTAAAGAATTATTTAATTTTGAAAATGAATGTGAATTTCCTGTTTATGTATTTCAAAAAGATGATATTGTTATTCAAAATGGAAAAGAAACAAAGGATGGATTACATTTAGTATTTGGTATTCAAATGAAACATAATATTCAAATGTTATTAAGAAAAATTGTTATTCAAAAAGAAAGAGAAGAAATGCAATTATTTGGAGAAGATGGTCTCGGATGTGTCAATAAACCAGAAGATATATTTGATGAATGTATCAGCACAGGAAGAAATAATTGGCAAGTATGGGGATCTGGAAAACCAGGATGTGATGTTTATAAATTAAAAAAAATGTATATTATTAATTTTATGCCTAATGATGAACCTTATTCTATTACACAAGAATCAACTGAAAATATGAATCCTAAAGAAATGTTACCTATTATTACTGCTAAAAATAAACAATTGGATAAAATTAACAACGAATATATTAAAGATAAATATACACCTCAATTAGAAGAATTAACTAAGAAGAAGAAGAAGAAAATTACTAAAAAATCTAAAACTTCTTCTAGTATCACATATTCAATGATTCAGGGAATAACAAGTACTGTATGGCCTACTAGTCCTGAACAACTAAGTGAACTAATTATAAATACATTGAATTGTTTAAATTTGAAAGATTATCATCTTAANGAATTACATCAAATCACATTACTATTAAATGAAGCTTATTATACTCCATATAAACAATGGTTAGAAGTCGGTTGGGCATTACATAACACATCAAGTGACTTCTTATTTTGGACGTGGGTCAAATTTTCAAGTAGATCTGATAAGTTTGACTGGGCTTCTGTTCCAGCAATGTATCAACAATGGCAAAATATGAAAGATGAAGGATTTACATTTAGATCTATTCATTATTGGGCTAAAGGAATTAATGAACAAGAATACAAAAAAATACATAATAATTCTATTGAACAACTTGTTTATAAAACATTACCAGGTGGAGGAACTGATACAGATATTGCTATATTAGCGAAAAATCTATTTATGGGTGAATTTGCCTGTGTTAGTATGGTAGAAAAAAAGTGGTATCAATATATTGGTCATAGATGGAAATGGAGTGATGGAGGAGTTGGATTAAGAATTAAATTATCTCAAGAAGTAGAAGCATTATATCAACAAGCAGCTCAAAATGAAAAAGATAAAAGTACTGATGAAGCTTATTCTGCTGCTGAAAGAGAAGGATTCTTACAAAATGCTTCTGCGTTTAATAGAATTACTATGAAATTAAAAACACATAATCAAAAGAAATCNGTNATGGGAGAATGTCAAGAACAATTCTATAATGAAGAAATGATGAATAAAATGGATGAAAATAAATTCCTATTAGGATTTGATAATGGNGTATATGATTTTAAACAAAAATGTTTTAGACAAGGNTTGCCTGAAGATTATATATCATTTACTACTAAAACAAATTATATTCCATTTGATCAAAATAATACAGAGCATTTAGATATTAAGGGCGAGATTGATGATTTTATGGAAAAGGTATTTCCTAATGAAGAACTAAGAGAATATATGTGGGATCACGCAGCATCTACACTTATTGGTGAAAATATCAACCAAAAATTTATTATATATACTGGTGTNGGTGGTAATGGTAAATCTATTTGGGTTGATTTAATTAATCTTGTATTAGGTAACTATGCTGATAAAATTAATATAGCATTATTAACACAAAAACGTAAATCTATTGGTGGTCCTACTCCAGAAATTGCTAAGTTAAANGGAAGNNGATTTGTTTCAATGGATGAACCTAGTGCTGGTGATGAATTAAATGAAGGTATTATGAAACAAATGACTGGTGGAGATGAAATGGAAGGAAGAGCAATGTATGCGAAGAAGATGCTTAAATTTGTTCCTCAATTTGAATTGACTTGTTGCACAAATCATTTATTTACAATTAAATCTACAGATAAGGGCACATGGAGAAGAATTAGGCAAGTAGATTTTCGTGCGGAATTTGTTGATCCTGAAGATTATGAAATTAAAAAGGCTCAGGGATTAGTAAGTGACGCAGAAAGACCAATTTATGTAAAAGATTTGAAATTAAAAGATAGACTACCTGCGTGGGTTCAGGTATTTACAGCTCTTCTAATTGAACGTGTAAATGAAACCGGTGGAGTTGTTAAAGATTGTCCTATGGTATTAGAAGCATCTAAAAGATATGAAGAAAAAGAAAACTTCTGGAGACAATTTATTAATGAAAACATTGTTAAAGGCACTCCTGATGATAAAATTAAGAAAACAGAAATTAGAAATCATTTCAATGAATGGTATCAAACAAATTATCAACAAAGACCTCCTAAGGCAACTGAATTATATGAACAATTAGAAAAGAATATTGGAAAACAAAGAAATAGAGCGTGGTATGGTTATAGAATTGTTTATGAAGCATATGATAGTGAAGATGAAGAAGAACATTCAGATTAATTTAATTATTAATAAATTAATTTTTAATAGTTAAATAATATATAATGNTTTGTACTACTTCTTGTATTGTTGCTGGGGCCTTTATTATTTCAAGCATTTTTGTTTGTTTAAGAGTTGATAAAAGCACCCTTAAAGATCCNCTTTTTAATTTATTAAGTAATGAAAATAAACAACGTTATATTCAAATTGCTAATGAAAGAAAAACTATTTATTTAAAGGGNTTTGGATTAGGATTTATCGCATCTGTTATAGCNCTTTTTATTCTTAATAACAACAAAATGTTTAAAGTAACAAAGTTAGTAAACATATGCTTTGTTTTAGCTACTTCATTTACTGTTAATTACTTTTTTTATATTTTACATCCAAAGAGTGACTATATGGTTTTACATTTAAAAAATCTNGAAGAAAAACGGGCGTGGTTAGATATTTACAAGACAATGCAATTTAATTATCATTTGGGATTNGCGTTAGGATTAGTTGGAATGATTTTTATTGGAAATTCTTTTTGTTAAGTTATCACTTTTAATTTTTCCTTTTTGGAGAGAATTCGTCTAGTTCGTTTCTTTCTCNTGGTTTTTCTATTTTTTCTATTTTTAGTTTTTCTATGTTTTTTAGTTTTTTTAGTTTTAAAGAGAAAGTATTTGTCTATTTTTTGNCATCTTTTATTATATTTCACTAATTCTNGTATATTCATTGCCCAAAATGGTTTNGGNGGATCATAATCTTTCAAAGAAAACATCAAATTTATATAGCTAAATAAAAAACTATATAAATTTATATTTAATTGTATGGTATTTTACTAAAAAATGTAAAAACAAGTATTGTTAATATAATCAAGGTAAAAAAGATAAAATATATATTATCTATTCTTGTATGTTTAAAAGTATCAAAAATCATTTCATATATACTTGGTATTTTTGATATTTCTTTTTTAAAAGGATTTTTCCAACTTATTCCATATTCAAAAAATAAAGGAAATAAACCTGCTATTAAAATAAATGGCCAAGTTTTTACATCCTTAAATTGACGTTTAACTATAAATAAAACTACCATAATTACATAAAAAATCCAATAAATAACTTTTAACCACCAAAGTAAAGAATTTACTACTGAAGTATTATAATTGTAAAAATNAGCCAACCTNTAATTCACATTTTTTTTATTTGTTGTATTTTGAACTTCATTAACAAGTGTTGANTATTTATCTTTATAATTATCATATACAACTTTTACATTATCTTTATAAGGAAATAATCCTTTATAATAAAGTATTTTATTTTCAATATCTTTCCATTTTGGTTCAATATAATCATTCCAATCTTTNACTTGTTTTTGTGCTTGTTTTTTAAATTTAGCTCCTTGCAGTTTGGAATAATATGCCGATCCCNTNGCNGCTGTAANATAATNTTTTTCTGCCCTATCTAAATTTGGTTGTGCGTTTTNANCATTTTGTTTTGCTTTTACATATGTTTTTCGCAATTCTTCTNTTNTCTTTNTTTCTTGACATTTNGCATCACATACATTTTGCGCATTCATANTCTTTACCATATTTGATAAACTANTTAATTGTGAGGTCATTGACATTTTTAATATATAATCTTAAGATATTAAAAATTTAAAAAATATTATGAAATGATTCGTGACCTTTAGGTTGTGATGGATTTACCATATTTGTAAATGATTCACCACTATTACCACTNTCNCCTCCAGTTCCATATATTGCTGTATTTAATTTTCCAGTTGCTTTTGCCTTTTCTTTTACATTTAATAAAGAATCCTTAGCTGATTTAACACCACTTTCTATNTTTTTACAAGTGTCGCTAAACATAGAANCCCANTCCCATCCTTTCGTANTCTTTTTCTTTGAACCACCTGCTGGNACACCTCTCCAGTCAAATTTATCCCAGAATAANTTGGTTCTACTAAAGTTATTCATCATTCTTCCCCAGATNGTGATAATAACAATAGCAATAGTTAAAACAATACATCCAACACCAACTGATGCTGGAAACCAAGATTGTCCCATCAATATAACAAAAAGTAATACAACTAATGCTCCATAAGTAATTACTTTCATTATATTTTTATGAGAACGATATCTATCATATTCATATTCTCCTAATTCAACAAGACGCTTTTTATTTAATCTTTCTTGTTCTAATGCTGCTAATTCTTTCTTAGCATTATCTAATTCATTTTGAACTACTTTGGTCATAGTTAATTGATCTGCTAGGTTTCCCCTACTATCTGATGTTTGTCTTTGTTGATCTTTATACATTGTTTTTAATTGTTTAAATAATGCCATTCTAGTAGTGCTTAATTCATCTAAACGAGTTTTTATCATTTGACTTTGTTGAATAGAATCTGGCGATGACTTATTTAATGATTGTAAATTATTGAACATATATTTTTCAACATCCTGTAAATCCTTTAAATTTTTAATTGTTACTTGATGTTTTTGTCCTAATAAAGCAGGATGTTGTTGAGCAAATTGTGCTCTTTGTCCTCCAGTCATTGCTGATGCATCCGTATTTTGTGGAATATTTGTACTTTGAAACATTAATATATAATAAATAGCTATAAAATTATTTTCTCATTCGTTGAATAGCAAATAAAATAGTTAAAATTGCTAAACCTGTCCATATCCATAATCGTAGTTGCTGACTGTCTTCTTTATAACGAATATCTTCTAATTGTCCATCTATTGTTTGATCTTTCTTTCCTTGTCTAGCTAATATATCAGCATATATTGTCCCATATTCTGCTAATTGATTTTTCAAATCAAAATCCTTTGTATCTATTTTATTTTGAATTTTCAAATCAGTTTGACTTAGTGCTTGAATCTTGTCAAATATTTTTTGAGCAGTTGCTATTAATTCCGCATTTTCATTTGCCAATGCGGAGTATTTTGTATGTAAATTTTTATTTGCTGCCGCACTTGTTACTCTAGCATTATAACAAGCTGTTGTCATATAATTTCCATTAGAACCTGTATAACCAAAAGCTGTTGGAATTTGCTCGCATTTTGTTATATTTTTTCCACGCATCTTTGTTGAAGGTGGTCCACCTGATCCACCACCACAATCACAACATCCATCTTTTATAGTTATTCCAGCAGCATCCGCATAATTACTACTTGTTACAATATTATTCATACCTAATTCTACTTGTCCATTTTGACATCTTCCAGCTGTTGATTGTTTGCAATTTTTACTACCAATTCTTGAAGTTTTAAATGTATCTTCACAAGGAGAAACATAAGGACCATATAAATCACATCCAGCTTGACAAGCTTGGCGTTTATATGACCAAGCACTACTTCCTCTAGGAATAGAAGTCATACAATTTGCCTTACATTTCTTTACATCATCCACTCCTTTTTGATATTCACTCATAAAGGTTTTATAATTAGTAGAATAACTACTTAATTGTCTATTATAGTCTTGTTCTAATTTTTGTAAAATTTGTAATTCCCTTGTTGATGTATCTTTTAATGTTTGTTTCCCTTGAGCAAATCCTGTTATATTTTCTATTAATTTCATCCTACTTTTTAATTTATCTAATTGTTCTTTTCTAGTATTTAATAAAGCCATTCCTTGAGATAATTCATTTATTAATTCTGTATTAGGTTGATTATTTGATATAGGGGTCTCATCATTAGAAGATAATAACCCTTTTAAACTATCTAAAAGTTCGCTAAAAACCATTTTATATCTAATATATAGAGATAAAAAAGTTCATTCATTATTTTGAATTATATATAATTGTAGCAATAAAAGCACCGCCTATAATAGCCCACATCATATGATGCATTTGAACAGAAGGAACCGATAAAAATTGATCTTCTGTTTCTGCTTTATACTGTTCTATATCAGCCTTCATCTGTTTAATTTTCTTTTGTTCTTTTAATAAAGCACTATATGTATTTGTTAATATAGTTTTTTGTTTTTCAATATCTGTATCTAGTGTAACATCTTCAGTTGCCATTTTATTTACTTCTCCTTTCATAGCTGTTACATCGGAAATCATTTTTTGATTTAAAACAACAAGTTGATCATAAAGTGGAGAATCTAAACTCATTGTGTTACAAGTATCATTTGGTCCATAATTATTTCCTGTAGGTATTGCGTTGAATTGAATACCTGTTACATTAACAGTATCTGCTGGACAAGTTTTGTTTCTATTTATAAAATCTGTATAAAGATGTTTATATCCTAAGTTATCTACCCAAGCTGCTGAACCACTGCTTTGATCTTTCGCATTATAACCACCACTTCTACATAATTCGCCTATATTCATTGGAGGGCCTAATGATAATCTGCTAAACTCTTGCGCATTTATTGTCGTATTTGAATTTGGACAACTTTCATCTTTACCTCTCCAAGACGCATCTGTAAATTGTCTAGCAATTCCGGTATTATTTATGTAATAGTAATTAGTACCATATCTAATTACTTTATTCTTTAATCTACTATTTAATGATGTTTGTCTACTAGCTAATTCTTTTAAATAAGTTTTATATTTGGTAATATATTGTCGCATATTATCATTGAATTGTCCTTCCAATCGGTCTATTTTTGTTTTTTCTGCTAAATTTTTCTGTTCTACAGCATTCATACTTGCTCCACCATCAAATCCTTCACTTATACAAGCATATCTTTTAGATTTCAAGTTATTCACCACATTCAATTGATTTAAAGATATCATATTCAAATGATATTTCTCAATTAATGCTTTATATTTTCTTTGATTATTTTTGAATTTTTCTCCTTGTTTAAACATTTATTTATAAACTAATGATAGAAAAACATTTATTGTTTTAATTGTTTATAAATAAAATAACTAATTGATAATATTCCAATGGTATAGTAACTAGATAATATGTAAGATTTACTATTTTCATTATATTTATCTATCTTCATAGGTTTGCCGGCTTCATTATTGCCTAATGCTGTTTCTAAATTTAATTTTTCATCATTATATTTTGTTTTTATAAAATTAATTCTAACATCTTGTGTTTTTATATAATTTCCACTTGACGCTAATAAACCCTTTAATGTTGCTTGTAATAAATTTATATCCTTATATGCTCCAACTATTGATTGAAAACTTCGCTGATTTTGAGTTCTATCTAAACCTAAGGCCGCATCTGGATAAGTTGCTACATATTGTTTTGTAGCATTATTCCATCTAAATCTTAAAGTTTTTACTTTTTGTTCTAATTGTTTGGGCTCCATCTTATATACTATAGACAATTTATTTTAACCCCCCATCTACACATAATCTATAATACTTTGTGTCTAAAGCTGTAGGACTTTTTCTAGTAATTTCTACTACTTGTCCAGGTCTTAATCCTATTGCCATTGCTGCTGGATCAAATCTAGATATTTCTGGCCATTGTGATTCAGCAACTATATTATATTCTTCAGCTATTTCTTTCTTTCTATTTTCATCTATTATTTCGTGTTTTGGAACAAGTTTATTTTTTAAAATATTATACAAATAATTATGAATATTATAAACATTTACATAGTAACCTTTCTGTGTGAATTGCATTTTTAAAAGATTCTTTAAAGCTATATTGGGTTCATCCTTTGTTACTATTATCAAATCATCTTCCTTAGATAATATTTCCTCTATTTCATATAAATCTTCGATATAATCTAAAATATGTGGTCCTCTTAATTTTGTAAATCCACTTCCAGTTCCTCCTAGATGATATTTAAAATATATTTTTGTTTTATCAGCTTTTTCTAATAACATATCTAATTGTTTATTCGTAGTTAATACTTGAATTTCATTAATTGTAAAATTTTCATAGTCTGTTGTATCAAATCCTCGCTCTTTTGCTAAATCTAACATAATTTTTCTAGATGAATATATTTTTGATATAGTTTGACTATTTGAGGCCTTCTTACTCATTATCTATATTTATATAATTGATTTTATATATTTTTCAATTTTATATAAAATCATTATTTAATTATTTTCTTTGTTATTCCTGAATCATCTCCACCATCTTCTTCTCCTTCTTTTTTTTCTTCTTCTTTTTCCGGTAATAATAGACTTAATCCTTCTGTTTTTTCTTCATTCAAAGAACTAACAGTTTTCAATATTTTTTCAGCTTCATCTTCCTTAGCATCCTCAGCACTTCCAAGATTTCTTTCGTAATCAATTGATTCATCTGGTGTTTCAACTGAAGGAGTTCTATCTTCTTCTACAGCTTTTTCATATCTTTCTTTTTGTTGTTGAACAAATTCTTCATCCTGTCTTAACCTTTCATTACCATCTATTTCAGGCACATTATAACCATCCATACTTTGCATAGAATCAGGAGTAGGTGTAGGTGTATCTCTATGAAGAGTAGAATATTCTTTAAAACCTTCTTTTTCTGCTAGTTTCTTCTCTTCTTGTTGTTTATACCACGTAGAAAAATCAGGACTATCTGGTGATGGGGCTGCTACAGGAGAAGGAATACCTGGAGGCGTCTCTAGATCATAATCAGGACTTACTGGACCTTGTGGAGGCGTTTCTATATCATTCTGCCATGAATCTCTATATTTATCTTTAAAAGGACCTTCTATTGCTTGTGTAATATATGCCATTTGTTCATCATCAAAATCAATAATTTTATATCTTGTTCTAGGTTCAGCATCTGTTGTAAATACAACAATATCTCCGTTATTAAATCTATATTGACCTTTTCTAAGATCAACTGGAACATTTGTTCCTTCATACATAGAAACATCGTAGAGAGGTTGTTCTTGTTCCCATTCAGGAACTGGAGTTACTTCCGCTTCTGGAGTTTTTTCTTTAATAACAGGAGCTTCTTTATTTTTAAGTTGCGAGTTTTGTGATTTAACAAAATTTCTTACTTGTTCTACATTAAAGAATTTTTGATTTTCTGTAGCAGTACCTCCTGATAATTTTTCAATATCATCTCCTTTTGTTAAAGACATTAATTGATCTACATTATCTTCTGTAATAATTCTCATTTGAACATTCATTGTTTGTAGTTCTTGCATCAATAATTTGAACGCATATGGCACAGATATAATACTAAAATCTCTACCAAATTTACTTATATTTATAACATTTAAATCATCTACTAAATTTCCAGCAAATTTGATAGGACCATCTGCCATTGGACTTAGGAAAATATTATTTATTTCATTATAAACAGCAATACATCCAGATTTATTACAAATAGCTACCTTAAATTCATCGCCTCTAACCATCATAGATTCTTGAATAAAATGACTCATACCGTGAGCAATTAAACAATCGCGGTCCATCTCTCCTATTCTTAAACCGCCATTATTTGCCCTTCCTTGAACTGTTTGTCTTGTTAATGCGGTTCTAGGACCTCTAGCACGATAATTGATTTTATCTTTGGGCATATGTTTTAATCTCAAATAATAAGTTGGTCCGAAATAAATTTCTGTTTCTAATTGTTCACCAGTTTGTCCATTATATAAAATTTGATTTCCAGTAGAATGATATCCTTGTTTGGTCAACATCTCTCCATATTGAACATTTTTTGGACCTTTATTTGTAAAAGCAGTACAATCGCCAAATCCTCCATACAGACAAGCTGTTTTACTGGTTAAAGTTTCTACAAGATGACCAATTGTCATACGTGAAGGCATTGCGTGAGGATTTACAATAATATCTGGACGCAAGCCATCTTCAGTACAAGGCATATCACATTCAGGCAATATGATCCCGATTGTACCTTTTTGACCTGCTCTTGAACAAAATTTATCTCCCATTTGAGGAATTCTTTCTCCTCTAATTCTAACCTTTGCTATTCTTTTTCCTTCTTCACCTTCTGTCATAAAAGCTTTGTCAACAATACCTACTTGACCCTTCTTAGCATAAACAGAATTATCTACATAGGTATCAATATGAGTAATACTATTTGTTCCCATACCAATAATAACAGATTTATCAGTTACAACCGTATTTTCTTTTACAATTCCTGTTCTTTCATCTAATTGTTGATAATCATATCCTGCTTTCAACCCTATAACATTATTATCCAATACATTCATAAATTTCTTTTCAATATTTACACTTCCCATTTTTTCCATTTCCTCAAATGCTTGATAAGTATTATAATATGTTGTTCTAAATAATCCTCTTTTTAGTGATCCTTCATTAATAATAACAGCATCTTCTACATTATAACCAGAATAACACATAATAGCTACAATTGCATTTTCACCATAAGGATGTTGTTCTTGAGTAGCATATTTTAAATATCTACTTTTTGTTAAAGGAACTTGGCCATAATTTAAAACAAACGCCGACTTATCAAATCTATTATGATAATTTGAATTATAAAGAGAAACCCCTTGTTTTGATTGACCACATGAAAAAGCATCACGAGGATATGGATTATTTTCTGGATAAATAACTTGATTTGCCATTAACCCAAAAATTAATGAAGGATGAATCTCACAATGGGTTATTCTCTTTTTAATAAAATCTTCGCGAGTATCTGCTGAATGTGCTAACATAATACTATTTGTTTCTGGAGTATCCATATAATCAACGACCGACGCATTTCTAATAAGAGAAGATACCCCCTTCTCTGTTATATTAATTTTACATTCTTCATCTAATGCGTCTTTACTTTGTGAATTAAATCCTGAAATAATATTTTTCCAAGTAATTTCGTCATTTTGATAAGATTCAAGAACATTATCTCTTTCATANGAAATCNCTCCNTTCCATAANATAAAATAAAGGTCNCATTGGTCNNCCAGCATCNGTACAAATAGATATTTCATTTCTTTGTATATTAAATGCNATACTAGTATAAATATCAATCATNTTNTTCCTTCTATGAAGTTTCATTATATCACGTATTCTTAATGGATCTGCNGTACATCCAATCCAAGCACCATTTACAAATACTTTTGTAGTATATTTCATATATTCCAATGAACATTCTTCNATTAACTTAANATTTAATTTTCTTAAATATCGAATATAAGGTCTTCCAGAACATCCTTTTGTAATAATAGTTGATGTAGAAAGATGTTTGTGTAATCCTACATTACCACCATCTGGGGAATGGATAGGGCATAATAAACCATATTGTGTAGAATGAAGAAGTCTTGGTGCTACAACTTTTGCTCCATCAGCAGAAATATGTAAATTTGTTTTGCGTAATTGACAAATAAATCCAAAAAAAGAAAGTCTATTTAATTCTTGAGCAACTCCTGGTTTTTTTGTATGTTCTGTTGCTCCCCAATTTCCTTTGAAAGCTTTTCTAAATCCTACTTCCACATTTCTTTCACTAAAAAAAAGTTCACGATTATTTAAAAATAAATTAACAAAATCCATACCCTTATAAGCAGTTTTATTCTTTTTATATAAAAATTCTTTATCTATTTTAAGATATATACCATCAAGTTGTAATTTATAATATTCACTAAAAAGATCATGAATTAATCGTCCAGATACTGAAATTCTTTTAAATTCATAACTATCCCTATCTGTTGGTTTATCTTGACCTGTATAAACACCTAAAAGCCGTTTTACAATATAACCTAAATATAATGCCTTTGTTTTAAAGTTTAATTCTCCTATATGAGGTAAAAAGTAGTTCATCAAAATTTGTAAAGTATGGTATCTAGTTTTCCCTTTAGTCAATGAACTAATATATGAAATAGCCGCTTGTTGAGTAAAAATATTACCGGCATCGTGAACACTTGGTATAAATAAATCAATTAAATTTTCATTTTTTTTCATATCTAAAAGACAAGTTTGAATAATCTCTTTATCTGATATAACACCTAATGCTCGAAAAACTATAAAAAGAGGAACTGGTTTTCTAACTTGTGGAATATTTACAACTATTTGATTATTTGTTCGAGATGGTTGTTCTCTAACTATTCTAACAGAAAGAGTTCTTTTGGGTTTGGCAGCATCTTCACTTACAGATTTAATTTCAGCAGCATAAGAATAAATATCATTAATATCTTTTAAAACATATAATAAGTTATCTCCTCTTCCTTCTTGAGAAACTATAACCTTTTCATTACCATCTATAATAAAATAACCACCCGGATCATTTCTACATTCTCCCATATTAAATCTTGCTTCAGGACTAATTCCCTGTAATAAACATCTATCTGATTGTAACATAATAGGAAATTTACCTAGATAAACTTTTTCAAATTCTAGTGTCTCATTATGAACTTCAAATTTATTTTTACCAATTGAACCGTCTTCTTTATCAATTAAAATTCTAATTTTCATAACAACATCATAATGTATTGTAAAACCATATGTCATATTTCTTAATCGTGCCTCATTAGGATACATATAATGCTCTCTTGTTTCATCATAAATAATTGGTTTTCCATAATAAATTCGGTCAGCATTTTCACCACCTAAATAAATATCACATTCGTATTTATAAAGTTTTGTTTGTTGGTCTAAGTCTTTAAAAATTCTAAGAGGATTTCTATCTTTAAAAATTTCTTTTATACCTTGTGAAAAAAATGAATTATAAGAATCAAGATGATGTTTTACAATTACATTTTCATTATCATTGAAGTATCTGTCTATAGTTTTCCAAGAAATATCATTTGGATTCATATAATATATCATTAGCATTTTTTTTAAAATGTAAATTAAAAGATAATATATAATTGCTTTTAATTTAATGATTGTTTTGTTGGAGAACCATAATAACAAGTCCAATAAGAATAAACATAGCGATTAATGGTAACAAAACTAATAACCAGGAAATTTGTTTGTAACCCTTTTTACATAAAATATTAAGTAAATATGTCCAACCTAATACATAAAGAACTTCAAATGCTATATAAAATACATTATTGATAGGAGAATTTGCTTTCATTAATCCACAAGCAAAAACATTTGGATTACCAATATTTTGATAACATTGAACTAAAACAGCAAGAATAGACATACCTAAATAAAGTTGAGCAGGGGCACACAATGAATTGAATAATTTTAATGTTTGCATTATATATTATTCGAATAAAAAAATTATTAGTTGATGGTGTTTGTAGCAGCACTTTGTGATGAAACATTATAAAATTGTGGGACATTTGGTGTTATTTTTGCAGCAACTGGTGCTGATAAATTAGGCTGATACATAGGGTCTGCTTTCATTAAAGGTTTTCCTCCTTTGTATCTTATGGGTTGATTTGAAATAGCATTTGTTCCTTTATAATAATTTAATAAAACATCGCCTAAACCTATATCATCCATTAACCCTCCACCTTTTTGACGTGATCTAATATTAGAATTTCCATATTTGGGATCAGGTAAAAAAGGATTTTTATTTAAAGGAATTCCTGTAAAAATCTCTCCAACATTTGATGGATAATTACATTTATATGTAGAACATCCACCTCGTTGACGCTTCCTTATTTTTCTTTTCAACGCAGATAATTGTCTATTCATTCTTGTTAATCGCATTCTAGCTCCTCCTTTCATTTTTCTTCTTCGTGTTCTCTTTTTTGCTTTTCTTTTTCTTCTTATTGTTTTTCTTTTTCTTCTTTTTCCACCCTTTAAGTTTTTTCTATATCTTCTTGTTAATGTCATATAAATACTGATTAGATTTAAAAAATATTTAATATATTGACTAAATATTTATACAATATCAACGTGAGTTAGCATATGTCTTCTACAACACATTTTGGTTAAATTTAATTTATCTAAAACTGCTCCCTCTGGAGTTTTTTTAATCAATTTATTATCAATATAAATTACCTCATTAGTATTCATATTTTTTGAAATTTTAATTTTACGCACTTCTTTTACGTAATATAAATATTTGTCTCCTAATACATTTCCACAGGTAAAACACTTGACAGGTATAATCATTTTTCTATATATTTAATAACATATTATTAAATCAATTTTATTTTAATTTTTATAAGTACAATTATCTCCTTTTGCTGTACAAGGTCTAGCAGGTTTTTTTTTGATTGAACTTCCATCTAAATAATAATACTCTTCCCAGGGTATTAATTTACCATCTTTTGAACAATAACACATATCACTAGGCCCATCGCTTCCTTTTGCCGCGGTTGATCCTGTTCCTAAAGCTTGTGCTGCTATACATTTTTTTATAGTATTGTTTTTATCATTTGCTGTTACCCATACACAACTACCTAAAGCTGTACAAGATGTTTTATCGGATAATTGTTTACAAGTAGAATTATTATTAGATGCGTTTTCTACTTCTGTATTAAGTTGTTCTGTAGTTGGTGGGGGATTTGCCATTTTTTCAAGAACTATAACTTTTTCTAATTTAACTTTTTGTTTTTTAAATGTAATATCATTTAATGCTATATATGCAGTTATAATACAAAGAACTATTACTACAAGTAATATATTCCATACATTATTCCATAAAAAATATCCTGTTTGAGTTACTATATCTGGTTGAGTCATATATAATGAATTAGGATTAAATTTTCATTATATATGTGTAATTAACGACGGCGTTTGCGGGATCGGCGTTTCTTGCTCTTGCGGCGGCGTTTAGTTTTGCGGGACTTTCTGCGAGATTTCTTGCTCTTGCGGCGTTTGCGACGGCGTTTAGTGCGGCGGCGACGCTTTTTACCTCCTTCCATTCTAGTTGCTCGGAACTGTTTTTCTAATTTTGCCTTTAATTCAGGGGCTGCTCCCTTAACAGCTTTCTGTGTGGCAGCAACATCGGCCTTCATTTTTTTCGCAACCAGTGCTTGTTTTCCAACCTTTCTAGCAACACCTTGGAATTTCTTTTTTAGGTCTTTTGTAGGGGCTGCTGCTGCTGCTTCAGATGCCATTGCTTTTATTTCTTCTGCTTTCGCCTCCATCTTTTTACATTCATCCTTCATTGGTCCATACACATTTTTCATTTTACAAATCCTTGGTAACTTTCCCCCTCTGCGTTTGCGTGATTTACGACTTTTACGTCTACTTCTTCTTTTCATATGAGTTCCCATATTATAAAATATAATTAGATAAAAATTATATTTTAATTGTTGCTAAAAATAACGCATTATTGTTCCACTAACTTATAACCATCCGTAGTTTTAGTTTTTCTATGAACTGTTTTATTGTTTGTAAATTCTAAATGACACTCTTTACATATATTTGCTAAATTCGCTGGATGATTTTTATGAAACGTTTTGATCCAATTATTAACATCAGCCTTTTCTTGAGGTTCTAAATGATGAATATCTACACCTTCCCTGTGACAAAATTCACATTCACCTTTTAATTTTTTAGCATTATATTTTGACTTTTTTTTACTTAATGTTCCACAAAGTTTCTTGTTATATTTATTACGTAATTTATAAGTTCCATCAATAAATTCTTTTGGAAAATCAAATGATTTACATACTTCAATACCATACATATTCTCTCCAGGTCCATCTTCTAATTTTCTAGTATAATGAAGAACTCCATTAATATTTGTAACAGACATATGTTTTATAGCTAATTTCTTTAAAGATACAATTTCCTTCATAGTTGTAAGTTGGTGGAAATGACTAGCAAAAATATGAGATGCTTGTTTTTTATTTAACCATAATAAAACTTCTGCGAATATAGAAACAGCACTAGAAGTTTCTGTTCCAGAACATACTTCATCCCCTAAAATTAAACTATTTTCATCACAAGTATTGATAAAAGTAGAAACTTCACTCATTTCAACTGTAAATGTGCTTAATCCTTTGAAAATATTATCATTACCTAAAATTCTAGTAAAGATGGCAGTATATGGTTTATATTCAAAACTAGAACAAGGAACAAACATACCTGCTTGTGCCATAATAAGAGAAATACCAACAGATCTATTTATACTACTTTTACCTACCCCATTTGTTCCAAAAATTAATAAACCATTTTTCTTTTTTCCTATTACAACATCATTAGGAACATACGTTTCGTCTGTTTGAATTTTTTCGATAAGTGGATGCCTAATATCCTTAGCATCTATAAACGATTTTTTTGCTTTTCCTTTAATAACTGGTTTACAGTAATTATTATTTATACTTACAAAGGCTTTGGTTACTAGCATATCAAGATTTGAAACATATTTGACAAAATCGTTCATTTCATTATTGTATTCTCTAAGATTAATTATAAATTCGGTATAAACATTAGTTAAAATTTCTTTCATATTATCTAGTTTTTGTCCATATTTATTGTAAAAAGATTTCAATCCTGAACCACCAAATTTATGATTATTACCAATAGCTCCAGATGTATGTTTTAAACTAGAAAGATCCAATTCATTAACTACAAATTTGTTTGATTTATGATTTTTTGTTAAATTCTCCATAATACCTTTACATCTAGCATTTGTAGCATAAAAATACATACCACTTTTTTCTGTAAAATGAATTTTAATTACATTTTTTGCTTGTCTATCTTTTACTTTCCATAATAAACCAGTTAGTGTTTGAATCCATTTATCTTTTAATTGTTCTGTCTCGTCAAACTCAACACTTGCTTCGTCTAATACATCATTTACATTTTTATTCATAAAATTAATTTCAAATTTATTATTTATAAGAGTTGAACAAATTTCCATATTTAAATTTCTCTCCAATAGTTCAACTAATTTAGTACAAACATCCTCAATATTTGTTCCAATATTATTTTCGATGTATTTCAATATAACATTATCTTGTTTTAATATTTTATGAATATCAATAATACAATGTAGATTATTATTAAAATTGTATAAATCAATTGGAGAGATTTTGTTAAAGATAATCTTTCTATATAAATGTTCAATATCTGTAATTGCTTTGAAAGATTTTCGTAAAAATTCATATTTTTCCCAATTTTTTATCAAGTAATCTATCATATTATATTGTTCATTTAAATAAGATACATTAGTAACAGGATGTAAAATTTTATCTTTTAAATATCGTCTTCCCATAGGTGTAACACATTTATTAATGAGAGATTCGACACTTGAATGTTGCCCTTTATTTCCTCCAATATTAACAATATTTAATTGTCTTAATGAATGATTTGCCAATAGTAATTTATCATTGATATTATCAAATTTGGGTCTTTGTAATTTGTTAGTTAAATTAGCATTATGTTTCCAAATGAAATCAAGTAAGAAGCATAAACTTTTCAAAGCAAAAGGATTTTGAGATAATTGAGATGATTCCATATAGGATTCATAATCTTTGATATCTTCATAAAATTTCATAATAACTTCTTTTTGAAAGGTTTGATTATCACAATTGTTTGCTTGAAGAGAATTTTCATTTTCTTGTTCATTTTCATTAATAATATGGATTGATTTTGTATCTAGATCCGCATATTGAATAACGTCTTTTACTTTATTATTATTGTTATAATTGTGTATGATTATACTTTCTGTAGGAGCATAAATAGCATTAAATCTTTCTAATTCATCAAAAACAGTAGTGTTATGTATATCGGGCTTTGTAATTGAATGTTCAAAAATTTTAACTGTTCCAGTAAAAGCATCAATAACAGCACAACCAAAATAAATGGTTGGATTTTTCTTTAGAAATCCAGAAGATTTGTTAATAACATAACAAGCTATGTTATTAGTATCTTCTTCTTTTTTATTATGCACATCAAAATTACATCCTGGAGAAAATATAACACTTTCACTTCTAGATTTGGCTTTTCCCATCATACCATCTTCATCCCAAACAGCAACTGTATATCCTTTATTGATTAATACTTTTACCCATTTTTCTAAATAGTATTCTCCGTGTGTAAATCCAGCCATTTTTACTGGATATTTTATACCATTATCATCAACAAAACTTTTGTTACTATGAGCTGCATTCATATTTGTAATGTTAAGATAATCTTGAAATTGTGAATTCAAGTATTCACCGTTTTCAGTTATAGGACTATATACTTCATAAAAACTGCCACATTGTAATAGTAATAAGGTTTTTTCTCCATATTTGAGTTTATAGTTTTTCAAATTACCAAAATATTTGGTAATCATTAATTCATCTTTTTGTTCTTTCTTTGGCATCAAGCAATATATTTAATATAATTTAATACTTTAAATATATTGTGTAAAATGAATTATAAGTTATTTAAAATAATCGTCTGCTATCTTAAATGCTGGAAGAGCCCAAGCCCAATATCCTTGTAAATCTTTTTTTAATTCGTCATCTTTTAAATGCCATGTAAGAATTCCATAAAAATTATCATTAAGTAAATATTGTTTTATATTTTTTTTCCTTAAAACATCACTAAAAACAACATATTCGTGACGTCCAGAGCCATCATCATAACTAATATCCTTTAAGGTATCATTATTAATAAAATAGGTACAATGAATAACCGCAACAGGATGAGCTCCAACCATTTGTTTATGTAAAAGTTTCATATAATTATCGTGATGTGCGTAATATCCATCATTATCTACTTCATAATGAAAATTAGAATAACCTGTTTTGGTAGGAAGCATAGGACCGATAACTTTATATTTTTGATTTTTAATCATAGCATTTAAGGTATTTGGTGTAACAAAATTATCACAATCTGCTACAAAATAATGCCATCCATATTTTTTTGCATAATCAATAGAATCTTGTCTTATTTGACCTAATATTTTAAATCTATGAGCATTCCAATCTCTATGAGCCATTTTTTTTAATTCTGGGTCTAAACTACTATCATCATAATAAACTGAACCATATTCTTTACCATATTTGCCAATAAAATCTAATAGAATTTCGCTAGTATTATCATTGTTATCATTAGTTCTAATATATAAATGAATATGTTTCTTATCATAATTTTGATTATAAATACATTGTAAATAAAAGGGCAAACAAGCTGCTTTATCTTTTGCTAATATAGCGATTAAAATATCTGTATTCTCTTTATGACCTAAACATACATATTCTGATATATTGTTGTTTAAAAACGTATGACAATATTTATAATGATTACAGTAAGATGTCAAATCATTTGTATCCCAATAAGCCGAAACTTTAATATTTTTAGGATATACCCAAAAATGATTGTTTCTATTTGAATCTCCATGAAAAAAAGTAGACATAATATAAATAAATTATTTTTTTATTTATAGTATTGAACTTATACTGTTTATTCTTCAGTATAAAACCTAATTTCATTATTATCAGATAAAAGATATTCTTCATCTTGTCGTTTTTTATAACACATACATCTAGCAAATATTGTAACTAAAAAACATCCACCTAAAATTAAAATACCTTCAACAATTTTTTTATTTGGTCCATAATCTATTTTTACTGGATTTGCTAATACAATACTTATTATAAAACAATATCCTAAAATAAAAAATATCCATCCTATACAATAGTCTAAAGAAGCTTTACACAAAGGCCGATTGAAAAAATGGTCATCTAATGTCATTTAATATCTATATATCTTCGTCTTTATGCCAATTGTGTAAAAGAATATCTGGATTACTATTACTAACATCACCACTTAAATAAGCACTTTCATATGTAGTTCTTAATATATGATCAGGGGCATTAGAACCTATTTTTGTCAAATTATGTTTCCTTAAGTATTCTTTTACTTCTTGTATTGATTTCCGTTTTAATACATCTACTTCTTTTTTCACATTTTTTCTAGTTTTTTTACTTTTTACTAATACACCTATAAAACCACCCTTTCTATTTTTACCTAATGTTATTTTACGTCTAATTCTCCTAGTTTTAATTTTAGTTTTTTTTGGTTTNGTAGGCTGATTGATTTCNTTAAATTTATCTTTTAATTTTTCTAATTTATCNGCTCGTTCTTCAAATTGNGTATTAAGATTAAAAAGNGGTGGTTTAATNTTATATTCATTTTGAATNTCTTCNTTNTTTCTTTTNAATGTTTTATTATATTGTCTATATGTAGGTTTATTTCCTCCTTTCAAACAACCATAAGGTGGTGCAGGAGCAATAGAATTCATAGGTTGTAAATCTATTTGAATATCAGGTTTAATATCAACTGTTTTTTGTGTATTTTTCATTGTTTTATTTCTCTTTTTTTCTTTTCGTTGTCTTTTTTTTTCCTTTGCCTTAGCTTTCTTTTTTTTCATTGTTTCAAGATAGGATAGTGTTTCTTGAAATTCATTTTTAAAGGTGTTTTCTTCTTTTTCTTTTTCTGTTATTTCTCTATCTTTTTCCTTTTTTTGATGTGCTTTAATTTTTGCAATGAGTTTTTTTTTGATATCATTTGGCTTTAAAGTATTTTTCATTTTGGGTTTTTATTTTTTTTTCTTCTTACTACCTCCAATTTTAAAATAACTAGGATTGATTGATATACTTTTTTTACTACTCATATTAATATTCACAGAAAAATTAATATGAAATTTATACATACATATGGTTTAAAATACTCGTTGCTGTTTCATCTTTTCTAGATTTTACTTCATTATTATCAAGAAACATATTGTATCCTTTATTGAGATCTTTAAGAGTGATAATCATTTTTTTTTCTTTTGGTAAACAAAAAACTCTTCGTCCGTGAGCAATTTTTACTTTTGCTAAAAGGGTTTCTATATCTCTACCATAAAATTTAAAATAATCCATTTTATCTTCAAACCAAGAATCTTTTACTTTTTCATGTAATTTCCAACCAATATCATTTACCTTTTTCTTAAAAATAAGAAATAGTTCATTAAATTTATAATCATCTGTATTAAATCTCCAAGTAAATCTGGAATCTAAACCTTGATTATATGAAAAAAAACATTTTTTCAATTCATCTTCATAACCTGCTATAATAACCATTAAATCTTCTTTATTATCACTTAATCCTTCGCAAAGTGTATCTAAACATTCTTTTGCAAAAGAATCTCTTTTTTCTGGATTACCAAGAGCATATGCTTCATCAATAAAAAGAACTCCTCCTTTTGCTTCTTTTAAAACATCTCTAGTTTTTAGAGCGGTTTGACCTAAATATCCAGCAATTAAATCAGCTCTTGTAACTTTTTTAAAATATTTTTTACTTAATATACCTAATTTACTAAAAATCTTACCAATAATTTTGGCTGTTTCTGTTTTTCCTGTTCCGGGTGGACCATAAATAACAGTATGCATAAAATCATCATTTTTAGAATTAGAAACTTTATGAAAATCTTGTATAAAGTATAATATTTGGTCAACAATAGAATTTTTTAATTTATGCATTCCTATCATATTTTTAAGTTCAAGGAGTGGTTCTTTAATATTATGAATGGATTTCATATTGATATTATATTCTATATCAATCTTTATAGGATAATCATCTATCAACTTTAATATATCATCCAATGATTCTATTTCCACTTGAATGTTAACTTTTTTCTTTTCAATTATTGGTGCTGGTGGAGGTAAAGGTGGAAATCTATCAGGACGCGTGCTTGGAAAATAAATACTTCTTCTACGATGTCTATTAGTAGCAGAAAATTTACTAGAATTATATCTAAATAAAGAGGATTCTTTTTCTAATTGTTTATTATTATTTAAAATATCTGTAAAAAAATCATCAACACTTTTTTTTTCACCAGATGGTTTATATTTTACAATTGTATTACAAGAATTATCAAAAGAATCCTTATCAAGAGTATGAGTTATCATATTAAATTTATTATTTATTTCTTCATTTTGTTTTCTGTTTTTTTCAAGTTTATCTAAAATACCGTTAATAGTCATATTTAATGTATCGTCGTTTGTTTTTATATTTCTTTGATAATTTATTAATGTATTATTACTATTATCTATAGTTTCATTTTTTTTGTTCTTACAAGTTTGTAGGGGGGGAAAATTAAGATTAAATGTAGGATTCTTTTCCCATTTTATAAGTAATAAAGATTTTGATATATCCTTGATAGGAGTTAATTTATTTTTTGGCGATTTATTAGGATTCTTAGTTGTCATAATATATTATAGATATATATTATTTTCAAAAACTATTTAGAGGTAAATTGAAATAAAAATATTAATTTAAATGAATTACAAAATGCCCAGAAAGACCAAAAAATCAAAGAATGTATTGTCTATTGATTATAAAAATTTAAATTGGAAAGTAATAGAATCTTATTTTCAAGGACAGCATTTGGAGCGTCTTGTAAGACACCAAATAGAATCTTATAACAATTTTATAAATTATCAAATCAAAAAAACAATTGAGATGTTTAATCCTGTTACTATTCATTCGGATCACGATAGAGATGAACAAACTGGATTATATTCATTAGAAATGATTATTACTTTCAATAATTTTCAAATTCAAAGACCACAGATACACGAAAATAATGGAGCTACAAAAATAATGTTTCCACAAGAAGCTAGATTGCGTAATTTTACATATTCTTCAGCAATGACTCTTGATATAAATATTAAAATTATTAAAAGATATGGTGAAAATCTAGAAAAAATTGAAAATTTATATCAAAAGTTACCAAGAATTCATATAGGAAAACTTCCTATTATGTTAAAATCTAGTATTTGTGTTTTAAAACAATATAATCATTTAGATTCTAATATTACAGGAGAGTGTAAATATGATGGAGGAGGCTATTTTATCATTAATGGTAGTGAAAAAACTTGTTTAGCTCAAGAAAGAGCTGCTGAAAATAATATTATGTGTTTCAATGTAAAGAAAAATAATAATAAATGGAATTGGTTGGCAGAGATTAAATCTATTCCAGACGATAAATGTATTTCTCCAAAACAAATAAATATTACAATCGCAACTAGAAATAACGGAGCAGGATATCCAATTTATATTCATATTCCAAGAATTAAAAATCCTATTCCAATATTTATTGTATTTCGCGCATTAGGTATAATTTCAGATAAAGAAATTTGTAAATATATTATTTTAGATATTGAACAAAAAGATATGAAAAGAATGCTATTCTCATTAAAAGCATCTATTGTTGAAGCACATAAATATAAAACACAAGAAGATGCTTTACAATATATTATAAAGCAAGCAATGTTTACACCTATTAATATGTCAGTAGAAGAAGGAAAACAAAAACAAAAAGAATTTACAGAAAATGTATTACAAAATGATTTATATCCGCATTGTAAAACTCCTTTACAAAAATTATATTTTATGGGATTTATGACTAATAAATTATTACAAACAAGTTTTGGTTGGCGAAAAACAGATGACAGAGATTCTTATAAAAATAAACGAATTGATTTATGTGGTGTTCTTTTGAATAATCTCTTCAGAAATTATTTCAATAAACTTGTAAAAGATATGCAAAAACAAACTATTCGAGAAATTAATAATGGTTCTTGGAAATCTACTGATAATTATAAAGGAATTATTAATCAAACAAATATTTATAAAATTATAAAATCAACTACTATAGAAAATGGTATTAAAAGAGCTCTAGCTACAGGCGATTTTGGAATTAAAAATACAAATTCAAATAAAGTAGGTGTAGCACAAGTATTAAGTAGATTAACTTATATTTCCAGTTTAAGCCATCTAAGAAGAATTAATACTCCTATTGATAAAAGTGGAAAACTTGTCCCACCTAGAAAATTACATAATACACAATGGGGTATGGTATGTGCTGCTGAATCTCCAGAAGGTCAAAGTGTAGGTGTTGTAAAAAATCTTGCTTATATGGCACATATTGCTATTGCTAGTTTAAGTCAACCAATTTATGATGTTATTGAAAAATTTATTAAACCATTAGATGATTTTACATTTGAAGAATTATATGGAACTGTTAAGGTTATTGTTAATGGTAATTGGTTAGGAACAGTCGAGGATCCATATAAATTCTATAAATATATGAAACTAAAGAAATATCAAGGTATAATTAATATTTATACTAGTGTTGTATTTGATTTTAGAGAAAAGGAAATTCATATTTGTAATGATGCCGGTAGAATTATGAGACCAATTTATAAAGTTAAAAATAATAAATTATTAATTACTCCTGATATTGCGGATAAAATTATTAAAAAGCAACTTAAATGGGATGATTTATTAGTAAATCATAACGTTCCAGAATCAATAATTGAATATATTGATGCTTCAGAACAAAATAGTTCATTAATTGCTATTAATCATAAAAGTTTTACAGATAATAAAACTAAACATTATAAATATACTCATTGTGAAATTCATCCATCAACTATATTTGGTATTCTTGCTAGTTGTATTCCTTTTCCTGAGCATAATCAGTCTCCCAGAAATACGTATCAGTGTGCTATGGGGAAACAAGCTATGGGTATGTATGTTACTAATTTCAAAAATAGAATGGATAAAACAGCATATGTACAAACATATACAATGAGACCTCTAGTGGATACAAGATTGATGAATATGATTCAATTAAATAATATTCCATCAGGTAATATGGTCATTGTAGCTATTATGTGTTATTCTGGATATAATCAAGAAGATAGTATCTTATTTAATCAAGGTAGTTTAGATCGCGGACTATTTGGTGCTACAATTTATCATACTGAAAAAGATGAAGATAAAAAAATTCAAGGAGATGAAGAAATACGATGTAAAGCAGATAGAAGTAAAACAAAAGGTATGAAATTCGCAAATTATAATAAATTAACAGATAAAGGTGTTATTCCTGAAAATACATTATTAGAAAATGGNGATATTATTATTGGAAAAGTAGTTCCTATAAAGGAAAATAGAAATGACCATACTAAAACAATTAAATACCGCGACCAGAGTAGAGTATATAGAACTCACGAAGAATGTTATGTAGATAAAAATTATATTCATAGAAATGGTGATGGTTATACATTTGCCAAAATTAGAACTAGAACTTATAGAAAACCCACTATCGGAGATAAATTTTCATCAAGGCACGGACAAAAAGGCACTATAGGACTTGTGATTCCAGAACAAGATATGCCTGTTACAGCAGATGGCGTCAGACCAGATATTATTATCAATCCGCATGCTATTCCTTCAAGAATGACAATTGCTCAGTTAAAAGAAACTTTGTTAGGAAAGGCATTATTAGACTTAGGATTATTTGGAGATGGTACTAGTTTTGGAGAACAATCTATAGATGGCATCTGTAAAATATTACAAAAACTTGGAATGGAAAGAACAGGAAATGAAATATTATATAATGGAATGACTGGAGAACAATGTGAAACAAGTATCTTTATGGGTCCAGCCTTTTATCAAAGATTAAAGCATATGGTTAATGATAAAGCACATAGTAGAAGTTTTGGTCCTATGGTTGTTCTTACAAGACAACCCGCAGAAGGTAGATCAAGAGATGGTGGCTTGAGATTTGGCGAGATGGAAAGAGATTGTATGATTTCACACGGTGCTAGTAGATTTACCAAAGATAGAATTTATTATTCTAGTGATGCCTTTCAGGTATATTCTTGTAAGAAATGTGGTTTAATGGCAGTTTATAATCACGAAAAGAAAATTCATGTATGTAAAACTTGTAATAATAGAACAGATTTCAATAGAATTGAAATTCCATATTCTTGTAAATTATTATTCCAAGAATTAATTACTATGAATATAGCTCCTAGAATTATTACACAATAAGAAAATTGAATATAAAATTTTTTATTGTGTTACACTATATAACTCATCAACACACCTTGACAATGGCCTCTCTCGCAGCAACAGCAACCGAAACTAAAGTTACTACTACTAATAAATTTTCACACGATATTATCCAGCATATATCAAAACAAGACTTTGCTACATCAGGAGCAACACCGGACTTTGAATATCTGGTTGTAGCAGATAGTCACGGACGCGGATTTAATAAAGATTACTATACAAAAATGTTTAAAAGTTTGAGTTGGGGAGTATTTCTCGCAGATGAAACTTGGAGAGAAAGGCTTATAAAACTATGTGATAATGCAAATATGTCTAGATTAATTGGAACCACATTTACGTGCGTGAAAATTACCCCAGAACATTTTGAAGTTACTTGGATTGGAGATTCATCTGCTAAGATATTTAAAGATGGAAATTTGGTATGGATTACAAAAGACCACGATTATGATAATGAAGAAGATATAGAAAAACTAAAACAATTTGAAGGATTTGCGTGTAAAGATGGTTGGGACATTCAAGCAACAAGTCATACAAGAATGACCAGTAAAAAGTCTAAGACAATTAAAATGAAAGGAGAATCAACAAATATGACTCGTTCTCTAGGTCATAGAGGAGCATTTTCAGCTCTAGGGTTTGAAACAGTCATTATTCCACGCGACGAAGGAACATATAAAATTGTTGTTGGAAGTGATGGATTTTGGCAAGTAATGTCTGAGGAAGATATTCCTTTTATTTTGGATAAAGAAAATCCAGCAGAAATTCTTACAAGAGCCGCTCGTAATCGTTGGGAACAGCCGTGGGAACACGATGATACAATGGGTCATATTACAAAAAATATTAAGATTCCTAGTCATAACTGGGACGATGTGGCCGTAGCAACTTGGTCTAATTAATATTATAACTTTCTAGAAAATTTTTTTCCAATTCTTCAGGAATTTCATTAAAATCAATTATTTTTTTATTCAATAAATATCTCTCCATTGCTCCTTCTACAGAGTTTAATTTTTCTTTAAATAACTCTCTATTATCATAATATTTACAAGCCGTCTTAGGACCACATTTCTTGAAAACTCCTTTTATATTATCACTTTTATCACCAGTCAATATCTTTACAAACAAATCTTTTTCAGCATTATTATACGATGATTTACGTTCAGTAAGTTTCTTATACTTCAGATCATATAATTCTACATTTTCACATGCTAATTGTAAATAGTCCATATCACTAGTTATTATTGTAATTTTACCTTCTGGAAATGTTTTTTTGATTTTTTTTGTCATTATAGCTAAACAATCATCTGCTTCTAATCCTGGATATTTCAATATCTTATTTGCTCCACCTTTAATAAACAAGTTATCTTCATATGCCATTTTAAAGAATGGTCCTCCTAAAAAGCTATCATCATAAACTCTATTTGCTTTGTAACTGGAGAGAAATTGCATACGCCAAATATTTTTCCTGGGACAATCTTTACCAACAACAATGATAGGATCTTTTATTTTTAATTTTTTTTCAAGTTCTTTTACTTTTGAAACAAATGTTTTCTTAAACTTTTCTACAAATTCTATATTTTCATATGGTGGATGTTCTTTATCAATAATTTGATCTTTTTTTGCTAATGCAAACCAGTTTAGTAGCGCATAAAATCTAAAGAATACAAAGTAACTACCATCGATCAACAAGAAGTTTTGAATCATTGTTTAATAGTATTTAACAACAATATAAAATTATCAATTTTAACTATTATATATGGGTCACGGATGTCCTTATAAAAAGTCAACAGCCAAGATGAGATGGAAGTGGAGGAAAAAAAGAGTGCGTAGATTACAGAGGAAAAGAAGAAAAATGAGAGCTAGAGCTAAATAATCTTTAGGTAATATATATGTCTAATTTCATAAGTCAAAAGGAACTCGATGATTTCCACGAATCAGAAACACATAGAGAAAATTTTAAGGATATGGTTACTAATTATAAAGATGTAAACCGTTGGAATGATAACGGTACAATTAAAGTAATAATTACACCAATTACAAATGAGGAAGTTTTATCCGCAGATTCGAGAATGAGTTTCATAGCCAACACAGAAGAAAAAAAACTAGCAATGTGGAATGTTTTAGTATTACGTAAATTAAATTCGGTATTAAATATACTACAAGTTTCGAAACATATGCCTACTGCCTTGAAAGCAAGAGCAAAAAAGGCTAAAAATTTTTTTTTAGAATTATTAG
>PAYI01000021.1 GCA_002714815.1 Flavobacteriaceae bacterium | reverse complement strand
TAGACCAAGATGCCATTCTTTTTCAGAAAGTAAAATATATCTATCCATCCTTTGTGATTTTTATGATATATTTTTGATTATTTATGGTAAAGTAAGCTGGATAACGATTGTTATCAGATACCCTTAAAATATTAAAATTATCAATTATTGATTTATTTACATCTAATTTGTTGTCAGAAGGCATCCTTTTCCTGTAAGTTGTTTGCTTTCCAGATTGAGCTTCCCCAATTAAATTTTTATTTTCTTTTAAAAATTTATCAATCAAATCAAATGACTTTTTTGCTTGTTTTTCTCTTATTTCGTCTACTAGTTCAGTCCCATCTAATTTTATAAAATCTTTTAAGTAAATATTACCTCCATCAAAGCTTTCATCAGCTTCAAACAAAGTAATAGGAATTTTATTTTTACCTTCCAAAACTTGATAAGTCATTGGTGACCATCCTTTCCCTTTAGGCAAATTGCTTTCATGAACTACAAGATTATATTTATTTCTTGAAAATTGAGTAAACTTTTTTTCACAAGAGAGCAAAATGATTATATCTCCGTTTTCTACTTCTTCATGATGATGTAAAACTTTAGATTTATATCCCCCTTTAATTAATTTTTGGTTATAAGTCTTTACATATGGAATAATCCAAGAATTTATATTATCAATTAGAAATTGAATTTTATTTATCTTCATTGAATTTAGAATGAATAATTACATCTTCAAATATTTCTCCAACTTTAACATGCTTTCTTAATTTTGCCTCAAATATGAATCCGTTTTTTTCTAAAACTGGATATAAATGTGGCCTCAAATCGAAAGCATAGATAAAGATTTTATTTAGCTTCAATTCTTTAAATGAAACTTTTTCTATTAATCTTATAAAGATACTCCAAAGTGATTCAAAATGATTTTCTTCTAATTTGGTTTTCATTACAAACGAGACCTCTGCTGATTTATTTATCCAATTAATATGGACAAGACCTCCATAGCCAATCAGTATATTTGATTTTAATAATGAAAAAAGTAATTGATTAGGCTCATCTTGATTGAATTGATTTAGCAAAACATTTTTAAAGTAATTATCCTGTATGCTCTTTGTTAGCTTATTATTCTGTCTTAAATGATAAAGTTGCTGATTACGCCATTTCATAATTTTGTAGCGGTCTTCAAATCGAATTGGTAGAAGGCAATAATCATCAAATAAAAAAATATTTTTATTTTTTAAAATCTTATATCTACTAGGCCAATTAATCATTAATTTAATCTATTAAAACCACCATGAGAAGGTGAATATTTGAGCATTTTACTAATGTCTTTCTCTTTTTGAATACAATTTGAAATTTCAAATATAATCTCTTCAAAAACCTCGAAATATTTTTTTATGATAGTATCGGTATGTGCTAGGCTTGTATAAAAAGAAGTTGTCCCCAAATATCCTTTTTTTAAAAATTCTTGAGTAAGAAAGGTTTTAAATTCTAAACTCTTCGTGTAATTGAAATTAAACGTCGACAGAGCAGGTATACCCTTGATTTTTATATCGACATTATGCTTTTCAGCAATTTCTTTCCATTTTTTTTGAACCTCTTCGCCAGATTTGGTAATTTTTTCCCAAGACTTTTCTTTTTCCATTATTTCAAGGGATTTTAATGCTGCAGCAGGCCCTATTCTTTCAGTCCAAAATGTGCTGCTAATAAATGTTTTTTGTGCATACTCCATGACTTCTTTCTTCCCGACAACAGCTGTTATTGCATATCCATTACCTAAAGTTTTACCATACATGGCCATATCTGGTTCTACATCAAATTTTTTGTGGATTCCACCAAAAGTCTCTCTAAAACCAGAGGTGCATTCGTCAAAAATCAAAACAATGTTTTTTTCATTTGCTAATTGTCTTATTTTTTTAAGGAAGTTATTGCATGGATAAACATTTCGGATAACCTCCATTTTGATTACACCAATATTATTATTAGTAATTATTTCACTAAGCTGATGAAAATTGTTGTACTCAAATGGAAATACTGTGTTTTTTAAGCCTTTTGGAACTCCATTAGCTTCTAAGCCAGGTAAAAGATGTTCATTCAAATTCTCACCTTCTGAATTATGATTTACAGATAAATACCAATCATGCCAGCCATGGTATCCACAAATTGCGACCTTATCCCTGCCACTTGCTGCTCTTGCTATCCTAATTGCAATTGCATTTGCTTCACCTCCCGATCTGGCAAATCGAACCATATCTGCCCAAGGATTAATTTCAATTAACTTTTCAGCTAAAGAAACTTCTTCAGGACAATTAAGTGTTGACATATTACCCAACTTAATTACGTTTAATACTGCTTCATCAACATACTTATTACCATAACCAAGAGAATTTGTTCCAATTCCCATAATTGAACAATCAATATATTTATTACCGTCAAGATCCCATATCTCACAACCTGAAGCTTTAGTAAAATATGAAGGCCATAGATCTGGCAAGAACATTTCAGGCCTTTTTGAAAGAAGCATAGTGCCCCCTGGTATTATTTTCTTTGCTTTATTATATAATTTTTGCCCCTTCACTTCTCTAGTTTGATTTATCTTTTTTTAAAGAATTAGTATAGCCTTCATTTCTTTTGATTTNCTGATTATAAAAAAGCTCNGGATGATTTTTTATAAATTCTGCATATAGNTGCCAATTTTGATTTACTCCTAATNTTCCAATTAGTAATTTTATTGCATTATAATCTTCCAATTCATCTACTGTCATTCTTATATTACTATAGTCNACCTCTGACTTGTAATTTTTTGAAAAAAACATCNCCTGCCCATTAAATGAAGAGTTCCTCTTTATGTAGGGCGTTACATGCTCTCNATCTGATTTAAGTTTGGCCTCATGATAACATTTTTCTAAAGCTTTAAAGCTTATTACTTCTACATCTTGNCCATCCGGAAATGATTCAATNAGAATATTTGATGTGTAATCTAACTTTTGATCAATTGCCATTTTTAGAATGCTATCAATTAGTTTAGGATCTATTAATGGGCAATCAGAAGTTACTCTTATAATATAGTCTGGATTTATAGATTTTGATGCGTTGTAATATCTGTTCAAAACATCGTCTGTTTCACCTTGAAAAACATTTACCCTCGTTTTTTCACCAATCTCAATCAGCTTATCTATATTTTTTTCATAAGTTGTCGCTAAAATAATATTCTTGGTTACTAAACACTTTTTTAATCTATTGATATGAATTTCTAATAAAGATTCATTATTAATTTCCATTAGAACTTTATTAGGTAATCTTGAGCTTCCCAATCTTGCCTGAGAAATAATTACAGAATTTACCATTTACTTGGATTTAATAAATAATTATCCTTGACAATAATATTTTCTACTTTACTTTTTAAATCATTTGAAAAATTTGCTGAAAAATTTTTCAAATTCTTTTTTAAATGATTCTTTGAATCTACTCCAATTAAAATATTATCAATAAAATCAAATGAGTTAACATACGCTAAAGCTAAATATTCCATGCTAATTTTATATTCTTTTGACAAATTATTCAACTCATTTATTGATTCCCTTAATGGTTTTAATTTAGTTTTTATTTCATCTTTATTTTTAAAAAAAAGACCCTGTAAAAAAACTGATCTCACATCTAATTTTTTTTTCTTTTCTTTTATTTTATTAAATGTTTTCCCTCTATATCTAAAGTTGTCCAATAAATTAAATGGAGCCTGTATTCTTTCTACATAATTTTCATTTAAAAGATATTCTATTTCCTTATTAGTATAAGTTGAAACACCAATTTCATCAAAAAGCTCCCCTTTATATTTACTACAGAAGTTTATAATTTCATTTTTAAAATGAATATATAAATCTAAAGAGTGAAATAGTATTTTGTCAACTTTACTAGTCCCTAAACGATTTAGAGAACTATCAATTTGGTCTTCTAATGATTTTAATTTTGAACTAATTTTGGTCGTTATTTTAAAGTTTAATTTTGGGTTTAATGAAAAAAATTCCCCTATTATTTTTTCTGAGTTCCCATAGTTACTGGCAGTATCTAATTGATTTATTCCTTTTAAATATGCGTACTTAAGTGTGTCAAAAACTTCTTCCTTTTTTGGTACTCCATTTGAATTATTTATACCATAATTCATTCCAAATTGAGCAGTGCCTAGTATTATTTTTTTATTAAAATTATTCATAGAATTCTTTTACAGAATTTATTATATAATCTAAATCTTCATCTTTAAGGGTTGGAAATATTGGCAAACTTAAACATTGACTATAATAGAGTTCCGAATTTTCAAATTCCTGAATTCCGTATTTATTTTGATAATAAGGCATTTTGTGTATGGGAATATAATGAACTTGAGTAAAAATCTTTTTAGCCCTTAAAAATTCATATAATTCATCTCTTTTTTTACAAGTGATTACAAATAAATGAAATGCATGACCCTCATGATAATTGGCATATGGAATTTTAAGAGGTAAGTCATTAAGTGAGTAATTATATTTTTTAGCAATTTCCCTCCTTCTTGAAATGTTGAGATTAGCTCTTTTTAACTGAGATATTCCTAAAGCAGATTGAATATCCGATAATCTATAGTTATATCCTAAAACCTTCATCTCATAATACCATCCTCCATCATTTTTCGATAATTTTTCTGGATTTTTTGTAATCCCATGAGATCTAAATAGTTTTAACTTTTCATAAATTTCAAAACTATTTGTGGTTACCATTCCTCCTTCACCGCATGCAATATGCTTCACTGGATGGAAAGAAAATATAGATGCATCACTATATTTCCCACTACCGCAATTTTGTTTTTCCTTTTTTGAATCCAAAAAATATCCCCCAGGAGCATGACAAGAGTCCTCTAATATCCATAAGCCATATTCTTCAGCAATTGATCTAAAAGCTTCCATATTAACAGGATATCCTGCAAAATCAACAGGAATTATACCTTTATAGGTGCCTTTTGGCGATTTTTCTAGTTTATTTCTTACAAGATCAATATCCAAACAAAGAGTATTTGGATCGATATCACAAAAATCTATCTCACCACCACAAAATTCAATGCTGTTGGCTGTAGAAGCGAAAGAAATAGGAGAAGTAATAACTTTTGATCCATTTTTAACTCCTAGAGAAAGAGCTGACAAATGTAGAGCTGCAGTACCATTTGATACTGCCACAGCATATTTTGCCCCAATATATCTTGCAAAATCTTTTTCAAATTTCTCAATTCTTGGCCCTTGTGTTAGAAAATCACTTTTTAATACCTCAACTACTGATGTGATATCTTGATCATTAATTTCTTGTCTTCCGTATGGAATAAATTTATCCATTAAACTGAATAATTTGGATATATGTTTTTTTTAATAAGGTCTCTCAATTCTTGAATATTTAGAAAATATTCATTCCCTAATGAATTGTATGAAAATCCAGGAGGTACTTTTTTTGCATCATATTTCTTCACAAACTTTTCTAAATCAAAAATTGGATTTTGGGGTAATATAGCATAATAATTCCCCAAGTCGTAAGTATTATATGAGTCAGAACTTGTAATCATCTCCTCATGTATTTTTTCACCTGGTCTTACTCCAATAATTTTTTGAGTACATTTTCCGCATATCGCCCTAGCAACATCAGTTATTCTATAGGAAGGTATTTTTGGGACAAATATTTCACCTCCTTTTGAATTTCCTAGTGCAAATAAAACCATATTTACCCCTTCTTCAAGGGTTATGTTAAATCTTGTCATTTTTGGATCAGTTATTGGCATTATACCTTCACTTTTTTTGGTTAGAAAAAAGGGAATTACTGAACCATTTGATCCCATTACATTTCCATATCTGACTACTGAAAATTTAATATTTGATCTTCCTCTAATATTATTTGCTGCTATAAATAATTTATCCGAGGTTAATTTTGTTGCGCCGTATAAATTGATAGGTGCTGCTGCTTTGTCAGTTGAAAGAGAGACTACTGATTTAATGCCAGATTCTAAACAAGCATTTATCAAGTTTTCTGCCCCTAAAACATTTGTTTTAATGCATTCCATAGGATTATATTCTGCGATAGGGACATGCTTCATGGCTGCTGTATGAATAACAAAATCAATTTTATTAACTGCTTTCTTTAAACGATTGTAATCTCTTATATCTCCTATGAAATATCTTAGTGCAGGATATTTGTTAAGTGGAAAAGATTTTTCCATCTGAAATTGTTTTTGTTCATCCCTTGAATAAACTACCAATCTTTTTACTTTTGGATAATCTTTTAGAATTTTATTTACGAGGGCTTTACCTAATGAACCTGTCCCTCCAGTAATAAGTATAGATTTATTGTTAAGCATATTTTATTTTTTCTTTTAAATCTTCTAATAAATTTAAATTCCCTTTTTTTAATTCATAAACTTTATCACAATTTTTTAATGTTCTAAGTCTATGAGTAATGATGATGATTGTTTTATTTCTTTTAAGAGAGTAAATTGATTTCATAAAATGATCTTCTGTTTCTTCATCTAATGCACTTGTTGCCTCATCAAGAATAATTATTTCTGGATTATTATACAAAGCCCTAGCAATCCCAATTCTTTGTTTCTGTCCACCAGAAATTTGAATTCCTCTTTCTCCAACTTTAGTCTTTATTCCATTTGGTAATTGATCCACAAAATCTTTTAACTGAGCACTTTCAATTGAATTAGTGATATTGCTCCTGTTTATTGATTTTTTTTTAACTCCGAATGCTATATTTGATTGAATAGTATCATTAGTCAAAAAAACTTCTTGTGGAACATATCCTATAAGTTTTGGCAAATATTTAAGTTGAAAGTCTTTTAAAACATTTTTATCAATTATTATCTCTCCTTGACTAAACTTTAAGAGGCCAGAAATAATATTAACTAAAGTTGTTTTGCCAGCTCCTGATGTTCCAATAATACCAATAGTTTGTCCTTTAAAAACCTCTAAATATAAATTGTTGATTATTGATTTATTTTTTTGGTAATAAAATGAAATTTTATTGAGCACTAATTTCTCATTAAATTTTATTTCATAATTNTCAGAATCTAAATTTTGTTTTGATAAGCTTTTATATTTAATCATTTCGTTGGAGATAATTTCTAAACTNGCATTATGAAATTTTAAATTTTGAAGAGAGGATAAGATTCTATTTATTGAAGGTAGTAATCGAAATGTAGCTCCAACAAAAACTCCTAAAACTACTAATACCTGTTCAATATTCTTTCCATCACTTACCAAAATGAATATAAAAATGACTAAAGCAAAAATTGCTAATAATTCTAAATAATACCTTGGNACTTGCCTTAGAGTCATTGATTTNATGTTAAGACTTGCTTTTACACGATTTAATTTTTCTAGNTTGTTANAGAAGAANAATTGTCTTCCNAGAATCAATATCTCTTTTATCCCAGATAATCCTTCAGTTATAATTTTAGCTATATCTGTGTCATTTTCAGCCCTTATTTTTCCCCATTTCAAACTTTTATTTTTAGCGAANATATTGAAAATAAAGGATAATATCCCAAAGAAAAATAGTGTTAAAATGGTCCCTTTAGTTTCAATAAAAAGAAGTGTTACTATTACTGAAATTGCTAAAATAGATTCTGTAAGTAATTGAATATAAGAGTTTAAATAATTAAAAAATCCATTTACTTCAACTTGAAAATTCTTAACTAACTCTGAACTATCTTTCTTTATATGGAAAGAATAGTCACTATTAATGTATAAATGGAAAATCTTATTTGAAATATCAACGCTTAAATTAGAAATAAATCTATTTTGAAAATAATTCAAATAAAGAAGATATATTGATTTTATGGTGTAAATAAAACATAAAAGAAAAAGAGAAAACTTAATTATTTCTTGATCNGATATAATTGATAGTTTATCTAAAATCAGCTTTGCTAATTCAAATTCTTTTAATTTTTCAGGGCTNGTTAAGGCTGTNAGAATTGGAAATAATAATCCTATNCCTAATATTTCAAATAACATGCCTATTAGAAGCATAAATAACAAAAGAATAAGGTTTTTTCTTTGACTTTTATTTAAAATATATATGATTAGTTTAAATTCACTAANCATAATTAGTGTCTAAAGAAATTAAGGTTGCTTTTTTGTTTANAGATGATTTATCAATTATATTTCTTCCGTCAAAAATAAATTTTTCATAATNATTTATTTTCTTAAATGACAAATCATCTGTCAAAATTATAANACCCTCAGTTTGATTTATTGCATCTCTCATANTTGAATGGATTGTCAGGTTTTTTTTATAAGTAAAATTAAAATCATTCATGTCTTTTTTTATTTTTTCTTCTGAGACAAGAGGGTCATAAATTTTTAAATGTGANCCCTTTTCAATTAAAATTTTTGAAATATAAATAGAAGCTGATTCCCTTGAATCATTNGTATTTGCTTTAAAAGCCCATCCAAATATTGCTAATTTTTTATTTTTTATTTTTCCATTAAATGCAGCTATAATTTTTTTGGCAAATCTGTTTTTTTGGTATTCATTAACCTTTATTACTTGTTCCCAAAATTCCGCAAGTTGATCTAATCCATAAAATTTATAAAGGTAAACTAGGTTTAAAAGATCTTTCTTAAAACAGCTCCCTCCAAAACCTACAGAAGCTTTTAAAAAGTGTGGCCCTATTCTGTGATCCATCCCAATTGCTTTTGAAATTTCATCAATTCTAGCTCCTGTTTTTTCACAAAGTGCAGANAAGCTATTTATTGATGAAATTCTTTGNGCCAACATAGCATTTGANGCAAGTTTGGCAAGTTCTGATGACCAAACATTNGTNNTTAAAATTTTNTNTTTTGGNATCCAATTAGANTANAGNCTAACTAAAGNATTNACAGCCTTTATCCCAGATTTAGTATCATCTCCGCCAATTANGACTCTATCTGATTTAAAAAGGTCTTGAATTGCGGTTCCTTCAGCAAGAAATTCTGGATTAGATAAAATTTCAAAATNNATNTCTTTTTNATTTTNNGANAATATCTCTTTGATNTTTTCAGCTGTACGNACTGGAAGAGTTGACTTTTCAACTACTATTTTATCTGACTCTGAGTATTCTGAAATTTGTCTAGCTGAAGCTTCAATGAAAGTTAAATCGGCAGCCATGCCTGCACCTTCCCCTTTTGTTTTGGTAGGTGTATTTACTGCCATAAAAATAATCTCCGCTTGTTTTATAGCTTGTTTTATATTATCAGAAAAAAATAGATTTATCCCTCTTGTTTTTTTNATAACTCCTTTAAGGCCNGGCTCGTATACGGGTATATGCTCTAAAGGTCCATTCCAAGCTTTAATCTTTTCAGGGTTGGAATCTACAACAGTTACATTTATTTTTGGNCATTTTAATGCAATTACAGCCATTGTTGGGCCTCCAACATATCCAGCTCCAATACAGCAAATATTTTTTATTTCCATNTTATTTTTTGAGAAGCCANGAAGAAGATTGAATCTTATCCCCCAAACCATCAATCATACCAATCCCTAATTTTTTACAAATTGAAAATTCTTCTATAGAATTATTATCTTGATCTCCACCATTGGCAAAATAAAAATCATATTCATTTTCAAATTCATTGAAAATTTGTCTTAAACTTAAAACTACAGACAAGTCTTTATCAATAGACAAGAAAACTTTATCAGTAATCAAAAGTTCTTCAATTATTAANACCCTTTCATCTTCTTTCATAAATTCTTTTGCCCCTTTTAAATCTCTTTGAAAATCGTTATTAACTATAACAAATAATTCATCTCCATAATTTTTGGCTTTATGAAAAAGGTCAATATGTCCCTTATGTAAAGGGTTAAAATATCCTGAAACAANTATAGCTTTTTTTGATTTCATTTANGNNCTATNATAATCATCTTCNATNCTAATNATATCATCNTCTCCAAAATANGTCTCCAGTNTGNACTTCAATNANNACNACTTTNTGNTNANNNTTATTNTCNATNCGGTGNTTTANCCCNTGNGGAATTAATANAGTCTCNCCTTGATTANNCNCTTTAANCTTTCCATCTAAAGTAATAGTCCCTTTTCCTTCAACAATNGTCCATGCCTCNGAGCGTTTATNATGGTANTGNTANGATAGTCTNCCTCCAGGATCAACTTCNATNCTTTTTANCTTATAATTTGGCTCNTCATGGAGTACAAAAAATCTNCCCCATGGCCTTTCCTCGCTNTCAATANAAATCATTTNTNTTTAGANTTAAATAATACAATATGCTCACGGTCAGATAAAAATTTNGATGCTAAATAAAAGCTAACTTTCCTACCAATTAATTTTTCTATTTTTTCTTCTAATTGATTGATGTAATTCATATTTAAATCTTTTCCTATTAAAAATACTTCAATTAGTCCCGTATCATTACCTTTTGCATAATCTCCNACTAGAATAATCTCCCTTACATTACCCATCCGATCCAAAACTGTTTCAACTATATCCTCTAGCCCTAGATGTTTTAAAACCACTTTTCTCAATACCTGAAATAAAGGATGTTTTGTATTAGCCTTATATTCTACTTTATTATCTACTTTTATCTTATCTAAATAACCCGCTCCTTGAAGNTGGTTGAGTTCTTTTCTAATNGCATTTGTTGACTCACCCATTTCNGNNGCTAANCCATTTAAATAGCCTTTATTTGCTTGNGATATAAAAAATTTNATTAGTAAGCGTAATCGAGTTTTAGAAGTGATTAATTCACCCAACATTTTTTAAAATATTATTTTTTTNGACGGCTTCGCCANGTCTGCCNCAAATGCAAACTATANAANTTATAAAATATTGAAAANAAATTAAGCTGCCCTTCTTGTTAGGGTTACCATAACACCCATANNATTNANAGCTAATTTCAATTTATTTTTTTCGGTTTCCATTATCACACCTGAGTTACCTTTGAAAGGACCCTCTTTAATTATATAATCNGATCCTTTTTTTAGGTTATCAAATGAAACATTGTCAAATATTCCATTTAGATTTTTTTTCATAATTTCAATCTCCAGAGGCCTAATTTCTGCAGGCTTCCCTAACCAAAAAACATATCTAATAATTCCTGGAATAGAAAAAACTAAACTCCTATTATAGTCATCTATAAAAACCAAAACATAACCTGGTAGGAGAACTTTTTCAATCTTTTTTTTTCTGTCAGAGTATTGTTTTATTGTTGTAAAGGTTGGGCAATAAGATTCAATTCCAAGATTATTTAATCCTTGAGAAACCTTTTTCTCATAATTTGGTTTTGTGTATAATGCAAACCATTTCATAAACCGTTTTTTAATATAAACCCAATTATAAATTTCATGAAATTATAATTGGGTTTAGTGATTTTTATCAAATGAGTTTCTTTTCAAGTACCAAAAGTACTTAATTTTATTTACAAAACCAAATCCATGTAATTTTTTACTTTTTATTAGTATTGTTTACAGTACTGATCAAATAATTGATTTGCAGCATTATACCCAGAATCAGCTGAGGTTTTTAGTAATGGACAAGCTCCAATTGGATCACCTAATTTAATGAAGATTAAAGCTTTAATATATTCACATTTCCCATTGAGAGGATTTAATTCATTAATTACTTTATCTATTTGATCTAAAGCCTTGTCTAATTCGCCAATCATATAATTTGCAGAGGCAGCATTTTCATAAAATGCGTAGTCATAAGGGTTTTTTGCTATAGCATTCTCAAATTCTTTTGAAGCATTTATAAAATCATTTGAATTAAAAAAATTTAACCCTCTTTGTGAATATTCTAGTGCTTTATTAATATTTTCTTGACCAATTAATATTTTATTATATAAACCAGTAATTTCTTTGTTATTTGGAAAAATATTTTTTGCTTTTTCTGCCCTGTTAATCAAAGTTTGATTCCCAATTTCATTAATGTTAGATGCGATTATGAGATAGTTTTTCCAATTTACTTCCTTATTATTATATGTTAATGTTTCATAAGCNTCTTCCAAAGCCTCTTTATCTNTAGTTATATTTAATAAGTTAACATAACGTGCTGCATGTAAATCATTATTGGNCANTCCATAAAAAGCTTTTCGNGCATAAATCTTTGCGCTNTCTAATTTACGCTGTTCTTCAAAAATTTGACTTTTCAAAATTTCACTATAATACAAATAAGGATTTGCTTTTGTCCCTTTATCAAGTAAATCTAANGCCNTATTATATTTTTTNGCNTTTACATAATATCTNGCCTTAACTGANTTTATNGGAATGGTTGTTACGGTAATATTAGGTATTTCAGGNACTATACTTGCTACTTTATTTAGCGGTAAATTGTATTGATTTGAATTAAAATCTTGTAATAAAATCATTTGGCCCTTTAAAGATTGATATACTTTATTTGTAATCTGAATACTTGGTATTATAGCAAGTGCTGCTATTGAAAAAAACAATATTCTTAATAATTTATAGTTTTTGGTTTCTGATTTTACTTCTTTTGAAATTTTAAAATTTTGGTAGTAAATTAAAATAAGTGCTAATACTGCAGTCCAAACAGTCAGTACCTGGGGCCGNGCAATAGGAAAATTTAAACTAGCATCAATCACATAAGTCCCTAATGATGTTAATGCCATAAAAATGAATAANTTNNANNTGANNGAAAGNNTTGAAAAACGAATTATCGAATATCCATAAAACACTGTTATAAAAAATATTGCTACNTAAAGCAAAAANCCTACAACACCTAANTCAGCNCCTATTTGAATAAAGTCACTATGAGCATGATAAGGTACTATATAGCCATTCATGTCTCTAGACTCATAAGAAATAGATTTAAGTTTCCAATTCCCNAAACCAACTCCAAAAACAGGATTTGTTTTTATTTGTTGTAATACATGACTGTAGTATCTTAATCTTGCACTAATTGAGTTATCAGCGTTTGAAATACTAATTGTACCTGCCCTATCAATTACATCAGCCCCTTTATCTGCCAAAATAATCTGATTTAATANGATTGATAAAAATAANGGGATNACCAAATAAANAGTTTTCAATAGTAGTTTCTTAATACTCTCCTTTTTAAATAAATAAAAAATNATCATAAANGANGAGGCATATATTAAGCCTACTGCTAAAAAAGATGCNCTACTCTGTATGACTGAAATACANANCAATGATCCTAGNAGAAGTATTGATAANAGAATTTTTAAAAGTTTTTTNTTNGATGTAAATAAAAAATAAACTAAAAATGGAAGCTTATTGACAATTGAAAATGCTGTTATATTTGGATTTGCGGCTACACCTTTTAAATTTGCTCTATTAGATATATTACCAGATGTATTAATTAAATCTAAGAGTTGATCTAGTACATAATATACTTCTATTCCAAGAAAAATGATTAGAAAGATTGAGACTATATCTTGTTTATTACGTAAATCATACAAGAGAATACTCATAAAAATAAACATCAAAAAAACGTTAACCTGTCTTGTTATGTTTACTATTACCTCAGTTGAGTTTATGGAATAGAAATATGAGATTGCCCCCCAAAGGATAAAAGAAAAATAAGTTAATGATAAAGTATTTCTTATTAAATAATTTACTGGTTTTGAAAAAAATGATTGCTTGAAAAAAATGAAAATAAGTGAAATGCCATTTAAAATTGACATAAATAGCCACTGAGGTGCAATTTTATCAACTGCTTCTAGATTTGGAATAAATCCTAAGCTTAAATAAATCATTACTATAATAGAAGAAAATAATTTATTAGAACTAAAATTTGAAATATTGTTGTTGGCCATAAAACATAAAATATTATCTAAAATAGTACTTTTATAAAAGTTTTTAATGAAATAATCTTATGATGCCCAATGGCTTTTATTTAATTACATTTTTAATGAGTTTATTTATTCATTATTGTGTTCAAAAAGGGTTTGTTCATTTAAACAAGTTTGATGATATAAATCATAGAAGTTCTCACAGTACANTAGCAACCAGAACCGGTGGAATTGGAGTTTTTTTAGTTCTATTTCTGACAAGCCTCTTTTTTTATTTTAAAAATATAGAACTTTTCGATTATACACTCTTTATTCCTTTAGGTACAATCTTTTTAGTTGGTGCATATGATGACTTTTACCAAGCTAACTTTAAATTAAAGTTTCTTTTTCAAATTATAATAGCAAAAATTTTGATTGATCAAGGATTTGTGATTTCAAATTATTATGGTTTTCTCGGATTTGAAACAGTGCCTTGGTTAATTGCCCAACTTACTACTATTTTTGTTTACATTGTTATTGTAAATTCAATAAATTTTATAGATGGTATTGATGGATTAGCAATTACAGAAACCATAAAGGTGTTTGTTCTAATTGAATTTTTTTCAAATGGTCTTACCAATTTATTTGCTCTTGGGAGTATTGTATTTGTATCATTAATCCCACTATATTATTTTAACTTTAAGAAGAGTAAAAAGGTTTTTTTAGGTGATGGTGGNTCTCTTTTTTTAGGAACATTTATTTCAATTTATATTTTTTATGTTTTGGGGGAGGATTATAATTTTAGTCAAGACCTGGTTATGAATAAAACGTTTTTTTCTATTATGATAATGTCCTATCCACTAATAGATCTTCTAAGGGTATTTATATTAAGAGTTTCTANAGGGAAATCNCCTTTTTCACCAGATCAGAATCATATTCATCACAAGGTTTTGAAGAAAAAAAATCATTTAATTAGGCTTCTAGCAATTCAAATAGCACACCTATTATTAATCTTAGTAATATTCTTTTTGACAAAATATGGTTTCTAGTCCATTAGGGTATTGGAAATTTTTATTTTTTGCTTTATTTAGAAAATAACAACTTTTTTCCTTTTCCCCTTCATCATAGTACAAAATTGATAGTAAATATTCTGTTTTTCCTGTTGTCTCGAGAAAATCAATAGCTTTTAGTAAAATGGTTATTGCCTTTTGATTATTACCCAGTTTCATATATGAGTTGGCAGCATTATCGTAATAAGCTATTTCTCTAGGATTCAATTTAATAGCCTTTTCAAAGAGCCTTGCAGCATATTTATAGTTTTTTAAAATATAGAAACCTTCNGCTTCTTCAGCAGCTTCAATACCATCAAATACATTTTTTTTCCCAACCTGATTAATTATTTTTAAAACATCTCCTAATTCACTTATCCCTTTTTTATTATATAATTCCTCAATTAAAGTACTATCTTCAGTATTAAGATTATCTTTAATTGAATTCATGTGTGTAAGATATTTTCTTGTAAATTCAGGTCTAGTGGGTTTTTTTAGATAATTATAGGCTTCTTTTAGTCCNAAAGTATCTTTTGTTGCAGCCAAGATATCAGTATAAAGATTAAAGTGAACTTTATTATCACTTATCGCTTTAAATGCTTTTTCAGCATAAAACTTAGCGCTATCTAGGTTTTCTTTCCTCAAGTGAAAAACTGCTTTTACAGGGAGTCCTGAATAAATATATGGGTTTTTTNAGGTTCCTACATCGACCATGTCAAACATTGAATCAATCATTATCCCTTTATTAAAAAGATAATTTGCTTTGTATGTTTCCATCGGGATTGTAGTTGCTCCAATTGATGGNAATTTAGAATTTATATCATATACCTCATCCTCTGATAAATAGTAAGAATCTTGAATCATTCCAACAATTAAATGATTTTGATTTACAAAAGATTTATATACTATTTGAGTTAAATAGATAAGTGGGACAGAGAGCAGAAGTAAAATAATAATGACAGGCTTTTTAACATTGTAACTCTTAAAAAAAGTTAGCCCTTTAATATTAAGAAATATTACAGATATTATTACCTGTGTTGTAATTAACATTATTGGCCTATCTTGAGGAAAATTGAAAAAGGAATCAATTAAAAAAATCAGAAAAGGAGCTAATAAATACAACAATAAATTATCCCCAATCAAAATATTTTTAAGATTCTTAAACAAGAAAAATAAAATTAAAAAGTATAAACTAAATCTAAGAAAAAAACCAACTATTCCAAGTTCGGCTGCAGTTTGTAAGAAATCATTGTGTACTTGATATGGAACGATATAATCCGTTAAATATTCATTATCATATATTAAACTTTGAATTTTCCAATTGCCAGCTCCAGTCCCAAATAATGGGTTTTGAATAATATGATTTAATGCTTGTTTATAAAATCTTATCCTTTGATCCGTAGATTTAGTTATAATATTTGTTGACCTCTCTATTACATTAATAGAACTCTTCTCAAATAAATAGTTGTTTGTAACTACCGCAATTAAGGTAGAAATACCAAAAATTATAACAGTTTTACCTTTTATTATACCCCCTCTAGATANAACATAATAAAATGTAAAACCAATTATTAAACAAATAACTAATAAATTAGTTAATCTGGATCCCATAAGTAAAACTGTGAAAATCGCAAATGGAAAAATTATTACCAGGANTTTTTTTATCATTCCTTTAAACTCATTAACACCATAAATTAAAAATGGTATTTTAAGTAGTAATGCAATTCCAGTAATGTTTATATTCCCAGTANANGCTCTAAGACCCATATCTCTTCCCCCAGCAATATTAAATCTCTCAANAAAGANNNAATTAATCCAAATTATCTCAACTAAAAGCATAGAGATAATAATTANNACAAAGTTTTTATTTTTTAAATCAAGTTCTTTTAATGTNGATTGTATTACAAGAATNGAAGTGAAAAAAATCAGAAATTTACTTCCATATAAAAATACTTCCTCTTTATTAAATGCATAAGGAAACGAAAATAGGCTCCAAAAAGTAAAGCAAACGAATGTGATAAAACTATACCTATTTAAAAAGACCATTTCTTTTTTGCTGAAAACAAAAAAAGAAAGCCCTATAAAATTCAAAATGGCCAAGTAAAAATATTGGGTNGCCATTTTATCAANTGCTACAAAATTTGGAACATATCCAGTAATTAAATAGCCAATTAATAATATGAAAATAAATTGTTTTGATTTCATAAAAAAAGCCTCCCTAATGGGAGGCTAATTTAATTAAATTTTAGCTTTTAAGCTTAAATATAATTTATTATAACCAAGCTGTTCTATCAGTAGATGTTGCAGCAGTGGCTACTTCAGCTATAGCGCCTTCAGGCAGAGCTGAGTCACCTCCAGCACCNNNAGCACCGTCTCCACGATTTTCAAGTGGGAAGATGTCATTAGTAGTAGAAGTTCTTAAATCAACATTTAAGTTTAANGTTGTNGTTAACTTAATAACTGTAGCATTTTTCAATCCTGTTATAGATATGTGCTTAGCCTGATCCAAAATTGTTCCTGCATTTGCAGAAGTTACAACTACAACAATATCATCTGAAACAGTATTGTTATCAGATGCATCTGTAGTAGCACCATAATGGAAAGCAAGTACAGTAGAAACGTTAGCAGATTTACCAGCCATAGCTCCTTTGGATATAGAGTAAGCTTTATCATAGCCTCTTCTTCCAGAAGTTTTGTTTTTAACAGCTATAGTTAAAATCGCAGAGTTTTCAGAAGTTACAAATAATGACTCTGAATAACTCGCTCCACCAGAATTACCATAAACAGCATTCCATCTATTTGATAGAGCGTTCATTAAAGGTCCGTCTATAATCGCTAATGTAGTTGTTGCACCACCATTAACTGTGTTAGTAGCAGCGTTAAATGCAACACTAGTAGTTACAGATTTACCATTAATAGTAAGAGTAAATACATCAGTTGAGTATGCTTTATACGCACCTCCATCAGCTTTAGTTCCTTCATATGCTATATCAGCAGTAGTACTACTAGCATAAGGAGTAATAGTAATTAAACCTCCAGAACTTCCACCAACAAATGCATCTAAAGATAAGTTGTAAGCTGCAGCCCTAGTTAGGTTAGCAGATTCTTTAATCTGAGCGATAGCAAGCGTTGGATTAGCACTTAACTGAATAAATCTAGTTGCAGAAGCACCACCAAGTAAATCAGCAGCACCTAATGAGTTACCAGAACCAGAGTTAATACCGAATTGAACAGCAGCATCTGAGTCAATTAAAAATGCTATTTTATGAGCTTGATCTGATTCAGCAGCAGTAGTAACGATTTTTGGAGTTAATACTAACACCGCATAATCAGCTACATCAGTTCCTGTTTCAACACCTGAAGCATTTTCTACAGACTCAACAGAATCAAAAGTAACATTTGCATTTGAATCTGCATCAGCAGCAACTGCATCAAGATATACTTTAGCAGTTTCCATTCCTGATGTCGTAGTGAATGAATCATTTTCGTCATCAGCTAATGATGCTTCAAGCTTATTGTTACCAATAGAAGTTGAAGCTGTTCCAGTTGCTCCAATAGAAGTCATTCCACTTAAGTCAATAGTTTCAAGATCAGCATTGTTAATTATAACAAGGTTATCTACATTATCAGTTGAAACTGTAAGTGAAGTCATAGACTCATTGTTGTTAACTATAACAGTTCCTTCCTGAGTTGTAGCTTCACCAGCAGCTGTAGTAAAGTCAACTGTAAGTGTTTCAAGATCACTGTTTCCATTTACATCAAGCTTATCTGTTGTAAGACTAGATACGTTAAGTGTTACTAAATCAGAGTTAGATGAAACAGTTACACCACCAGCACCAGTAACAGTACCTCCAAGTGTAGCAGTTGCCATATTACCATTAGAAGATAAAGTAACAGTTGTGAAAGTACCATCAAGAGTTACAGTCTCTAAATCTCCTTGAGAAGATAAAGAAAGAGCTGGTCCAGCAGTATCAGCAGTAGTAGAATTAGGATCTAATAATCCTGTAGCTGTGAAACTAACTAGATCATCTCCAGTAACTGTAACATTTACAAGTCCATCAGAAGTAAAGTTTCCTACATCCTGACCAAGAGTAACAGTTCCGTCGTAACCATTAACTACAAGATTTGCAACTTCTGAAACAATTAAGTCAGAACCTGCTTTGTCTCCAGATAGGTTAGAAATAGTTAAACTAGATGGTCCTGCAATAGTAAGATCTAAAACAGCAGCTTTACCAGCTGAATCAACATCTTGAAGAGCAGACATATCTATAACTCCTCCTTCATCAACACCTAAGCTAAGTGAAGAAGCGCTATATCTAGGTAGAGCAGTTAAGTGTAATTCTACAGCTTTAGCGAACGTAAATGTTCCAGCTCCTGTACCATCAGATAATGATGTAACACTATTAAGAGATCTTAAATCTACAATNTCAACTGATGAATCATCATCCAAAGAAATTACAGTAGCAGATTCTAGTGATTGTAAAACATATCCTCCCTCTTGATCTAAAGTAAGAGATTGAGTACCTGAAAGATTGTTGAATGTTACCTCAGTATCAACATTAGCAAGTGCAGTATATGCAAAATTACCAGTTGTCACTAAAATAAAGTCAACTAATTCTTGAGTTTTAGCAATATCCATGTCTGAAGAAATATCTATATCAACACTTCCNTTAATGATCGCTAGACCATCACCCATAGCATGGTATGCATCAAGGGTAGCAGGAGTATTAACAACTACATTCCCCTGGAAAACAGAAGACTGAGCTAATAATTCTTCTAAACTTGTCGCGTTTGCATCTACACTAGTCTGGATAGCAGCAACATCTTCAGCAGAAGCAGCNGTANCTGCNGCAGCNTNAAGAGNNTCNACTGCAGTATCAATATCAGCTAGACCAGCAGCAAGAGCTGTATCTATTTGACCAGATAGTGCGCTTTGCAGGGAATTAACTGTCCCAGCAAGAGACGCAAGATCACTTTGAACTTGAGACAAACCAGCAACAGTAGAAGCTAAAGCGTTGATTTGTGATTCAAGTGCATCAAATTGATCGTCATAATTTTGACATCCCACTACTAGTAGTGCTCCAGCCAAAATTGATAATAAACCTTTTTTCATTTGATAAAAATTTAATTAATTAAAGTTTTGTGCAAAAGTGCACATATAANCTGTTNCAAGTTTCATGCCAAACTAGTGTTTTGTGNANAANATNTCTATAANTNAATNTATATTATGNTTNAAANTACTNNAAATCAANATTTTANNNAGTTTNGNTATTTTTNTAAAATNGTTAATAACCTCACAGAAAAGAAATTAGCAAAATNTTTAGNNGTAATTTCAATCTAATCTTAGGCTAAGTTATAAATGTTCNAGAATAATTAGGAAGNATAAAACGTAATTTATCTAAGCTTTTTTTGAAAAAATTCTAATAATTCNCTTATTCCTAAACGAATTTCTTCTTTGGGNGCTGTAAAATGATTGACCATAATTGAAAATACATAAACATTCCCTTTTGTGCTCTTCCAATAACCCGAGAGATTGTGATTATGTCGGAGGGTTCCTGTTTTTGCATAAACTTCTCTTAGTGTTTTATAGGCTTTAAGGGTTCCTGAAATTCCAGTTTTTGGGAAATATGTATCTATTTTTTTCCAACCTAATGTTTCATGAATTTTTTTAAGCACTGCTATTAATGTACGTGGGGTTAACATATTGTAACGAGATACACCAGACCCGTCAACCCATTCTAAATGATCTGGTAGCCATAAGTTCCATCCCCGCTTAATGCTATCAATTGTTTTTTCAATGTCCATTTCATCAAAACGCTTTTGAGAAATCATTGTCAATAAAGATTCAGCAATACCATTGTCACTGTCCTTAAGAAGAGCTCTATAAATAATAGATTCTTGATTGGTATGTAAAGCCTGCCATGGTATGTGCTCATCGGAATCTGATAATTCAACTGAATAATTAATTTTCTCCTGCAAAAGAGTAACAAAAAGGCTATCACTTGTTATAAATGGGAGATATAAAGTATCTTTAATTGATGCATTTTTAGGATTATAATAAATAATGTTTCTGACACGATCTCGTTCAAAGCCAATAACAATAGTGTCTGAAACAAGTCTTTTTTCAAATGATCTTGGAAAGAGCTGGGGCCCTTTATAGTTAAAAGAAGCTTGGACACTATTCCCATATATGGGGAATGAACTGCTTTCAGCAGCAAAATAATAGAA
>PAYI01000020.1 GCA_002714815.1 Flavobacteriaceae bacterium | reverse complement strand
TGATACAATGTGGGCAGATACTGAAAATTATTACAGTGACTTTTCAGATATAAAATTTGAAGGAAATGGTCCAGTGTTTATATCCTTCTTTAATATTGATAACGAAGTTTCATATTGTAAAGGGTGGAAAAAAGNTGAAAATATNTANGATGGAATAAAATGGAATATAACATNTNAAANNAGATGANNNNGANGTTTTATGGTTTGATTANGANTATTANGGGAAAANTCAAGAAATTGAATACACCATAACTTATAAATATGAAGTAATTGATGGTTTACTCCATTTTTCAAACTCTGAAAATCAATCATTTATTTTTCATCCATCAGATAAAAATTACTCAAGAGAATTAATTGACACAGATGAAATAATTGAACAAGAAGGCTGTCTGTTTTTGTAATTAAGGTCATCTAAATCATTCGCATATCCTCTTCATTAAGTTCAGGAATAAAACACGTAGTAGAGCTAGAGTTTTTTATATTAGTAGCTTATTAATCATAAATCAATTAAAATGAAAAAAATATTTGGACTATTTCTATTAGTTACTTTTTCAATTAACGCCCAAACCTGGCAATTAGAAGCAATCAAGCTCAAAGAAGGGAGTGAAAAAGAATATTTAGAAACAGAAAAATTTTGGGAAAAAGTAAAAAAACTTGCTGTTAAAGAAGACAAATTAAGAGCTTGGTATGTTTTTAAAAATATTACTAAAGTAGAAGAAGGTAAAGCTAGAAGGTATGACTATTTTGTTTGCAACTTTTATAAAGATGAAGCAGAAATGAACTCAAATGTAGATATGCTCGACTTAGCGATGAGAGCTCATAAAGGGAAATTATCAAAATCTAAAATCAGGTATAATTTTCAAAATTGGGAAAGCGCTAGGGAGTACACAAATATATACACCTTAGAGCGTATTGATCAAACAATTAATACAGTTCCTATTTCAAAAAATACACCAGTATATCTTTATCCAATGGCACAAAAAAATGATGAATATGAAAATCTTGAAATGAAATTTGCTAAGAAATCTCACGAAATTGATATTCTTGATTATAGAAAAGCATATTGGGCATTTGATAAAGTAATAGATAGGTCTGAAAATGCGAATAAAGAAATTACTCACTTTACACTTGAAAAATATACATCTGATAATCTTCCAAAATCCAGAAGATCTAATTGGGATGAAATGGAATATGAGGAAAGTTTAATGTGGGATATGGCATTTAAATCGAGAAAAGGTTTCCCAAGAATCCAATTAGAATTTGTAATGAGTTCAGAATGAAAATCTATTTCAAAACCCTCCACTTAGGGGGGTTTTTTATTTCATCTGCATATCCTTTTAATTAAGTTCAGGAACTAATTTGTATATTCGATTTTATCAACTATAAATAAATTAAGATGAATAAGTATTTAATCAAAAGAGAAATTGAAGGTGCATCTCAAATACCTAGCGAAAAATTAGATGAAATTGGACAAGGCTCTGAATCAGTTTTGATTGCTATGAGAAATGAAGGAAAAAAAATTGAACAAGACCATAGCTATATTGCTGGTAATAATATTTTTTGTGTTTACAACGCAGAGTCCGAAGACTTTATAAAAGAACATTCTGAACGTGCTGGAGTTCCTGCTAATGAAATAACTTTAATATCAAATATTTTAGAACACAATACCAGCAATGACTAAATTATCGGCCTAACCTTTTCGTTAATTTCAGAGTAGAGATATTGAAGAGTTTCTTATATTAGGAACTTATTAATCATAAATCAATGAAAATCAAGAAATCACTCTTTTTAATATTTTTTATTGCATGCAACCATACTTTTGCCCAGTTTGAGAAAGTTGACCCTGAACTTGTAGGTGTTTCTTCAGAAAGACTAAATAGAATATCAGAAATTTCAAAAAATTATGTGTCGCAAGGCAAAGTACCTGGAATAATTACTATGATAGCAAGAAAAGGAAAATTAATCTATTTTGAAGCTTTTGGAAACCGTGGAGTTGATGATAAAAGGAAAATAAAAAAAAATGATCTTTTCCGGATATACTCAATGACAAAACCAGTTACCGCTTTAGCTGCAATGCAATTATATGAAAAAGGAAAATTTCAATTAAATGACCCAATAACTAAATATATTCCTGAATTTAAAAATTTACAAAGATATAATTCAAAAGGAGAGTTAATTGATAACAAAACAGAAATTACAATGCAACAATTATTAACTCATACTGCAGGTTTTACATATGGATGGGGAGGAGGTCCAGTTGATAAAAAATATGGTGAGGCAAAGCTCTGGGAATCCAAAAGTTCAAAAGAATTTATTGATAAAGTNTCATCTTTACCTCTATTGTTTGAACCTGGAACCAAATGGCATTATTCAATTGCGGTCGATATAACAGGTGTAATAATTGAAAGGCTTTCAGGTAAAAACTTTGCAGAATATTTAAATGATAATGTATTTATTCCACTTGGCATGAAGGACACTTTTTTTGAAGTACCGAATGATAAGCTTAATAGATTTTTACCAAANCATTTTTATAACAAANCAAGTAACTCTTTAGTTACAATTAGTGAGGATAAAACTAAAATAACTGCTGGGNGNAACTATGAGAAAGTAAAATTTTATTCAGGAGGCGGTGGTTTNGTTTCAACAGCGATGGATTATATGATTTTTTCTGAATGTGTTCGTAATGGNGGATTTTATAATGGTAAAAGAATTATTGGNCCAAAAACANTAAAATTTATGATAAAAAATCATCTTNCTGNNAGTCTTTCTGGTCAAGNNGGAAGTGGAGAAAATCCAAGCTGGGACACTACAANTATGGATCANGCAGAGTCTAATGGCTTTGGATTTGGNCTTGGATTTGGTTTNGTNACGGATAGTGTNAAACGATCTATTATAGGAAGCGATGGNGAATATAGTTGGGGAGGAGCAGCTGGAACGATTTTCTGGATAGATCCNGTTGAAGAAATTTCGGTTATTTCTATGATTCAATTAATGAGCTCCCCTTGGCCNNTAAGAGAAGATTTAAAAATAGCAACCTACCAATCTTTAATTGAAATATATGAATAAANTACTNTTCNCTTTATTTCTAATTTNTTTTACTTCTTGTCAAGATAATTTCGATTTAAAAATTAAAGAAGAAATAAAAAAAACTAAAATCCCTGCAGTTGTAATGGGCAAGGTAACTAAGGATGGAGGGATGCAATTTTTTTCAAAAGGACCATCAAGATGGGATAGAAGTGATACAATTAATGAAAATAATATTTTTAGAATTGCATCTATGACTAAAGCTCTNGGATCAGTTGCAGCCTTNCAATTAGTTGAGNATGGTAAAATCACNTTAGACGAGCCCTTAGATAAANACTTGCCTGAAATGTCATTAATNAAAATTTTAGATAAAAAAAATCAAATAGTTAATCCTGAAAAAAGCATAACCCTTAGACACCTTCTTACACATACGGCTGGTTTTGGATATTGGTTTACTAGTACTAAANTATCTNAATGGGATGAACTTAAAAATGAAATAGGCTGGAGTGAAAATTATNAGCCTCGACTATTTGAATCGGGGACATCATATATGTACGGAACTAATATNGATTGGGTGGGAAGACTAGTTGAAAAAATTTCAGGAATGAATTTAGAAGATTATTTCAGAGATTATATAACTGGGCCATTAGGAATGAATAGCACTTGGTTTAATGTACCAGACGATCTAGAAAACTTGGTGGTTTCATCAGCAGAACGCAATAAAGAGTCTGGAGAACTAAATAAAAATAAATATTCAAAAAGGGGCAAAACTCTGAATTTTAATGCTGGGGGAGGCCTTTCTAGTTCGCCAAAAGATTATGGTAAATTTCTTGTTTGTATGTTAAATAAAGGTAAAGTAAATGGGGTAGAAATTCTCAAAGAAGAAACTTTTGATTTAATGAATTCTCCTCAACTAAGTGAATTTAAAACAACTCACAGGTATGTCCCTGTTAGTAACGTTGACACAAAAGCTAGGGGTGATAAAGATAATTTTTTTGATAGTTATGATAATTGGACATTAGCTTGGGCATACGAAGAAAATTCATCTATAAGACCTTACGGCACAGCATATTGGGCTGGCTTTTTAAACACTTATTTTACAATTGATTTTGAGAATGAGTTTGCTTTGGTATATATGACTCAAATATTACCATTCAACGATATGGAATCATACAATTTGTTTACTTCTTTTGAAAGGTTAATTTACAATGAAATAAAATAAGTTTCATAGGCACATCCTCTTTATTAAGTTCAGATATTTCTAATGTTCTTAAAGTAGAGTTTTTTATATTAGCGGCTTATTAATCATAAACCAATTTAAAATGAAAAATATTATTACTACAATTTTATTTCTAGCCCCTATTCTTATATTTTCTCAAAAATCTGCTGGTAAATTATCTAGAACTGACGATTTTTCAAAAATTATTGAAAGTCTGGCAATAGATTATGAAACTAATTCCTTTGTCATTTACGATAAGGTTTTATCAGATGATGCTGTTGTTTATATAAATAATACAAAAATGGATGGTAAAACAGTAAAAGCAGCTTTCAAACAACACCATACAATCTTTAATGACATTAAAATAAGTGAAACCTACTCACACACTAATTATTTTAATGATGGAGAGGTTTGGACAAATAATTGGTTTACCTGGAACGGAACAGGTAACGCAACTGGGCTTAGATATTCTAATAAAGCACATTTCGATTTCAAATGGGAAAATGGAGTTGTAGTTGAGTTACAATGTTACTTTGACCCAACAGGATTAAATATGGAGCTTGCGGCTCAATAAAACTTAAACCCCTCCCCAACGGAGGGTTTTTTTTACATCCTCTTCATTAAGTTTAGAAACTTTCTTAATATTGTGGCTTATTAACCATAAATCGATTAAAATGAAAAAACTAATATTTTTATTAATTCTCTTGCCTTTGTCAATATCAGCTCAATATGCTGTGGCAGATTTCATTGTTTTAAATAAAGGTATGGACTCTCAATATCATAATTTAGAAAAAGTTTGGGGAGCTTGGCACCAAAACTCCATAAAAAATGGAGAGAAGAGCGGTTGGGCCGTATGGAAAAGAACACCATCAGACAATGACAATGAAAACTCAGCCCATTATGTAGTTTTTAACCAATTCAGTTCTAAAGAGCAAATGGATAATTACATTAATGGAGGAGGTAATTTTTCAATGAATAATGCTATATCTGTAATGAAATCAAATCTTAAGGGTATGTCTTCAGGGACAATCAGAAAAATAGTCCAATCAGAGCAAAAAATAAAAAAGCAAGTCCGCACATATCACCTGCAGCTATTAGATGCAACTCCTTTTACAGGAGGAGATTTAAAAGTTGGAGATAAAATGACTTTTGCTCCTATGATTCAAAAATCTGAAGATTATGAAAAAGTAGAGTCTTACATAGCAAAGCCATATTTTCTTCAGCAAGTTATGAACGGAAAGCATCGCTGGTGGGCATTTACAAAGGTTATAAATAGAAATGATCAAGCATATAAAGAGATTTCTCATATTGCTTGGAATATGTTTATACCTAGTGCTGAATTTGATGATCGTGTCGTTGAAAATGAATTTGTCCAAAAGGTTCTAAATGATAAAATAAGTAGCTCTAGAGAAATGAGAAATGCACAAGAGCTAACCTTAGTTTATCAAAAAAACTAAAGCTCTTTAACCCTCCAAAGTGAGGGTTTTTTTATAATATTGGAATATCCTCTTTATTAAGTTTAGGAAGTACTTTGTATATTGTTACTTATTAATCACAAATCAATTAAAATGAAAAAAATCTTATTAATAATATTAGGCTTTTTAGTGTTTTCTTGTACTACTAATCCTGATTACGAAAATAACTTAGCCCTAGCAAAAAAATGGGTTGAGGTTTTTGAAACAAGCAATATTGACCTTTGGAAAGAGATAGTTTCTGAAGATTTAGTTGATGTTGCCCCAATGTATGGAATGGGACAAATTGATTATAATTCTTCACTTCAGGTTGCAGAATTTTATGTGCAAAATTACACCAATGTTAAGTTTAATAATCAAGTATGGTTGCCTGGTATTGACACACTTACAATGAAACCGGATGGAAGCGTAAGAGCCTATGGAACTTGGACTGGAAAAAGTAAATCAACGGGTAGAGACTTCACATTAAACTCTTATCATAATTTTGATTTTGAAGATGGCAAAATAATCTCGACTGGTGAGTATTTTGATGCAACGGGAATGGTAAATTCTGTTGGTCCTCTTCAAAAGTCATTAGTCATTGTAGCAAGTCATATTAAACCAGGAAAAATTGATGAATACCAAGCATTAATAGATTCCGAAGGCGGAGTAAAAACAACTAGAAATTATAAAGGATGTATATCCCTTGAAACTAGTTATAATGAAGCCTCAAACATGTATTTTATAATTGAAAATTGGGAGTCTGCAGAACTTTATCAAGAATATTTGAATTGGCGATTGACAGAAGATCCAAGTGGTTTAGTTTCCAAAATAGTTCCATTATTAGTTGGTGGACAATCAGGAATGACTGTTTACAATCCAAATACTAGATATAAATTTTACTAGTTTTAAACTAAGCCCTCCAAGCGGAGGGTTTTTTATATATCATTGGCATATCTTCTATCATTAAGTTCAAGGACTTTTTTGTATATTATTAACCATTATTCAATTTTATGAGACCTCTGTTTCTTTCTTTATTACTTTCACTATTCATCTCTTGTGAACAGCCAAAAAAAATTTCAGAAAAAGAGGTAATGGAAACTTTTAATGAATTTTTCTATTCATTAGATAATGACGTAGATAAAATTAGAGACTATTTATCTGAAGATTTTATGATTTTTGAAGTAAGTAGAAAATGGAATACAGATGAATTTATTGAATTTGTAAAAGGATTTGGAAAATTTGAATCAAAAAGAGATTTTAGAAATATTAAAATAGATACAGATTTAAATTCAGCTCATATTAGCCTTGAACATACTGGCGAATTTGAACTTGAAAAACCAACACCTGACGGATCAACATTTTTGACATATGAATGGCTTGAAAGTGCATATTTAATAAAAGAAAATGGGAAATTAAGATTCAAGTTTTACTTTTCAGAGCAAATAAATGATTGAAAGAGTTTTTCACATATCAGTAGTTTTCTGATTTGGTTTTTTTTATCAGAACACAAATAATTGTCAAAAAACAAATTAAAGTACATGAAATATTTTTTTGCAATTACAATGGCATTAGTTTTTTCCCTTTCAAACTCGTTCGGACAGAAAAACAGGAATATTCATTACATCACTAATCAGCCGCCATTGATAGCTCAACCATATACCGCCCTTCCATTGGGCGCAATTAGGGCAAATGGTTTTTTACTTGAGATGTTAAAGATTCAGGCAAAAGGCCTTACAGGTCATCTCGATAGTATTTACGAAGTGGTTTGTGGCGATAATAATGGTTGGCTGGGTGGAACAGGCGATGGTTGGGAACGTGGGCCTTATTGGATTGACGGGTTGGTTCCGCTGGCATATTTGCTAGATGATGATGTGTTAAAAGCCAAAGCTCAAAAGTGGATTGAGTGGAGTATTAATAACCAGCAAGAAGACGGGTACTTTGGGCCACGCCCATTGCCCGAAAAGTATGATCATATCCCTGGAACTCAACAAGGCATGCGAAATGATTGGTGGCCAAAAATGGTAATGCTAAAGGTGCTGCAGCAATATTATATGGCAACCGGAGATGAGCGTGTAATTAAGTTAATGACGAATTACTTCCGCTACCAAATGAAAATGTTACCTAATAACGAATTAGGTTACGTTACCTTTTGGGCTAACCGGCGAGGAGGTGATAACCTTGCATTAGTTTACTGGCTTTACAACATAACAAAAGATAAATTTTTGCTTGACCTTTCAGAAATTATACATAAACAAACTTATGATTGGACCGATGTATTTTCTGGTAACGATATAAGAACCCTTAACCCTTTACCAAATTTACACTGCGTTAATGTTGCGCAAGGTTTAAAAGAACCTATCATCTATTACCAAAATCATCCCGAAGCTAAGTATGTAGAATCGGTAAAAAATGGACTTGACGCATTAAAAGAAGTTCATGGGTTTGTAAATGGCATGTATGGAGGTGATGAACGTCTTCATGGGAATGACCCTACACAAGGCTCAGAATTGTGTTCTGCAGTTGAGATGATGTATAGTTTTGAAAATATAATTCCTATTACAGGTGATATTTACTATGCTGATTATTTAGAAAAAATAGCATATAACGTACTTCCAACTCAAACGACAGATGATTATATGTATAAACAATACTTTCAGCAAGTTAACCAGATAAAGGTTACTGATGATGAACGTAATTTCTTTGATGATCGTAATGGAAGAAATGTATTTGGTACAACAACAGGGTATCCATGTTGTTTGACTAATATGCATCAAGGTTGGCCAAAATTTATTCAAAGCACTTGGTTTGCAACTGATGATAATGGATTAGCAGCTTTGGTTTATGGGCCAACCACGGTAACCGCAAAAGTAGGAAAAGGCGAATTGGTTAGCATTAAAACGGAAACCGTATATCCTTTTAAAGAAAAAATTAAATTTACTATTCAAACAAAGGAGGCAGTAAAATTCCCATTTCATATGCGCATCCCTGAATGGTGTAAATCATTTACTTTAAAAGTAAATAGAACCAATCTTGACGTTCAGGTTAAAAACGGAATCGTAGTTCTTGATCGGGAGTGGAAACATGGGGATAAAGTAGAGCTTGATTTGGGAATGGATTTTCGCTTTAGCTACTGGCACGAAATGTCATTAGGAATTGAGCGAGGCCCATTGGTATACGCACTAAAAATAAAAGAAGAGTGGCGTGAAGTGAGCAATGATAAATTCGATGATACCTTTTGGGAAATTATCGCCCAATCACCATGGAATTACTCTATCTGGAATAAAACTGTAGAAAATGTCGATTTTAAGTTGGAAATATCAGATAAAATTCAACCTAATCCTTGGAACTTGGAGAATGCACCAATTACAGTAAAAACCAAAGCCCGGCGAATGCCTATTTGGACTGAGAATAGAAATATGGCAGGTAAAACGCCTTCGCCATCATCTTCTTATCGTATTGTTGAAGATAATGAGGAGGAAATAACCTTGATTCCTTACGGTTGTACAACCTTGAGGATTGCCCAATTTCCGATATATAGAAAATAACAGAGGGGTATATCCTCTTCATTAAGTTCAGATGAAAAAATAAGGTTTAGATAATTCTTATATTAAGGGGATTTAATTAATATTTTATTTTAATGAAGCGTAGATCATTTGTTAAGGGAACAACATCAGCCCTTACAGGAATTGGCCTTTCAACAATTTCTTGTATAGACAAAAAAACAAATAATATTCAACAACCATTTGAAGTGTACGTCACTATGGATCAGGAAAAAGTATCCTTTTATAGTGAAATTATTAAAGAAGCGATAAAAATAGTTCACATAGCAGACACACATTTATATATGGATGACGATAGAGGAATACCATTTAAAAATTACAGTAATCGGATGGCGAAAGCTTATAATCAGACTATACACTTCAAAACAAGAGAAAAAACCAATCCCAAAAAGTCTTTTGAACAAACACTTGAATTTGCTAAAAAAGTAAATGCTGATGTTATCACTTTGGTTGGCGATATATTCAGTTTTCCATCTGAATTTGCAATTGAGTGGGTGCGCTCCAAACTGAAGGATATTGGGATACCTTATATTTATGTAGCTGGAAATCATGATTGGCATTATGAGGGGATGAAGGGTAAAATAGAGTTACTACGTGATACCTGGATTGAAAAGCGTTTAACACCACTATATCAAGGGAATAATCCATTAATGGCAGCATATAATATCAAAGGAATTATTTTTTTAGCAATTGACAATTCAACGTATGAAATAAATGATGAGCAATTGATTTTTTTTTCCAAGTATATTGAATCAGGACTTCCTATAGTTTTATTAGTTCATATTCCATTGTACGCTCCTGGTAAGAAAATTTCTTTTGGTTGTGGAAATCCATTTTGGGGAGCATCAACTGATCTTAATTTTAAATTGGAAAGACGTCCGAAATGGCCCAAGAATGGCCATACTAAAACAACATTTAAATTTTATAAGAAAGTTTTCGATTCACCAAATATAATTGGAATTTTTGCAGGACATATACATAAAAATTCTATCGAAATTGTTAAAGGAAAAACTCAAATAGTATCTGATGATAATGCCAGTGGAGCTTATCTAGATATTGATTTCCTTCCTATGAAGGCTAAATATAAAATAGTATGATGCGTTTCTTTCTTTGCGGCCAAGAGCAGGCCCAACAAGAAAAACTCTGAGCCCTTTACTATTATGGATTTTATATCATAGGCATATCCTCTTTATTGATTTCGGGCACTTCTTCGTATATTGTCACTTATTAATCATAAATCAATCAAAATGAAAAAGTTAATTTTTTTACTCACTTTGTTATTTTCAATCTCGGGTATAGCTCAAACTATTTTTGCTATTAGTAATTATAGTGTGCCTCAAAAAGATATGAATTCATTTTTGGAACTGAACGATGATTACTTCGGAGATATAGAATTTAAATCAGGAGGGGTTATTATCGATTGGATCAGAATAGGAAATGGAGATTTTAATGTTAGAGTAGGCCGTTATGGAGACATGAATAATTGGGGAATAAAAACCGAACTTTCTGAATACGAAGGGCCAAATTTTTGGTTTAGAAGGAATCAACATATTACAGACTCTGGGCCAAGATATGCTGGAACTTCAGTATATAGACAAGGCGATGGCAGTAAGCATAATACTCAGCAGAGGTGGTTTTTAAAGGTTGAAAATCCAGTGCAGTTTTTAAAAGCGTTCAAAACATTTTTAAATGATAATAAAAAGGTTTTTGGAGATAGATGGATTCACCTTGCAGCATATACTGTTGGAAATCCAGGCGGAGCAACTCATTCTGTGGCTATGTCAGGAGAAAGTTGGATGGAATTAGAAAGAGTCAGAGCTCAAGTATTTGCTAATGGTTCGGTTGAGAAATTTTTAAGTTCAAGAGGGAAAGTTGAGGATGTTTATAATGTATTACACAGGAGAATGAGACATTATAGTAATGAAAGAAATAAATCTAAAACATATGATGATATGTGGTAGAATAAAATTCTAAACTTTTTAATGCCCCCACAAGTTGGGGGTTTTTTAATTATTTAAAGACCCTATTCATTTAGTTCAAGGACTTCTTTGTATGTTTGATTAAACTTTAATATTTCTATGATGAAAAAAATCCATTTCCTGTTTTTAATTTTTTCTGTGTCTTTAAATAGTCAAACATTAACCTTCGGTGATAATATCGAAAATGAAAAAATTACTAAGAATTCAGAAATTGCAATTTTATATAATTCAACTCAAAAATTTAATACTTCTTTTAAAGCAAAAGTTACTGATGTTTGTCAAATGAAGGGGTGTTGGATGAAATTAGATATTGGGAAGAATAAAGAAGTAATGGTGAGTTTTAAAGATTATGGTTTTTTTGTTCCTAAAGACATTAAAGGTAAATATGTCACTGTGAGTGGTAAAGCCTTTACAAGAAAAATACCTGTTGAAGAATTAAAACATTATGCGCGTGATCGCGGTGACTCAAAAATTATTATTGAGAAAATTAATAAGCCAAAAGAAATATATTCTTTAATTGCAAACGGGGTAATTCTTTATGATTAAAGGCCTTTTAATTAATTATTTCTTATGGCTTATAGTTTTTAATTGTTTTGTTTAATATTTATTTCCTTATATACTACGGTTAGCATAACAATTGAAACCATCGCGTGAAGAAAGCCATATGAAAATGAATCAAAAGGCGATATTTGTCCTGAAATAGAAGACAATGTATACATAATTATAGCAAACAGGTTAAATCCTGCTACTACATAAGCATAAGCTAATCTAACCTTAGGCTTATGCCAAACTAATCTTAAAACTAAAAAAGCAATTAACCAGAATAAAAATTCATAGAGATATTGAATATCTTCCAAACCAAACATAACCAAACAACATTAATATCCTTTCAAAGTTAGTAATAAATGGGGTTTTTATCACCATCATAACTTTTTAAATTTCTTTATGGGAGTTAAATTTTCATTTGAGGCCTACCGATAATACTTCTTTAAACCGAGGGGTTTTTTTATATTGCTTATTATTAACTATAAATCAATTAAAATGAAAAAATTATTTCTTATGATAATTCTTTGTCCGCTTATTGGGTTATCTCAGTATGTGGATATGTGGCACTTTTCAGTACCTAGTGATGAAACTAATATCTATGAAGCTACCGAAAAAGAATGGTTTGCTAAGGTGATGTCAAAAGCTGCTAAAAATGGATTAATAAATGGATGGGGAATGAGTAGAAGGGTTGGAAAAGTCGAAAGTAATGTTAAGTATATTACTTGGATATCATTTGGAGATTTAAACTCTCGAAAAAAGGCCTATGGTTCAATTGGAAAATATTTTGATCAAACTTCCAAACAATTATTTACACCTAAGCTTAGTGAATTTGGAAGAGAAAAATGGGGGTCTTATGTTATAGGTAATAGCAATTTATATTTTGATGAATTTTTATCAGCTCCAGAGGATGTGAAAATTAAATACTCTGTTCATAATTTAACTATGTCAATTGATCCAAAAAACTTTTCAACTCAACAAAAAGCTATTTGGCTTCCTTTTTTTAAAAACCTTTTGAAAAGAAATCAAACAAAACAAAAAAGTTGGGGTGTTGCAAGGAGAATAAATCCTCGTGGGCGAAGATATGGTTGGAACGTAATGACTATTGATGGATTTGAGACTCTTGATGATGTATTTGAAACAATTAATTCAACAATACCAGGAATCTCTAAGCTAAATTTAGAGCCAATAACAAAATTAGCTCCAGATGGATGGTATGATCAAATAATATGGGAAAATATTGTTAGAGTAAACAGTAAAGGAGACATAATTGAGTAATTTTACAGTCACACCAAGTTGAGAGCTTCTTGTTATATGCATATCTCTTTTCATTAAGTTAAATCTTTGAAAAAAATAGTTTTAAATATTTATTAGTACATTAGAAAATCTCAAAACCACCACAATGAAAAGGCTTTCCATTATTTTATTTTTGGCCTCTTTAGTTTCTTTTGGGCAAAATCCAATAATCAAAGATTTTAAAATAACTATTTTATCTACAATGTTATCAGACACCTACATTGGAGAATGGGGTTTTTCTGCGATTATCGAAGTTGATGGAGAAAGAATTTTATTTGATACCGGTTCAAGAAAGAGAACAGTTCTCCAGAACGCAGAAGAATTAAATATAAATCTTGAAGGGATTAATAATGTTTTTTTAAGTCATAACCATAAAGATCATACTGGGGGTCTAATGACCTTGAAAAAGAAATATTCTACTTCTTTTTCTAATGCACACGTTGGGGAGGGGATATTTTATTCAAGGCCAAATTCTAAAGGCAAGGAGCATTATATTTTATTTAATAAAAAGAGCCTTGAGGCAGAAGGGGTAAACTTTATTACTCATAAAAGGGCATCACAAATAATGCCTGGAATATGGACAACTGGTCAAATTCCAAGAAAATATGATGAGAAAAATTGGAGTCAATTAGGAGAAATAATTGACCCAAGCGGGAATAAAATAGAGGATACTATCCCTGAAGACCAATCACTATTTTTCGATACTGAAAGAGGTATTGTTGTAATAAGCGGATGTGGTCATGCAGGCCTTGTCAACACACTTGAATACATAAATCATATTATTCCAAATAGACCAATTTATAATATTATAGGGGGCTTTCATCTCTTAAAGTTAAATGAAAAGAAATTAGAATGGACAGCTAATAAAATGAAAGAAGCTGGAGTTAAATATTTTGTTGGAGCTCATTGTACAGGAATAAATTCTACATATTTAATAAGAAACTATATGAGTCTTTCAAAAAAAAATGCGTTAGTTGGTTCAGTTGGAACCTATATAACTAAAGATGGTATATTTCCTGGCTACATGGAATAAAAAATAATGAAAAAACTTCTTCTATTTTTAATTTTAACTCCATTTTTTGGAATTAGTCAAAAGGCGTGCAATGTTTTTGGTAAAATAAAGTTTGTCGAGTATGGTGAAGACTATAAAGTTAAATTTGTTNACTATGGGGAGGATTTAAAAATTAAATACGTTAAATATGGGCAGGATAAAATTGGAAAGTGGAAAGCTGTTGAATACGGTGAAGACTATAAACTTAAAGTAGTCAAATATGGCGAGGATTTCAAGGCTAGAGAAGTNGATTACGGAGAGGGATGTAATTNAGAGTTTTTTTAAGANATAATGAATAAGATTGTTTACAAATATTTTTTTGAATTTATTGTTATCGTTTTTGGTATAACAATTTCCTTTTATCTAGAGGACTACAGGCAAAAAGAAGAAATGAANACACTTTCTTTGGCTTTAAAAAAAAATCTTTTAAATGAAATTTATGAAATTGAAAAGTATTTGGAGGAGAGAGAAATCGCATTTAAAGGAGACCAAAAGCTGCTTTTAGCACTACAAGATGAAANTTTAAAAGTAGATAGTATTTTTAAAATTCAAGACAAACCATATTTATATGGAGCCGCCCTTTTTAATTACAGGGGTTTTGGTCCACCAGTAGCATTTTACAATTCNTTAGTTAATGACGGTAAAATAAGATATTTAGAGTCTTCAGATTTAAAAAAAGAGCTTGATTTAATGCACAATGTGCANTATAGCTATGTAAAATCAAATGTTCAAGACGAAGCAATTGCTCAAAGGAAAGTAATGGATTATTTTCAAATCAATTATCCTAGATTATTCATACTAAGCGATAGTGATAAACCAAATAAAACATATGCTAAAAAAATAAAAAATGCAATTGACAATGATGTTACATTAAGGGCTATATTATATCAAAAATCACTTGCAATTCAACAAAAAGTAGTTGGCTTTGATAGGTATAAGAAGTCATTAATAGAATTAAAAAAATTATTATTGGGAGATTCAGAAATAATAAATTAATCTATNTNGATATTTTCTTCATTAAGNTTAAGGATTTCTTTTTATTTAGTAGTTGGGNCTTTTCTTTAAANTTAAGGTTAATATAAAGTATAATATATTATANCTATATTGGAGTATGTTAAGAACAGTAAAATGAAAAAAATTTATTTATTATTTGTGCTATTTTCAATNAGTATAAATGCNCAAAACCTTGGCTCAGACTCAACTATAACAGATGCAATTTTTATTAATGAAATTAACAAAATAAGAATTTCTAATGACAGTATAAAGNCTGACATAGAAGGCCTTAAATTATCNATTACAAAAAAATTAAATAGTACTAGAAGATTTTCTGCTANGCTTAACGATATCATAAAACTAAATTATTCTGAAAACAAATCATTAAATGATTCGTTATTTAATAAATCTGAAGAATTACTTTCCAAGATTAACTTAAATNAAAATAAACTTGAAAAGCATAATCTAATTCAGACAAAAAACACTGATTTATATTTAAACATTAAAAAGAAAACTAACGAAAGAATGGTTATAATGACAGTATTTTTAGTCATAATTTTTGTTTGTTTATTTTATTTTAAGTTTTANTATGATAAGCAAAANAAAAAGCTAAAATCAGAATATGATTTGAAATTAAATGAAACTGTTTTATCTATTTCAGCTCTTAATGATGAATTAAAAGCTAAAATCGACTCTCTTTCTAAAAGNATAAAAATTCTATCCAAAGATTTAGAAAAAATTAAATCCTCTTTGGAAGATTAAATTTTGGTCTAAAACTTAAAAAATTNAATAAATATNAANNNCTCCTTTTCCTTTTATTATGAATAAATTTATATTACTCTTAATATCTCTTATTTTTTTTACCCAATGTAAAGAACAAGATTCTAATAATAACCAAAACTCAAAAGATTTAACTGTTTTAAAAAACGAAGACTCTGAAGAGATAACGTTTATTATAGAACTCAAGAATAAAGCAAATTCAAAAGAATCTGTTGAAGAATTTACGCAATATTTGTCTGAATTTATTGTTCAAAGAGAACCATCAATAGTTTATGGGTACTATATTTCAGAAGATGGTGATAAAGTTACTTTAATTGAAAGATATAATAATAGNCAAGATGGTATTCAACACGGAATAGATTTTATAAATGGGCCAAATTTTAAGAAGTTTTTTGAGATTTTTGAAATAGAATCTTTTATAACTATTGGTAGTGCTTCAAGCGAATTCAAAAAGTTTGCTTCAGATAATGGNTTTGTTATTGAATATAGAGAATCTATTGGAGGCTATGTTAGAAGATGACTATATCATNGGCATATTTAATGGATTAGTTCAACTTCTTATTTGTATATTAGTTTACATTAACCATTAATCAATTAAAATGAAAAAATACTTTTTACTTTTATTAATCACAAGTATATCAATAAAATTAAATGCTCAGGAGACTGTTGTTTTAAAACAAACATTTATCAAAGTAGAACCTGGGAATAATTACGCCGAAGATCTAAAAACAAAATTTAGTGAAATGGCTAAAAGAAGAATAAATGAGGGATGGCAAATGGGATGGCATTTATGGGAAGTAGTTGGAAATCCCCAAGCACCATTCACTCATTTGATAGTAGAGCCNATGACAGTAAGTCAAATGGAAAAAGAAAGAACCCGTGAAGGATGGCTAAAAATGNGAAAAGAAGCTTTNCCAAGTATGACTGATTCAGATTGGAGAGTTTTTATGGAAGATGTTAGAAAAAAAAGGGAATTAGTTGCAGAGGCTATGTTTGTTACTGTAAAAGACTTAAAAAGAGATGACAAAGTCAGNCTTCCAGATCAAATAGGAGTTGTGAATTGGATGAAAGTAAAAGAGGGTAAGTTTAAAACATATGAAAATATGGAACAATCTCTTTATTCAAATGGACTCGACAAAAAAGGTTTAAGAACAGGGTGGTCTTTAGCAAGGCGAATTGATAAATACGGAATCGATCTTTATTGGAATTACNNTACAGTAGACTGGTTTGCTAGTTACAGCGATTATGTAAAAAATGCAGCAAATCTTCCTGCTTGGGATGCTGATAAAAATTACCAAAGTATGATGAAAATTAGAGATTTAAGGGAGTCTGTAGTTATCAGAAAAGTTATAATGTTAGATTAAATTTAAAAGTTTATTAATTTTNNAACTTTCCAAATGNTGTGATTTTTNCCAATTTTTGAAAATCAAATTGGTCACTTATTGTATACATCAAATATGAAAAATATTTTAGAGACAATTGGTAATACTCCAATTGTAAAGCTTCAAAAAATACTTCCAGAAGGTTGTGGGCAGGTTTATGTAAAACTAGAAGCATATAACCCTACNGGTTCAAAAAAAGATAGAATGGCACTTGCTATGATTGAGGGTGCGGAAAAAAGAAAGACCTTAANGCACGGGATGTCTGTTGTTGAATATTCTGGTGGAAGTACTGGNGCTGGATTAGCTTTTGTNTGTGGNATTAAGGGATATCATTTCANATTGATNACTGCAGATGTTTTTGGNAAAGAAAAAATNGGCTTAATGAAAGCATTAGGAGCAGANTTNGAAATTGTTAAAAGTGATGATGGGAAAATAACNAAAGAATTAATAAGCAAGATGATTTCTAGAGCTGCAATCATTGCGGATTCCCCTGACACTTTTTTTACTGATCAATTAAATAATAATGACGTTATTGAAGGTTTTGTTCCTCTAGGNNATGAAATTCTACAACAACTTAATGGAGACNTAGATGCTATTTGTGANACNATTGGNACAGCTGGAACATTAATGGGTATTGCTAAATCNTTTAAAAATGCTNNAAGTAATTCTAAAATTGTGGCNTTAGAACCTGCAAGTTCNCCNATATTATCTAAAGGGATTAAAGGAGCNCACAATGTAGAGGGTGTTGGNCTTGGATTTATTCCAGCTCTTTATAAATCTGAATATGTCGATGANGTAATAGCAATTGAAGAATCCTTAGCCAGGGAAACTTGTAGGAATCTTGCTAAGAAGGAAGGAATATTTTGTGGTACTTCNAGNGGAATGAATGTTGCNGGAGCAATAGAANTATCAAANCAACTAGGCTCTAAATCNAGAGTTGTNGCNGTAGCTTGTGACACTGGACTTAAATATCTTTCTGAAGGACTTTTTTAANTAAAGTTCTTCTTNTGTATATTGTATCCATAACAANTAAATAGAGGAAAAATGAAAAAACTANTAATCTTATTTTTNGTGNTAAGCATAAGNGCATGTGATAATAGCNCAACGAANCAGNCNACTATGAGTGAAGTTAAAAATAATGGTGAACCNGATCTNCCTCACACATCATCTGAGTGGAAAATNTGGGCTTTAAGTACAGCTGCTCCNTCATTTATAGCTGCAAATTGTACNGTAATTGANTCTGATGGAAAAACNGTTTTAAGAGAAGGNACNAATGGNTGGACNGCAATGGCTGGGAACCCCAGAGGGATGTCNGATCCTGANAATGGATGGAAAGANCCACATGAGGCAATGCCAATGGTAATGGATGCTCAAGCTATGAAATGGGCTATGGCTTTTATGTCAGGAAAAAAGCCTGAATTAGATCATGATGGATGGATGTATATGCTNCATGGCGATATGGGNGAAGACAACACGAAGCAATTAGTATTTAAAAAAGAAGATGCNGCAGAGGGCCATTGGATTGAATCTGGTGCACACTTAATGCTAATGCCAAAAGATCCTACTTCACTTAAGGGTCAAACAACTGATTTTAATTCCGGACACCCATATATTATGTTCGAGGGAACCGGATATGATCATATNATGATTCCTGTTGANGGATATTATGATTATCAGCATCAGCTGAATGAAGATCAAGATGANGAAANTGAAGAATATCCNGATCAAGATAATGATTAAAAAAATTTTAAATCAACTCCTTCNAATGGGAGCTTTTGATTATCATGTTCCCAAGACTAAATTTAGAGACTNAAANNTATATTGTTAATTATAATGAATAAATTNAAATGGATAAATTTTTANTAGTACTAGTAGGCCTATTTTTNTCTTGTGTNTCAATNAGTGATACAAAGAATTCGATAATTGAATGCAATGAAGAGCCTGAATTTTATATGTTAAGACCAGAAGTTGAGCAGGCTTATGGATATTCCCATGCTGTAAAAATCTGCAATCAAATTAAAATATCTGGAGCAGTTAGTATGGATGATTCAGGNAATCCAACAGCAATAGGAGATATTGAAAAACAAATGATAAACTGTTATTCAGACTTAAAAAAGATTTTAGAGCACTATAATTCCTCATTTGAAGATGTTGTTGTAGAAAATATTTTNACTACCNATATGNCGAAGTTTTTAGAAGTTGCGTCTTACCGAAACAAAATCTACAATAATAAATTCCCAACTGGCTCATGGTTAGGAGTNAANGAGTTGGCTTTACCAGATTTCATGATTGAGATTGAGTTAGAAGTACATATGAATCAAGATCANAAAGATGAATTAGAGNAATATNCTGATCAAGATAACGATTAAAATAAACTATTTTATNATNAGGTCTTAACTTGGAAANTTCTTTTTATACANAGAATTTTGTACCCTCCCCAAGAATCGAACTTGGATCTAAAGTTTAGGAAACTCTTGTTCTATCCGTTGAACTAGGAGGGCATTTTATAGTACAAATTAATTAAATTTAAATTATAGATTTTTTCTATTCAATTTTTTAAGAGAATGATTTTAACTTTCAAAAATTTTAAATATGCGACATTTTATATTACTTAGTTTTATTATAATTTCTTCATGCGATTCTTTTAATAGTCAAGAGATTTCATTATTTAATGGATCTAATTTCAATGGTTGGGAAGGGGAAAATCAATTTTTTAGAATTGAAAACAAAGCGATTGTTGGTGGATCTTTAGAATCAGTCATAGATAAAAGTTATTACCTGTGTACAGATAGCACCTTTGAAAATTTTGAGTTATCACTAGAAGTCAAGTTTAATACTAAAAACTTGAATGTTAATGGGGGAATTAGTTTTCGTGCTGATCGTGTTCCTGACTCACATGAAGTAATGGGATATCAAGCTGATGTTGGTTATATAGACATAAATGCTATTCCTAGATTCTCCAGATTCAAACCTATATCGGATAAAGATATTTATCCATTATGGGGTAGTCTTGTTGATGAGAATAGGATAGATACATCAATATATCCTAACCCTGAAATTTTCCCAGTAATTTTTCACACTTTATCAGATGAGGGGTTAATTGAAAAAATAATCAACCCCCATGATTGGAATAAAATTTCAATTCTAGCTAATAAAAATAACTTGGAGATAAGAATCAATGATGTACTTACCTCTAGTTATGTTGAAAAAAATAGTCTTAGTACAAAGGGGAAAATATGTCTACAGGTCCATTCAGGAGAAAAGTTTGAGGTTTGGTACAGGAATATTTTCCTTAAAACTATATAAGCAAAAAATCTTTAGATTTAATAAAACTATCACATATGGCTATATTCTATTCTTAAAGTTTATTTACTTCTTCGTATCTTTAATTAATTACATATTAAAAAGGATGAGGGATTCTATTTATTTAACAACAATTGTTTTTTTGACAATTTTATCAGTCTTCAACTGTTCAAATGAGGAAGAAGATTTTGCCAACCCAAATGAACTCTATGGCTTAACCCAAGAAGATATTAATGAAGCTTTACAAATTCATAATAATGCTAGAAAAGATGTGGGGGTTTCAAATTTAAATTGGTCAGAAGAATTATCCAAAGATGCTTCAAAATGGGCAGAACAAATGGCTAAAGACGATAGAATGTATCATTCAGAGAATGATTCTCGTTCGGGACAAGGCGAAAATCTATTTTATACAACTGCAACAGATTCTTTGACTCCTGCTCGAAATGCATCTCAGCTTTGGTATAATGAAATTGAATTGTATACATATTCTCCTATTATGTCAGGCCAAAACAATTTTTCTGAAATTGGCCATTACACGCAAATGGTATGGAATTCCACAACAGAGGTTGGAATGGCCATGGCTGTATCAAGCTCAGGGAAAACATATGTTGCTGCAAGATATAGCCCAGCAGGAAATTTTGTTGGGGAATATCCCTACTAAAAATCTTGTTTTTACAAGGAAATCAGTTTAAAATTTAATATCCCTTTTGCTAAAAAATCATTGCAAATTGTATTTTAGGTAAAATATTTAAAATTTATTATTATGAAAATCATCAATGAATTTAAAGAATTTGCTTTAAGAGGGAATATGATTGATATGGCTGTAGGTATTGTTATAGGAGCATCCTTTAATTCTGTAGTTGATTCTTTAGTAAAGAACATTTTACTACCTCCCTTATCAATGCTTTCTCAAGGGATACGATTTCAAGAAAAGAGAATAATTTTAAGAAGAGCTTCAAATAGTTTTAGCGAGGTGTCAATTGAATATGGAGTGTTTATTAACTCTGTAGTCGATTTTACTATTGTTGGCATTACAATATTTCTGGTAGTAAAATTATTTAATTCATTAAGGAAGAAATCAGAGGATATTACAAATAATTCAGTTGCAACTCCAAAGCAGATAGTTTTACTTACAGAAATTCGCGACATTTTAAAAAAAAACACTAAATAGTCAAGAAAAATACTTCTGATAAATTTTCAAATTAGAATTTTTATTGTTTTAAAAAATCAGGGGTATGAATTAAGACATTTTAAGGTTCAAATATGTGAAATAACAATAGCTGGAAATAAAATATAAATCATATAATATTTTAGGGCCACATTTTTTCGCCCAGCAAATTCGAAATCCAAGATCTTATTTTATGCCATATAAAGGTAAGCACAGATTATCATAAACACGTACATTACTATTACTAGCCAACTCGAAGGGGAAATTTTAATTTTCATTTAATGAACATTATATAAATATGATAATCGATAATAATAATTGTAAAGATTATTAATTAACAAAATCAATTTTACTTACTAAACTAAAATAGTAATAATGGTTAATAGAAACTAAATAAAATTTAAATAAAGATCTTTTAGTGAATATCTGAATAATTGAAATATCATTTTTATTAAGCCCACATATTACCATTGTTTTTTTAATCAATTTCCTCTTAGGGTTTATTTTTTATATTTGATTAAATCAAGAAGCAATGAGAAAATTATTTATTGAAGGATTTGTAATATTTGCCAGTATTTTAGCATCTTTCTGGGTTGATAATTACAGACAAAAAAATGAAGAAAAAGCAATCTTAAATGATTCGATAATTACACTTGGAAATGAGATTACAAAAAATATTGAATACACAAAAGAGCATATTTATCAGGTAAAAAATTTAAAATATATGACTGATGTCATTTTAGATGATTATTTAAAAATAACATTGGATAAACTCAAAAGAACCCATGACAACAACCCTTTCTTTCATAATATAAATATTAATGGACAAACAACTTACGATAAACAATATGATAATGACGGTACTATTATGTGGATGTTTAGAGGATTTTTAGCTTGGGAGCCTGCAGATATTTTTTTTAAATCAATGCTAAATTCAGGCAAACTTCTAGAGATTGAAAATGATAAATTAAGAACGGAAATAGAATCTATTTACACTAAACATGAGGAGAGAGTAAATGGTATGACCAATTTCACAAAAATTAATTCTGATGAAATAGGTTATTGGTTTGAGACAAAAAGGAATAAGTATAATTCAGATATTGATTTTGGAGATGTCTTTCTAAAAGGAAGAGATCAAGCTCTAAAAAATTTATTGAAAGATAAGCAAGCTATTCTTGAAGGGAGACTCGTTAATTTAGAATTCTATCTGCAGTCCTTACAAAATGTTGTTTCAATAATTAGTAATGAATATAAATCTGTAAACTAACTAATAAGATCTTAATTTTTATCGTTTTTATTATTGTGAAATGCTGATGTAAAAGATGATGCTATTAAAGCGGTGGGAACTGTCACTAAACCTAAACCAAGAAAAACGATTATTGTTGCAAATATCTTGCCTCCAGCAGTAATTGGGTAAATATCTCCATAACCTACTGTAGTTAAAGTTGCTACTGCCCACCAAAGAGAATCAAAAATTGAAGTAAAAGCTTCAGGCTGAGCTTCATGTTCGAAATGATATATTCCAGTTCCAGCCACATACAATAGCAATAGGGCTGCTAAAGAAAAAAAACCAAGCTCACTTTTTACATCGTTAAAGGATTTTCTTAAATTCTTTGTAGCACTATAATTTCTAAAAATACGCAGAAGTCTTAAAATTCTTAAGGAACGTATATCGTAAGACAATCCAAAAACAGATGGTAAAATTGTAATTAAATCTATCAAGCCATAAAAACTAAAAATAAATTTTAGAGGCTTATTTGATGAAAATACCCTTAAGACATATTCAACCATAAAAATTATAAGGACCAAATATTCAAACTTTTCTAAAGAAGGGTGTAAACGAGAGAAATCTGGAATTGTCTGTAAACTAAAATCTAATACAGATAATAATATCAAAAAATTAATGGCCCTATTGATAATTTTACTGGTATAATTGAATGTGTCATTTAGGTAGGAATTAATTTTTTTTCTTAAAAATCTTATCTTTTTCATTTTTAATTGCTTGAATTTCAAATTGTAATACCACTAATATAAGGAAATGACCTCAAGAAAATTGATATCCAATATTTTTACTCTAAACCATATTTAATGGAGATTAAATCATTTATAAATTCCCTGCTAGATTCATAATTACTTCTTTGTATATTGATAATTATTAATTATAAATCAAATTGAAATGAATATTAAAACAATTTTTAAAATCAATATGGGTATTATTATTTTACAAGCATTACCATTAATTATATCATTGTTTTCTCANGAATTTAAAATGATGCTAATGNCAGATTTTTTTGGAGGNGAACCTTCCCAAGATGCTGTTGTAATGTTTGAACAGTTTGCCCTTGTTTTAGNNTTTGTTATTNTAGGAATTATTACAGTAATTTATGGCTCATTATCCTTTAATGATATTAATACATTAAAGAGATTATCATTTCTGTTTTTTGCACTAGCTGGATTTTTTGCTTTACCAGATTTGATTAATGTTTTTANAGGTGNACCTGCCGCNCCACTTCCAGTAATTATTCTTGGCTTAATAAGCATTGGACTNTTTTATTATGGATCAAAGAAAGGGACAGTTTAAGCAATTATCTTTTNGATTAAGGTTAGCAACTAATTTGTATNTTGACAATTATTAACTGTAAATCAACTATAATGAAAAATNTTTATTATTTATTAACTATAATATTNTTCTCATTTTATTCTTTTTCACAAAANACTTTTAGATTATGGCATTTCAATGCTAAAGATGGAACAGAAACTGCTATTGGAGAACTGATGACTAAGCATAATGCAAATGCTGAATTTAAATCAGGAGGTGTACAAATTGAAAGAATATCATTTGGAGATAATAAATGGACNCANCGGGTTGTTGCTTTNGGTGAAGTNGGTAAAATAGGAAGAAATGACCTTAAGGAATTTCAACAGAGNTTATTTNTAGAAAAANTAAATAATTTTGTTGAAGAGTGGGGNCCCTCATATGCTGGAAGATTTCTTAGTTANGTAGGNGGACAACCCAAAGATTTTCCATTTATTCAAATTTATGAGATTACACCTANTGACCCAGTTGCATTTAAAAAAGCTCATGACAAATTTGTAAGTAAAGCNTCAAAAATTATTGGAGACAGACCANTAGNTTATGGCACTTATGATATTGGTTCACCNAATGGAGCCACTCATTGGGTAGTAATTGGATCATCNGGGTTTAGTGATTTAATTGACCAGAAGCAAAAATGGGAAGATAATTTTGCAAAAGAAACTATGGAGTGGGCTAAAACTAATGGNGGAGTTGAAATTAAATCGAACTTTACNATTAGCGTTTTAGCAGCTTTTGGTAGTCTTTAGATCATAAANAGANAAATTATTTTNTTNCTTNNTGGAGGGTTTTATNATAAATCAATAACAAACCTTACCCCTTTTTAATCGAAGGGGTTTTTTTGTAGCTTTAAGCCTTATTAATCATAAATCAATTTAAAATGAAAAAACTTTTTTTAGGACTATTTTTATCATTCGCACTTTTATCAAATGCACAAATAAGTCACTATTGGTATCTTAAAGTAGATGACGGAGAAAAATTTGAATCTGTAATGAAAGATTACTTTTTGAAAGTCGCTCAACATGCAGTTGATAATGGAGAGACATTTACAGGATGGAGTGTATGGAGGAAAAACTGGAGAACAGAAACTCACAAATACAACTATATTATTGCTGTTAGTTGCAAAAGCATTGAGGACCTTACATCTCCTTGGGACTGGGACCCAATAGGTGCTACTGGAGTTGCACAAAAATATATTGATGTAGATTGGGAAGTTTTCAGGAGAGACACCTACCGAGTAGATAGTTTTGTGCCTGGCTCATTTGAATATATTGTAGTAAACTATTCAAAACCTGACGATTTAGGCAAGCAATTGGCATATGAAGTTGACTATATAACACCGGTTATGAAAGAATTAATATCAAAAAACACTTCTGGAAGATCCGGGTGGAATGTTCAACACAAACTCTATCCATCTTCTAGTAATGAAAAATATACAATGATGACAGTTGATGGTTACCCCTCTTGGACTGATGCAGTGAAATCATTTGATTTTCAATACGGAGTGAATAATTATGCCGCATGGAATAAAGCTATTAAAAAAGTTCACGGTAATAAAACAATGGCTCCATCTACTAACAATGCATTTGGTTACAGACCTATTTATAAAAGAATAGTTTCAACAAATTAAAAATCATTTAATCTTTCTAACCCTCTGTAATGGAGGGTTTTTTATTTTAAAAAGTACTTTCTATTAATATTAAGAAGTTAATCAGTGCGTAAAAAATTGCGGGGAACATTAATATCAGTTTGTCATTTATCTTTATTCGAACCCCAATTGCTGCCAACATAAGCAACATCAATGAGGCTGATGATATAGGGACAAGTGCCTTAAAAAAAAGCCCCATAAAAAGCCCTAACCCTCCTAAGAGTTGAAGACTACCTATTAAAAAGCGTTGTTCGGTATAACCCCAACGGGCATATTCTAATTTCATCTTCTTAGAAAAATATGACGAAAGGCCATAATAAACAAAGGATGCCCCAGAGACTAGGATTAAAGTCTGTAAGTACATTATTAACTAAAGTAAACCCTTATCAACCGCGGCTACAAAAAGAGATAAAACCAACAGGGAAAAAGAAGGAATATATTTGATTATAGGATTCCGAACACTTACATGTGCAATTTGAGCACAAATCATTAAAACAGCCATCATTAAAGCTGAAACAAAAACAACTTCTTTGTAAAAGATTCCTACTACTAATAATGTAGATAATGCGATTTTTGAGGCTCCCACCATACTTCTTATTAAATCTGACAAGCCATATTGTTTGAACTCAACAACAATATTATCAAATCTAAATACCCAAACAATTATAATTGAAAAGGCTATAGTTAGTTGGGCAATAATTGCAACATTTTCCATCGCTTTAAATATATATAATAATTTAATTTAAGCCAAAAACAACAATAGTATTATTCACTATTTTGAGTTTCATCTTCGGATTTTTGGTCTGATTCACCAAGATTTATTCTAAAAATTATTTCGTGTGTTTTAAGGTTTAGTTGCGAGAGTCCACTATCTGTTGGCGTTTCATATGCATAACCAATATCAAAAAGTCCTAATGATACTAAACTCATAAGCGCCATAGAACTATTGGTTCTAATGGATAAGCCTATATCAAACTGATTTTGCCAGCTCACCATTCCAGTAATATCAGCAGTAACAGGAAGTCCTTTTACCTTTCTGATCATAAGTGAGGGTTTGATATAGATTCCACTTGAGACAGGAAGGTCTACTCCTCCACCTAGATAGGTATGTACACGATCCTTGGCAGTAATTGCAAGGTTATCATTATCTCTATTTACATTAAAAAGTCTTGGGATAGAAAACGAGATCCAGTAGCTTGGGGCTCTAAAATAAGCTCCTGCTCCCACATTAGGATTAAACTTGCTTAGACTCACCTGGCTGGGATCTGATGCTATATCGTAAGTACTTAAACCAATTGGATCAGAACTGTAAAAGTTCCCTCCTGCTTTTAGTCCTAAAAAAAGCAAAGCTTCACCACTCATTTGTAGTTTATAAGAGAAGTCCACGTAGGTAAAAGTCTGTTGTTCTACAAAAACCTTATCAGAGACAATCGAGAGTCCTAATCCCACATTATTTTCTCTAGCAGTGGAATAAGCAAAAGCTAAAGTTCTAGGGGCATCCTGTACTGAGGCCCACTGGCTTCTCGAGGTAAAAGAGAGCATATTGGCTGCTTCAGCTCCTGCAAAGGCAGGGTTGATTACGTTCATGTTATAGCGATACAAAGAGTAGTAGGACTCCTGTTGACTAAAAGTAAACAGGGGCAGTATAACAATTAAAAAGAAAAGNGCNTTTCTTNTNATAATCATCTAGTTAAATAGAACCAACCTTCAAAATCTATACTTCCATTGCCATCTAGATCGATGCGGTAGTAGTAACTTCCCGCTGGNAGCTCTACTCCATCTAACGTTCCATTCCAATCATTATTATATGGTTTAGCACTAAAGAGCTCTCTACCGGTTCTAGAATAAATCCAAACTTGATTGTCTAGATATCGATCAATTTCTCTTACCTGCCAAGTATCGTTTTTACCATCTCCATTAGGAGAGAAGAAGTTTACAATCTCAATAGACTCTCTAAGTGAAGGGTTATCAAAGCCTTGTGGGAAGCTATTAGCTATAAGCGGATCNGTACCAGCGATAGTCTCATCCAAGTTAGGGAAGCCATCTCCATCTTGATCATTATATGGATCGTCATCCACACTGTCTAGCTGATCTACCACTCCATCAGTATCAGAATCTAATAGCAGTGATTCTAGATAGTTTGCTTTACCATCAAAATCAGTATCATCATCACGAGGATCTCCATTNGCATTAAGATCTTCCTCTATGGTGAGTATTCCATCCTGATCATCATCGGTATCAATATGATCTGGCACACCATCGTAATCTGTGTCTAAGAAATAGTTCTCNCCAACTTCAGTAATCTCAAAGAGCGTTGGAACACCATCATTGTCATCATCTAAATCATGATGATCTGGNATGTCATCTCTGTCGGTATCTCTAATAAAGACTCTAGAGCTAAGTGAAGTGGTAGTGACCTCATACTTGGAAGGNACACCATCATTTTCATCATCGGTATCTAGATAATCGGCTGTTCCNTCACTATCAAAGTCTAGTGCATCACTTGGAGTACCATCCTGATCTTGATCAGGGGACTCATCAATGGAATCAATACCGTCCCCATCATCATCGGTGTCTAAGTAATCAGGGGTGCCATCACGATCACTATCGATAGCATCAGAAGGATCAAAGTCCTGGTTAGGATCGCTTCCTTCATGTAGACTAAAGACTCCATCGTTATCATCATCTGGATCAAGGAAGTCTTCAAAGCCATCACCATCAGTATCTACTGATCCCACGGCCGCATTTGTTCTCTCTCTCACTCCTTCTACAAGGGATCCTTCGAACTCACTATAGATGTGGTCTCCATCATCATCNGGATCACGTGAGTTTATAANACCATCACCATCGGTATCAGAGTTAATCAGTCCAGGATCAACATCCTCTANAGGGGTAATCTCAGTGTCCAATTCAAAGATCTTCTCACTAGTTGGGTTAACCTCTATGAGTTCTTCCATTTTAGGGATAGGTACATTGGGATCACCAGGGGTAGTATTTACATAAGCAATCTCTACCTCGTAAACACCATCTTTGTTAGCATCATCAGGATTTTTAGGATCAGGNACATTAACAAAGGCTAGATATCCTTCTCCTAGATCTTCATTTCTTCTAGCGTAAGGNGAATAGTATTTTTGTTCTCCTTTAGCTGCAGGTTCTCCACCNACGATTTTTACTTTATCCGCATCGGCTCCACCTACTACTTTTTTACGCACCTTCCACTTACCAACATTACGGTCTGTTTTAGGTTTATCCCTTGAGAAGGTGATTGGAGTTTTGGCAAAGCCTCCACCAAATTGTCCAATACCAATAGAGACTCTATGATCCTGGTAGAAGGTTATAAAGACATTCTCTGAGATATCAGATATTCCATCATTATCATCGTCTATATCTGGGATATCTCCTAGATCATCAGAGTCGTTATCGCCGTAGACATCTACCTGATCTGGGATACCATCATCGTCATTGTCNCTGGTGAAGTTTGGATCTAATGGGAAGTCATCTTCTCCATCAATTATACCATCACCATCGGTATCAGGATTGTTAGGATCAGTTCCTTTGAGCTCTTCAAGGAAGTCTGAGATACCGTCATTGTCACTGTCTTGTGGATTGCTATTAGGATCTTTAGGATCTGTCCCTTGTAAGAGCTCGTCTACATCTGTGTATCCATCATCGTCATCGTCATCATCCTTATTATCNCCTATACCATCCTTGTCAGTATCAGACCATTCCTCTGGATCCTCTGGGAAGACATCTTCTTCATCTGGCACTCCATCGTTATCATCATCTGGATCGATGGCATCTGGAATACCATCCTCATCAGTATCTTTAGTAAACTCTGCATCTAATGGGAAGGGATCCTCTAGGTCGTTTAAACCATCACCGTCAGTATCNGGATTGTTAGGGTCCGTTCCTAAGACTTCTTCTTCAAGATCAGAGACACCGTCCCCATCTAAGTCTTCTGGGAAGTCTTCTTTGTCTTTAGGATTAGTACCTGCTTCAATTTCAATTGNATCAGGATAGCCGTCATTATCATCGTCCTTATCAGCATTGTTTCCTATACCATCAGAGTCAGTGTCTTCACTCTCCTCNGGATCATAAGGGAAGACATCNGATCGATCTGGNACTCCATCGTTATCATCATCGGGNTCTAATAGATCAGGAATACCATCCTGATCTTGGTCACTGTTGTGCTCTGGGTCTAATGGGAAGGCATCAATTTTATCGTTCACCCCATCCCCATCTGTGTCGTATTTATTTGGATCAGTACCTAGCTCAATCTCCTCTGCATCAGAGAGACCGTCTTTATCAGCATCCTCGGGAATACTTACTGGATTAAACGGATCACTGCCTTCTGATATTTCTATTTTATCAGAATAACCATCNTTATCATCATCTAAGTCGGCATTGTCTCCAATACCATCACGATCATTATCTGAAGACTCATTAGGNTCATAAGGGAAGCTGTCACTAGAGTTATTTACTCCATCCCCATCAATATCAGNGTCTGAGTTGTCTCCAATACCATCACCATCTAAATCACTACTCTCATTTGGATCTTTAGGGAAGCGGTCTCTACTATCTGGCACCCCATCATTGTCATCATCTGGATCAATGTCATTAGGTATGCCATCCCCATCAAAGTCATCAGCCAACACCTCGTTGTTAGGATCTAAAGGCGCAGGATCTTCACCATCATTAAATCCATCATCATCCGTATCAGGATCATTAGGATCTGTACCTATAATAATTTCTTCAGGATCAGAGAGCAAGTCATTGTCAGTATCCTCAGGTGTACTGTTAGGATCTTTCGGGTCTGAACTTGCTAGGGTTTCTGTGTAATCAGAGTATCCATCACCATCGTCATCGCGATCTGCATTATCTCCAATGCCATCTCCATCGGTGTCTGTTGTCTCTCTAGGATCTTTAGGGAAGGCATCATTTTGATCTAGTACCCCGTCATTATCATCATCAGGATCATCCTGGTCAGGGATACCATCACCATCACTATCGAGACCTTTTCCTGGATCAAGTGGGAAGTCGTCTTCTCCATCGGGTATACCGTCTCCATCAGTATCTGGATTATTAATGTCTGTGCCTTTTTCTTTTTCTTTAGCATCAGGCAAGTAATCCCCATCTTGGTCCTCAGGGAACTCCTTAGGATCTTTAGGATCTGTGCCCAGTTCTAATTCTAACAGATCATCATAGCCGTCTCCATCATCATCTTTATCGATTAAATCAATGATACCGTCCCCGTCAGTGTCTCTGTTTTCTCCAGGATCAAGAGGCTCAGGATCGTTAAGATCACTAATACCGTCGCCATCAGTATCTGGGTTAGCAGGATCAGTACCCAGCTCTATCTCTTGGTTGGTAGTAAGGCCATCCTTATCTGGATCACGAGGATAATCAAGGGCATCTTTAGGATNAGTNCCATCTTTTATCTCTACAGCATCATCAAAACCATCATTGTCGTCATCTAAGTCTGCACGATCACCAATACCGTCTTTATCATAATCTGAAATTTCGTTAGGATCNAGCGGTAAGTCATCGTCTATNTCTTTAACACCNTCATTATCATCATCAGGATCATCCTGATCTGGGATACCATCACCATCAGAGTCAAGACCCTTACCTCCATCTAATGGGAAGGCATCNTCACGATCACTAACACCATCACCATCAGTGTCTGGATTTTTAGGGTCTGTACCTATAACGACTTCTTCGCTATCAGTAAGACCATCTCCATCGGTGTCTTTAGGAACACTATTAGGATCCAAAGGATTGGTGCCNGCACCNATNTCTTGAGTATCGGTAAATCCNTCATTGTCATCATCAGGATCAATACCATCGTTTAGACCATCACCATCAGTATCAGGAGAGTTATTAGGGTCNAGTGGGAAGGGNTCATCACCATCTTCTAAACCATCATTATCATCATCTGGATCAGTTTTGTTAGGGATNCCATCNCCATCGGTATCAGTAGTATAGTTTGGATCAGTTGGNAAGGCATCATCACCATCTATTANACCATCACCATCAGTATCAGGATTGGTAGGATCAGTACCTAAACCAGGCTCCAAGGCATCAGGCAGGTTGTCGTTATCTCTATCACCTGGGACACTGGAGGGGTCNAGTGGATTTGTNCCAGCCGCTATCTCATCTTTGTCAGTAAAGCCNTCATTGTCATCATCTGTATCAGCATTGTCACCTATACCGTCACGGTCGTTATCTTTAGACTCATTAGGGTCATCTGGGAAGGCATCTAGATTATCATTAACACCGTCATTGTCTCTGTCTTTATCTAGAGCATCTGGTGTGCCATCTCCATCACTATCCCCTGGGCTAGGTTCTTTGTTAGGCACCAGTGGATCAGTACCGTTTTTGATCTCATCCTCATCGCTTATACCATCATTATCATCATCAGTNTCTGCGTTATCTCCAATACCATCCTTATCATTATCCGACCATTCTTTAGGATCAGAAGGGAAGAGATCCTCTGTATTTAAAAAGCCATCTCCATCTNCATCAATATCATCATCGAGAAGAGTATAGGTAATATCAGGAAGGTCCTCACCGGTTAGGCCAAGATAATTTGGATCTCCTGAAGAAGGNGCTCCTGTAGCTATAGTGATTGTTTGGTCTCCTTGAGATTCTTTATCATTTAAAGTGTTGATTGTTACCTTCTGAGGCACATCCCAGTTATCAGGGGTAAAGGTCANCTCCCTTGGAATAATAATAGAGACACTCTTATTATCAGAGCTAAGAGGTATGGTTACCGCTGAAGTAGGAGGCGAAGTAAGNACTGCCGNGTAGATAGANGTTTGTCCCTCGTTTGTGTCAACCTCTAAAGGAGTAAACTCTATCCCATAAGGNACCTCGAGNACTTTAATTGTCATTGGTTTTGTCACAGTGTACCCCNCCTTATCGGTAGCAGTAACAGTCACCTCATAGACACCATCCTGATTTGCATCTGTTGGAGTATCAAAGTCAGGTGCTGGACTTATGCTTAACTCCCCGGTAGAAGGATTGATTTTTACATTGCCCTGATCAGCCCCTCCTGTAATACTGTAGATAACTGTCTCATCAGCTTTAACCGAACCNCCAGAGGTAGTTTTNTCTGTGATAGTCAGTGAAGATGTTCCAGTAAACGATGGAGCAGTATTGTCTAAGATAAAGTTGCTACTAAGTACACTCTGGTTTGTAGTGATCGTATTTGGAGTNTTTACTTTTGTNGATGTAATCGTATCCGAAGCCTCTATGGCAAAGTTAAGNCCTCCATCAGTATAGGTGTTTGATGCNGTCAGGGTAAAGGTTGCAATATAAGTATAAGGGCTAGTGCTTGTCTGACCAAAGTTCAGAGTAGGCNGACTGTTTAAGCCTGAGAGAGTCATCGAGATAGTCGAAGCATTAAGTGGCGAAGGTTGATCCGANACCACTGTTATGGTAACTATATCTCCTTCCTTAGCACTGGAGGAAGCAACACCATTATTAGAACTAATTGTTACAGTAAGACCAGGATCTTTTGCTTTTACCTGTATAGCTGTAGAGAGCGATACACTGTTAGTTGCTAAACTAAGATCAGCACTATTGTCATATGAATCTTTTATCGTNCCCCCATTTAGATCTAAAGAACTAGAAGAAGCAATCTGAACTCCTGTCGATACATCACCATCTTGGACNGTNTAAACAAAAGTAGCAGAAGATGTACCNGAGCCTGAGACATATGTTGCATAAACCTTATTGCCATTAGCATCAGTTATGTTTGTAAGTGGTAATCTNGGGGTGCCTGTAATGGTAGTAATCTCATCAAAGTTTACTGTAAAGGTTACTGTATCAGATTTTGAAGGATTAACATCATCATCGGTGTAAATACCATTTAAAGTAGATGTGGTTATCGAGGTGACTTTTGGACCCGTAAGATCTATGGTAAANGTTAAATTGTCTACACCGGTATAATTCTGNTTTACTTGGGCAGCNGACAATCCTGTTTTATATATTAAAATTTTAGATAATTGGCCAACAAACCTGTCATTACTATCTCTACCGTCTTTACCAATAAAAGTATAAACANTATTGAAAAAATTACTTCGAGNTACACCAGTTACAGTTTTATTTAAAACACCATCAATATAAATTTTTATCCCAGATGATTCATTAGCCCCAGTGTTCACCCAGGTAACCTCACGCCATTGCCCGTTATTTACTTGAACAGTACTTCTATTGGAGGCTGAGTTAGCTTGGCTATAACCAAAGCCTTGCTTGTAACTCCATTGTTGAGCATATCCACTTCTTATATTGTAAATACTTTCTCCATCAAAAGAGCTGGACCTACCTAAAGTTAAGAGATACATATTACTAGAGCTTGTAGTTTTAAATCTCACAGTTACAGTAATAGGGAACCTGGNAGTCATGCCCTGAAGTCTTGCATTTTGTACTGAACGGAAATAATCACCCGAAGAAAAATCAAAGTAATTACCTGAATTACTGTTCACAAGTGTTGCCCCGTAGTTAGTAAAATTATTGTTTTGAGAGGATGCATCATTTACAGTTGATCCTGAAAGAACACCTGAGGTGTCTGCATTAATATTTAAAATCAAATTATCTTTTATAATCTCTTTAGCGGAAATACCATTACCAGCTAAATCGGTACCTTGAATATTTACAATAGCGCTAGTTGCTGTTCCAGTCCAATTACTCATATTGAGNGTATATGTCCATANGGTGGAACTTGTTGAAGTCATATTAGCGTTAGTTACCCCGTCTCCAACAGTAATTTTGGGCACATTTGCCATAGCTTCACTAAATGTTGCAGTAATTATTACGCTTGACGAGGCGGACAAGATGTTATCAGAATCATTATCTGTAATTGTAACAGTTGGGGAAACACTATCCACATTAATTGTTATGCTTTGATTACCTGAGTAGCTATTTCCAGCTATATCCAGTCCTGTAAAAGTTACCGTGTAGCTACCTCCNGATACCCCAGATGNATTCCAGGAGTATGTCCAAGTATTACTATTTGTAGCTGTTAAATTAGCATTATTTACAGCTGAGCCAATGGTTAATTTTGGCACGCTTTTCATAGGCTCACTAAAGGTGGCTGTTATAGTAATATTGTCCCCAGGCTTTATTAAATTATCAGCATCATTTGTNGAAATGCTTAATGTCGGAGAAGCGGTNTCTACAGTAAATGAAATATTTTGCGAACCAGCTACATAGGAATTTCCAGCAAGATCTGTTCCNCTGACNGTAAGGTTATATGTTCCATCAGAAAGGGTGCCAGAAGATGTGTCCCATCTGAATGTNTAGGAGTTTGTACCNGATATTTTAGTCATAACGGCATTGGACAGTATACCTTGTATTGAAACCGTTGGTGTAGCTGCCATTGATTCTGAAAAAGTTGCTGTTACAGTTACTATTTGTGAAGGAGACACTAAATTATCATTATCAGTANTGCTTAGCGAAACAGTTGGAGCAGAATTGTCTAAGGTAAAAGTAATAGTGTCTGTTCCTATATAAGCTCTTCCATTAGTATCAACTGCAGAAACTGTTGCAGTGTAATTNCCATCTGAAAGACTACCTGCTGCATCTACATCCCAGACATATCTAAATGTAGAGTTNTTTACAACAGTCATAGCGACTTTAGTTACCACGCTGCTAATAGAAATTTTAGCAGTTGGCGACATAGCAGCCGAGAAAGTAGCGGTAATAGTAACCTGTGAATTGTTCTGAACATAGTTATCAGCATCATCATCGGTTAGGNTAACCTGTGGCGCAGGGCAGGTTCCCCATGGGGGTTGTTTGGAAGCGGTATTTCTCCATGTAGAATTAGCGTCAGTATTAAAATAACTTGGTGTAGATCCTATATTTGATACACACCATTTTGANAGATCTTGATTAAATGCAGTAGAACCTCTAAACATCGTACTNATNGTNNTNACTTTAGANGTGTTCCAATTACCAATGTCTTGATTAAAGGCAGTGTTATATGCAAACATAGAACTCATGTTTGTTACATTAGATGTATNCCAATTACCGATATCTTGATTAAATGTNGCGCTAGTTCCTGAGAACATGTCAGCCATTGAAGTAACACTTGAAGTATCCCAATTACCAATGTTTTGATTAAAGTCTCTTGCATTTTTAAACATTAAAGCCATAGTGGTTACACTTGATGTATCCCAAGAACCTATNTTTTGATTAAATGCTCTAGCAATTGAAAACATACCTATCATATTTTCAACTTTAGAAACATCCCAATTACTAATGTTTCCATTAAATGCAGTTGCTTCAAAAAACATGTATCGCATCGATATAACATTAGATACATCCCAAGAATTAAGATTTTGATTAAATGCANNAGCCCCCCTAAACATTTGANACATAGTCGTAACACCTGATGTATTCCAAGAGCCTATATTTTGATTAAATGCTTCAGCCCCATTAAANATTTCACTCATATCGGTAACACTTGATGTATTCCAAGAGCCTATGTTTTGATTGAATGCTCTAGCAATTGNAAACATTTGACTCATATTGGTAACACTTGATGTATCCCAGCTNCCAATATTTTGATTGAATGTGTGTGCTGCTTTAAACATCTCACTCATATTAGTTACATTAGAAGTATCCCAAGAGCTAATGTCTTTATTCCAATTGGTTTCATTTCTAAATAACCTACTTGTGTCGGTAACAAGACTGGTTACTATCCTATTCCAGTCATTATCATTTTTATTTTTAGCTGCAATAGAAGNATTGTCAACTGCCGTGTAGATNACTCCACCAACTACTCCCTTATCTCCAGCGCTACATCCTCTACATTTTACTGTGACCCCATTAGCATCTAAATAGAATGTAGGNCTTATAGTAAAGGTTATGGTGTCAGTACCTGCGTAGGCATTTCCAATAGCATCAGTTCCACTTACTGTAACAGTATAGGCTCCAGCAGCTAGAGTTGGAGTCGATGTATTCCAGTTGTAGGTATAGCTGTTTGTACCACTAATTCTTTTCATCGCTACATTGGTAACTACCCCTGTTATGTAAATGGAAGGCGTGGCGGCCATAGATTTTGAAAAGCTAGCAGTAATAGTTACCGTGTTAGTTGGTGATAAAGTGGTAGATATAAAATTATCTGCATCAGTATCGGTAAGGGTGACTGTTGGAGCTGTGGAATCAATTATAAAGGTGATACTTTGCGTTCCTGCTACGTAGGAATTTCCGGCAAGGTCACTTCCTGCAACAGTAGCTCTATAAGTACCATTAGAAGGGGC
>PAYI01000019.1 GCA_002714815.1 Flavobacteriaceae bacterium | reverse complement strand
TACAATGAAAAAGAAAATATCAAAATACTTTTAGATAAATTTATAAGTATAAAAGATAAAAACATTGAAATTATTTTGGTTAACAATGGTTCTTCTGATAATACAGAAAAAACCATATCTAGTTATTCAAGAATTGATCATAGGATAAGGTATTTGAAAATTGAGGAGAATATTGGGTATGGTAATGGTATAATGGCTGGTGTAAGTAAATCTAGAAATAAGATAATTTCTTGGACTCACGCTGATTTACAAACAGATATACTTGATGTGATAAACTCGTTTCATAGTTTTTGTATTCAAAAAAACTATAAACAATGTGTATTGAAAGGAAAACGAAAAGGAAGAAGTGTGTTTGACTGGTTTTTCACTTTTTCGATGAGTATCATATCTTCTGTTCTATTAGGCCGGTACCTTAGCGATATAAATGCTCAACCAAAAATGTTCCATAGGAGTTTTCTTAAGAAATTAAAAAATTACCCCAAAGACTTTTCATTAGATTTATTTTTTCTTTATCAAGCTAAATCAAATGCGATGAAAATTATAGAACATCCTGTTTACTTTGGAAATAGGTTGTATGGAGAATCAAAGGGAGGAGGAACTATTGCTGGAAAGCTTAAATTAATTGCCCGAACGTGGAGCTATATGATTCAATTAAGAAAAAAAATAAAGTAAAAGTGGAAATTCTTATTCAGTATCATGTAGCGGTTCTTTAAAATGTTATGATGCTAGTCTAGAGGGTAATATACTTACCGTAGACCTTACATAAATATTTAATTTTTTTTTGAAGATTTTCTTTCAATTTTCCTTTGCTCTTTTTGCCTTATCTTTTCATCTAAAGCTTTCTCAATGTCCTTTTTTTCTAATTCTTTTTCATCATAAACTTCTCGTAACTCCTGCAAATCTTCACTTCTTATTAGCTCTTGATCAGATGCCTGAAGGGCACCATCTTCAACACTGAAACTAGCTTTTTGAGTTTGCTTTCGCATAATTTCTCTTGCAGATTTTAAATTATAATATAAACCGGGGTCAATCATTTTGTTAGCTATATAATGTTCTTTTTTTTCTTTATCCCATCTAACGAACATAAATCCTCCAGTTACAGAATCTAATTTAACTCGAAAAACATGTGCATGATTTGGTAGTGTTTGATAAACCTGAATTTCTTCAGGTACATAACCCGCAACATATAATAATTCATTTACAAAAGCTTTTTGGGTTTGCAAAGAAGGGTCATTGTATTGGCCCTCGATCAAAAAGTCCTTTTGGGAAAAAACTAAAAAATTAAACAAAAAAAATATTCCTAAAAAATGAAGTTTAAATGACCCCATAATGACTCTTGTTTTAGTGAAATTTAAAATTTATACAATTTTTATGAAAATATTAAGATTTTTAATATTTCAAATTTAATTGAATTTGAAAATTACGACCAATTTCAGAAGCATAAAAACGCATCCTATTAAGATAATCTCGATAGTCAGAATTTGTTATATTTTGAATAATCAGCCTTAAGCTAGTTTTTATATTATTTTGGTCCCTTATTAGAGTAGAAAAAATGGCATCCATTTTATGAAATGCTTTCGGGGACTCACTTATGTCTACAGTTTTTGAAACAATTGTTCCCTCCTCAATATAGTCAAATATAAAATTTGAGTTTGGAAATCTATTTTGCTTCGCACTGGTCTGATTAGTAATTTCAAAAGTCCACTTTCCCTTAAGAGGGGTAAACTTTAATTTTTGAAAAGTGTTAAAAGGAGGAATTAATATTATTGGTTCCTTATTTAAAATATCCTGAGCATAAACATAAGAGACACCTAAATCAAACTCAAGTTTTTTATTTAATGAAACAGATGAACTTATATCTATACCAGTTAAAAAAGCATCTGTAGTATCATATGTCCAAACTGGAAATGCCCCTCTTATTGTTTGTTTAAGCCCAGTAGGTTCAATAAAAATATAACCAAATATCTTAGAAATAAAGGGCTCTAAAGACCAATTAAAATTTGTTTTTTTTTCTGAAAAACTAAATAAAAGCTTATGACTAGTTTCAGGTTTAATACTCAAACTACCATATTCAATAGCAGCCATAGCATGATGTAATCCATCGCTAAATAGTTCAGAAGGGTTAGGAGCTCTTTGAGATAAAATATATGATGCATTAAATTCTAATGAGTTTAATATAGTTTTTGATATTCCAGTTTGAGCTGAAAAGTTCAAATAATTAAATTTTGGATTAACAAGAATTTGATTAGCAAAATCTTGACCCGTCTCAAATTCTGCAAATAACGTTTCGTAATTTCTTTCTTCCCATACTGATTTATAATAAAACTTTTTTGAATCATATGATACTTGGTCAAGTCTTAGCCCCCATTCCCATATAAATAAGTTGTTTTTTTGAAAATTACCTAAAAAATAAATTCCTGCTTCGTATTTATAATAATCTGGGATTAGTCTTTTTACACCTGTATCTGGAGTTGAAAAATTATCTTGAAATAGTCCGTTAATTCCAAATTCAAAATCCCAATTTTTCTTTTTTATATTTGAAAAATTAGCTAAAAGAGTGTGTGTTTTTAGTAATAAATCAACCACAGGAATTTCTGTTCTTCCTCCTCTCCTCACATCAAATTCTTTTCTTTTATTATTTTGAAAGTTGTAACCTATATCAAATTTGATGTCATTTTTAAATGATTTAAAATACTTGAAAGTTAACTTTTGATGTGTAGCTAATTGTTTTGGCGCTTGAATATTATAGGTAAAATCATTTGTTATAGTAGGTTCGCTCGAATTCAAGGCAAAAAATAAATCCTGAACATTACCTATATGAGATGCTTTTAAAATTCCTGGTTCAAGACTGTAGCTAGAATATTTTATATTCCAGCCTTTAGCTACTAGATCTTTTCCTAGTTTAATTGAAAAGTTAGCCTCCCTAAAACCAGTATTAGTAAGATTGTAATTTGGAGTATTAAAGTCTCCATATCTTTTACCGGTGAAATTTCCACTTATGTAAAGTCCATTTGAATAATTTTTTTCCAATCTCGAACTAATTTTTCCACCTCTTCCATTAGACTCTAGATNAACTAATGANGATCCAAAAAGNGTNTCTTTTANTGCCTTTCTTTTCGAACTTAAAATTANAGANCCAGCAGAGGTNTCGCCACCATATTTNANANCAGCCGCACCTTTGATAAGTTGAATAGTTTCAAAAGAATCGAANTCTATATTTGGGGCNTGNTCTGGNCCCCATTGTTGATCGTATTGTCTGAANTCATCCGTAACAATCCCAACCCTACTTCCATACATTCCATGAATTATCGGCTTTCCAATCGAATTACCAGTCTTTAAAATTGATGCACCTGGAATATAATTTAGAGCTTCCACTAAGGTATTACTTCCGTATGAATTAATTTCACTTATATCTAAACTTACTTCTTGAATAGATTTCCTTAATTTAGATGTCCTTGTATCAGCTATAATAATTTCATCTAACTCATTTATATGATGCTCCAGCTTTAAATTATAAACTTTACTTTCTTTAAGGTTTATTTTTTTATTTTGTGTTAAACAACTTGGATGGCTTATAATAAGAACATATTTACCGGGACAAATTCCATTAATTTCATATTGTCCATTAGATTTTGTTTGGGAAAAAAAATTGGTGCCTTGAATTTTTACAATAGCACCAATTAGAACAGAATTGTCATGTAAATCAGAGATTTTACCTTTTATTGATAGGTTACATGTTTGACTATAATTAAGATTAATCCAAATTAAACATAAAAGAAAAGTAAAAATCTGATAGGCAGATCTATTCATTAATCACTAATAGTTACAGGAATATCTATTGCTACATCATTAAATCCTCCAAAGCCTTCTCTTGTTGTGGCATTGAAATTTGTAGGCTGATGAATTAAATATACCCTAACTATACCTGTTCCAGAAGAACTCGCATTCCAAACACTTTTAAGTAAAACACCTCTTGAGCCATCTTTAGTATCGTTGGCAGCTGAAGTAACACTAACGGAAACATCTGCAAATTCAAAAAATACTTGATGCTCATCTGCCTCATCAATTATTTCAAGTGTAACATCTTCAATATCAGTGGGGTCACTCCTATTTTCAAAATAAAGTTCAACGGTATAATTAGAATTTGGTTTTAAATTAATTGATTCTACATTGGTTTCACTTAAATCCCAATCTATAGTTTGGATAGTTCCATCAGGTGATGCTATATCTACAACAACATTTGATATAAATTCTTGTTCATTAATACCATCTGGATCGTCTTTAGAACATGAATAAGATAAAACTAAAATTAAAGCAATTAAATGGAGATTAAAATTTTTTATATTGTTTTTCATTTTGAAATATTTAATATTATTAGTTTGAATTTAATTGCGACTAATGCAACCAAGTTGCAAATATATACAACTGATATTTTTTTACAATTAAAAAAATAATAAATTTGAAATATGGGAATTTTAAGAAAAACACCTTTTTTGAATGTTTTGTTAAAAGAATTCGAAAATAATTTGAATGCTATTTCGGCTGTAGAGTTAATAAGACGTCTTAATAACAAAATGAACAAAACTACTATTTATCGTATTTTAGATAAGCTTGAAGATGATGGAATTTTACATTGTTTTTATGGAAATAAAGGTCTTAGGTGGTATGTAAAATGTGATGGTTGTTGTCAGGATGATCCAGAATCTGATGAAGTAAATTTAAGGCCACATTTTCAGTGTTTAAAATGTGGTAAAATAAATCGTTTAGTAATGGATATTAAAATTCCTGGAATTGATAAGAAAAGGATTAAAGCTTCCCATTTAATGATTCAAGGTAAATGCGAATTGTGTTATGGATAAAGTCGTTTTATTTTTTGAAATATTATCGAGAATTTAAAGTGTTTAAATTACAATTAACATAAATTATAATCCACAAGTTAGATATGGATTAAGCTAAAAAAAATTGGTCATGTATTATGATTATTAGAACATGACCAATAAAAGCTATTTAAGTTTTTTTAAGCAATATTTGCTGAAGAATTTTCAACAATCGCTGAATGATCGTGACCCTCATGGTCATCGTGATCATCATCTTCGCATGAAATTACAGCGAAAGAAGCAAATGCAAACAGTAATAATAAATATTTTTTCATCTTTAGAATTATTTTAGTTTGTGATTATTAATGATCAAAAATAACATAAATCATATTGTTTTGCAACTAAGTTGCATTATTTCATCTAATTTAATTTTTTAATAAAATAATCTAAACCTCTTTATCAACTTATAATCTCTTAATCCTTATGTTTTTATAAGATATGAGGCCTGGATGATCTTGTAAACTTATATGGCCTTCATTATACTTTCCAAACCCAGACATATTTGAAAATTTACTATTCTTTACCATAGAATCCCATTTGGGTCCAGATAATATGAAACGATTAACTTCTTTTTCATTGAGCACAACAACACCTAAATTTTTATTGTAATTAATGATTATGTGATATTTATTCCACTCTCCTGCTGATTTTGAAGCTATTTGATTTGGAGGTATCATGTCATATAAAGCACCAACAGTGTGAACTTGGTGTTNGGGATCATCTCCATAAATATCAGAATCTATAATTTGAATTTCNGGTCCAGTAAGATATGGGTGNTCATATTTTTCGTNTTCNCTTACTCCCCACATAAAACCACTATTAGAATTTGGNGAAAGCTTCCATTCAAATTCAATTTCAAAGCTTGAAAAAANCTCATCTGTTAACAAACTTTTGTTGCCCTCACCTTTAGCATTATNCTTATCNAATGTAAAAACACCTTTCTNAACTTTCCATCCACTTTTNCTTCCATTCTCNTTTTGGAAAATATGCCANCCATTAAAATTATCTTCTGGAGATAAAGAGATCCATTCTTTGNCTAAATCAGNTGATTTTATGTTTGACTCTTTTCTTGTNAAGTTTTGGCAACTANAAAGTAACAACGCAAAACTAATTATACGATAATATGCCANAATTTCATGTTTNTTTAAAAATACNNAATTATTTNATAACAAATTAATTNTTTTTTCACANAAACTAGAGTTGAATTACTGGTNCTTCAGAAGGAATANATAGGCGGCCAAGGGTAGCCTATTTAATCTNTTCAATGGTCACANCATATGCACCGNNCTTTGANTAAAAACCNTTCTTCAACCACATCCAAAACCTCCAAGCATCAATGTCATACCNCTTTGAATTCCTTCAAGAGNTTNCNTGACTGTATCCACTTTTTTTCGANTCATGATCTATTACATCNCTAAAGNTTTCGAGCTTTTAGCTTTTCAGTNAATTTTGGTANTACTTCGAANGCATCNCCAATAATNCCATAATCTGCNGCTTTAAAAAAGGGAGCATCAGGATCNGTATTAATTACTACTTTAACTTTTGAAGAATTAATTCCTGCNAGGTGTTGTATTGCTCCTGAAACCCCAATAGCAATGTACAAATTTGAAGACACAGGTTTTCCTGTTTGACCAACATGTTCACTNTGGGGCCTCCACCCCATATCTGAAACAGGCTTAGAGCATGCTGTTGCTGCTCCCAAAGCTTCTGCTAAATCTTCGATTANATGCCAGTTTTCAGGTCCTTTTAATCCTCTNCCNCCTGAAACAACTATGTCCGCNTCTGCTATACTNACCTTGTCTGAAATNTTATCTACAGATATTACTTTTAGGCTTCTAGATANGTTTTTATAAATTCCTGTNANTGAATCTNCANACCCTTTATTTTCNATAAGTCCAAAAGAATTTGTAGAAAGTGANAAAACATAACGCCCTTTNGAACTCTTAGTTACATTAAAAGCTTTNTTTGTAAAGCATGACCGCTTAACTTTAAATGGTTNATATTCAAGAGGTANTTCAACCACATTAGAAATNTAAGCAGCATCAACTTTAACGGAAAGAATAGGTCCTAAATAGCGTCCATCAGCTGAGGNACTAACTACAATTAAGTTAGCTTTTTCTTCTTCAACTATATTTGCAATACTACTNCTATANGATTCGACATCAAAAAATTTATCTCCCTTGGTATCAANGTTNTAGAATTTNTCNACNCCATATTNATTTAATNCCTGNTGNTCATAAAGGTTNAANCCCACAGCTATTAATGATANTCCNCNAGCATCNGCAANTGCACGNCCATAAGAAGCTAATTCTAAACCTGTTTTTTTTATNATTCCTTCTTGTGATTCTATAATTACTAATACTGCCATTTTNTTTAATTAAATCACTTTTGCTTCATTTTCTAATAAATCTATCAANNTATCAATATCTTCTGGNTCAACTAATTTTACAGGACCTTTTTCGGAAGGTTTTTCAAANCTTTGAACTANAGATGGTGGTACAATTTCTAATGGTGNNATTACTTCAAGAGGTTTTTGACGGGCCTGCATNATGCCNCTCATATTTGGGATNATAAGATCCTTTTCTTCCACTAAGCCCTTTTGAGCTCCAATTATTANTGGAAAAGAGCCAGTNAANATTTCTTTCCCTCCATCAATNTCNCTTTGTAAATTTAAAANAGAACCNTCAACTTCCAAGNGNATGCAATTAGCCAAGTAGGGNATTTTTAGTTGAGCAGCAAGCATTCCACCCACCATACCNCCNTTATAATCAATCGATTCCCTNCCTGTAATAATTAGGTCATAGTTTACTTTTTTACATAATTCAGCTAATTGAACTGCTACTTGAAAACCATCTTTAGGCTGAACGTCAANACGTATAGCTTGATCNGCACCTATAGCTAAACATTTTCTTAAAATAGCCTCGCAACTAGAATCTCCAACTGTANCTACTGTTANNTTAGCNCCAGATTTTTGTTGAAACCATATGGCACGGGTTAATCCGAATTCATCGTTTGGGTTNATAATAAACTGAACACCTTGCGNNTCAAATANTGTNTTNTCTTCTNTAAANTTTATTTTAGAAGTGGTGTCAGGNACATTACTNATGCANACTAAGATATTCATTTAAAATAGTTTTGTACGAATTTAATTAAAAAAATGACACNGTGTCATTTTTTTTAAAAACTTATTTTTTCCCTTCTAAAATTTGATCTTTTACTAAACGAAATCCTGTGTGTTGTAANCCTGTATCTGGTGAAGATTTCATTCGTGCAGCGACTCTATATCCNGAACAATAAGCATCATTACACAAAAAAGAACCACCTCGCATNACTTTTTGTTTAAGATAAGGTTGATAGGGNTCATAAGGCTTATCTGGTCCTTTTGGATTCTCTATTTTAATTGTTNCAAATTTGGAATAATAATCATAAGCATACCAATCTGAACACCATTCCCATACATTTCCAGCCATATCATAAAGTCCAAAAGGATTTGGTTCAAATGACGCGACTGGTGCAGTATAAAAAAACATATCCCTNTTTTTATTTTGATAAGGAAATTCTCCTTCCCAAGTATTTGCTTTTGGTTTACCAAGATTTATATCTTCGTTNCCCCATGGATAAATAACCTCTTGTTTTCCACCTCTTGCAGCCCATTCCCATTCTGCTTCAGTAGGTAATCTTTTTCCTACCCATTTTGCATAAGCTTGTGCATCATACCAAGAGATGTGTGCCACAGGATGATTACCCTTTCCTTTAATAGAACTTTTAGGCCCTTTTGGATGCTTCCAACTGGCTTTAGGTTGCCATTTCCACCATTGATCATAGTTGNTCAAATTTACAGGCTCTATAGTTGAAACAAATATTAATGAAGCTGCTTGCAAAAGAGAATCGTGAGGTTTGGGGGTCCCAGGGGGAAGTTCCTTTTTAAGTTCTTCCCAATTAGGTGCTAATTCAGCTGTAGTAATATATCCTGTTGCCTTAACAAATGCATTAAATTGATCATTCGTAACTTCTGTTTGATCCATCCAAAACCCATCAATTTGAACATTGTGCTTTGGTGATTCATCTTTTCTTGCTTGAACCTCNTCACTCCCCATCTGAAATTCTCCTGAAGGAATCCATGCCATTCCATCTTCAACGATTATCTCATGTNAAATTTCCTTATCCTTACATCTCGTTAAGAAAAGGAAAGTAATAAGACTAAAAAATAGAGCTAAATAATGCATACAAATTTAAATAAATTGACTAATAATATTTTCAAAGCGCTCTTGCTTTCCGCTTATGCGTTTAAGTGAAGTATTTTTAAAAGCTACTTCAGACAGAGCCTCAAGAGTTAAAGATCCTTTTTCAAATTGTTGACCCTTACCACTATCAAAAGTTGAATATCTTTGCTTTCTTAAGTTTCTATATTCNGAAGAAGTCAAAATTTTATCTGCTGCCATAAGTGCACGTGCAAATGTATCAGCTCCTCCAATGTGAGCATGGAAAATGTCTTCTAGATCAGTAGAGTTTCTTCTTAATTTAGCATCAAAATTTATCCCTCCCCCCTGCAGACCACCTGNCTCTAGAAAAACTAACATTGCTTCGGTAACNTCATANATATTTACTGGAAATTGATCAGTATCCCATCCATTTTGATGATCGCCTCTATTTGCATCAATACTACCGAGCATTCCTGCATTAGCTGCAACAGCTAATTCATGATCAAAGGAATGCTGTGCAAGNGTAGCATGATTGACTTCAATGTTTAATTTAAAATCTTTTTCTAGATCATATTCTTTTAAAAATCCAATTGCTGTTGCAGCATCAAAATCATATTGATGCTTCATAGGTTCCATCGGTTTTGGTTCAATAAAAAAGGTGCCNTTAAANCCTTGTCCTCTTGCATANTCTCTGGCAATNGTAAGCATCTGTGCCATGTGATCTAATTCTCTACCAATATCTGTATTCAGTAAAGACATATAACCCTCTCTTCCGCCCCAAAAGACATAATTTTCACCCTCCANTGTAAGGGTTAAATCCAATGCCATTTTAATTTGAGCGCCCGCACGAGCTACAATACTAAAATCTGGGTTAGTTGCTGCACCATTCATGTAAAAAGGGTTTGAAAAACAATTAGCAGTACCCCAAAGAACTTTAACTCCTGATTGTTTTTTCTTTTCTAAGATATAATCAGCTATTTCGTGTAAGCGCTTTTCTGTTTCAGCTAAAGTTTTTGCTTCATCAACTAAATCCACATCGTGAAAACAGAAATAATCAAAACCTAATTTTGTGATTAATTCAAATGCAGCATCTGCTTTATCACGTGCGCGCTTAAGAGGATCAGAAGATTGATCCCATGGAAATTGTTGAGTTCCAGGTCCAAATGGATCTCCTCCTTGACCGCAGAAGCTATGCCAGTATGCTATGGCAAACTTAAAATGTTCACGCATTGGTTTTCCCATAACAATTTGTTCTGGGTTATAATATTTAAATGCAAGTGGGTTATCAGATTCTTTTCCTTCGTAAGAAACTTTGCCTATTCCTTTATAAAATTCTCGATCTCCTGTTATTATCATTATTNTATATTTAGTTTGTTATTTAATATTGTTTTCCAATTATGGTAGGCCTGATGATAAACCATAGAGTTAGATTTGGGTTCAAAATTGGCAACTTTATCAAAATCATTCATACTCTCCCCTAAAGANTCAAGAGCTGTTTGNTCAAGGCCAGCAGCCCTTGCAGCTCCTACTGCTCCGGTAGTATTATAAATCTCAATAGGNTGACCAATAAGTGTAGAAAAGGTTTCTGAAAATNNTTTAGATTGAAATAAATTATCATTTCCAGCNCTTATTATTCTNGGATTAAGTCCGTCTTGTTTCATTATTTCCATTCCGTATACAAACGAAAAAGCAATTCCTTCTAGTGCTGAACGGCATAAATGAGATTTTTGGTGAATATTTAAATTTAAATTACAAAAGTGTGCTCCCAAATTTCGATTGTTCAACATNCGCTCACTTCCATTTCCAAAAGGAAGGTTAACTAAGTNNTCACTTCCAACAGCTACTTTGTTAGCAAGAAGGTTCATAGTATTAAAATCTCTTATTTGNGTAAGCTTTTTTAACCAACTATATAAGATTCCTGCTCCATTAATACACAAAAGAGTTCCTATGAAAGGAGTTTCAAGTGTATANTTTACATGGGCAAAGTGATTTAATCTAGAAAACTCTTTNGATTTTGTTTGATTATTTACTGCAAAAAGCACCCCNGAAGTACCNCCTGTGGCAGCTACCTCNCCTGATTTTAAAACATTTAATGCAAGAGCATTGTTGGGTTGATCCCCAGCACGATANCGAATAGGAATTCCCGATGGCAAACCACTGGCTTGAGAGGCCACTGTACTAATAGTTCCCTGTNCTTCAAAGTTTTCAACCAAGGGAGGAGTAAATCTTTTTTCGATTTTGTAATAGTCTAATAACCAGTCAGCAACTTTTTTATCTTTATAATCCCAAAGCATCCCTTCTGACAGACCATTTTTTGTGGTCAGAATTTCATTTGAAAGTTTAAAGGCAATAAAATCTCCTGGAAGCATATAATTTTCAACTTGCTCATATATATTTGGTTCATTTTCTTTGACCCATTTAAGTTTTGAGGCAGTAAAATTTCCTGGTGAGTTAAGCAAATGTTTNCCGTAAAGGTCTTCTCCGAGATCTTGAGCTGCTTTATTTCCAATTTCTACTGCTCTGCTGTCACACCANATGATCGCATCTCTTAATACCTTCCCATTTTTGTCAATAAGAACTAATCCATGCATTTGATAAGAAATACCAACCCCTAAAATCTTTGTTGAATCAATCATGTTTTCTGACAAAATTCGTTTGGTAGCTTTACACAAATACTTCCACCATATTTCAGGATTCTGTTCTGCCCAATTTGGTTTTGGTGAATAAATACTCATCTCTTCTTTAGGTTCAGAAACCACAGCTATTTGTTTATTACTCCCAGCTTCAACTAAAGCAACCTTTATTGAAGAACTTCCTATGTCGTAGCCTATATAAAACATAAGTAAATTAGATATTTATCAATCACCCTTTATTTAATTAGTATTGTAATATGCNAAAACATATNATTTTAAATATAATAAAAAGTTCCATCTGTTNAANTTTGTTAAAATTTGAATGGATTTTTCTTTATAACTAAAAATNTATAATTTTAGTTGAAACATTTGAACAAGAAAATACNCAATCTTATGAAATCTAAAAAAANATTTCTATCACGTAGGTCTTTTTTAGGGACTGCCGCAACTGTTACAGCTGGACTAAGTCTTACTGGAAATAAATTATTGGGNGCNCCAAGTTANATNCCTAATTTACTCAAACCAAACTCCAAAATAAATGGAGTCCAATTAGGGGTTATAACCTATTCATTTAGAGAAATGGAAGATCAAAGTGCAGAAGCAACACTTCAATACATTTTNGACTGCGGAATCANCGCTACTGAATTAATGGGGANNGTTGCGGAATCATTTATTGGAAAACCAGATAATAAGGTGGATCGAAGAACCTATTACCGTCTNTTAAGNCTGGAAAAAAAGAAAAATTTAGATAAAAATCAGAAAAAACAGTTAGCCGATCTAAAACTTCAAACAGCCTCCTATGAAAATGAGNTTAAAAAATGGAGGAAAAATAAAAATCCAAATGATTTTATTAAGCTTCGCAAAATGTTTAATGATGCTGGAGTTGAAATTTANGCATTCAAACCAGATTATTTATTAAGAAAAGGCAATTCAGATGAAAATATAACTTATGCAATGAAGGCGGGAAAAGCCTTAGGNGCTAGCCATGTGACACTTGAGCTCCCAGAAGATTCAAATCATACTTTTAGACTTGGAAAACTTGCTGAAAAAAACGGAATTAAGGTGGCTTATCATGGTCATACTCAGCAACATGCTAAATGGTGGGATACTGCGCTGGAGCAATCAAATCAAAATGCTATGAATCTAGATTTAGGACACTATATCGCGGCTGGGAATAAAGATACTTTTGAANTTATTGAAAAAATGAATTCAAAAATTTTAAGCATGCATACAAAAGATCGNAAAAATCTTCAAAACGGGCAGGACAATATGCCTTTTGGAATGGGAGATACACCAATTACTGAGATTTTACAAATTATGCGGGATCAAAAATATTCTTTCCCAGCAACTATTGAATATGANTATCGAACTCCAAAAGATTCAACANTAATTAATGAAATTAAAAANTGTGTCGATTATTGTAAAAATGCACTGGAGTCATAAAATAAATTAATCTGGCCTTACATAATATTCAACTGTACCTTCCCAATCAGGATCTGCTGAACCTTTCCANGTATTTGTAATAGAGTCAAAGCATATGGCATGAACCCTTCCAAATTTTGCCTTTTCGTCAATTAATTTGACAGGATATTNATCAGGATCAATATCTGCATTAAGATTTTTTACTTCATAATGATCCTCAATCCATAAAGTNTCTTTGTCNGGATAAATTCTCGGAAGCATTAGCGAAGTATTTAGATTATTTTTTTGTTTAAAAAATCTATGTGAAACTTGAGTTACAGCTGTTACAATTTTATTCCCNCCAGCAGCACCAAGAGCCAATTGGGTTTTTCCATCCCTTGTAAATAATACAGGAGAAATAAATGATTTAGAACGTTCTCCNGGNTTATATTCNCCAAGGTAACCTCCAAGACTAACTGCATATAGGAATCCTAATTCTTTAGATGCAACCTTAGAACCCATCGTTGGACCAATTGTTTGTGTTAAACTTACAACATTACCTTTATCATCTGAAGCTGTAAGATGNGTTGTATGACCATCANTAGNAGCCCTTNAATCAATTAGATTATTTGCTTGTTCTTTGATTGATCTANTTTTTTCATTTTCTAATTGNGAGGCCCAAATTTTAGCTTGATTATAATCAATTATTTTTGATAGTGAATCTTGATTTTCCTGATNATTCCTGTAAGAATAAGCGAATCTTGTGACCTTTTCAAATTGTTTAGCCCATTGTTCTTCTGAAANAGGTGTTTTTAAATAATCCATTATTTGCAGAATTTGAATTGTTAATGCACCGAAAGAAGGTAAATCTAATGCGAATAGTCTATTACCATTAAAAGTNCCTTCTAAAATATTACTATCCATTGCATTATAGTTTTTTAAATCTTCAAGTGTTAAAATCCCACCATTTGCNTGAATATCCTCTACAATTTTTTTTGCTATNTCTCCATTATAAAATCCTTCCTTTCCTTTTTCGGCAATTTCTTTCAATATTTTGGCTAAAGTTTTTTGAAAAACTAGATCTCCAGCTTTAAATGATTCGCCATCATTATTTAAAAAATGAGATTTTGACCCTTCAAATTCCTCAATTAACTTTTTAACACTTTGTTGTCTTTTTGCTTCATTTGGTAAAATTTTATAACCCTTTTCAGCATAATTGATTGCAGGTTCCATTACTTTTTTTAATGGCAAACTTCCATAGGTTTCATGTATTTTAGTTAATCCAGCTACAACACCAGGTATNCCAATAGTCTTATAACCATAGGTGTATTTTTTATCCATTTTTTTATAATTCATTGGAACCTGTGTTGATGCATCAATTCCTGCAATTAAACCTGATGAATCTTTAAAAATAGCTTGAAGACGTCCTCCTATACCACTCATACTGGGCTCCACAACAGAGAGGGNAAAGGCAGCAGCAACTGCCGCATCAAAAGCATTCCCATTTTGTTCAAACATTTTTTTACCCGCTAGTGATGCTAANGGATGGGCTGTTGAAATTGCATTGTTCACGAAAGGCTTATTTGTCTTTTGTCTACATGAAAGAATTGATAATATAATTATTAGGNATATAACCCTAAAAGCAAAATTTTTCATTTATGAAATTGTTTTTNCCAATAATAAAAAATTTTGCTGATAATGTGATCTAAAAATAATATCATTTACAAGTCTTTATTCCATTTATAGATTTTGTAAATTGCTTTNTATCAAAGTCAATTACAATGAAAATAATTTATCCTCTTATTATTCTTTTGTTTACCTCATGTCAACAGATAAAACCAAANAATGATAAAACAAAAAATAACTCAAATTATAATCCAGAAGCTAGGCTGGAAAAATTAGGGATTGAATTGCCAAGAGTTTCCGATCCAGTAGCAAACTATGTTCGTGTTGTAAGAACAGGAAACCTATTATTTCTTTCAGGAAGTGGTCCTAAAAAGGAAGACGGCAGCTACATAATTGGNAAAGTAGGTGAAGACCTAACTCTAAAAGAGGGTTACAAGGCTGCAAGACTAACAGGTATAAATCATCTTGCAACACTAAAATCTGAAATAGGTGATTTAAAGAGAGTAAAAAAAATTGTAAAAGTTTTGGGAATGGTTAATTGNACACCAGATTTTACTGATCAACCAAAGGTTATCAATGGTTTTTCTGATTTAATGGTTGAGGTGTTTGGAGACAAAGGGAAACATGCTCGCTCTGCTGTAGGTATGGCATCATTACCAATAGGAATTGCAGTAGAAATTGAATTGATTGTAGAAGTTGAATAAACTTTTCGGAAAATTTGAAAATTCNTTTTTTAGTTCATTTCACTGCTAATCCATTCTAAAAATAGTTTTGAATTTTCTATTGCCTTATGATTTTCATCAAAGAAGGGCTCTTTGGAATTGTATTTTGCTTTGAAAAAATCAGAAAACATATAAGCCGAAATTTCATTCGGATGATCAAGCCCTCTATTTACAGGAAAGGAATTTTTGTAAAAATCAAGTTCTGATAAGGGCATAAAATTTAATNAAGAATTAGTTTTTGAAACCATNTAATTTCCATTTTCTAATTCTATTTTNAAAGCNANGTCTTTAAAGTCTCTNCCCATAACAGGTATTTCATTATTTTCTNTTAGAAGGGTTCTTGCCCAATAAAACTTATTTTCTTCAATTGGATCTGGAATCAGCCATTCTGCNAGAGGTGCGTCTGGATTAGAAACTTGATTGATGATAATATCTCCCTCATCCTTTACTTTTTCTTTAATAAAGTTCCATTTTTCTATGTAAAGTTTGTCAAACTTAGATTTGAAAGTTCTCTGCAATGAATGCATTTGTTCGTGCACTAAAAGACCACCAAGGGAAGTCACTAATCTTGTTTCAGTCTTATTATCCATATTATCACTCCAATCTCCTAAAAGTCGGTCTAGATANGCTTGACTTAGAATTATATAAGTACCTCTTGTATGGGCAAAACCACCACAAAGCCAATTCTGAATTTTTATAAATCTCCAAGGTTGATTTGCCATAAGATTTATATCATGCTTCAATAACCACGTATTAATTTTTTTTAGAACAAAAGAAATGATTTGTTTTTCTTTATTGCTAAACTCCATTACAGCTGAAGAAAATTTTTTNCGTGCAAAATTCCTTGCTGAATCNAGTTCTTTTGGCGGTTTTTCTTGAATAAAAGTGGTAATNTCTCTTATTTGAAGTTTTGAAAAATATGGTTCAAAAGTCTCATCTAAAATTGCTCTGCCTGCTTCCTCTTTATTTAAAAAATTAATCCTTGAATGAACAAGTGGACTTTTATAAATTTCATTTATCTGATAGTCTGTCAAGCTATATTTTGGATTAATTCTATCTTCAAATTCTCCATCTCCTTGAATGTTAGGAAGCGAATCAACAATGTTTGGGTCATCAACTACATGCTTCAAGCCTAAATTATGGCCAACTTCGTGAGCAACAACAAAAGCCTCCATAAATTTTTTTTCTTGAGCCTTATATTTTTTTCCATCTCCAAGAGTAATAAATACAAGATTCCCATTCATCATCCCTCTACCTGTAGGTCCCTTATTTCCATCAATAGCATTAACAAAAAACATATTTATAATGTCTTGCTGTCCTCTTAAAATCTTATCCCTTCTAGCCAAAGAAACAATACTATCTAAATTAATTTTACCATCTCTAGCATTTGTACTATTGTANAAAATTGGCTCCAGATAATGAAAATTTATATCTGCTTTAGAGTATGCATTATTAACTAAAGATAAAGACGTTTCAATTTTTGCTGGTTCTTTGCCTAAGTCCGATTGAGTTACAATTGGTTGAATAATCACAACCTTAGAACTAAGCTGATTAATGTCAGATTTTTTACATGAACTAATGAAAAAAAATGAAGTTAATAAACCTAGAAACAAAGAGTATCTCATATTATTTTAGATTGAGAAATGAAAAAGTTTTAATATTTATTCTCAATAACGGCAATAAATTTTAATCTAAAAAATACTAAAAAAAATATCATGATTTTTATGTTATTAATATTTATCTTGAATTTGGATGTAATTGGAGTTTAATTTTAATATNTTCTATTCAATACCAAATGAAAACTGAAAAAAAGTGGTGGAAGGAAGGCATAATTTATCAAATCTATCCTCGCTCTTTTAAAGATACCTCAGGTGATGGATTAGGGGATATAGAGGGAATCATTGAAAAATTAGACTANATAAGGTCTCTTGGTGTAAANATTATTTGGCTTTGTCCAATATATGAATCTCCAAATCATGATAACGGTTATGATATTTCAGATTACAGAAAAATAAGTAATGATTTTGGAGGTAACGCTTCTTTTGATAGACTTATTTCAGAAATGCAGTCACGGAATCTAAAACTGATTATGGACTTAGTTGTAAATCACTCATCTGACCAACATCAATGGTTTAAAAAAGCNAAGCAAAGTAAGGAAAATCCTTATCATGATTATTATATATGGAAACATGGAAGCCCNAAAAAACCNCCAAACAATTGGCAGTCTGTTTTTAACGGAAGTGTATGGGAATGGAATCCAAAAACTGAAGAGTATTTTCTTCATCTCTATACTAAAAATCAACCAGATTTAAATTGGGAGAATCCAAAAGTAAGAAATGAAGTCTACGAGATTATTGAATTTTGGNTAAANAAAGGTGTAGATGGCTTTAGGATGGATGTTATCTCACTAATTTCAAAAAGAAAAAAATTCAAAGACATACCTGAAAATACNCCATTTCAAGAAGTAATGGAAAAAATATATGCTAATGGACCNAGGGTACATGAATTTTTAAAAGAAATGAATCAGAAAGTGCTTAGCAAATTTGATATAGTTACTGTAGGTGAAGGNCCTGGAATAAATCTAGAAAATGGATCAAAATATGTTTCGTCAAGTGAAAAAGAACTNAATATGATTTTTCATTTTGACCATCTTACAATAGATTTTGGTAAAAATGGTAANTACGATCCTATTCCTTTGGATTTTCTTCGTTTTAAAGAAATCTTTCGGAAATGGGATAAATCGCTNGGTGAAGATGGTTGGAATAGTATCTTTTTAGGAAATCATGATTTTTCTAGAATGGTTTCGCGTTTTGGAAATGATAATAAACATCNTAATGCTTCTGCAAAACTTTTGATTACTCTTCTTATGACACTCAGAGGAACTNCTTACTTATATCAAGGAGATGAAATTGGAATGACTAATGTAAATTATTCCAGTATTAATTTATATGATGATGTGGAAAGTATAAATGCATGGAAAGCNGCTGAAATNGANGGAAAAGATATGAATCAATTTTTAAAAGCAGTTCACAAACAAAGTCGAGATAATGCAAGAACACCTATGCAGTGGAATGNAAATTCTCAAGCTGGTTTTACAAGNGGAAATCCTTGGATTCCTATTAATGACAATTATACCAGTATTAATGTAGAAGAATCAGAAAAAGACCCTAATTCAATTCTAAATTATTACAGAAAAATTATTTCATTTCGTAAATCTCATNCCACCCTGATTTATGGTTCTTTTAAAGATCTTTTACCAGACCATANCAGATTATATGTTTATGAAAGAACCGATGACAAAAATTGTTTTTTAATTACTCATAATTTTAGTGATTTATCAACTAAATGGCAGGTTAAAAAAAATTCGTTTTCTTTAAAATTATCAAACTACAAAAATGCTCATTCTGATTTATTATTACCTTGGGAAACTAGAATCTACCAAATGATAAATTGTGAAAAAAATTAAAAATCTATACATTGTAGTATTCAATGTCAAAAATTTAAATTACATGAGTCATTTTCCTAAAATATTTAACAATTTAACTTGCTCTCTATTTATTTATATTTCTTTTTTGCTATCATCTTGTGAAAAAAGTGAAAAATCAAAAATTTACTCAGATGAAGTAAAGACTTTAATTTCATATGTACAAGATAAAAGCAAGTTTAACTTTTCTGTAGTAGACACAATNAAATATGANGGNGCTTTACTTTACAGAGTTAAAATGAATTCAGGTGAATGGTTGACAAAAGAAATTGTTGATGAGCCAAATTGGTGGCATTGGGTAGATATTGTTATTCCCNACAAGATTGATACTTCAACAAGTTTTTTATTTATAGGNGGAGGCTCAAAATTTGATAATAATTTATTTTTGGANAGCTTNACTATTCANAAAGCCATTGAAACAAAATCAATCGTTACTCATGTGAGTAATATCCCTTTTCAACCTTTAAATTTTCATTCTAATGATACNATATNTCGCTATGANGATAACTTAATTGCTTATGGATGGGATAAGTTTTTAAAGGGAGGTGCAAAAAAAGATGATGTTGAATGGTTAGCCCGTTTTCCGATGACTAGAGCAGTTGTTCGAGCAATGGATGTAGTTCAAAAAATTACTTCTAAAGAAAAGTATGCTGTGAAAGATTTTTTTATATCAGGAGCCTCAAAAAGAGGATGGACAACATGGACNACAGCCGCTGTTGACAAAAGAGTGATTGGCATGGCTCCATTAGTTATTGACCTTTTGAATATAATACCGTCTTTTGAGCACCATTATCAACTATATGGCGATTGGAGTCCTGCTGTAAAAGATTATGTGGATTTTGGAATAATGGATTGGATGAAAACAAAAGAGTTTGAAAATCTTTTGAAATATGTTGAGCCATTTCAATTTAAACATCTTTTTACAATGCCAAAATTAATTGTTAACGGCACTATTGATGAATTTTTTGCTACTGATTCTTGGAAATTTTATTGGGATGAAATCCCAGAAAAAAAGTATCTACAATATGTCCCTAATGGAAATCATGGACTAACAACTGGTAGTTACCAACTTAAAAATATTTTTTCTTTTTATAATAGACTTATACATTCTCAAGAATTACCTGAAATGATTTGGCATATTGAAAATGATACATTCCATGTCAATGTAGGTAAAGATACACCACATCAAATCNATCTTTGGAAAATTAATAATCCCAATACAAGAGACTTTAGAATATGGGAAGTTGGTCGAAATTGGAAAAANACTCTGGTAAATTATAAAGAATCTGGAAAATATGAAATTGAAGTGCCTGTCGGAGAGGGGTTTACAGCATCACTTGTTGAAATTATATTTTATCCTGATTCTGAAAATCCTGTTACACTCACAACGGGCACTCACGTTTTACCTGATAAATATTTACATGCTCCTTATGATTCTTCCCAAAAAGAAAAATTTTAGAGTATAAAATTGAAGATTTGTAAATATACCTAAACACCTTTTAGGTATTACTTAAAAACTACTGATTAAATCATTACATTAAGTTTAATTCACTTGTTTTCATTAATTTTACACAAATAAATACGATGAGTCTCTTGAAACCAAATAATTTAATCTTCTCATTGGTATTAGCCACATCATTAGTTTTCATTCATTGTTCAAAAGAAACTAATGAAAATACACTTCCTGTATCAAATTCAGGAAATGTTGATAATACCAATATTGATCTTGAAGGAAACCTTCAAGTTAGCGACTTTGTATGGAGAGGTTTAAATGAATTTTATTACTGGCAANATAAGGTAGAAGATCTCTCAGACGAAAAACTTACAGATGAAACCGCTTATGCAAAATATATAAGTGATAATTCCGATCCAAAAATATTTTTTAAATCCTTGAAACATTCTGAAGATCGCTTCAGTTGGATAGAAGATGATTATAGAGTTCTTGAAAACACACTTCAAGGAATAATTGCTTCCAATGGAGTCGAATTTGGATTATTATATGCTTGTAGAAATTGTAATGAGTTGATCGGATTTGTTAAATATATTCTTAAAGATTCTGATGCTGAAGGGAAAAGTATTAAAAGAGGCGATCTGTTTACCGGAGTTGATGGAAATATTTTGACAGCTGGTAATTATCGTTCATTGCTTTTTGGCAATAATCTAAATTACTCTCTTAATATGGCTTCAGCTAGTAGTGGTGCAATTTATAATACAGGTGTTGAGGTTGAATTAACAAAAGAAGAAAATTTTGAAATTAACCCGATTCAAATAAGTAAGGTCATTGATATGAATGAAATAGGCCAAGTAAATAATGCAAAAGTTGGTTATCTTATGTATAATCAATTTGTTGCNGACAAAAGTGATGAATTAAACAAGGTCTTTGAAGAATTTAATAGCCAAGGAGTTTCAGAGTTAATAATCGATTTACGATATAATGGTGGAGGCTCAATAAAAAATTGTGTTGAATTGGCAAGTATGATAACCGGTCAATTTACAAATGAAATTTTTGCTGAAGAACAATGGAATGATAAACTCCTGCCTTATTTAAGGAACCGTTTTGGAAAAGAAACCTTGATAAATAGGTTCCCTGGGGTATTAGTAAATGGAGAAAATATTAATTCATTAAATCTAGATCGTGTTTTTATTATCACTACCTCTGAATCAGCTTCAGCNAGTGAATTGCTTATAAATGGCCTTTCTTCTTANATTAATGTTATACAAATTGGAGAAAAGACCGTTGGAAAAAATGTTGGCTCNATAACTGTTTANGACTATATTGATGANCAACAAACTAAAAANCCTGATCACAAATATGCAATGCAACCTATTGTTTTAAAAATTGCAAACAACGACGGCTTTGCTGACTATGCTGAAGGTCTTTTACCTGACTATTTTATTGAAGAAGACATTCAGAATATGGGGNTTTTAGGCACAAAAGATGAGCCTATGCTTTCTAACGTTCTAGATATTATAAGAGGATCAACAAAATCTTATAATATAGAAAAAGAAATTTCAAAAGGTTTTTTAGTAAAGGATCCTTTGATGATTAAAAGACAGATAATGTTTGTTGAAAAAGAAGAGTTATTTTTAAATTAAAACAAATTATCAAAACACATAAAGGGCACATATTAATTTTCTTAGGGTTTTTGTTGTTTTCTTCTTTAGGATTTTCGCAACAGATTAAGATTAATATTGACTATGCTAATTCTCAAATCAGGTCAAAACGTGTTGAGCTAGGTCTAGAAGTAAATAAAGGTGTTAATTTTAATGGAAATGTAAAAATTTCTTTTGGAACAAGTTCAAACTCTTTAACAACGCACTCTGTTGGTTCCATAAGTAATACTGATGATTTTAATCTAAAGACATTTTATTTTGAACAAAAAAATCTTTCTCCAAACACAAACTATGTCTACAAGTGGTCTTTAGAAAGTGATATTGGNACATTTGAAACAAATCAATTAAGTTTTAAAACTCCAAGTGGATTTGATGTCCTACCATATCAACTCTTTGAAATACCTGAAGAAGGAATAATNCCTGGNGACACAATTGGTTTTATAAAATATGAAGATACAGATGGTTCTTGGCAAAAAGTCCAAACTTATTATAAAACAACTTTAGGNCTAAAAACAGATGGTACTCTTTGGGCTTGGGGTCGAAACGCCAAAAGATTAGTTGTTAATCCAGCAAGTCAATCTGAGGTNGTCTATGAGCCATTACAAGTAATTATGCCTCCAAACCCAGACGATTTTGATCAAGANGGAGATGGTTATTTTGATGTGGATGAAGATTTAAATTCNCAGTCAAATAAAGCNGATAAAAATAGCAAGCCAACAGATACTGATGGAGATGGTTTTTCTGATGCTTTCGAAACTCTACTAGGTACTAATCCAAATAATGGTGACATAACCTGGGAAGAGGATCAAAAAATTTATAAATATTTCATAGAAAATCTTGTTAACTCAAGTAATCAATTATTATTTCATGATTTNGCGGTTTCAAAAACTGCAGCACTTGGAATAGAAAAGAATACAAAGAGATTATACTATTGGGGAGACAGTAATGGTAATGTTGATCTTAATTCTACTTTATACACTTCACATCTTCAAAAAGCCCAACATATAAAAGATAATCCTGATGGTAACATCTTACCTCTTAGTTATGCGTTTGGAGATCTAATATCAGGAGCTGAAATTTTAAACGATTATCCAACACTAATTGACTCTTTAAAAAGNTGGGATAAAATTGCTATTTCTAATAATTATAAAACCCCTAAAATTCCAAACCTAAATAATTTAACTGAAATATTTGATACGACTGTAGCTGGAATAACCGAAGGTGGAGATCTGTATGTTTGGGGAGTAATTGAAGGGATAATGACTAGAAATTATATTAAAGTTGGTAGTGGTCGNAAATGGAAAGATGTTAAAGTGGGAGACGCTATAATAGCTCTTGCTACTGATGGCACTCTGCATGAAATAGGAATGGATATTCCAACATCTGCAAATGCGTCTACACTTGACCGAGATAATGATGGTGTTGCTGATGTNGATGATGCATTTGAATGGGACCCAAATTATCAATATGATAGTGATGATGATGGTTTCCCCAATAAAGTTGAAGACCGAGTTGGAACAAATAAAAATATTCCTGATACTGACGGNGATGGAGTTTTAGATGCAGAAGACCAATTGCCTCTTGATCCTAAATATTCAAGAGATGCAGACTTTGATGGCCTTCCAGATGAATTAGATCCAAACGATGATAATTGGGATAGTGATGGGGACGGTGTCCCTGATGGTGAAGATGCAGACCCAGCTGATAGTTCCAAAAAATGGGATTGTGATGGAGATGGTGTTGATGATAATGAAGAATGGAGACGCGGGTCTGATCCGTGTGTATTAGATACTGATGGAGATGGTGTCCAAGATAAAGATGATAAATATCCAAGGACATTCTACTATCAAAAAGATACTGATGGAGATGGACTACCTGATGCACTTGAAATTATGAATGGAACAAAACCAAATAATCCCGATAGTGATGGTGATGGATATCTCGANGCAATAGCATCTTCTAAATTTGATACTTTTAGACAAGCTGCAGATAATTTAGATTGCTCGCTCGGTTGGGAAAGATGTGATAGATGGTTGTATTTTTGGAGGTTTTGGGATATTAAATATGATTGTAATGGAGATGGATGGATTTCATGGGAAGAATGGGAAGGAATAAGCTCTGATTGTCAGAACTTAAAACCTAGAGATGAATTCCCTAATAACGCTGCATTCACTGCTGATACAGATCGAGATGGACAGGCAGATGAAATNGATGAAGATGATGATAATGATGGCTTCAAAGATGTTGTTGAATTAAATTCGAATGTTAACACCGATCCTAAGGATTGGCAAAGTCAACCAAAAGATAGCGATGGAGATTGGCTTGCTGATGCTATAGAAAAAGCTCTTAAAACAGATCCCAATAACTGGGATACGGATGGAGATGGGGCTGGAGATGGATGGGATGATTGGCCTCTAGACAAAACTATATCTTGGGATTCTGATAAAGATAGGTTGGAAAATTGGATAGAAGAAGAAAGATTAGGGACTGATCCACAAAAAGCTGATACTGACGGAGATGGTGTAAATGACAATGAAGATCTTTTTCCTCTAGATAAAACACAATCTAAAGATACTGATGGTGATGGTTTAGCAGATAGTTATGAAACAGCTAGGGGAATGAATCCTAAATCTAAAGATTCTGATGGTGATGGATATTATGANGCTCCCTGTGATAGAAATAAGGAAATATTTTATACCGATCCTTCTGGAAATTCNTGGTGGACAGATAATTGGAGAGAATGTGACGGATATTGGGCCCAGAATTCTAATAATAATAATCAATGGCAATTCTATCCCAGTCAGTGGAAAGAAGACAAATTTCCAACTGTTGCCTCTGAATGGGCTGATTTTGACGGAGATGGGACTGGAGATAATGCTGATACTGATGACGATAATGATGGTACAATAGATACCCAAGACGACTTTCCTTTTGATGCAACTGAACAAAAAAATACCGATAAACCAACTATCGCAAACGGTTACCTTACTGATAATGATAATGATGGAGTATACGGTGAAGATTATAATAATGACGGATGGGTTGAGGAGACTACAGGTGACAGGAGAAGATTTGATTTTGTAGGAAATAATAAAGATCCTGACGATGATGGTGATTTATATTTAGACGTAGATGAAATTGCAGTTGGGACAGATCCTTTAGATAAAGATAGTTATCCTGGGTCCTCTTATAGAGATCAAGATGGCGATGGTGTTTCTGATCGATATGAATTAATTAATAAAACTGATCCTAAAAACTGGGATACTGATGGAGATGGAATTAGTGATGGATGGAAATATCCATTCCNCTGCAATGANAACAAAAAATATAAAGTTTTTATTGAGATACCAAATGCATCAGCAACTGTAAGTCACAACACATATTATATAAAATTATATCCATACAGTAATTCTAGTAGTAATCATGACGTTCAAATCACATATAATGTTTCAACTACAATTAATGGTTCTCAATTCTTAAATTTCTTCAAGACAAAATTAAACCAAATTGGAAAAGTTACCCATAACAATAATAAGACTGAAACATTTACAGCTACAGTAAGTAATAATTTATTAATAATTGAATTAGGTGATTCTGAAAGAAATTTTTATTATGTCGCATTTAACACAGTAATAGGCCCAAATAATACAATACATTTAGTTGATCACAATCATGATTCACATTATTTTAAATCTAAGGCCTATGATACTGATTCAAATGGATCAAACCTTTCGTTTAATTGTTGGAATCATTATAGATTTGGATCTAACAAAAATAAAAATAATAATGATCCAGAATTTAAATTGCTAATAGACGCATTTCCTAAGAATCCCAATGAATTTTGGGACACTGATGGAGATGGTATAGGTGACAAATCCGATACTGATATAGATGGAGATGGAATTTTGAATAACGTCGATCTCTTGCCCTATAATAACAGTCAAACCAAGGATACTGANGGAGATGGGTGGGCTGATAATGTTGATCCAGATGATGATAATGATGGATGGTTAGATGTAGACGAATTATATAACAGCACTAACCCATTATTAAGTAGTTCTGGTCCAAGCGGAGATAATGATCGGGATGGATTAAGTAACGCTTATGAGACTTCAATAGGTTCAAATCCAAATGATTGGGACTCAGATGATGATGGAATTAGTGATGGCAGAAATTATCCCAACGAAGTGGGGGGTCAAAATGAAAAGATTTATATTGAAATTCCAAGTAGCAGTGCATCTGTAAGCCCTTCATTATATAAAATTACAATGGATGGACATAACCAAAGATGGGAAGACCGAATTGAAATTTCATATAATGTTACTTCTACTATAAATGGTTCCCAGCTACTTAATTATTTTAAAACCGAGCTAAACAAGAAAGGTAAGGTTCTTCACGATGGGAATCAGCAAGAAACATTCACTGCAAGTGTCTCTAATAACAGACTTATAATTACACTTAATGATCAAAATCGAAATTTTCATTATGAAGCATTTAAGACAGTTATAGATAATGGTGTAATTGTACTAGCTGGAAAAGATCATGATTCACATCAATGGAAATCACAGGTTTATAGGCAGAGAGGAAATTTACAAGATAATTGTTGTACTTCATTTAATTTTAATGGCTTTAGCACCAATGGTCCACTTTATTTAATGGATGCTTTTCCAACTAATGCTAATGAATTTTGGGATACCGATGGNGATGGTGTAGGTGATAACAGTGATAGTGATATAGATGGAGATAATTATTCGAATAAAAATGATAAAGCACCATATGACAAAAGAGATCATTTAGATACTGATGGTGATGGTATAGCTGATAGTTTAGATGATAATAAAGATGGTGACAACTTCCTTGACTTTGATGATCCAAATCCCTTAATTTATACTAATGATGATGGAGGAGCAGATTCAGATAGAGACGGTTTTTCAGATCAATATGAAAGAATATTAGGAACTAACCCAAATGATTGGGACTCTGATGATGATGGAATTAGTGACGGATGGCAGTATCCAGGAGAAAATCGAAACTCAAATTGGAAATTAAAAGTTGATATTAAGTCAACATCTGCAAAACCTCAATTTGGTGATGAATATAAATTAATTTTAAGGGGGCATAATAATTATAATAATAGAGTTGAACTTACATATACAGTTAGCTCTACTTCAACAGCAAGCAAAATTCTTCAATATTTTAATCGTCAACTAAATATTGTTGGAAAAATACCATACATAGAAAATGGAAAAACTTACAATGAAACTATTTCTTCTGTAGTATCTGGAACTAAATTAATTATTTCAGGTAGTGATCCATATAAAAACTTCGATTTAGATAAATTTAGAACTGTTGTGAGCGAATCAAAGTTAATTTTAACTGACATAGATTGGGATTGGGAGGGTCATGTATTCAAAGAAAGAGATCCTGAAACATGCTGTAGTTGGTATTTTTATGGTGAAGGAAGAACTCAAAGTAGCTTAAAAGGAAAATTACTTATTGACGCATTCCCAAATAATGCTAACGAGTTTTGGGATACTGATGGTGATGGAATTGGAGACAATGCTGACACAGATATAGATGGAGACGGACTTANAAATGTTTATGAATTAACNCCAAAAGAACCGCAACATTCTGGGTCTGGCTACTATCTTCACTCTAAATCAAATCCATACATGGTTGATACAGATTCAGATGGGGTAAATGACGCCAAAGATGGTATNCCATGGAATGATAGAGAATCAGTTGATTTTGATGGTGATTTCAGAGGAGATGAAAATGATGACGATGATGACGATAATGATGGATTATCTGACTTGCAAGAAATTGCATTAGGCCTGAATACAAACAATATTGATTCAGATGGAGACGGTTATTCAGATGGTGAAATGGGTATTGGATTTAAAAGAATAGATAATCTCGGTAACTGGCAGGAATTTATCAAATTTACTGGTACTACCACAATGACTATACCTGGATCAAAATTTTATATTGGTATTTATGGCTGGAATAGTNATAATTGGAATAACGATGCTAAGAGTCGTATTGAATTAAAAGTTGAGACATCCTCACCTATATCAATAAGTAAACTGATGAGTAAACTTGCAAAAAAANTTAATAAGAATAACTCTATTGAATATAGAGCGTGTTGCAATAATGGAAAGTATACTCCTGGTGTTGAGCAGATTTCAGCTGTTGCCTCAGGCACCACACTTATTATAAAGGGTACTGACAGGAGACCAAACGTTTATATTAATATATGGGGTNNTGGCGGAGCAAGGGCTGTTAAAGTACAAACAAGTTTTAGGTCTTGGGATAATGCGGATAAGTTTCCTGATAACAAAGACGAATGGTTTGATTCTGATTATGACGATATAGGAGATAATGAAGATACAGATGATGATAACGATGGTGTGCCTGATATAGTGGAGATAGCTTCAGGAACAAATCCTTTATATTGGGATTCTGATGGAGACGGACAGGGTGATGATTGGGATGAAATGCCTTTAGATCCTAATTCTTTTGTAGATTCAGATGGTGATGGTATTCCAGATTTTACAATAGTTGACACCAACGATGATGGATGGTTTGATCCGGACATATGGGGTGGCCCAGATAAAACCACATATGTTGATCCAGATGTAGATGGAGACGGTATCTCAAATGTAGATGAAGATAATGGTGTTACGGATAGATATCAATCAGATTCTGACTACGATGGTTATAATGATGGAATTGATGCATTTCCAGTATGGAATGAAGAGTGGCTTGATACAGATAAAGATGGAATTGGAAACAATACTGACCATGATGATGATGGTGACGGATATAGTGATTTAGATGAAGCTTTTAACGACACAGACCCATTAAAAAGTTCAGATAAACCTTTAAAAGACCAAGACCAAGATTTCCTGTCTGATCCATATGAGGTAAAAGTTGGTACATCAACATCCAAGCCTGATACTGATGGTGATGGATTCAAAGATGGGGTTGACCAATTCCCAACTGATGAAAAAGAATGGCTTGATTCCGATAGTGATGGGGAAGGAAACAATAGGGATGGAAATGATGATAATGATCATTTGAGTGACATTATTGAGAAAATGGGNAATGATTTAGGACTATGGAAATTAAACCCTTTAATTTATGATCACGATACATCAATTCCTAATGATGAAGATTGGGATGGTGTCCCAGATATTTTAGAAAACAAAATAAAGATAGAGTTCCAAAGAGTATACAACGCCTCAAGTAATTNAAAGAAACGTGAATTATATAGGGGAACTATAGGAAGAAGGAGACCTGGGTATAACTGGGACGGATATGTATGGAGTGGTTATCCCGATGGAAGTAATNCTTATTGGGTAAATTACGATCTTGATTCTGATGGAAATGGTGTCCAAGATCATAAAGAAACAATAAACTTTAATGACATTGATGGAGATGGGAAAGCCAATCATCTAGATTATGATTCAGATAATGATGGTCAATCTGATGGATGGGATTTTGCAATNTTTGATAAAAGAGGAACAGAAGATCTAGATCAAGATTTTATTACTGANANTGAAGATGTTGATTTAGATGGTGACAANCTATTAAATTGGTGGGAGAGATATTATGGTACCGATATGGAAAATAAAGATACCGACGGTGATGGAGTNCTAGATCCATATGATATTGTTCCTTTCGACGACAGGATCAAGAATCAAAACGAACTTAATAACCTCATCAAGCTAACTCAAATTGGCTCACAATCTAATTGGGACAAAATAAGTACATGGAATTTAGGCCAATCGGGAGCCTCTTACGCTGCTATTAACTCAAAAAAAGAATTATACGTNTGGGGAGTAAATTATGGGGCTCTTCCTGTTCATGATAATAAATCACTTAAAGCCTGGGAAAATGGTGAAGAATACGGTTTTGTGATAGCCTCTCCNACCCGAGTAAGAGCAAATGAATCTTGGAATGATATTGCATTAGGATTTAAATTTGGTGTTGGATANTCCACTGATGGAACTTTCTATAGCTGGGGTAGAAATTTGAGTAGTCAACTTGGAAAAGGAAAACCGACAACTTATGAGACATTTTCAAAACCTAACATATATTTAGGTGAAATAAATCAGTTAAGTGCTGGCGATCAGCAGGCAGGTGTTATTAATGAGGACGGAAAAATGAGAATGATTGGCTCAAATGACCAAGGCCAATTAGGAACTGGTGCTACTAATGATAANACCCCTAAACAACTTGATTGGGACGATATAACAGGAAATATAAAAGAAGTTAAAGTTACTCAAACTGAAACTCAAATTATAACAGACCAAAATGAAATTTGGGCTTATGGAGATAATTTATTCGCCCAACTAGGTAGAGGAACTAGAGATACAAAAGCGGAAAACTATGAAGCTAAGAAAATAAATGTTTCAGGATGGACAGAAGTCTATGCAATATCTGAGCATGTATACGCCTTTAAAGCTGATGGAACATTATGGGCTTGGGGTAAGAATAAAAATTTTGATTTAGGCCTTGGTTATAAAAGTGAATTTGTTGCAAATCCTACCCAAGTAGCTGGAGTTAATAAATCCGATATGAAGGACTTTTCCCCAGTTAATGGTGGATTTGTTTATATAAAGAATAACGGTGAATTATGGGGAGCTGGNGCAAATTTCTATACTGGTTCATGGTTTCCANTAAGTTCGCCAAGAAAAATTGGAAGATATAATGATTGGAAAAGATTTCATGATTTTATGAATAGCGAGCTTAATATTTTGATTGAAAAAAATAATGGATCTATTTGGGGTGCAGGTGCTAACTGGAATAAGGTGTTAACAAACGACCCTTGTCCTAAACCAAAAAATCAAATTGAAAAAATAACAATCTCACATCCAAATCAATATCAGCAAACAGTTTTCGAGGTAGGTCAAATAACAGGAAGCGCCACTATAACTATCAAAGTTAATGGGGTTAACCTAACTGTNCCAAATGTAACCAGTTCTTCAAGTTTTGTTTCTAGTGTAACCTCTCTTTTCAATAGTAATAGTACTTTAACAAACGCATTAACACTAACTGNAACACCTACCGGCTCTGGAAGTTCAACTTTATTGTTTAAATCCAAAGCATATAAGCCAAATACTTATGCTTTTTCAATAGTTCAAAAATCNAATAATTTCAATGGACCTATTAGCTANAGGGATACGGCTAAAAATATTTCAGGAACTGCTACATANACTATAAATTTAAGTGGAACCCGAATTGCAAGCTCTGGAGACAATTTAACTAATGCTGTATCGAATTTAAAAAATGCTATACAAAATTCAAATAAAATTGATTCTTCTTCCTTTAGCTTAACGGTGTCAAACACTAACTCAATTCTGATTGAAAATATATGGAACAATAGTTTCTTTGTGGAAACCGAAGTTAAAAATTCGTTGACTTCATCAAGTACTATTTCAAATAATCTTCTTCAGGCAAAAATGAGTATAGAGTGTAATCCACATTTTGTAAGTGATTTAGTTGAAATTTTTGATTCAACAAACACNTGGGATCAATTATCTATGGGTTATATGCATGTAATTGGCCTCACTAACTCAGGAGAGCTATATAGCTGGGGAAGAAACGACCAAAACCAACTAGGCTTGGGTAATAATGTTGGAGTCTGGGAAGTGAAAGGAACNCCTACTAAATTGTCCCCTGTTGTCTCCAATAATGTTACACAAACATTTAAAAGTATTGATGCCTCTGCTGAGGTAAGTTTTGCCATAAGTACCTCAGGTAATAAAATGTTTGCATGGGGTGATAATGATCTTGGAACTCTTGCTGTAGGAGATTATTCTGACAAGAATATACCNACACTAGTAAAGGGTAATATTAATTGGAAAAAGAATTTAGGAGGCTATAGATTTCAAGTTGCATTAGATAATAATGATAATCCTTACGGTTGGGGTTATAGAAAATTTGGACAATTAGGGGCTTTAGGAAAAGTAAAAGGTGATGATATTGTTTGGGCAACGAATTTGAATGAATCACAAGGTACAATTCAAACGCTAAATGGAGGTGAATACATTATTGCAACTAAAGAGTTTGTTAATTATTTAGAAANGATATACAACTTTGAATTTTCAAGTGGTACTGGTAAAAGCAAAAAAAATAGTAATGAGGGGACTATCCAAAAGTCTAATGATTTTACNCCGAAATCATTTAAGTTTGATAAAAATGGAGGNCCTAGCACTGGAAAAAATGTTGGAAAATGGAAAGTAAAAAAATCTAAAACTGGTTATTCTGGGAAATCTGCTATTGGTGAAACTGCACAATTAATGAGTCAAGAAACTCCTTATTCTTTCAATGTAGTTGATGTTAATGAAAAACCTTCTAATATTATATTATCAGATATAACTAATAAGTTAACAAGAAAGGGGGAACAATTTATTTCATCTATCACAGTAACAGATCCCGATCAAGATGATATTTTAACAGTTTCAATACCTCAAAATTCTCCCAATAAGNAAAAATTTACAATAAAAAATCAAAAACTTTATTATAACTCTTCTTCAAGTAAAGCGACAGTTCCTTACCAAGTAATTATAAGAGCTACTGATTGGGAAGGATTGACTTTAGAAAAACAATTTGAAGTTTTAGTTGATGAAGATGGAAATTTGCTAATTGAAGAGCAAGGAGATAATTCAAGTTCTTTATACAATGAGAGATATATGGATTCTGATGGAGATGGCTTTGTGGATGCTGATGAAATATTGATGGGTACAGATAGATATGATTTTAGAAGCTATCCAACCGATATTGATAGTGATGGAATACTTGACTTTTATGATGGAGACATTGATAATGATGGATATCTAAATGAGGAAGATGAATTTCCAACCAATCCAAATGAATGGATTGATGCTGACAATGATGGTATTGGNGATAATCTTGATATTGACGATGATAACGATGGAACACCAGATATATATGTGAATTGGGAAGAAGATTATATTATACAAGATATGTTCCCTAATGATCCAAATGAAACAACCGACTTTGATAGAGATGGAATAGGAGACAATAGCGATCCAGATGATGATAATGATGGCTATAATGATGATCTAGATCAATTCCCCTACAATCCATACGAATGGTTAGACACAGATAATGATGGTGTTGGAAATAATGAAGATCTTGACAGTGATAATGATGGATATTCAGACTTTGATGAACAATCTATTGGTTCTGACCCATTAGATTCATCTGATTTTCCTNCAGATTTAGATNGAGATTTTGTTCCCGATGTTATAGACTTTGATCGTGATGGTGATGGCATTTCAAATGATTTTGATAATGCACCTGATTTTTATAATCCTAATCAAGAATTTGTCGATGACAATAATCATATTGNTCTAACTTTTCCAGAATTTTTCTCTCCAAANGGGGACGGTATTAATGATTATTTTGAAATTGGTCAAATTCAAAGATATCCNGACAATGAAGTTTGGGTTTATGATAATGCAGGAAATTTGGTTTTTAATGCCAAAGAATANAAAAACAATTGGCAAGGAACTCTAAACTCTAACCCACTTCCAAAAGGAAGTTATTTTTATCGTGTTGACGCAGACTCAAATGGAACTTCAGATTATCAAGGATGGATTTATCTAACTAGATAATTATAATGAAGTACTTCATCTTAATACTTTTTTTTTTAGTCTACCATTTAAATTATTCTCAACAAGAATCATTTCTTACTAATTTCAGGTTTCAGATGAGTCTAATAAATCCCTCCTATGCTGGAGCTGAAGCCGAAAATATGATAGCTTTAACTTCTAGAAATCAATGGGTTTCAATTGAGAACTCCCCTAAAACACAAGTATTAACATTCTCATCGGAGAGGAAAAAAAATGTAGGTCTTGGCTTGTCAATAATATCTAATAATTACTTTGTTGAAAGAAATACNGCATCATATATCGACTTTTCATATAAACTAGGNCTATCTGGAAATTCATCATTATTTTTAGGATTGAAAGCTGGNGCTACATTTTATAAGGCAAATCTTTTAGGTTTAACCAGCTTAAGCTCTGGAATAGACCCTGCTCAAAGTTCATTTTCTCGATTTAATCCTAATTTAGGTATTGGAATGCTTCTTCAAACCCCATCTTTTTGGTTTAGTTTCTCTATACCACGATTATTTAATTCAGGTGATAAGTTTAACTTTTCNATAACCAGCACCGATCAAGTTCACACGTATTTTGGCAGTGGCGCAAATTTTAAGATTAATGAAAGTTTAATTTTAAAACCTAGTATATTAATAAGGTCAGTAAGTGGTTTTGATACCACTGCAGATTTTTTGGCTTTAATTGGTTACAAAAATATTTTTGATATTGGTACATCATACAGAACAACTAATTCTTTAGGTTTAGTTTCATACTTTTTTGTAAAAAACTTTTTAGATATTGGATACGCATANGAAACACCAATTGATAATAGTCTTTCNGGTTTAAGTGTTAAGACTCACGAAATTTCTTTACGCTTTAGGTTTGGGTCATCAACTATCAATGATGAAGAAATTGAAGCTGAATAGTGAAATTTTATGGCAAATTAGTTCATGCCTTCTTGACACTCACATTTTTCTCTTTTCATTTGTATNGCTCTACTTAATGGAACTTTAAATATTTTACCATTAGCCTCATTGCAATTATCTCTTAGNACCNTACAAGGTATAGTATAGTAACATTTTTGGCCTGGNTTATTACACAAGTAAACAAATTCTTCATCAAGAANAACCTTATCAGATTTTAAATTATTCTCTGAAAAATTGTTAAGTATTATNCTAATAAAAGCAAATACATAAATGATTAAATTCATTATTATTTAAATTATAAANTCATATAAAGATAAAAATTATAAACTTAANTGACTTTTAGGTTTAAATAATATTTTACACATACTAAAAAAAGAAGTGGATTTTAAATTATTTAATAATTATTAAGATGTAAATCTAATTTGTACCTCGGGTGGGAATCGAACCCACACTCCCTAAAGAACTGGATTTTGAATCCAGCGCGTCTACCAGTTCCGCCACCGAGGCTTTTCTTCTGATAGGGCTTCTAAAGTAATAAATTATTTTTTTGTAGGATTTAATTCCTTAAGACATTTTCCAGCAAAATTTATTTATAAATTTGCACAATATAAATTTAAATGAAACCTTCAGCAAAAATTTTTTCTTGTACTCAGAGTATAGAACTTGCAACAAAAATAGCAGATCAATTTGGTGTCNCGATGGGAAAAGTAAATTTTTCCAGATATAATGATGGTGAATTTCAACCCTCATTTGAAGAATCAGTTCGAGGCGCTCGAATTTTTATTATTGGATCTACCCAACCATCATCAGAAAATTTGATGGAAATGCTTTTGATGTTAGATGCAGCCAAGAGAGCCTCTGCTAGACATATTACAGCTGTAATACCCTACTTTGGGTGGGCACGGCAGGACCGTAAAGATAAACCTAGGGTTCCTATTGGTGCTAAACTCATTGCAAAACTAATNGAGGCCGCTGGAGCCACACGGATAATTACCATGGATTTGCACGCCGATCAAATTCAAGGTTTTTTTGAAAAACCGGTAGATCATCTTTTTGCCTCCACAATTTTTCTGCCCTATATTGAATCCTTAAATTTATCAAATTTAACCATTGCATCCCCTGATATGGGCGGATCAAAAAGAGCTTATGCCTACTCTAAGTATTTATCCAGTGAGGTAGTAATATGTTATAAGCAAAGAGAAAAAGCTAATTTAATTTCACATATGGAACTTATCGGTGATGTTAGCGGTAAAAACGTGATTTTGGTTGATGATATGGTTGATACAGCAGGAACACTTACTAAAGCAGCCGATTTAATGAAGGAACGTGGTGCAATTTCTGTAAGAGCAATCTGTACTCATGCCCTTCTTTCCGGAAGTGCTTATGAAAAAATTGAAGATTCAAAATTAGAAGATTTGATTGTCACTGATTCTATTGCTCCAAGAATTAGCCACAATAAAGTAAAAGTGTTATCTTGCGCCCCATTATTTGCTGAAGTAATGCATAATGTGCACTACAACGAGTCAATAAGTTCAAAATTTATTATGTAATTAGTTATTAAATTTATCCATGAAATTTATTACCATTAAGGGATCCAAAAGAGAAAGCGTAGGTAAGGTAGCTACCAAAGCGTTACGCAATGCTGGGAGAGTTCCGTGCGTATTGTATGGGGGGAAAGAACCTCTTCACTTTTCCGCGCCCGAACTTGATTTCAGTAAATTGGTATACACACACAGCGCACATACTGTGAAAATTCAGCTACAAGAGGGAGAAAAAATTAATGCCATCTTACAAGATATTCAATTTCATCCTTTGACAGATAAAATATTACACGTTGACTTTTATCAAATCTTTGATGATAAAGAAGTCTCAATGGATATTCCCGTTAATTTAGAAGGTTCGGCGCCAGGTGTGCTTAATAGTGGAGGAGTTTTAAGCCTAAACAAGAGGAAACTGCGTGTCAGAGCAATTCCTGCAAATCTTCCAGACTTTATAATAGCTGATATATCTAACCTAGAATTAGGAAATAAGCTTTATACAGCCGAATTACAAAAAGAAGACTATACAATTCTCCATCCTGACAACACTGTAGTTTGTCAAGTTCGAACATCAAGAGCTTCCATTATAGAAGAAGAAGAACTTGAAACTGAAGTTGAAGGAACTAAAGAAGGTGTTGAAGGATCTGAAGCAGAAGGTTCTGAAACCGAAGCTCCACCTAAAGAATAACTTTCTGTTTAAAGAAAATGTAAAGCATGTGTTCTTGAATCACATGCTTTTTTTATTTTAGAGAATGCGTCTCTTAAAAAAAATATTTAATAGGAAAACCCCTGCTGTAAATATGAAAAAATTTTTAATTGTAGGACTTGGAAATATAGGTGAAAAATACAAAAAAACTAGACACAACGTGGGTTTTCAAATCATAGATAGACTTGCAGAAAGAAACAAATGCAATTGGGAGTTAAAAAAACTGGCAAGCTACTCTTCAATTGACATAAAAGGAAGAAAATTGATTTTGATAAAACCAGAAACTTTTATGAATCGAAGTGGAAAAGCTGTACGCTATTGGGCATTAAAAGAAAATATCCCTCTGGAGAATATTCTTATTGTTACAGATGAATTACACCTTCCATTTGGAACATTAAGATTAAAACCAAAAGGAAGTTCAGGGGGGCATAATGGTTTNAAAGATATTGAGAGTCAATTNAATACATTACATTATGCCAGGATTCGGTTTGGAATTGGGCATGAAAAAAAAGCTTTAGATCAAGTTAAATTTGTTTTGGCCCCATGGGATGACAGTGAACAAGTTATATTGGTTGAACGTATTGATTTTTTTACTGAAGCTATAATCAGTTTTGGATTAGAAGGTATTGAAAACGCGATGAATCGGTTCAATGGTAAGTAATTATTCAGTCTCAAAACTATATGTTTCTGATCTCGATTTATTTTGATTTTTATCTTGTGTGACTATATTCCAATAATATAAACTTCTCGACTCTAACGATATTGTACTTTGAGTCGCTTTTATTCCTTCTTTCTTAAGTAAAATCTCCTCTGAATTAGTTCCCAAATAAAGGTCATAAAAATCTATATCTTGGTCTAAATCATTTCCTTTCCATTCAAAAAGAAAATCATTATTGGTATTGAGGCTAAATTTTGATTCATTNTTAGGAGATATTAAAATAGCTGGAAAGGGAAGATGACTTTCCAAAGGGTTCGCTTCAAGATAAAATTGCCAAACTTCGCTATCTGTGGTAACAGGAGAAATAGTTGACTTAGAACGAACAAACCAAAGATAAGGAGCACCACTTGGTAATATTACTGAAGCATTTAATAATACTGTATTATAAGTATATTTTTCTTGTGTAATTGAATTTTGGATAATCAATTCATATTGATCAGTATGTAGAGATGCTGTCCACTGGAATCGAACTTGTTTTTCACTATCATTTACGCTTGATGTGGTAATACAAGGTTCTAAATTAATTGGGGCTACTAAAAAAACTGTCTCAGGATCTGGAATAGGGTCAGGTGAACAACTATAAAGTAAAATGATCAGCAAAATTCCAAACCCTTTCATTTCTTTAGTAATTTATGTGTTTCTAAATNATTTCCATAATCTATATTTAATATATACCAACCCCTAGGTAGAGACTCCATGGGAATTATAATGGTANCCTCTGTTTCTGAAACGCCTCTTTTTGACCAATACAATTCTCCTGTTCCAGATAATAAATATATATCCGCTTTTTTATCCTTTGGTAATATTAAGTTTGAACTATCTATTACTGGGTTTGGAAAAACCTTTGCATTTTGCTCTAGATTGATCCATTGTTCGAAAACACCTTGGCATGGAATGTTAGTTTGGATAATTAATCGATTTGTTTTTTGAGTCAAAGGAAACTGAACTGAGTTTTTATTTGTAACCAAATAGGTTTTATTATTTAATGTAATGTTGTATTTATCACTTCCTGATAAATTAAGATTTAAAATTTTCAATGAAGAATTGTAGCTAGTTTGGACACTTAAATAATCAGGTGAGTTTATTTGAGTTTCATAACAATATTCAAACTCAGGAAAACTATTTGTATAAATACAAATAGAGTAAATTCCTGGTCCCAAATCATTAATCNTTTTGCCTAATACTGTAAAGTTTAAATTTTCCTGNAAACCNTCTGGGCCAATNATTTCTGCTCTATAAAGATAATCTGCTCGAGCATTAAAAGATAAAGATCCGTTCTGATTATTGGGGCAACTTGTATCTTTTTTAGTCAAAGTCAGGTTTTGAGTAGAAAANAGNTCACACAAATCACCGATCCCATTATCGTCAACATCTGCTTGATTCTCATTTGTTACCAAAGGACAGTTATCCTTTTCATCTGAAATGGAATCACTATCACTATTTGTAGTAAGAGTACCCTCCAAACAAAAGTTAAGTTCAAATTCAAAAAGACGCCCTGTATCTTCTTTAAACTCATCTAATACCACAAGCTTCCACAAGCCTCTTGATGAGGTCCCATACAGAACACTCAAGTCCTGTATTGGGATAAAACTACCTTTAAATGGAGGAGTCCCATCTAAAATGCCCAAACTTGCTTCTTGATCAAAAATAGTTTGGGTATAGTTGTCCCCTGAACCTCCTGCTGCACTAGATAACAAATATCTAGAACCATCTGGGGTTTCCAGATACAAGGAAAGATCTTCTGTCCACGTGTGAATTAAATCAACTAAAACATTAANATCTAAAATAGGAGCATCAATATTTACGTTAATTGTTGCTAATGTTGTTCCTTTTTCATTATCTGTTGCATCTAAAATGTCCTTCGGCAATTCATTTGTATTAATTTCAGTACATGTGNTAGAATTTGTTTCAAATGAAAAAATCTCAGAAAAATCAGAAGAACCACAATTATTTNGTGTTTGAATACGCCAATAATATTNATTTGAGGAAAGCAAATCATCAAGCTGTAATTTATTTTTAGAAATTATGGTGTCCAAGACCAAAGTTTCAAAAATTTGGTCTTTTGAAAGTTGTATACGAGTTTGATCTATATTTGAATTTGTTTCCCATTTTAAAATAGGACTAAGACTTACCTCTTGTGATGAGTTATATGGTTCCAATAAATTTGCAGGCTCAAAAACTTCATTTCTNTGTTTTAATATAAATGGGAAAACTTCTGATTTGCCATTATATGAAGCCTCAAGAGTAAAATTATAATCTCCATAATCTAAACTGGATAGTCCACTTATTTCAAAATACCCCGATGTATCTGTTCTAGGGTATGANGATTTAGAAAAATCTGCAGTTAAATTAGTTGGAAGTGAATTNATTTTAAGACTAAAAGAATCTTCAAAGCNCNNAGCTTTATCAATATCAAACAAAAATCGNTGAGTATTTTCACCACAATTTTCTTTNATAAAAGATTCTAAATTCAAAACTAAGTCTCTAGACNCAATACTAAATTCTTCGGAATTGATTGCAAAAAATATACTGTTTGTAGGTTTAATTTTAATACGTGCTGAAGAAGTGTTAATATTATTTGGTATTATGATTTGAGCAAATCCATTATTGGGCACACCATTGGCTAATATAATTGGAAAACTACTACCTCCATCAGTTGANAAAGATATNNTCACTTCATTTGCTCTAATTGGGTTTTGATCAGTTTGGGCTACACTCCAAATGATATTTTCTAGAGCNCCTCCTTTTAAAATAGTTTCAGGCTCGTTCTGAGAATTGACTGTAAAAGGTCCNGAACTTGCTACTGNAGTNATCTTGATTTCATCCTGNGCTATATGGCTATANGAGGGNGTTTGCTTTCGAACACTAAGACCCCAAATGAGTGACCTTCCTACTAAAGGTACCGTTTCCCAATCAGAGTTAATCCCAGGATTTTCNTCNGTTAACTTGTTAATCAAAACCCTATCTAAATTGGGTATTATTCGTAAAGGTTTTGTGTCAGGAGGTAAAGATCTTGCCATAGCTCCTACTGGATTATTTGGGCCAAAATTAGCAGAAGTGATTTGAGCACTGTCCAATTGTTCCCAACAGTATGTATAGCTTTCACCTTGCTGAGCAACTAAAGAATCTATAATTAACTCATAAGGGGTTCCAATAGGAATTAAATAATCCTTTCCTGCGTCAATACTAAAGCTGTCAAGAGAAATGCTTTCTGAAGTACCACAAGATGTAGTCTCTATGTATTCTAAAATATTTTCAATACTATAATAATGAAAATAAGGACTTCCATGTTCTTGTACATTATCAACTCCGGTAATTCCAGCATATCCCATTATTGTTGAACCACTGCCAGGTTCTACATTAAATCCAGTACCCTCTGTTTCGAAGGAATAAGTATGATATGCTCCAAATTGATGCCCAATTTCATGCCCGGCATAATCTATATCAAAATAATCGTTGCGAAACTCACCCCCAAAAATATCTCTAAATGGGTGTGTAGCAAAACCCTTACCTTTTTCTCCTGAAATACAAACACAGCCTATACAACCAGCATCCCCATCCGGCTCCCCATAATCAAAAAGGTGTCCCACATCATATTCACTATCACCAATGATATCATCTAAGGTAGCTTGTAATTCTGTTTTAAAGTTTCCTGTAAAAGGATCAATATTGGGATCTTCATATAGCAAATTAGAATCAGATACTAACTCTAAACGAATGTTTAAATCCCTTTCAAAAATCACATTGATTCTATTAAGTGTACTTACTACTGAAGCAAACGCATCTTCAGCATTTGATCCATTACTGTCATCATTATCTCCCCAAAAAGAAGTATACTCCCCTGTTGCTGAAATTGCAATTCTAAATTTACGAAGCTCCCCACTAAAAATCTTTTTCGTTTTTGTTTTGAGTTTTGATTGTTTAAGTAATATTGCCTTTTTTGTTTTGCAAAAAAGAGGAGAAGTAAAATATGTTTTTGTTTTAGTATATGTAAAATGTAATTGTTGCTTTCCATTAACTGGTTGAATAAAATAGTCTGAGCCATCATCAAATTGTATCCATGCATTAATACCATTGGGCTGAGTGCTAAGTCGAAGGTGAACTTTTGGACGGGTTTTACTAACTCCAGTATAGGTTTTAATGTTTTGGTGTTTTTCAGATAAAGTTTTAGATAATAATGGTACAGGAACAATTTCAAAAACTTCATCTTCCCCATTTTCATTAGGAAGGATAATTTCTTTTTTTAAACTTTTTTCATTGTTCCCTTTTCTAACAAGTAACTTACTAGGCATCATATAATAGTTTTCTCCTAAAACATCAAATAAAGGCAATTTTTGATTTGGATTTGAAACCTTTATCCATTTATCCTGTCCCAACAAAGAATGAGAGGATGCAAACAAGAAGATAATACATAAAATACCAAACTGTTTGAGGTGATAAATTTTATTTTTTCCCAAGTCTAGCTATTCAAGTGTAGGCTAAAAATAAACAAACTAATTCTTCTGTTACTGATATTAACGTACTTTTGTGATGAAAATTCGAACCCTTTTTTAATGAATGTTGTTAACGGAATTGAAAATTACAACTACACTTCCAAGTCTATTCTCACTATTGGAACTTTTGATGGAGTGCATCTAGGGCATCAAAAAATCATACGCTCTTTGGTGACTCTAGCTAAGAAAAAAAAACTCAAAGCAAACCTTTTAACCTTTTTCCCACACCCTCGAATGGTATTACAAAAAGACACCAGTATAAAGTTAATTGATACAATTAAGGAAAAAGTGAATTTATTAAAAGAATTTGGAATTGATAATCTTATTATTCATGAGTTTTCAAAAGAATTTTCAAAATTAAGTGCAATTGAATTTACTAGAGATATATTGGTAAATCAATTAGGAATTGAATCATTATTTGTGGGCTATGATCATCGTTTTGGTAAAAATAGAGAAGCTACAGTAGAAGATCTTATTTTGTTGGGAGAAACTTATGGTTTTGAAGTAAATAAAATTCCCCCACAAGATGTATACTCTATTACAGTAAGTTCAACTAAAATAAGAAAAGCTATTGCTGATAGTGATTTTGAAAAAGTTGAGAAATTTCTGGGTCGCCCCTATCAACTTAATGGTATAGTAAATAAAGGTGAAGGATTAGGGAGAACTATAAACTTTCCAACTGCTAACTTAATTGTAGAAGAATCATACAAATTAATTCCACCAAAAGGGGTTTATTTAGTTCAGGTTTATTTTAAACAAAATATTTTTTTAGGGATGATGAATATTGGAAATAGACCCACACTCAATGGCAATTATCAAACTCAAGAAGTACATCTTTTCAATTTTAATGAAAATATATATGGAGAACATCTTAAAGTACTTTTTGTTAAAAAAATCCGGGATGAAAAAAAATTTGATTCACTAGAAGAGCTCAAATTACAACTTTTAAAAGATCAAGAAATTTGCAAAAGAACTCAAGGCATTTAAGCACGGAAGTAAATTTACTTTATTTTTACATAAAAGAAATTCAATGCTTGGACTTCAATACATTAGAGAAAACAAAGAACTCGTTTTAAAGGGTCTTAAAAAAAGAGGTTTTAACTTCCCAGAAGTAATTGATCAAATTATCTTTCTTGATAAAAAAAGAAGGGATAATCAAGCAAAACTAGATCAACATTTAGCAACCTCAAATAAAATGGCTAAAGAAATTGGAAGCCTTTATAAGTCAGGTGAGATTAATAAAGCTAATGCTCTTAAAGAAAAAAGTGCTGCCCTCAAGGAAATTTCTAAAAGACTCCAAGAAGAATTGCAGGAAACTTCAACTCAGTTGTATGAATTGAGAACCCAAGTTCCTAATGTTCCGCATGAAAGTGTTCCTGATGGAAGTTCAGAAGAAGAAAATGAAGAAATTTTTAGATCGGGAACAATTCCTGAACTAGAAAAAGAGGCACTCCCTCACTGGGAGCTTGCAAACAAATACGACCTCATTGATTTTGAATTAGGAAATAAAATAACGGGTGCAGGTTTTCCTGTTTACAAAGGAAAAGGTGCGAGATTGCAGCGCGGATTGATCAACTATTTTTTAGACTGCAATATAGGCGCAGGATATAAAGAGGTCCAAGTTCCGCATCTAGTAAACGAGGCATCTGGATTTAGCACAGGTCAGCTTCCTGATAAAGAAAGTCAAATGTATCACGTACAAAACGATAATTTGTTCCTTATTCCAACAGCTGAAGTACCCATTACCAATCTGTATAGAAACAGTTTACTTAAGCTATCTGATCTTCCTATTGCTCTGACAGGATATACCCCTTGCTTCAGAAGAGAAGCTGGGAGTTATGGAGCTCATGTGCGTGGATTAAACAGACTCCATCAATTTGATAAAGTTGAAATTGTGCGAATCGAAGAACCTCAAAATGCAATGCAAGCTTTGGAAGGCATGGTAGAGCACGTAAAATCAATCCTTGATGAATTAGAACTTCCGTACAGAATTTTGAGACTTTGTGGCGGTGATTTAGGCTTTACTTCAGCCTTAACTTATGATTTTGAAGTATATTCAACTGCACAAAAGCGTTGGCTTGAGATAAGCTCAGTATCTACATTTAGCGGCTTCCAAGCAGAGCGTTTACATTTGCGTTATAAAAATATAGAGGGGAAAAACCAAATTGCACATACTTTAAATGGAAGCTCATTAGCACTTCCAAGAGTTTTAGCAGGTTTACTTGAAAATTATCAAACCCCAAAAGGGATNAAAATTCCANANGCTTTGNTACCCTATACTGGCTTTGACCAAATCNAATAAGATGTTAATTTACAATGTCACTTCACTTGTTGAATTTTCAATTGAAAAAGAGTGGCTGATTTGGATGAAGGAAAAACACCTCCCTAATATGTTAGCGACTAAAAAGTTTAAAACCGCTAAAATCTTTAAAGTTTTAAATGACCAGGACCAAGGTGGAGTCAGTTATGCAATTCAATATCATTGTAAAAATCAACAACTGTTAAAGGAATATCTAATCAATGATGCCCAACTATTAAGAAAAGATGAGATAGAAAAATTTGGAGATCGTATCGTTTTATTTAGAACGGAACTTCAGTTAATTGAAGAACAATCATGAAATCAGTTCGTGCAAAAAAAAATTTAGGTCAACATTTTTTAACTGATAAAAATATAGCGCGAAAAATTTCAGAAACCTTAACTTTTGAAAATTATAAGAGAGTTGTGGAAATTGGACCAGGAATGGGCTTACTTACAGAGTTTCTAATTGAAAAAACAAATTCTTTGAGTCTAATTGAAATTGACTCGGAATCAGTAGCTTATCTTAAAAGCACCCATGACGAAAAAAAAATAAATCTTATTGAAGGAGATTTTTTAAAACTCGATTTAAAAAAGGAATTAGGTACAGATCCATTTGCCATAATTGGAAACTTCCCATATAATATTTCCACGCAAATTATATTTAAAACAATAGAATACAGAGATCAAATTCCTTTTTTTTCAGGAATGTTTCAAAAAGAAGTTGCCGAACGGATTTGTGAACCTCCAGGATCTAAAAAATATGGAATCCTTTCAGTGCTAACTCAGTTGTTCTATGANACCCAACTGCTTTTTAAAGTTCCGCCAGGAGTTTTCATGCCTNCACCCAAAGTAGATTCTGCCGTGATAAAACTGATACGTAAAAAAAAATATATTTTNGATTGTGATGAGACTCTATTATTTAAACTAGTCAAANTAAGCTTTCAACAACGTCGTAAAACACTTCGAAACAGCTTAAAAATTTTGAATATACCTGAAATGTTGAGAGAAGATACTATCTTTGACNAACGTCCAGAGAAGCTCTCGGGAAATGACTTCGTCCAACTTGCAAAAAGGATTGGCCATGGCAACTTTTCAAATTGATTCTACTTTTATAAATGAGATAAAAGAACTTATTGCAAAGGAGGACAACTCACGTATTAAAAGAAAACTCAAACTAGCACACTACGCTGATTTGGGGGAAATTATAGGGGCTGTTTCTTTAGAAGAAGCGACATATCTTATAAAATTATTGGGAAGCGACACTACTGCTGACGCTCTTGCTGAAGTTGATCCTGATATTAGAGAAGGGATATTAGAACAACTATCTGCAAAAGAAATAGCAAAAGAAGTTTTAGAGCTGGATACCGATGATGCGGCAGATATAATCCTTGAACTCCCTGAAGAAAGAAAAGAAAAAGTCATGTCTCAAATTGAGGATGACGAACACGTAAGTGATATTCGTGACCTTCTTCGATATGATGAAAATACTGCAGGTGGACTTATGGCAAAGGAATTAGTAAAAGTAAGAGAAGACTTGAGTGTCCTAAAATGTCTTAATGAAATGCGGGCTCAAGCTGAAAACGTTACTCGCGTTCATTCNATTTATGTGGTAGATGAAAAAAATCGCCTAAAGGGTAGACTTTCATTAAAGGATTTGATTACTGCTANCTCAGGNGCAAAAGTAAAAGATATTTTCATACCGAAAGTAGACTTTGTNACTGTAGATCAAGAAAGTGATGAAGTTGCCAAAATAATGTCTAAATATGATTTAGAGGCCATCCCAGTTATCAATGGTAAAAAAGAACTTTTAGGTCGTATTACTATTGATGATATTGTGGATGTGATCAAAGAAGAAGCAGATAAAGACTATCAATTAGCTGCAGGAATTTCTGCAGATGTAGAGGCAGATGATAAAATATTTGATCTTGTAAAAGCAAGGCTTCCTTGGTTATTTTTAGGACTCTTAGGCGGTTTAGGAAGTGTTTTTATTCTTCAAGATTATGAAACTATTATGGAGCAACCTTCCCTTCGTAATTTATTTTTTTATACTCCACTTATTGCTGCAATGGCAGGGAATGTAGGAGTACAATCTTCTGCTATAATCGTTCAAGGTATTGCNAATGATGTNGTTAAAGGCTCCCTATTCAATCGTTTACTTAAAGAGATTGGNCTCAGCTTGATTAATGGATTTTCACTCGCACTTGTAATTGTAATCTTTGGACAATTTATCAATCAATCTTTCTTGGTGAGTGCTACTATTGCNGGGTCAATGATGTTGGTTATTGTGGTTGCTGCGCTAGTAGGTACTTTTGTGCCCATTGTACTAGATAAACAAGGAATTGATCCAGCCATTGCAACGGGCCCCTTTATAACAACTGCAAATGACATCTTTGGTATTTTTCTTTTCTTTTATGTTGCAAAACTTATTTTAGGCTTTTGATGAAAAAACCNAGAGTCCTTCATGTAGACGAAAATCATCCACTACTATTANAAGGTTTAAAAAACTTGGGTTATGAAAATACACTCGCTTACAATACTCCCTTAGAAAACTTAATTTCTCAACTCAAAAATTATCAAGGACTAGTGATTAGAAGTCGATTTCCGGTAGATCAGAATTTATTAGAGGTGGCAACGAAACTAAAATTTATTGCTCGCGTGGGAACAGGGCTTGAAAATATAGATTTAAAGTATGCCAAATCTAGAAAGATAAAATTGATTGCTGCACCCGAAGGCAATCGAAATGCAGTAGGGGAACATGCATTAGGCTTGCTTTTAGCACTAATGAATAAACTTCGATTAGGTCACCAAAGTATTTCAAAGGGATTGTGGTTAAGAGAAGCNCATAGGGGATGGGAATTAGAAGGAAAAAAAGTAGGAATTATAGGATATGGAAATACNGGAAAGAGTTTTGCAAAAAAATTNACTGGTTTTAANAGTCTAGAGGTCCTCTGTCACGATATTAAACCCAATATGGNNGATGCCGCTGCNAAGCAAGTTACCTTGAAAGAGATACAAAANAAAGNNCAAATATTGAGTCTACATATTCCTCAAACCCCAGAAAATTTGGGAATGATTAATAAAACATTTATTGATAAAATGNAGCANCCNTTCTGGTTGATCAACACNGCTAGAGGAAAANTTTTAGNTACAGATGACTTGGTAGATGCACTAAAGTCTGGAAAAGTTTTAGGNGCTGGATTGGATGTATTGGAATATGAATCCCGTTCTTTTTATTCNATNTTTAATTCTTCTAAACTCCCTGATTCTTTAAAATATTTNACTGAGGCAGAACAAGTTATTTTAAGTCCACATGTNGGAGGATGGACAGTGGAAAGTCATCGTAAATTGGCACAAACCATTCTTAANAAGATAGAGGCTTTAANATTAACTATCTAAACTAAATTATANACTGGGCTGTTTCTTGAGTTCTTTGCTCTAAAAGTATTGGTTTCCCTATCTCTTTNATAAATTGAGAGGATCCNTTATTAAAATGTCTAATCGTATAAAGATCAACTCCTNTTATTACTTCTACNCTAAAACGAGAACGTAAAACAAGTACTAATTCTTCCAATCTTTTGTATTTATTATTTACGCATACAGAAAAGCTAATTGCTGAATTTTGTATTAGCTCGACAGNCATTTGGTATTCATGGAGTAAACCAAATATATAACTTATATTTTCTTCAACTATGAATGAAAAATCAATTGAAGAGAGNNNTAACAACACTTGATCTTTTTTTACAATNTAACATGGTATATAAGGCTCAATAGTNTTCCCTTTTGAAACNGANGTTCCAGAANCCCTAGGNTTTTNAAATGATTTTACATANAATGGTATTTCTTTNCGCTGAATAGGTTGCAGAGTTTTGGGATGGATTACAGATGCTCCATAAAAAGCTAGTTCTATCGCTTCTNGATATGATATTTGATGTAATAATTNTGTTTTTTNAAAGACTCTAGGATCCCCATTTAAAANTCCTGGAACATCTTTCCAAATTGTAACNGAACTAGCATTTAGAGCNTATGCAAAAATTGCTGCTGAATAATCTGANCCTTCACGACCTAAAGTAGTTGTAAAATTATTCGAATTACTTCCAATAAATCCTTGAGTAATGATNAAAGTGTGTTTTCCNGCTTGCTCTAAAATTTTNTTTTGANTCATTTCCCAATCCAAATTTGCAGCACGATAATAATCATCTGTTTTTATACAATCTCTTGCATCGAGCCAAATACNNTCAAATCCAGAGAACTTCATAAAATGNTGAATGATTTTAGTAGATAAAAGNTCACCATAACTCACAACTTGATCATAAACAAAGCTGTAATTCGAAGANTTGTTTGACTTTAAAAAAATTTGCAACTCTTCAAATAATTGANTTACAAGCTCCTCTATTTTAGAACTATTTTTTTTNAAAAGATCATTGACAATTTTAAGATGAAAATCTTTAATANANTTTATNCCCTTNAGAGTTTGGTCTTTATTTTTAAAATAATCTTCAANTATTTTTTCAAAGGCATTAGTAGTTTTACCCATTGCNGACACTACTATTAAGGTGTCTTTATAACCTACTGTATTCAATACGGATAAAAGGTTTTTAACCCCTGCCGAATCTTTTATAGACGCTCCACCAAATTTAAATACTTTCATGAATGATTTAATTTTGTAGTGAGTCTAAATATTTTTTCATTTCATACCGATGCATTTGTACTGTTCTCCAATCCTTTAAAACTCTAGCTCCACTATTATTATAGAAATTTACCGCTGGACTATTCCAATCTAAAACGTTCCATTCAATTCGCTCTACTCCTGCTTCATAGGACTTTTGGATAAATGCTGAATATAATTTTGTCCCGATGCCGTTTCCCTTATATTTTCCTGAAACAATCAAATCTTCAAGGTGAAAAGTAGGTCCTTTCCAAGTAGAATATCGTTGATAATATAGGGCCATCCCAATTACTTGTTTATTTACTTCAGCAACTAGACATTCAAATAATGGCTTTATCCCAAAACCGTGATTTTGTATGTCTGATACATTTAGACTAACACTTTCTGACTCCTTTTCAAAAACTGCTAACTCTTTTATTAAATTAAGAATTGCTTTGCAATCGGTACTTTCTGCTTTTCGAATAATTGTCTTCATAAAATACATTTAAGCTGCAAAAGTATAAATAAGAATATTTTACAACCTCAAACCTAAATAAATATCACAATTTTCTTTAAGATGTTAAAAATTAATGTTGTTACTCAACCAATGGGAAGTGATTTTAAAAAATTCTTTTGGGCTTTCAGCATGCAGCCAATGGCCAACTTTAGGTATTGATGCTTGTGATGAATTAGGGAAATGATATTTGATAATAGGTCCGTCAGAGTCTAAAATATAATCCGAATTCTCACCTTTAAGAAACAAACATGGCACATCAGATTTAGCTTCAGAATCAAGCCCTAAACCAATAGCTTCACTCACATTTTTAAGGACATCAATATTAATTCTCAATCCTAATTTCCCTGGCTCCAACCAATAAAGATTTTTGAGCAAAAACTTTCTAGTAGAGGCATCTTTTACCCAATTTGACAATTGCTGCTCTGCAATAGCTCTAGAAGTAATTTGACCAAAATCTAATTGAGATAGCCCATTTAATATTTTTTGGTGACGTGGCTGGTATTTTTTTGGAGCTATATCTGCTATAATAAATGCCTTAATAAGCTCAGAATGATAACAAGCAAGATACATGGCTGTCTTTCCTCCCATTGAATGACCTAAAACCAATATCTTCTCAAGACTGTGAGTTTTACAATAGGCTACAATATCTTCAGCCATTATAGAATAAGAGAAATCATTACTCCAAAAACTTTTACCATGGTTTCTTTGATCTATAAGATGTACTCGGTAACCTAAAACTGACAAACCATTAGCGTATGTTTTCCAGTTGTCTCCCATTCCTAGAAAGCCATGGAGTATAATTAAATCTTCTCCTCTCTTTCCAACAATTACACTGTGTAGAATATTCAATTTGTCAAACGTTGAAGGTACATAGGAACAACATTTTCAAATCCCAAATAAAGACTTTCACATATAAGCGCGTGACCAATAGAAACTTCTAATAAATCAGGAATGTTTTGGGCAAAATAACTTAGGTTTTCAAGACTTAAATCATGTCCAGCATTAAGTCCAATTCCTAATTGTCTAGATTTTTCAGCTGCAGCTATATAAGGAGCTATCGCCTCCTCTTTATTAATATTGAAAGTTTTTGCATAGTTTTCTGTGTAAAGCTCAATTCTGTCAGTCCCAGTATCTAAAGCGGCTTCAACCATCGAAATTTCTGGATCTAAAAAAATCGATGTTCGAATTCCTTTAGCTTTAAATTGATCAATTATTTTTTTAAGGTAATCTTTATGTTTTATGGTATCCCATCCTGAGTTTGATGTAAGTGCATCTTCAGCATCAGGAACCAAGGTAACTTGAGTGGGCATAACATCAAGCACTAATTCAATGAATTTTGGTATTGGGTTTCCTTCAATATTATATTCAGTAGTTAATACTTGAGGTAAATTCCGAGCGTCCGAATAGCGAATATGGCGTTGATCAGGTCTGGGGTGAATAGTTATACCTTGCGCTCCAAATACTTGTAAATCCTTTGCTACTTCTAACAAATTTGGCATATTATCTCCTCTTGAATTTCGAAGGGTTGCTACTTTATTTATGTTTACACTTAAAGAGGTCATTGCTTTTTTTTCAAAAGTATTGCCTTATAATGAAACTAAAAAAAAAATATCATATTACAAGCTATTAATTTTTTCATAAAAAAATAACATTCTCCTGAGTTTTGTACCTTTACAACAAGAATCGACATCATGTATATAGCTATTTACACTGCTTTTTATTCACCTACTTCGATTACTTACATAAAATCAGTGATTGATTACCTTAACACTAATAATCACCAATTTGTTCTGGTCGACAGATTAAAAAAACATATCGGATCACAAGCCGATAAATACTCCTATTTTAGAGATGATACTGTATTGAGAGAAAAAGTAGATTTTTTGTTCTCTGTAGGTGGAGATGGTACACTTTTAAGGTCTATTTCCGTCATTCGTGATTCCAAAATTCCAATTCTAGGCATTAATGCTGGTAAATTAGGTTTTCTCACTACAATTAAACGTGAAACCCTTAAGGAAGGACTGGATTTATTTTTTAAAGGAAATTATAATTATATAGAGCGTTCATTACTAGAGGTTTATACAGATGAACAAACTCCAGCTTTAGAAGATTTTGGTTATGCTCTAAATGAAGTAACAATCAATAGAAAAAATACAACCTCAATGTTGAGTATTGATGCTAATTTAGACCGCAAATTTTTAACTACCTACTGGTCAGATGGATTAATAATTGCAACACCCACAGGTTCTACAGGATATTCTCTAAGTAGTGGAGGACCTATTGTTTCTCCTTCTTCTAAATGTCTAATCGTAAATCCTATAGCTCCTCACAATATCAATATGCGTCCTTTAATTGTTCCAGAGGAAACCACTTTCAAAATTTCAGTTAAAGGGAGAGGAAAAACACATCTGCTATCATTAGATTCTAGAATTTTTACTCTCGAAAATGGAAATGACATCTATATTAAAAAAGCTAAATTCAATGCAGTAACTGTACAATTAGACAATACTTTATTTTTTGATACCCTTAGAGAAAAACTTTTTTGGGGTCACGATTCAAGAAATATACAATAAAATTAGGCTTTTTCGGTTTATATAAGACAAAAAACTACGGTTTCCCCTTAGTTCAAACTGATGTACAAAAAAGTTTATTTTATAGTCTGCTTTTTTATTATAACTATTGCCTCAGCTCAATTTCATGAAATAGGAGTTTTTGTTGGAGGAAGTAATTATATTGGTGATATTGGATCTAATCGTTATTTAAATCCAAATGAATTTGCCTACGGGGTTCTTTACAGATGGAATATTACCGATCGCTATTCGCTAAGAGGTGGTTTAATGCTAACAAAATTGAATGAAAACGAGTTAAAAAATGACGACATTAATCGCTCAAGAAGATCTTATGAGGTTAATAATTCTCTTGAAGAAGTTACTGCAGGAATTGAAATTAACTTAAAAGAATTCAATTTACATGCTCCTGAATTCAGTTTTACACCATACATCTTTTATGGTCTAGGCTATTTTAGATACGATCAATTTTACATTACACCTCATAACTCAATAGATTCACCCATCTATAATAATTATGGGAAAGACAGAAAAATTGCTATACCAATTAGTCTTGGATTTAAATTTAATCCAAATCCATTTTTTGTTATTGGCTTTGAAATCGGAGCTCGATATTCTCTTACAGATAATCTCGATGGAAGCAACCCTGAGAATCAATTTGCATACAATCCTGCATTTGAATTTGGAAATATCTCGAATAATGATTGGTATATCTTTACAGGTTTGACAATTTCATTTACCTTTGGCGATCTCCCATGTTATTGTAAGGAATAAATGGACAAAATACCAAGACATATCGCGATTATTATGGACGGTAATGGACGCTGGGCTAAAAAGCAAGGAAAAAGACGTATTGTCGGTCACAATCGTGGGGCTAAAACAGTAAGGGAAATTGTTGAAGAAGCGGCTCGAAAAGACATTGAGTTTTTAACTCTTTTCGCCTTTTCGACAGAGAATTGGAATCGGCCAAAAGATGAAGTTAATTTGTTAATGAAGCTTTTGGTTAGCTCACTAAAAAAAGAGTTTTTACGCCTTATTCAAAATAACATTAAAATGCGCTCTGTAGGGAATCTAGACTCTCTACCACAATTAGTAAAGGAAGAATTGTTATTTGTAATTGAAAAAACAAAAAACAATAAAGGTATGGTGCTTACCTTGGCTCTAAATTACGGAGGGAAGGAGGAAATAGTTGAAGCTGTAAAATGTATTTCTAATAAAGTTAAAAATAGTATAATTTCCCCTGAAAAAGTTGATGAATCCACTATAAATGAGCATCTTTACTCGCAAAACCTACCACCTGTAGATTTACTTATTAGAACCAGTGGTGAAAAAAGAATCAGTAACTTCCTTTTGTGGCATATTGCATATGCGGAATTGTATTTCACAAAAACTCTTTGGCCTGATTTCACAAAAGAAGATTTACAAAATGCAATATTAAACTACGGAAAACGAGAAAGACGATTTGGAAAAACGAGCGAACAAGTCACTTTTTAAAATTCTGTACAGAATTTTAATCATAGGATTGGTATTCTTATTTGGAAACCTTTCACAGGCGCAAATTGGTGGTTTTGTAAAAGGCAAATCATATTTACTTGACTCTATCAGCGTAAGTGGAATCAAAACTTTTAACGAGCAAACAGTGATTTCTTATAGTGGATTAAGAAAGGGGCAAAAAATTAAAGTGCCTGGAGAAGAAGTAAGTGCTGTAATTAATAAGCTCTGGACTTTAGAGTTATTTAGTGACATAAATATCTTTGTCACTAAAGTTGAAAATAATAATATTTCATTAGAAATTGAGATTAAAGAACTACCGACACTCACTGATGTTAAAATTAATGGTTTGAAGAAAGGAAGTACAGAATCATTAATCAAGGATACAGAACTTATAGCAGGAAAAAAGCTATCTGAAAGTTTTTTAACTAATACTAAAAATTACATAATAAATAAATATCGCAAAGAAGGGTTTTTAGACACAAAGGTTTCATTAAATACAATCAAAGATACTATTGGAACAAATTCTTTCAAAATGGTTGTGAATGTTGACAAAGGACAAAGGATAAAGATTAAAGAAATTAGTTTCACAGGAAATGAANNANNTAAAAGAGGAAAGCTGAGATCAAAATTAAAAAANACAAAACTAAAAAATCCTATTCGCTTTTGGAAAAAATCCAAATTCATAGCTAATGATTTTAAAGAAGATCTTACAAGTTTAATNGAGTTTTACAAAGAAGAAGGTTATCGAGATGCACGAATCCTTTCAGACTCTCTTGTGAGAAATATTAAANANTCTAANTCTGTCTCATTGGATTTGGAAATTGAAGAAGGAAATAAATACTATTTTGGAGATATTAATTTCATAGGCAACACAATTTACTCTAATCAAGTTTTACAACAAATTTTAGGACTGAAAAAAGGAGATGTTTATAATGGTGTCNTACTTAAAAAAAGAATCGCAGATANNAGTAAACCTGACGGAAATGATATTACAAATTTGTATCAAAACAATGGCTATCTTTTCTCNAATATCAATGCNGTTGAAGTTAGCGCAGTTGATGATACTATCAATTTTGAAATTAGAATTACTGAGGGAAAACTGGCAAATTTTAATAAAATTGTTGTTGAAGGAAATACNAAAACCAACGATCATGTCATATATCGTGANCTCNGAACTAANCCAGGAGATTTATACAGTAAAGATAAGCTTGTAAGAACNGTTCGTGAAGTGGGGCAATTAGGCTTTTTTGATGCCGAACAAATTAATCCACAAATGGAAAATGTTGACCCTAATTCAGGGACAATTGACGTTCGTTTTGATTTAGTAGANTCTGGGGCNAGTCAAATTGAGCTTCAAGGAGGGTATGGTCAAGGGGGGTTTATAGGNACTTTAGGCCTATCATTCAATAATTTCTCNATGAGAAATATNACAGATAAAACAAAATACAAACCACTCCCAATGGGNGANGGACAAACNCTTGCCTTAAGACTTCAAGCAAGTCAGTTTTATAACACATACAGTTTTAGTTTTTCTGAACCCTGGCTAGGAGGACAACAACCTGTACAATTTTCTACATCTCTGCAACACACTATTCAATACAGATATGATTTTTTCACAGGACTTGCTGACAGATCACAATCTTTTCAAATTAGTGGTGCTACACTAGGNTTAGCAAAAAGATTAAGAGTNCCAGANGACTTTTTCCAACTTTCACAGGCAATCTCTTTTCAGTATTATAACTTAGAAAACTATTATACTGGTTTATTTACTTTTGGAGATGGAGAAGCAAATAATCTTGCATACACCATTAATCTCACTAGAAATAATACAAGAGTAAATCCAATTTTCCCTACAGGAGGTTCCACTTTCAGTGTTAGTGCAAAATTTACACCTCCCTATTCGCTTTTCACAAATACAGATTTTTCTAATTTGGGGGCATTGCCAGAATTTCAAGACGAAAACGGTAATCCGAATCAAGCCAAAATTGATCAAGAAAAGTTTAAATGGCTTGAATTTTATAAAATAAAGTTTAATGGAACTTGGTATACTCCAGTTTATGAAAAGCTAATATTAAAAACTCAAGCAGATTTTGGATTTTTGGGTTCGTATAATCTTTCTAGAGGAAATATTCCTTTTGAACGTTTTTTTCTTGGTGGAGATGGAATGATTAATTATGCACTAGATGGGAGAGAAACCATTGCTCTAAGAGGATATCCGAATCAATCTTTATCAAGCACAGACGGATCTGTGATATACAATAAATTTTCTTTGGAACTTAGATATCCAATAACACTAAAACCAAGTGCTTCTATTTATGCGTTAACTTTTTTAGAAGCAGGAAAAGGTTACAACAGCTTTAGAGAATTTGATCCCTTTAGTTCTAAAAGATCTGCTGGAGCAGGAGTACGNATATTCATGCCTGCATTTGGCTTACTCGGAATTGATTTTGGTTATGGATTTGANAATGTAAATTCAAATTTAACTACGCCCAATGGTTGGGAAACCCATTTTGTGATTGGTCAACGATTTTAATTATCAATCTTATAAAATNACTTATCACCCTATAATATCTTGATTATCCTTACGTTATAATCTNTATTATGTTTAAAAGTTCAACATTTTTGCTANTCTTAATCTTTTTGTCTTTAAATGTATCTGCATTTGCACAAAAAGGTACTCGTGTGGGTTATATAGATATGGATGTAATTCTTGANAAGATTGATGAATACAACAAAGCAAGTCTATTACTTGATAAGAGCATTGAAAGATGGAAGAAAGAAATTGAATTAAAGAAAATTCAACTTAAGCAATTTGAAGATCAACTTAANACAGAACGAATTTTGCTTACACCNGAGCTAATTAAAGACAGGGAAATTGAGATCCAAGACTATGCATCTGAAATTGTAAACCTTCAGGAAAAGCGTTTTGGCTCTAGAGGAGATATGATANTTCAACGCTCTAAACTTATACAACCAGTACAAGATCAAGTTCTNAGTGTTGTAAAACAAATAGCTGAAGAAAAAAAATATGATTTTATTTTTGANCGATCTTCAAGTATTACAATGCTTTATTCCGCAAAAATTTACGATATTAGTGACCTAGTAATAAAAAGAATTAANAGACAACAACGGATTCAAAANAGAAAGGATCAAATAGAAAAGTTAAAATCTAGTTCCTTAAACAATTAACATCAATTACACCTATGAAACATTTAATCACCCTTATCGCTTTTTTATTATTATTTGCCCCNCTTAATCTNATTGCACAATCTAAAGTAGCGCATATTAATACTCAACAATTGATTAGTGAAATGCCTGAAGTAATTGCTGCCCAAAGTGAATTAAAAAAATTAGAAGATCAATATGCAAAAGAGCTAGAAAATTCAGCGAAAGAATTTCAAACCAAAGCTCAAACCTATCAGGGAGATGCTGAAAATCAAACTGATCTGATAAATCAGCAACGTCAAGTTGAATTACAAGAAATGCAACAACGTATTCAAGAATTTAGAGAAACCGCTGCTCAAGAGCTTCAAAAACGTTCTTCGGAGATGATGCGNCCTNTATATGAAAAAGCGCGTTCTTCNATCGAAAAAGTAGCTGCTGCACAAGGATATGACTATGTTTTNGACTCTAGTCCAGGAGGGAGTGTAATTATGGCTTCAGGGAAAGACCTTATGGCAGATGTTAAGACTGACCTAGGCTTTTAATTTTATTAAAGTTCNNAATAAACGNTTGAGAAATTTTATTCTTCAAACCAAGAAGCATAAAGTAAATAATTTTTAGNAATTCGCTCTATTTCGTTTTNCTGTAACCTANGGTCGATCTCTTTTATTTTTTTTGCTGGTACACCTGCNAAGATTGATCCAGGAGGAACAACTGTGTTTTGGGTAACAACTGCACCTGCAGCAATTATTGTATTGCTGCCTATCTCACAATTATCCATAATTATACTTCCCATTCCAATTAAAACGTTATCTCGTATTGTACAGCCATGAATAATTGCATTATGACCTATAGAAACATTATTACCGATTTTAGTGCTAGCTTTTTTATATGTAACGTGTATTACGGCACCATCCTGAATATTCACTCTATTTCCGATACGGATGGAATTCACATCTCCTCGGATAACTGCTTGATACCAAACGGATACCTCATCACCTATAATCACATCTCCAATTAAAGTTGAATTTTCTGCAAAAAAACAACCTTCTCCAAAAGAAGGGGTATATCCCCGAACAGATCTGAGTAACATGTTTTTGATTTTTTCAACAAAATACAAAAAGAATTTATTGAATTTAGTAACACTAAGGTTAGATATTTAAATGGCTTTAACTATTTTTAATCTTTAAAATAAAAAATGTAAACGTGGAGATATACCAAATTACAGCGTCAGTAAAAAAGGGAAATGAAAAAGCTAAATTTTGTGCTAATCAAAAGATTGGGTTAGAAAAAAGTATTTTTTACAAAAATATTGACGAAGCTAAAGGNGCCCCTATAGTTCAACAATTATTCTACTTACCATTTGTTAAATCTGTAAGTTTAGAAGAAAAGTGTCTTATTGTCGAGCGTTTTGATATTTTAAAATGGGNAGATGTTATTGAAGAAGTACGGTTGCAATTACAAAAATACCTTAATGATGGAGGTGTTATTCTCGAACAAATGAAATTTGACAAAGTTCCTGTAAGTGTTTACGTTGAAAGCACTCCCAATCCATCAGTAATGAAATTTGTGACTAATAAATCGCTAGTAAAAAAAAGTGTTGAATTTAAAAATATTGATGAAACAAAAAGTTCTCCTTTAGCTCAAAAATTATTTAATTTCCCCTTTGTTAAAGAAGTTTTCATCAGTTCAAATTATGTTTCTATTTCCAAATATGATGTTGTTACTTGGGATGAAGTAGTTATGGAAATAAGAGAATTAGTCCGCTCTTTTATTGAAGAAGGTAATTCTATATTTTCAGAAGACTATAATTTTATTGATGATAAAAAAATACAGCCTAAGAAAAACCTAAATTCACTAGAACAACAAATTGTTTCTATTCTTGACGAATATATAAAACCTGCTGTAGCCTCAGATGGGGGAAANATAGAATTTGACTCTTATGATGCCTCAAAAAAATCTGTGAAAGTTATTCTNCAAGGGGCATGTAGTGGATGCCCATCTTCAACCTTTACATTGAAAAATGGGATTGAAAACATGCTAAAAGAAATGATTCCCGATAAAATTGAAAATGTTGAAGCAATAAACGGCTAATTTTCTTTAAGGAGTAGTATAAAAATCCTTTAAATAAAAAGGTTCGAACAAAATTAATTCTTCAAAATCTTTATTTTTAAATTTTTCTTTGGCCATAAAGCACATGTCTTTTGCAGATGGGTAGTGAACTGTATCATAAAAACGCGTATTAATGTTCGGGTTTAAAGATTGGAATTTTGTTGCTCCATTACCAATTATTAAACAAGATGACTTACCCACTTTAGAATGAAAACTATTTTCAGATAAAATCATAGCGTTAGTTTTTAAAATACATTTTTTTTTATTGTCAAAAACTGCTGTATATACTTCCATTCGTCTAGCATCTAACATAGGAATAATATAATCGAATTGATTTTTTCCAAAAAAAGGATTTACCATAATCTCAAGTGTATTCAACCCAATTAAAGGTAGGCCAAGAGAAAAACAAAGTCCCTTTGCAGCAGCTGTACCTATTCTTAGNCCTGTAAATGAGCCAGGACCTTTACTGATTGCGACTGCATCTAGCTGAGATAATTCAAGTTTTGCTTTTTCGAGCACNTTTTGAATAAATAGATGTAATTTTTCTCCATGGCTATAATCTTTTGATAGTAATTGTTNANNAGCAATACACTTTCCCTTATGTCCTATTGCAACTGAACATTGTTTTGTNGTAGTCTCAAGGTTTAAAATATAGGACATAGAACATAGAGNTATTAAAGTATTCCTCCTGAACTACCNCCATCAACTTTGATGACACTCCCGTTAGTCNCTGAAGAATTTGGACTACAAAGATAGGCAATTGTTGAAGCTACTTCGTCTGTAGTAGCAAAGCGCTCTATCAATGAGCTAGGGCGTTCCTTTTTAAAAAAATTAGTTTCAACAATTTGTGGAGTACTTTTTTCTACCTTAGCCTTATGGGTTATAAAGTTTTTTGCTCCCTCACTCAAAGTGGATCCAGGAACCACAACATTTGAAGTTACCTCAGTACCTCTTGTAATTTGGGCCAAGCCTCTTGAAACAGCATGTAAGGCTGCCTTTGTAACACTGTACGATATCATGTCTGGAGGAACTAGATAAGCGCACTCACTTGAGATAAATACAATTCTTCCCCAGTTTTGATTGAGCATTCCTTTTAAAAAGTGATTTGAGAGTGCAACACCACTCATTACATTAACTTGAAATTGATTCTTCCAAACAGTTGCTGAGGTATCAGAGAAGGGTGTTGTAGAATAAATTCCTACATTATTTATTAACACATCTACTTTCTCAAGTTTGCTAAAAATATTTTCAACTTCTTCTTCCTTAAAAAAATTCGCAACAATTCCATTTATTTTGGCATTAGCAACTTCGTTTTGCAGTTTGTCAATTGCTTTTTCTAAAGATTTTTTACTTCTTCCATTAATAAAAACTGTCATCCCTTCTTTTAGAAGCACTTTTGCAGTAGCATAACCAATACCAGAAGTGGCACCAGAAATAAAAGCAGTTTTATCATTTAGTTTGAGATCCATTTAAAATTAAATCCATGAAGTTAGTCCCAAAAGTTTTTCCCCTAATTTTGACAATTTTGCTGTATCGTATTTTATTTGTTCCCAATTTCTAGGATCTCCTGGAAAAGCATACCCTTCGGGAGCAACTCTATTTTTCCAAGAATTAATACGCCACTCTTTAAGTGCTTTATTGTCTTCTTCTGCTGGCATCATGGAAATATATTGAGCAATACGTACTTTGTTATCAGATAGATTAGGACGTATTCCATGTGGTAAAAGACTGTTAAAGATGAGTAAGTCTCCTGCTTCCATTGGCACTTTTTCTATTTTATCTTCCATACCAGTGACATCAGGTTGAAAATGATTCCGTCCATGTGGCTGATCTAGTTTCCATTTATCATAATTTTGGTACAACCAAGGAATACACTGAAAACCGCCCATATTTAGATCAGTTTGATCAGATAATGCAATAACACCTTGAACGTTTTGAGGTTTTGTTTCCGGATCGTAATCCCAATGAATAAAACCCTTGTATTGATATCCATTTCTTATAGGAAAGTTTAGGTTTGCCCTATCTATTGTAACCCATAATTTTTCTGTCCCCCAAACATCTACAAAAGCATCATATACTTTCTGAGCTTGACGATTGTTCCATAAATATTGATTGTTGTAAACTTCTACCATACCGGTTCCTGCAAGCTCTTTCATCTGCATTTCAGCTCGCGGAGCTGTATACCAGGTTGAGAAATCATCTGGTCTTTTTTCTTCAAATTCCCAAAGAAATTTTGCAGTTAATTCTGCTTGTTTTTTTGGTATTGCATTTTTTATAACGACATAACCATTTTGTATCCAAAATGCCCATTGATTTTCAGTAAGAATTCTTAAGGATTCGTTATTTTTTCGTTTATTGAGTTTTAGATTACTACTTTTGGCAGTTGAGGGGTTACCAGGAATTACTTTATGTTCACTAATGTATGTATCCGTTTTATAAGGCTCCATTATATAGTAAAATTTAATCAATGTAAGTTACAATAAAGATATACTTGGTGCAAATAAGTTAAGTATCTTGAGAGTTTATACAGTTATTTCAACACCAAAGTAAAATTCTAATACTTTTAATTTAAAAATATAGTCATATTTGGCTCTAATATTATCCGAGGAGGCTATCTCATAACGCTGTTTTATTTGTATGAAATCGAATGAGTTTAAAACTCCCGCTTCAAATTGTTTTTCTGCTATTGAATAAGCCTCTTTTCTTGCTTTTAAAGTTTTTTCAGAAGCCTGATAAAATTTGTAAGCACCTTCTGCATTATTATAGGCTTGATTGATTGTGTTTTCTAGATCTAATTTGGTTTGTTCAAACTGATTCTCTGACCTCTTTAAATTTAGTTTTCTTCTTTTTATATTATTTTTTAAAGAAAGACCATTAAAAATAGGGATGTTTAAAGCAAGACCATAGCTATGCCCGTCATTTTGACGAAACTGATCCCCAAAAGAAAAGGGACCTGTAACTTCTCTTTCAGGAAATTGAGTAACTACTACTGACCCATTTTCTTTAACAATACCTATAGGAGTTTCAATTAAATTTCCAGTTTCTATAAATCGGTCACTATAAGAAATACGAGTATTATAATTGTAAAATGCAGATAGTGTTGGTAATAATGCTCCCTTGGCCAAGTCAATATCTTTTTTTGCGATCTCTATATTAGTTGCAGCAACTTTAATATCGTTTCTTAAGGTAAGTGACTTTTCATATATATTTTTTGGCTTTTCTAAAAGAATTTGAGAAAGGGGTATATTATAATCTACTTCTGCTATGTCAAAATTTTCATAGTCTGTAATTAAAAGGGACTGTGCTAAACCAATTAAAGATATTCGTGTAGCATTTTCCGATTGAACAAGAGCCTGTTCTTGAGAAGCTAAATTAGCTTCAATTTCATAAATTTCTGCTTGAGTTTGTATGCCAGCTGCAATTCTAAGTTTGGTTCTTTTAAGTTCTTGCTGAGCTAACTCAAGTTGATAACGTTGAACTTGTTCCAACTCTTTGTTAAACATTACTTGTAAATAAGAATTTGCAACAAAAAGACTTATATCATCTTTCATGTCTTCGAGCTGGTATTGCCTTGAAATTATATTCAGGTTAGCCCTTGCTAACTGATTGATGTTTTGTTTTCCATTAAATAATGTAACTCCTAAATTTCCTCCAAAAGCAGAAAATTGAGTTGTCAAGTTCTCAATAAGACCGTTTGTAATATTTTGACTTAATCCATTGTTCCAAATATGTTGAGATTGAGCATTTATATTTGGTAGAAAACTACCAATCGCGTCTAACCTATCGATATCTGCTCCATCTAAATCAAATTCCGATTGTTGGATACTTATATTCTTTTCAAGAGCTATTGATACACATTCTTCTAGTGTGTAGGTATTTTTTACCTGGGCAAAAAGAAATTGGAAGTTTAAAAATATCAAAATGCTGAAAATATTTTTCATGATAATATTGATTTAAATTTGATTAGTTTTTATTNCTTNTTAAAACTATTTTGATTNCCATCTTTNTTTAAAGGCTCCGTTTTATTCCAAACTTTAATTTTATCATCTTCAGTAATCCCAGAGATAATTTCAACATTTACTCCATCGGAAATACCAATTTCGATATCCTTTCTTTCAAACTTTTGATCGCCTACTTCTATTTCCACATAAGGCTCTTCTGTTTTTGAATCAAATTGNAATAATGANTCTGATATAGCCATGACNCTATCCTTTCNTTCTANAANTAANGAAGCATTAGCACTATATCCTGCACGCACGAAAATTGAGTCATTTAGAAATAAATCTGCTTCTATTTTGAATTGTACTGCTCCTTGTTCTTCATTCCCTTTTGGAGCAATAAATTTTAATTTAGCTTTTAAAGATTTGTCTTCAACTGCTCCAAGATTTACCTCAAGCGGCATTCCAATTAATAATTTTCCAACCTCCGCTTCATCAACTTTTCCCTCAAAAATCATTTTGTTTAAATCTGCAATAGTTGCAACAGTTGTTCCTGCATTAAAACTGTTACTTGCAATGACTTGATCTCCTTTTTCAACAGGAATCTCAAGTACAGTACCCGCTACTGTGGCCCTAATATTTGTGTTAGCAGATGCTGAACCACCTTTAGATCCTAATCTTATAATTTGTAAATCAGATTTTGAATTGGAAACGTCTAATTTAGCTTGGTTGTAATTCAACTCAACATTATCAAATTGTTGTTTTGAAATTATTCCATTTTTGAATAAATCTTTATTTCTTTCATATTCAATTTTTGCATTTTTTAAGATAATTCTTGAATTAGCTAGTCTCCCCTCAGCACTATTTAAGTTTTGTTCATTTGGAACTACTTTAATTTTAGCTAGGAGGTCTCCATTCTTTACCTGATCTCCTTCTTCTACATAAATTCCGTCAATAATACCTTGTATTTGTGGTGTAATTTCTACCTCATCCTCAGGTATTACTTTTCCAGTAACGACTGTTTTCTTTTCAATTGATGTTTTAAATATCTTCTGAGTTTCAAAGGTTATAGCAGATTTGTTGTTTGTTTTTACAAAAAATGCTGCNGCAAATAAAGCNACCAGNNATNAAAANNGNNATTCCGATGTATTTTAAAATTTTCATAGGTNGTGTTAGTNTAGTTTTATTCTTCTCTTANTGCNTCNATAGGTTTNATNNTTACTGCNCNTTGNGCAGGAATNANTCCNATNAGTGTTCCAAGNAAAANCATNANAAANAGNGCNCCAANNATNNATNGAATNGGNANAGTNGGATTNGTATATGGAAANTCNGTTAAATCTTNTGTAGCTANANNTANTGCCAAATAANACAAAAGCNCCTANAATAATNCCNANTATNCCAGCNANNANTGTNANAAANACNGANTCNAAAATAATTTGATTNCNNACNTCTGAAGGAGTNGCNCCNAGAGCNCTTCTNACNCCNANTTCNTTNGTTCTTTCTTTNACNGANATTANNANNATATTNCCAATTCCNATTANACCTGCNATTATNGTNGCAATNCCAACAATTAGNGANAACAAGTGTCATNCCNTTTGANAATCCNANNATTTTATTNAAAATTTCTCCTAGATTAAACCCTCCAAACGCACGGTCATCTTCAGGAGAAACTTTGTGTAATCTCTTTAGAGCAGCTTTTATTTTTTTTTCAACAGATACCACATCAGCATCGTCATATGCAGCTATTGTAAACCACATTACATCATCACCAGTATTATATAGTCTTTTAAATGTTTCAAATGGAATAAAAATATCTCCATCACTCTCAAACCCACCTCCAGGTATAAACTTGTGAACTCCAATTACTTGAAAATATATATCATCAATTTTAATATACTTCCCAATTGGGTCTTCATCTTTTTCAAATAATTCTGTTTTTGTTCTTTCGCCTATGACACACACTTTTCTTTTATATTTTATATCTTCTTCATTTATAAAGCGCCCACCCTTGTAAATTTTTTTGGTTGCGATTCTTGTATAATCAGGAAAGTCACCATAAATATTATAATTACTTGATTTGTTTTTTCTGACAACTAAAGGCGGGCCACCCCAAAACACACCTCTAGAGTTTCTAGGTGCTATAAATTGGACCTCTGGAATTGTTTTTTTAATATAATCCATATCTGAAAGTGTTAGCTGGATATATCTTCCTGTTTTGAACCCAGCATAAGGTATGCTTGTACTTTCAGACCAAATAAACATCGAGTTCATTGCTATATTTTCAAACTGGCGCTCAAAGCCATTATCTAGTCCTTTTGCAGCTCCAGACAAAGTAATATAGATAAATATTCCCCATAAAACCCCAATCACAGTAATTACAGTTCTTACCTTGTTTTTTGATATTGAGCCAAAAATTTCTTGCCAAGTATCCCTATCAAAAATCACCTTTAAATTATTCATCTCTTAAAGCAATTATGGGTTTGATACTTGAGGCCCTTTTTGCAGGAATATAACCAGCAATTGCACCAAAAATTATTAATATTACCGTGGCAGAAAATGCAGTCATTGAGTCAATAAATGGATTTTTGATGAAATATTCTTCTAAGTTTAATCCTATATTTTCTAATACTAAAACTCCTAAAATCAAACCTAAATAACCTGAAATAGCAGTAATAAATATTGATTCTTGTAAAATCATCTGAATTACTGAACTTGGGGTAGCTCCTAATGCTTTTCTTATCCCTAATTCTTTAGTTCGCTCTTTAACTACAAAAACCATAATATTTGAAATGCCTATAATTCCCGCAATTAGTGTTCCCATACCAACAAAACTTACAATGAGCTGAAGAACTACAGCAAATTGTTGTGTTTCTCTTAAATCATCTGCTATGTTTCTTATGTAAAAACCATTTGGATCCTCAGGAGATACCGACTTTTTTTCTTTAAAAAACTTTTTAAGTCCATTTTCTAAACCCATTGCTCCAAGGTAGCCAAGTTCTTTTCTATATGTTAAAATGATTTGGTTTACTTTATCATTACTTTTTTCAATTAGCTGTCTAGTTGTANAGGGTATATAAATATTTCTTTCTTCATTATCTCCACCGTCATCTTGAAAAATTCCAACAACCTTAAATGCTGTAGAACCTANATTAATATATTTACCNATTGCTTCCTCAGACTTGAATAAATCTTTAGCTACCATTCTTCCAATTACTGCAACCTTAGTTTTACTAGTTATATCAGATTGATTAATATATCTTCCTTCCATCAATATTGTTTTTTCCACAAACTGATGTCCAGGGGAAACTGCACGAGTACTGTAATTGTTGCTCTGGTTTTTATATCTTATAAGTGCATTTCGAGTTATCCTTGGTGTTATATATTCTAAATAAAATGAAAAGTTTTCTTCTATATCATTTAAATCATCATTTTTAAATTCAATACGTCTATTTGCCTTAAAGCCTTTATAGGGTTTTGAAGTTTTGCCTGGATACAAGAAAATTGCATTACTCGCATCATCTAAAAAAAATTCTTGAAATGTATTTTTTAACCCATTACCTAAACCAAATAGAATAATGAAGATAAAGATACCTAGAGCTACAGTAAAACCAGATAAAAATGTGCGAAGCTTATTTTTACTAATAGTATCAAATATTTCTTTCCAACGATCTCTACTAAACATATGATGAAGCTAGGACTTGTTTTATTTTTTTGTCTTCGATAATAATGCCGTCTTTTAGCTGTACAATCCTTTTACACATTTGAGCAATTTCTTTTTCATGAGTAACAACTAAAATAGTTTTTCCTTCTTCATTTATCTTTTGAATCAGATCCATAACNTCATAGGATGTAGTGGAATCTAATGCTCCAGTTGGTTCATCTGCTAATAATACTTTAGGTTTTGATGCCATAGCTCTTGCTATAGCNACTCTTTGTTTTTGACCTCCAGAAAGTTCGCTAGGCAGGTGCGTTGCCCATTCTTTTAGCCCNACACGATCTAAGTAATCCATTGCTTCTTCNTGGCGTTCTTTTCTTGATACTCCTTGATAATATAATGGTAAGGAAATATTCTCCANAGCAGTTTTATAATTTATTAAATTAAATGACTGAAAGACGAATCCTAAAAACTTGTTTCTGTATTTAGCAGCCTTGGTCTCATTTAAATTTTTTATAGGAACTTTATCCAAAATATAATCTCCTTCGTCTGCAACATCAAGCATTCCAAGAATATTTAAAAGAGTCGATTTTCCTGAACCTGACGATCCCATTATCGCCACAAGTTCACCTTCTTTAACATCAAAATTTATTCCCTTTANAACATGAAGAGATGAGGATCCCATTTTGTATGATTTATGAAGGTTTTTTATTTGAATCATTGGTTTTTGGTTAAAACTGTTTTAAAACTACATTTAATTTATTGTTTGATACTTTTGACATCATGAAAATTGAAAAGTTACATCACTATTTATGAAAATATAAGATTTGCATTGTAGTTAGAATATTTTAATAATATTTGGATTATGAGGTTCTCATTTTTATTAAATCTTTAAAAAAATCTTCAAATTTANTTTTCCCTCTTTCTGTGATTGAACAANTCGTTTTAGGGTAATTATTNCTAAATGTTTTTTCAATATCAATATATTTTTCTTCTTTTAATTTTTTTAANTGAATACTCAAATTGCCCTGTGTNGATNCTGTGATTTTTTTTAAGTGATTAAAATCACATTCACTATTATTAATTAAAGATGACATAATTTTTAATCTAATTGGATTAAATAAAAATTTATCCATCACTAATATTAATAGATTTAGAATAGAAAAGTGACAATCCTGGGACTAACATTCCTAAAGATACTCCAACTATATTAACTAATAAAAGATTAATTCCAGGATTAAAATTTAGATAGAATGTGAATATCGTAAGGAATATTCCTCCAAATGTAATTGGATTAAATTTTATGATTAACCCTGTAATTATTAATATAATACTCAACAAAAATAAAATAGGAGGCACTGGGTGAAAATTTTTTAATACGAATGAAAGTGCAACTATGTAAATCCATGAAATACCAAACACGGCCCAAATAATTTTAATTACCCTACTTAAATGTGTTTCATATCCTGTTGTCTTTCTAATTTTTATGTTATAATAAACCATAAAGAGCATTCCAATTATCGATGGAATTGTCCAATATAAAGCTGCCGAATATTTTGTTGACTGAACTAATGAAGGAAAGACATAGTTAAAACAACTCAATNCGTTGACAAAAATTCCCCAAAAAATCAAATTAATGCTTAAAGGTTTAAGATTCTCTTTTGTACTATTAATAACATTTGTTATTTCTTCTATTTGTTTTTCAAGTGAAGCCATTATATATTTTTAACAAAAATAAACAAGTTTATAAAATAAACTATATAATTTTAAATTTTTAAAACTACTTTTTAAGTATTCGGTAGACTTTCCATCCAACAATACCAACCAAAAGATATGGAATAGTCATTAGGTACAATATCCCATTGTTAATTCCTTTTGCTGTTTTTTGCCCCTCTTCAGATTCAATTACTGCGCGACACATCGAACATTGTCCATTTATTTCACTGGAACTAAATATAAAGACAATAAAAATGAAAAGTATCAGTTTTTTATTAATCATAGTATGGAGATATCATTAGATAAACAATCACCCCAGTTACAGCTATATACATCCAAATAGGAAAGGTATATCTTGCGATCTTTTTATGTTCAACGAATAACTTTGATATAGCACGAACATATGTAATCAAAACCAATGGAATTATTCCAATTGAAAGGAGTATATGGGTTATTAAAATAAAATAATATACCAGTCTTAAAATTCCTTGTCCTCCATATGGTGTCGGGTCGGAAGTCATATGATAAGCAACATACATTCCTAGAAAAATTACAGACAAAGCAATTGCTGTTTTCATGAGTCGTTCATGGAGAATAAAATTTTTTCTTTTAATAGCAAAATATGCAAAAGCCAAAACTATGGAAGTAATTGCATTAATTGTTGCATAAGTAGGTGGTAAGAATTTAAGAGGCTCTACATCGGGAACTTTAATTAAAAAAAGTATCACAACAACAATAGGAATAGCTATAGATAGTATCCAAACCCAGGGTGTATATTTTTTTACCAATTGTTCTCCTTTATTATTCATTTTCTACTCTTTTAATAGTTTTTCGATGTCCTCAATAAGTAGATCAACTTCTTGAACTTCAACATCGTCTTGGTCGATTCCCATATAGTAAACTATTGGGTTTCCAAACTGATCTGAACGAGAACGAATAAAACCATCTTTATCAATTAAAGCAAAATAACCCTGATGCTCAAAGCCTCCTGCAACTCTTGGATTTACAGCTGTAAATATATTAAAACCTTTATTTGAAAGTGAATAAATTTCTTCCTTTTCACCAGTTAAAAAATGCCAATTCTGAGAGAATACATCATAAGATTCTGCATAAGCTTTCAATACAGAAGGAGTGTCATGAGTAGGGTCAATACTGAATGAAGCAATACCAAAATCTTTGCGAGCACCAAAGCGTTGCTCAATAAGTTTCATATTTCTATTCATTAATGGACAGATGCTCGGACAGGAAGTAAAAAAAAATTCCGCAACATAAACCTTTTTGAAAAAGTCTTCATTTGATATTAATAAACTGTCTTGATTAAGAAAAATAAAATCTGGCACTTTTTTTGCTTCTCCATTCAAAAATATATATTGAAGAGGTATAGGAGATCGAGACCTACTATTGTCTATAATTTTTCGTTCAATTATTCTACTTGAAATTTTTGGTACAAATAAAATACCAAAAATGAGTATAATTAAGAAAAGGCCGATATATTTTGACTTTGACATTTATTTATTCCTTTTAGAATTATATATTTTTAAAGCCAAACGGTATTCGGCGAGTATGACTTTTACATCATCAATCATTTTCTTATTAATCTGAGCAACAGATCTAGCGTCAAATGCATATAAAAAACCCATGTCTTCATCGTCATTTCTTCCCCTTAAATTGAGATCCTTATCAATTATAAAAACATATGGGGAACTAGCAGATTCATTTAGGGAAAAGGGAGTTTTAAGTGAGCTAAAATGGGCTTTAATATTTTCAAAACTTGTGAAAATAAAATTCCATCTTGATAGGTCGGTTCCCACTCCTTCTCTTATTTCATTTTTTAAATCCTCAACTTGTTTAACCCCACTGGAATCAACCAAAAAGACGAATTGAAAATCATCAAATTGATAAAAACGTTTATAAATTTTTTCATTGAGATTAAGAGCTTCAGCTTTTTTATTTTCTAGGCCACCTCCCCAATAACCCAGAACAGTTATCTTATTTTTTAATTTTGAAGACTTTCCAAAAATATTTT
>PAYI01000018.1 GCA_002714815.1 Flavobacteriaceae bacterium | reverse complement strand
ATTTATGCTTACCTTTTTATGGGTCAAGAATTTCCTAGGCCTAAAGTAGAAGCTGCTGCTTCAATAGGAGAAAACTTTAAGGCAATGGCTTCTCCAATTTATATTTTCATCTTAGCATGCATGGCCTTAACTGCTATCTCTGAGTTTGGGCCTCAACAATGGATAGAGATAATAATGAAAAATAGTGGCGCACAACCATTACTGATACTTGCTTTAATCACAGGTTTAATGGCAGTAGGCCGCTATTTCGGTGGTGATATTGTACATAAATTAGACCAAACAGGTGTACTTTTAGGTTCAGCTGTTTTAGCAACAATTGGAATTTTTCTTTTCAGTACTCAAACTGGGGGCATGGTCTATGTAGCTGCTGTATTTTTTGCAATGGGAATTTGTTATTTCTGGCCAAATATGATTGGTTTTGTAGCTGAAAAAATTCCTGCCAGCGGTGCTTTAGGGATGTCAATTGTTGGCGGCATTGGAATGTTTTCTTCTTCTATTTTCCAACCTATTATTGGGTCTTGGATTGATAATTCAATGGAAGCCCAAAGCTTGCTTGGTTTCACAGGAGAGCAACTCAAGTTAGCAGCAGGTCAACAAACTTTAACCTACATGATTTCGTTCCCTGGAATTCTTATAATTTTATTTACAATACTTTATTTTTGGCAAAAGGGGAATACTCAAACCTCAACTGTATAACATTGTAATAGATATCAAAAAAAGCCACCCTTCAGGTGGTTTTTTCCTTATTCATTAAATCTTCAATTTCCTCCAAATTAATTGGTATGTTAGACATTAAATTTATTGGGTCACCTGATTTTTGAATTACAACATCGTCTTCTAAACGAATACCAAAACCTTCTTCTGGGATATAAATACCTGGTTCTACAGTAAATACCATATTTGCTTCCATAGGTAAGTGAAGAAGACCATAATCATGAGTATTTAGCCCTAAGTGGTGAGCAGTTCCATGCATAAAATATTTTTTGTAAGCTGGTTTTTCTATTGTTTCATTTTGAATATCTGCTTTGTCCAAAAGACCAAGATCTAGTAACTCAGATGTCATAAGTTTACCAACTTCAATATGGAAATCATTCCAAAGAGTTCCAGGCACCAAAAGTTTTGTAGCTTCATTTTTTACTCGTAAAACAGCATTATAAACTTCTTTTTGTCTCTTATTGTAAGTGCCTGAGATTGGTAATGTTCTTGTAAGGTCGGCTGAGTAATTTCCATATTCTGCAGCTACATCAATTAAAACTAAATCTCCTGCTTTACATTGCTGATTATTTAAAGTGTAATGTAAAATATTAGCATTAGCTCCAGATGCGATTATTGGTTTATAAGCAAACCCCTTGGATCTATTAGTCAGGCACTCATGAACTAATTCTGCTTCTATTTCATATTCCCAAACCCCAGGCTTCAAAAACGATAAAATTCTTCGAATTCCCTTTTCAGTTATATCGCAGGCTTTTTGTAGCTGTTTTATTTCTTCTTCATCTTTAACCGCTCTTAATTGTTGGAGAATTGGGTTACTTTTCGCTACATTATGAGCAGGATACTCTTTTTTGCACCATTTGATAAAACGATCTTCTCTTGTTTCTGTCTCAACAGCTTGACGATAATGCTCATTAGTATTAAAATAAAATGTGTCACATTGGGTGCTTAGTTCTTGAAAAATGGTTTTAAAGTTGTCCAGCCAATAAACGGTTTCAATTCCACTAAGTTCTTTGGCTCTATCTTTACTTAATTTTGCTCCTTCCCATACGGCAATTATGGAGTCGGTTTTTTTTAAGAACAATATCTCTTTGTGTTTTGGATTAAAAGCATCTGGAAACAAAACTAAAATACTTTCTTCTTGGTCGATACCTGAAAGGTAAAATATGTCTCTATGTTGTTCAAAAGGAAGCACACTGTCTGCACTAATGGGATATATATCATTTGAATTTAATATAGCCAAGCTATTAGATTTCATATTATTGACGAAAGCCTTACGAGTTTTTCTGTAAAAAGAATTAGAAAGAGGTTCATACTTCATTTTAAGTTTTTTACGAAGATAATAGTTTTTTAAATCCTAGTTTTTAATCCTTTGTTCCTCTTAAAATCAATATTATTATATAATATTTAACAAAACCTTACAAATAATTATATTATTTATAAAGGATAAAAATTACAAAAAGCGGTTTGCTGCTATAGCTTTATACCTTAATTTTGTAATACGAATTGAAAATTTATGTCTTTAAATTCCTCCTCTATTGGAAGAAAAGTAGCGATGGCACTCTCAGGAATTTTTTTAGTGCTTTTTTTAACTCAGCACTTTAGCATTAATATGCTTTCTGTTTTTAGTGAATCATTATTTAATCAGGTTTCTCATTTTATGGGTAATAATCCAATTGTCCAATTTATTCTTCAACCTATCCTTATTTTTGGAGTACTTTTTCATTTTGTTATGGGTTTTATTTTAGAATTTCAAAATTCAAAATCGCGATTAGTAAAATATTCAAGTTACAAAGGAAATTCTAATGCATCTTGGATGTCAAGAAATATGATTTATTCTGGTATTGTGATTTTGTCATTTTTGGGGTTACATTTTTACGACTTTTGGCTCCCTGAAATGAATTATAAATACGTTGAGGTATTACCTTTAGATCCAAACCGTTATTTTGAAGAATTAGTTCATAAATTTGAAAACCCAATTCGCGTAACTCTATATGTGTTTTCATTTATTTTTTTAAGCTTACACCTTCTTCATGGTTTTGCATCTTCTTTTCAGTCAGTTGGAGTTAATAATAGATATTCTAAGGCAATAAAATCTTTCGCTACAGCTTTTTCTATAATAGTTCCTGTTGGGTTTGTTTTTATAGCATTATTCCATCATTTAAAAGCAGTTTAACATGGCAAAACTTGATTCAAAAATTCCAAAAGGCCCGGTTTCACAGAAGTGGACTAATCATAAAGGTAAAATCAATTTGGTAAGTCCCGCGAATAAGCGTTTGATTGATATAATTGTTGTGGGTACAGGCCTTGCAGGTGCTTCAGCCTCTGCAACCCTTGCAGAATTAGGCTATAATGTAAAAACATTTTGTTTTCAAGATTCACCTAGACGTGCTCATTCTATTGCTGCTCAGGGAGGGATAAACGCAGCAAAAAATTATCAAGGTGATGGAGATTCAACTTATAGATTATTTTATGATACGATTAAAGGTGGAGACTATCGTTCTCGTGAAGCAAATGTTCATCGTTTAGCTGAAGTTTCTACTAATATCATTGATCAATGTGTTGCTCAAGGAGTTCCTTTTGCACGTGACTACGGAGGCTTGTTAGACAACCGTTCATTTGGCGGGGTATTGGTATCTAGAACTTTTTATGCAAAAGGTCAAACGGGACAACAATTACTTTTAGGAGCATATTCTGCAATGAACAGACAAATCGGTCGTGGAAAAATTAAAATGTATAATAGACATGAGATGATGGATATCGTAGTTATAGACCAAAAAGCAAGAGGTATCATTGCTAGAAACTTAGTAAATGGTAAAATTGAACGTCATGGGGCACATGCTGTGGTCATAGCTTCTGGAGGATACGGCAATGTATTTTTTTTGTCTACAAATGCTATGGGGAGTAATGTTTCTGCTTCATGGAAAATTCATAAAAAAGGAGCATATTTTGCAAATCCTTGCTATACACAAATTCATCCTACTTGTATCCCTGTGTCTGGAGATCACCAATCCAAACTTACATTGATGTCAGAATCTCTTCGTAATGATGGTCGTATTTGGGTGCCTAAAAAGCTAGAAGATGTTAAAGACATTCGCGAAGGCAAGCTAAAACCCACAGGGATTAGTGAAGAGAACCGTGATTACTATTTGGAGCGTCGTTATCCTGCTTTTGGAAATTTGGTACCTCGGGATGTTGCTTCTCGTGCAGCTAAAGAACGTTGTGACGCTGGCTTTGGAGTCAATAAAACAGGAGAGGCAGTCTATTTAGATTTTGCTTCAGCCATTACACGTTATGGAAAAGAACAAGCTCATGTAAAGGGTTTAGATGAGAGCAATTTAGAATTAGTTAAAAAATTGGGGCAAGAAATTGTACGTTCTAAATACGGCAATTTATTCCAGATGTATGAAAAAATTGTAGATGAAAATCCCTACGAAACACCGATGATGATATATCCTGCTGTTCATTATACAATGGGTGGAGTATGGGTAGATTATAATCTTATGACATCTATTCCTGGTTGCTATGCAATTGGAGAAGCCAATTTTTCAGATCATGGTGCAAACCGGCTTGGGGCTTCTGCCCTCATGCAAGGATTAGCAGATGGTTACTTTGTTTTACCTTACACAATTGGTGATTATCTATCAGATGATATTCGTACGGGTCCAATTGACACACAACATCCTGAATTTGAAAAAGTAGAAGCCATTATAAAAGCTCAAATAGAGAGATTTATCAGCAATAAGGGAAAAAATCCGGTAGATCATTATCATCGTAAGTTGGGAAAAATTATGTGGAATAAATGTGGAATGTCTAGAAATGAAAAAGGACTTAAAGAAGCAATTATGGAAATACAAGATTTGCGTAAAGATTTTTATAAAAATATCAATGTTCCTGGGAAAGCTAACGAATTCAACGAAGAGCTTGCAAAGGCAAGTCGTGTTGCAGACTTTTTAGAACTCGGAGAATTATTTGCTAAAGATGCTTTAGAAAGAAGCGAATCTTGTGGAGGACATTTTCGTGAAGAGTCACAAACTAATGAGGGAGAAGCACTTCGGGATGACAAAAACTTCACCTTTGTTTCGGCTTGGGAATATAAAGGAGCCCCATCAAAGGCAAAACTTCATAAAGAAGATTTAAAATATGAAGAGATTGAGGTAAAAACAAGATCTTATAAATAAAAATTGAGGTAATAGATATGAATATGAATTTGACATTGAAAGTTTGGCGTCAAGCTAATTCTGAAGTAAAAGGGAAACTAGAAACTTACCTAATGAGTGAAGTTTCTCCGGATATGTCTTTCTTAGAAATGATGGATGTACTGAATGAACAACTTATGGTTGAAGGGATTGATCCCATTGCGTTTGACCATGACTGTCGAGAAGGAATATGTGGCATGTGTTCAATGTTTATAAACGGTGAGGCGCACGGCCCAGATCGTTTAGTAACGACTTGTCAACTTCATATGCGTAAATTTAAGGACGGAGACACAATNATTATTGAACCTTTTCGTGCAAAGGCATTTCCTATAATTAAAGACTTNACAGTTGATCGATCTGCCTTCGATCGTATTCAACAAGCTGGNGGATTCGTTTCAGTAAATACCTCAGGNAATACCCAAGATGCNAATACNATTCCAATTGATAAATATGATGCGGATAAAGCCTTTGACGCAGCTACCTGCATAGGATGTGGTGCNTGCGTNGCAACTTGCAAAAATGCTTCAGCTATGCTTTTTGTATCTGCTAAAGTTTCTCAATACGCTCTACTTCCTCAAGGAAAAGTAGAAGCAACTGATCGTGTTTTAAACATGGTAAAACAAATGGATGAAGAGGGATTTGGGAACTGTACCAATACTGGTGCTTGTGAAGTAGAATGTCCTAAAGGAATTTCTTTAGAAAATATAGCTCGTATGAATCGAGAATATCTATTTGCTAGCATTAAGGGTTAAAACCTTTTTTTATTTTATTTAATATTAATAAGAGAGTAAAATTTAAAAACTTTAATTTCTATGAAGTGAAATAAGTTTATTGGTAATATTAGTTTTTATAAGCTCGTCAATATCCTCAATTTTTTTCTTAATTCCCTCAATAAAGTCATTATCTGAAAGTATGTAATGCCCACAAATTTTTATCAAGCTTTCTTTTTGTTTTATTGGATCAAAGTCTTTTTCAACCCACTTAATCCATTTTTTAGANTCATAACAAAGTTCCCAATAACGATTAAAAAGATCATCCCTGTTTTTAATTTGAGTTAAATAGGTTTGTGTTTCAATTAATCCAAATTCAGGAGCTATGTTAATAGAGTCTAAGCCTTGCGACATCTTAATTTTAATCAATTCTTCTGGGATATAATCCCCATTATGTTCTTTTGCTTTTAAATTATTTATTTTAGCAATTTCTAACATCTTAAGTAATCTTATAAGATCAAAATTACCTGTATTTTTATTTGACAAAAGAGAAGTTCCGGATTGAATCACCAAATATTTAATTTGCAAAAACTCCTCTTTTGAAAGATTTGACTTCAAAAACTTTAAAAGCTTTCCAAGTTCTTCTGGTTCAAACTTTCTTATTGANTCTTCAGTACCTACTTCAAATTTAATTTNAGGATTTCTCGATAAACAAAATCTTATCATTTCTAGGGTCCACTTTGATCCTTCAGAGAAGGNTGGGTATTTTTTCCAAGGATCAATATGTATGTAGTCAAAGTGTAGACAATCATACTTTAGAGACTCATACCCATCATCTTCAACCTGACCTTGACTAGGACCTCCGTGATCTCTCATAATAACNATTTCATTTGCATATTTTGAAAGAGCTTTAGTAGTCCAATTATTAGAATAGCCTCCTTCATAATCGACCTGTCTTCTACTTGGAATCAATCCAACTTTATTTTCTGTTTCCTTTTGAAACTTAATAATTGAATCAACAACATTTTTGGACATAGGTCCGATAAAATATTTTATACTCATGAATTATTAATTTTATTAATACGAAAGGTAATTTTTTTCAATAAAATGCATNGATTACTTTCTTCATAAATTGTCCTACTTGACTAGGTTCCAACCAGCGAGTTACAACAACAAGTTCCTTATCAGGGACTATAATTATAAAGTTACCCCCAAAACCAGAAGCATAGAATACATTCTCTGGCACTCCTTCCCAATATCGATCGGTTCCTTTTTTATTTAACCACCACATATAGCCATAGTTCTTTTTAGCTGGTGAAGATTTTAATGCTTTTTGAATCCACTCTTCGCTAATAAGCTGTTTTCCTTTCCAAGATCCCTTGTTCAAGAAAAGTAATCCAAAACGAGCATGATCCTCAGTATTAATGAATAATCCGCCTCCAGAATGTCCTCCTCCGGAAACTGATTGCATTCGGGTTCCGTCGAGTTCAATCCATGAGTTTTTATAACCATACCATCTCCAAGTTGAACTTGCTCCTATCGGGTCCATAATACTTTCTTTTANNACTTGGGGTAAGGGTTTTCGCCATACATTTAAGAGGCAGTATGCAAGAAGATTTACTCTAACATCATTGTATTCAAAATGACTTCCTGGAGNACGATANTTTCTGTTTTTCCAATTATCTATTTTCCCANCTTTTGGAGGGCGNTCTGCCCAGTCATCTCCCCCCCACAAATTTCCNGACCAATCTGAAGATTGGTTCAGTAAGTGTTTCCATCGGATTTTTTGGTTATGTTCCCCATCAAAAGTCGAATCCCAAATTAAATTGGAAACCAAATCATTGGCCCTGAAAAAGCCCTGGTCTATNGCTAGACCCGCAATTGTTGAAAGATAACTTTTAGTAACGCTAAATGTCATATCTACCCTTTTTGTGTTTCCCCANGAANCAATCACGTATCCTTTTTTTAGAATCATCCCAACAGGACCACCNCGCTTNATTGTAGGTCCTAAAATCTCATGGTAAGGTTCACGTTCAAAACCTTTTAAGATAGCTATACGCAAATCTTTCGAACCACTATATTCTTTTTCTTTCGCAAAGTTTATTGCAGCATCTAATTCCTCACTTTTAATTTTAAAGTCCTCTGGCAAACGCTGTTCCCATTTAATTCCAAAAGGAGGAGGGAAATACATTTGCCCAGCAGCTAGATGCCCAAGCATTGAAAATAGAAATACTAATTTTATANTATAATTCACTTAATTTTTCAGAATTCGATTAAATTTAAAGATAACTAAATTCCATAATGGCTGCTTAATTATTTTAATCCATTAGAAATGAATGCTAATCTGAATATAAAGGCCTTACAAATTCCAATTTTTTGGGAAGATGANATCAAAAATAGAGCCTATATTGACAAACATTTAAATTTAATTGACAAAGAGACAGATATCATACTTCTCCCNGAAATGTTNACATCTGGTTTTACNATGAATACAAAAAAAGTTGTCCAATCAATGAGGGGCTCTTNCATACTTTGGATGCAGGCTTGGGCAGAAAATTTAAATGTACTATTAGGTGGCAGTTTAGTGATTCAGGAAAATGAAAATATTTANAATCGTTTTGTAATGGTAGGGCCTGATGGTATTGTAACACATTATGACAAACGCCANACGTTTACTTTATCTGGAGAAGATAAATTTTATGCTACTGGTACTAATTCAGGTTTATTTGAATATAAAGGATGGAAAATTTGTTTGCGGATCTGCTATGACTTACGTTTTCCTGTTTGGTCACGTAATATANATNACTACGATNTATTNATTTTTGTAGCNAATTGGCCAGCACCTAGAATAAATNCATGGGATACTTTACTTCAAGCTCGTGCCATTGAAAANATGAGTTATGTTNTAGGTGTTAATCGAATAGGNACCGATGAAAAAGGATTAGATTATCCAGGCCATAGTGCAGTTTANGATCCCNTNGGAAATTTACTTACNACGAAAGNATCTTCCAAGGAAAGNACTATTGAGGTTNATTTAGATTATTTGGAACTACAATCACTNCGGAATCAGTTGCGNTTTCTTNAAGATCGGGATAGTTTTGATTTGTATTAAAAGTTTCATTCATATCCCAATTCGCTCTCAGATCAATTTCTTTCCAATAGTAAATGACCTTTTCAGGTTGTATTTTTTGCAAATAATTACCTGTATCCCATTTCTTNTTTCCATTAANATCTTCNATTAATCTAATAATATATTTTCCAGGATCAAGAAGTTCAAAAGTATATTTATTTTCTGGNACAAGACTGTCGTATCGACGAAAAACTTTTTTATTTTTAATCAGNTCTATNATAAAAGGATATGAAGATTNATGTCTAACTTTTAGATAAATATTACCAAAGTCTTCTTTTTTTCTTGTTAGTGCCTTGAATGATATAGTATCATGTGTTCTACCCCAAAAATCTTTAAGTGCATTAGGAAGTAGAGTTATATCATATTGGTCACTTGGCAATACTTNGAAATCTAATACTATCCTATCATAATTTTCAAGTACATTTAAATTAACNGGAACNGGAAGGCTATCAATATTNGTAATTAGAACTTTTTTTGAGTCAAAGTTTGTAATTGGAAGGTTACTTGCCAGTTCAAACTTNTCTTTTAACTTCAAACTTCCTTTTGTTGATGCNGTAATAANCAAAGAATCTTTAATTGGCTCTTTTAAATAAGCAGTTTTTATTCTCAAAGTATCATTAATTTCTAATTCAAATTTTATAGAATCCAAAACAGCTCCTCGAAACCAAAAATTTAAGGTGTCTGTTTCACGACTTTTAGTAATAAGTGTTTCAAAATTTTCAGGAACTTTGCTAATCAATTTATAAACTTCGTTATTATATTCTCCGAAATATGCTAAAGCTATGTGATGCTCATTAATGAAATAAGGTGCATCCCATGAAAAATTAGCATGTTCTTTAAAAAGTCGTAGATCTATCACAGAATCTTTAGGAAGTTCAATGATTTGATCCACATATCCTATTTTATCTACCCCTTGATCAAAAAGATAATTTCCGGTTAAATCTTGAAGTGCAATAAGATTATATTTACCTGCGCGTAAATTTTGAAATTTATAAATTATTGTATCTAACGTGCTAGTCACATATAAAGGTTTGTCGGTGAATATGGTAGAATCTTTATAAATACTATCTACAGGATAGAGTTGTAGAGAAATATAGGTTTCTGTATTTTTTTCAAAAGCATCTGTAACTCGACCTCTTAAATAAAGAGAGTCAATTGTAGCACCTGTAGAAATAGTGTAAGTTAAATAGGGATTTGGGTTTGATTCATTAAAATCTACAATACTTTCACCAAAGTTAAAAGTGTAAGTAGTATTTTCCATTAGACTATCTTTCAATTCNAGAGAAATCTTTCTGGAAGCACCACTAGAGGGGGAAACTTTGTATTTAGTTGAATTTAGTGGAGGAGAAATAATAAGTTGTTTACTTAAATCCTTTAATGTTACATATTCATCAAAAGTAAGCGTAAACCCATCTTTATCAAAAAAAGTGGTATTAAGTTTTGGGGAGGCATTAATCAATCTTGGTGGGATAGAATCTTCGGGACCTCCGGTAGGAGAGGCACGTTTTGCACACTGAACTGTNAACANAAGGGTTANTATTGTAAAAAAAAGTTGATCGAAGTATTTCATACNTAATAGATTCATCACAAAATAAAACAATATTCCTATTACAACCTANNNGCAAGAGAAATGATNNCAAATTTTTAAAATTTANTTAGATAATCTAAATNTCNAAAAATTACTAAANCCAATNTAATCAAATTATTTACCAAGAAAAGAAATTGATTTTATTTTTGAAGATATAGAGCNATTAAAATGGTTATTCAACTTCATTCATAGAATTCCATTCAAGAGATGATAAAAAAGAACAAAAAGAATTATTTTTGAGCCATGTTACAAAAAGTAAATCAATTCAAAAGAGTAATTTCCCATGCCAAAGAGTATGGTTTTGTATTTCCTTCCAGTGAAATTTATGATGGCCTTAGTGCAGTTTATGACTATGGTCATAATGGAGCTCTTTTAAAAAATAATATCCGTGATTATTGGTGGAAATCGATGGTTCAGTTACACGAAAACATAGTTGGAATTGATTCTGCCATCTTTATGCACCCAACAACATGGAAGGCATCTGGTCATGTTGATGCATTCAATGATCCTTTAATTGATAATAAAGTTTCAAAAAAGCGATATCGTGCAGATGTTTTAGTAGAAGATCATGTTGCTAAAATTGAAGCTAAAATTGAAAAAGAAGTAGCTAAAGCTTCAAAACGTTTTGGTGAAGCTTTTGATGAATCAGAATTTAAAAACACGAATCCAAGGGTTTTGGGATATATAGAAAATGTAAACGCTATTCTTAAAAGATTAGGAAATTCTTTACAAATCGAGGATTTTGATGATGTAAAAGCTTTAATTGAAGAGTTGGAAATTTCTTGTCCAGAATCAGGGTCAAGAGATTGGACAGATGTCAAACAGTTCAACTTGATGTTTGGAACTAAACTTGGCGCCTCTTCAGAATCTGCAATGGATTTATATTTGAGGCCTGAAACTGCACAGGGTATCTTTGTTAACTTTCTAAATGTTCAAAAAACTGGGCGAATGAAACTTCCTTTTGGAATTGCCCAAACTGGCAAGGCATTTCGAAATGAAATTGTAGCACGCCAGTTCATCTTTAGAATGAGAGAATTTGAACAAATGGAAATGCAATTTTTCATCCCTCCTGGCACTCAAAAAGAGTGGTATGAGCACTGGAAAAATAATAGATTAAAATGGCATTTAGCATTGGGTATGGGAGAGGATAAGTATCGTTTTCATGATCACGAAAAATTGGCACACTATGCAGATGCTGCTTCAGATATCGAATTTCTTTTTCCTTTTGGATTTAAGGAACTTGAAGGCATCCATTCCAGGACAGACTTTGACCTTGCAAGTCATGAAAAATTTACAGGCAAAAAATTACAGTATTTTGATCCGGAACATAATAATAATTATATACCATTTGTGATAGAGACATCAATTGGTTTAGATAGAATGTTTCTTGCCGTATTATCAAACGCATTAACTGAAGAAAACCTTGANAATGGAGCTTCTAGAACGGTTTTAAAATTACCGCCCGCTCTTGCTCCTACAAAAGTTGCAGTTTTACCTTTAGTCAAAAAAGATGGTTTACCAGAACTGGCTAGAAAAATTATAGAGAAATTAAAATGGGATTTAACTACTGTCTATGACGAAAAAGATGCTATTGGGAGGCGCTACCGAAGACAAGATGCATTGGGAACTCCGTTTTGCATTACTGTGGATCATCAAAGTTTAAATGACAAAACAGTGACTTTCAGAGATAGAGATTCTATGAAGCAAGAGCGATTTTCAATAGATTCTTTAAACAATATGGTGGCAGAAAAAGTTTCAATTAATTCTCTTCTCAAAAAACTTTAGAATTAATTTTACATATATAAAAAATCATAAACAAAACCATTTAATAGATAAATTTAAATAACAAGTAGGATTTTTTATCTTAGTAAAAAAAGGATTTGAAAATACTTTCCTACAATGTAAATGGTATTAGAGCAGCACTAAAAAAAGACTTTGCTCAATGGCTTGAAGCTACTGACCCTGATGTTCTTTGTTTACAAGAGACTAAAGCATTAAAGGAGCAAGTTGAAACTTCTATTTTTGAACAATTGGGCTATCATCATTTTTGGTTTTCAGCTCAAAAGAAAGGTTATAGTGGAGTTGCTATATTTTCTAAAATAGAACCAGAAAAAGTGATTTATGGAAGTGGAATAGGACACATGGATTTTGAAGGACGCATCCTTCGNGCTGATTTTGATCAGGTCTCAGTGATAAGTCTTTACCTTCCCTCAGGCACTAATGTTCAACGCTTGGAGTACAAGTTTAAATTCATGCATGAATTTCATAATTATATATGTGAATTAAAAAAACACAAACCTAATCTGGTAGTATGTGGGGACTATAATATTTGTCATAAATCAATAGATATTCACGATCCTATACGTAATAAAACCGTTTCGGGGTTTCTCCCTGAGGAACGTCAATGGTTAGACGATTTTTTGAAATCTGGTTTTATAGATTCTTTTCGATATTTAAATCCGGAACCTCATAAATACAGTTGGTGGAGCTATAGGGCAAATTCACGAAACAATAACAAAGGCTGGAGAATTGATTATGCTCTAGTAAGTATTTCTTTAAAAAAGAATATAAGAAGATCTTTTCTTCTTCCAGAAGCAATGCATTCAGATCATTGTCCTGTGGGTTTAGAACTAACTTTTTAACATGAGATATTTCATATTATTTAATGCTATGTTATATTTTTCGAGTTGTGTTTCAACAAAAGTTTTTAATGATTTGGAATCTCGATATTCTGAGATGAAAATACAACGTTATAAATTGCAAAATTCTCAGGATTCTTTACAGCAATCTTGGGATAGATTAAATAATAATTGGAATAAAACCAAGTCTTATTTGAATCGTTCAAGGGACAGTGTTATTTTGGGACTTGGTGAGATAAAAATACTTAAAGAAGAATTTGCTCTTTTAATGGAAAACAGCAATTTCAAAATACAAAAAAGTATTGCTAAGAATAACTCATTACTCAGAGAGATTGCTTTAAAAGAAACAGAACTATATTCTCGATCAGAACGTGTAAATCAATTAGAAAAAATAATAGATGATCAAAAACAAGCTTTAAATAATCTAAAAGAGCAACTTTCAGATGCACTATTGAATTTTGAAGGAAAAGGCTTAACCGTGGAACAACGTAATGGTAAAGTTTACATATCAATGGACAACAAACTATTGTTTAAGTCAGGAAGATGGAATGTAGAATCTCAAGGAAAAAAAGCTATCCAACAACTATCAATGGTATTAATGAAAAATCCAGAAATTTCAATTTTAATAGAGGGCCATACTGATAATGTCCCTTTTACCAGTAGAGGCGCTATGAAATCTAATTGGGATTTGTCAACCAAAAGAGCAACTGCCGTAGTTGAAATACTCTTAGAAAATGACCAAATTTTACCACAAAACATTACTGCTGCTGGCCGGAGCGAATACTTTCCAATTGCTCCAAATAGTTCGGTTGATGGACGTGCAGCAAATCGAAGAATTGAGGTTATATTAAGTCCTTCACTTGATAAAATCACAGCACTTTTAGAAACAAATAATTAATGCGATATAATTTATTACCGGGAACAGACATAAAGGTTAGTAAAATTTGTTTGGGAACAATGACGTGGGGAAGGCAAAATATAGAATCTGAAAGTCATGAACAAATGAACTATGCTTTAGAGCATGGCATAAACTTTTTCGATACTGCGGAACTCTATCCAGTACCTCCAAGAGCTGAAGAACAAGGAGATACTGAACGCTTTATAGGCACATGGTTTAAGAGTTCTGGTAAACGAAGTAAAGTAATTTTAGCATCTAAAATTGCTGGTCCTTCTTCATTTACACAACACATCAGAAAANATAAAAACTATTCAAAAGAGACGATCGACTNCGCTGTAGAAAAAAGTTTAAAGAGATTACAAACTGATTATATTGATTTATATCAAATTCANTGGCCTGAACGTCCCACCAATTTCTTTGGGAAAAGAGGNTATAATTATCAAAGAGGAGATAAATGGGAAGAAAATTTTGAGGAAGTTTTAGATGCCCTTCAAGAACATATAAACAAAGGGAATATTCGATTCGTTGGTTTGTCAAATGAAACTCCATGGGGCACAATGNGTTATCTAAATGCTGCTTCAAANGATCGTCCTAAAATAAGAACAATACAAAATCCTTATTCTCTTTTGAATCGGACTTTTGAAGTTGGAAANGCCGAGATATGTCATCGAGAAAATATCGGTCTTTTAGCCTACTCTCCTCTGGCATTTGGTGTTCTCTCTGGAAAATATATGGGAGGCAAAAAACCAGAAAATTCAAGATTGACACTTTTTCCACATTATGACCGATACAGTTCAGACCCCTGTAATAGAGCAGTTGAGGCTTATCATTCTTTAGCAGAAAAAAATGGAATGACTTTAACTCAATTAGCTTTAGCTTTTGTAAATGACCGACCTTTTACAACGAGCAACATTATAGGTGCTACAAATCTNAGNCAATTAAAGGAAAACATCAAAACGGCTTCAATAAATTTGANCGACAGTCTTTTGCAAGAAATTAATNCTATACATGAAGGTAATCCAAACCCGTCAACNTAAATTAATGAAGNGCGTTAATTAACTTTTTTGTGTATTTCTTTTTTGGATTTTTATAAAGAGCATCTGCCTCTTGGAGTTCAANTAGNCCCCCGTTTTTCATAACCATTACCCTATCNGACATGTATTTGACTACGGCTAAATCGTGTGAGATAAAGAGAAAACTCAGCCCTAAGGACTTTTTTAGCTTNTTCAAGAGATTCAGTACTTGAGCTTGTACTGAAATATCTAAAGCTGNAACAGATTCATCACAAATTAGTAATTTTGGTTTTACAGCAAGTGCTCTGGCAATNACGACACGTTGTCNTTGTCCTCCCGAAAGNTCATGTGGATAACGCTCAGAAAATTCTTGAGTTAGTCCAACTTGAAATAGTAATTCAAGAANCCTTTTCTGATTTTTNTCCTTATTTTTNGAATAATGTACCCATAGAACTTCGTTNAAAANAACATNAACAGTCTTGTAAGGGTGTAATGANGAGTAAGGATCTTGAAATATAAATTGAATTTCNTTTCGCAACTTGNTTACTTGATTCNTATTTTTANAGTTNACTTTTAATCCCATCCATATTAATTCTCCAGANGTAGCAGGATCTANGCATANAAGTGTTTTTGCAAGTGTAGATTTTCCACAACCAGATTCACCAACTAATCCTAAGCTTTCTCCNGGNTACAATGAAAAACTGATCGGTTTTAATGCTTGAAAATCAGAAGATTTTTTCCAAAGCCAGTTGTTTTTTGAATAGGTTTTTTCAATTTTNTTNACTTCTAATAGAGGCNTTTGTATATATATTTTTTTATGTCTTTTCTCTCTTTTAGTTTGAGNAATTNTTTTTGGTTTATAATCATNTTTTTTAAAATCTTCCAGAGTGGGAAGCCGATCTAAACGGNNTGNTATTTCAGGACGAGCANAAAGCAGACCTTTTGTATAGTTATGTTTGGGATTTTTAAAAAGNTCATTAGTAACTGCAGANTCTACAATTGATCCTTTGTACATAACTAAAACTCGATCNGCTAATTTTCTTACTAATGCTAAGTCATGAGAGATGAATAATATGCTCATTTCATATTTTTTTTGAAGTGTTTTTAACAACTGAATGATTTCTTTTTGAACGGTTACATCTAATGCTGTTGTNGGTTCATCTGCTATCAAAAGTTTNGGACTACANAGTAAACTCATTGCTATCATAATTCNTTGTTTTTGNCCACCACTTAGTTGATGAGGATAAGAATTCATTATTCTTTGTGTNTCGAATAATTGAACTTCTTTAAGTGCTTTTATNACNTTTTCATTTCTTTTTTTTGAATTNAATTCACNATGAATTTGAAGTACTTCAATTAGNTGTTTACCACATCNTAAAGTTGGGTTTAAACTCGATTGAGGTTCTTGNAAAACCATTCCTAATTTNTTACCCCTTCNTTTTTGCCATTCTTTTGGAGTTAAGGATCNTAAATCATAAGATTCGAAACAAAGTTGCGATGCCTCTATTCTTGCATTTTTAGGTTGAAGACCTATTAAACTTAGAGCGGTCATTGATTTACCACTACCAGATTCACCAACTATACCAACAATCTCTTTACTTTTTATANTAAAGGATAATTCATTTAAAATGCATTTATTATCGATGTATAAGGAGGCTTTATCTACTACTACAAGTGGTGTTTTNTCTAGCTGCATTGATTTAAATATATACCTTAAAAGTTTTTAAACTAAAATTTATTTGGTCTTATGGTTGATCTCTAAAGCAGCTTCCATGTAGGTATATANNTCAGGGGTAAATTGATCCTTTGAATTACTCTTAGGTCCTTTACTTTTTCCTAAACGAACAAGAATAAGATTTTCATCTGGGAAGGTAATGACATATTGTCCTAAGTGACCNCGCATCATAAAAANCTTTTGACCCTTAAACTCCTTAAGCCACCATCCATATCCATATTCTGGACTTTCAGAAAAACGNTTTTTAAGNGATTTTACAATAAAAGTAGAGTCCAATAGGACCTTATCATTCCATTTACCATAGTTTTTGTAAAGTTTTGCTAATCGAGCAAAGTCTCTAGCATTAGAGGCAATGCAGCAANANGCTTTTTCAACACCCATTTTTGAACTATCAACTTGCCAATAACNTTCAAATTCCGATCCCATNGGATTCCAAAATGATTCGAAAAANTAATTAGTCAAGTTTTTTCCAGTAGCCTNAGCGATAACCATTCCTAGGAGTTGTGTGGTTCCACTTTTATAAACGAATTTTTTTCCAGGCATTTCATCTATNGGCTGTTCNAGGATTAGTTTGCTAANATCTTTTACAAAATAAGCTGCTGTAGTTACAGAAAATGGAGAATAATANGCTTCATCCCATCGNTGACCAGANGCCATACTTGATAAATCCCCAATACTTACTNGGTCTGCNTAAGGTCCTTTTAATTCTGGAATAAAGTCTATTACTTTTTGGTCTAAACTTTCGATATACCCNTCCATAATAGCCTTTCCCATCANTGCTGAAANATAACTTTTAGCTACAGAGAAGGANTTNCTTTTTGATTTAGGGCCATAACCATCATAGTATTTTTCAAAATAAATACTGTCATTTTTGATTATGATAAAGGCTACAGTTTGTGTTTTTTTATGATNATTTTCTAGAGTTTCTGNAAGTGAGATNCTATTGTANTTATCGTGTTTTGGCCANGCTTGTGGATTGTCAGAAGCAGGCAAAATATTGTTATCAAAATGCTTGTAGTCAGACAGATANGCTGTGCTATGACCGGTCAAGTAGATTTTCGAAACTGCACGGATNAAATATTCGTANTCTGAAATATAAAGTAAACCNATTAAAAGTAGTAGAATAAATCCNAGTTGNGAAAGAATTTTTTTAACCATATGTTTTTTTNCAAATCTAATATTTTTTTTATCGTACAACNCTANTTTTCAAGNAACCATCTTTTTTAAAAACTTATATTAGAGCTTTGAAACTTTTAAAATCTAGNCATATGAAAAAGTTNAAATGGGAAGGAGTTATGCCTGCCATTACAACTCAATTTGATTCACAAGGAAACTTAGATTTAANCTCTTTTAGNAATAATCTTTCGCACCAAATTAAAGCAGGTGTTCACGGAATAATTTTAGGAGGGACTCTCGGTGANGCTAGTACGCTTAAAGTTGAAGAAAAAAAACAACTATTGGCTACTACTTTAAATCTAGTTGCNGGAGAAGTTCCAGTTATTATGAACATTGCCGAACAATCTACTAATGAAGCTGTACNTTCTGTANAAAAGGCAGAGGAAGANGGGGCCGACGGCTTGATGTTACTTCCACCTATGCGATACAGNGCAACAGATATGGAGACAGTNTCATATTTTTCAGAAGTAGCTACATCAACCGAGTTACCAATCATGATTTATAATAACCCTGTNGATTATAAAACAGAAGTAACTTTAGACATGTTTGAATCCTTAGAGCAATATAAAAATATTTCNGCGGTCAAGGAATCGACTCGTGATGTTACTAATGTAACTAGAATGATTAATCGCTTTGGAGATCGATTTAAAATTTTATGTGGAGTTGATACTATTGCTATGGAAACTCTATTAATGGGAGCTAGTGGCTGGGTCGCTGGACTTGTAGATGCATTTCCTGAGGAAACATTAGCTATCTATACTTATTGTAAAAGAGGTGAAGTGGAAAAAGCACGGTCAATTTTTAGGTGGTTCTTACCCTTACTTGAATTGGATATNTCTCCACAATTGGTTCAAAATATTAAGCTATGTGAATTAGCTACTGGCTTAGGAACAGGATATGTAAGAGCNCCAAGACTTCCTTTAAANGGAATNGAACTTAAACGGGTACAAAATATTATAAAAAANAGTCTTANTAACCGGCCAAAGGATTTGGATTACAAAAAATATTTATGATAAAAANACAAAATTTAGTTGCTGGTGATTGGCAGGATAATTCAAAGGCACAAACCTTTCAAACTGTAAACCCTAAAACAAAGNAACCGTTACCNTATCTTTTTCAAGAAACTAATAAAGAGCAAATAAATATAGCTNTAAATAAAGCTTCGGCTATTTTTGATCNTTATGCTGCAACATCATTTAAAGATCGAATCGTTTTATTAAAAGCCATTCAAGCNGAACTTANAAAATCCAGTGATTTCCTTTTAGAAATCTATNANGCAGAATCTGCNTTTTCTANAGAAAGNTCAAAAGGAGAGTTTCAGCGCACTTTGGGNCAAATTGAGCGGTTTNTTGAACTTTTAGAGGAAGGATCATTCGTNCAGCCAATNATCCATTTNGTTGGANTAGATTTAAGAAAAATNCTNAATCCTATTGGACCGATANGTATTTTTGGAGCTAGTAATTTNCCCTTAGCATTTTCAACNGCAGGAGGTGANACGATTTCTGCTCTTTCAGCTGGATGNCCCGTAATTNTAAAAGCTCATCCNTATCATGCAGCNACCAGCGCCCTTGTGGCAGAGGCAATTCANAAAGCGATTATTTCTTGCGGATTCCCCCTAGAAATATTTTCTCATTTATCAGGAAATTCTCATAGTATTGGTAGGCAACTAATTATGCACCCCCTTTTGAAAGGTGTTGGTTTTACAGGTAGTTATACAGGAGGTAAAGCACTATATGATATTGCCCAGACTAGACCAGAACCAATTCCAGTATTTGCTGAAATGGGGAGTGTGAATCCAATTTTTATTACAGAAAGCAGATTATCAAAAGATAAAAATTTAGCAGAAAAATTAGCAGGGTCAATTGCACTTGGGACTGGACAGTTTTGTACCAATCCTGGATTTATAGTATTTTGTGATCCCAGGACTAAAAGTAATATTGTGTCTCAAGTACGTCAGAAACTAAGTGAGTTTAGTTTACCCCCAATGGTTCATGCCAATATTGAAAAAAACTATCTGCTACAATTAGATAAATTTAAAAAAAATTCAGAAGTTAATCTCTCAACATCCTTGAAAAATAATTCGGCTATTGGGTTAATATCTGCGGAGTCTTTAATTAAAAACCAACAACTCAGCGAAGAAGTTTTTGGACCTTTCAGTCTATTTGTACATTGCCGTTCTTTGAACGAAATGGAAGAGGTAGCAAACATGCTTCCAGGCCAATTAACAGGCACACTTTTATCACAAAAAGAAGAATATTCAGAATTAAATTCTTTGATTACGATAATGAAAAATAAAGTGGGCCGTTTACTTTTTGAAGGTGTACCCACAGGAGTTGCAGTAATAGAAGCCATGCATCATGGAGGGCCTTTTCCTGCATCTACTGATGCTCGTTATACTTCAGTAGGAACTGATTCTATTTATCGTTGGCTCCGTCCTGTAGCTTTCCAAGATTGTCCGAATCAATTACTTCCTCCTGCTTTGCAAAATGAAAACCCTTTAGGATTAAATAGAATTGTCAATGGAAAGCAAACAAAAAATAAATTATGAAGACCAATGATAGGCTTGTCTTTGACTGTATAGATGCGTACACCGCTGGCAATCCAGTTCGTCTAGTAAAATCACCTCGGCCGAAACTTGAAGGAATTACAATGGGAGAGAAAAGACTAAACTTTATCAGAGATTATGATTGGATTAGAACTGGATTAATGTTTGAGCCTCACGGTCACGATATGATGAGTGGAAGCTTTTTTTATTCCCCTGAAAATACTGACAATGATGTTGCTCTTTTATTTATCGAAACTAGTGGATGTCTACCAATGTGCGGCCATGGATTGATTGGAGCGCTCACTATTCTTTTAGAAGAACAATTGATCCATCCTAAAAAAGAAGGTGTCTTAAGAGTTGAAACCCCAGCTGGATTGGTAGTGGCTAATTATTTTAAAGAAAGAGAAAAAATAACAGGAATAAAATTTACTAATGTCCCTGCATTTTTATCTGCCTTTGATTTAAAAATAGATTGTTCAGATTTAGGCAGTTTAAATATTGACGTATCATATGGTGGTAATTTTTATGCTATCATAGACATTCAAAAGAATTTTGAAGGAATTAATGAATATACAGCTTCAGAATTGATTGGATGGAGTCGGGAGATTAGGAGTAAAATCAATGAAAACTATACGTTTAAGCACCCTTTAGATGAAAAGATAAAAGGGTGCAGCCATGTACTTTGGGGTGGTCTGCCATTACAAAATGGATCAACAGCGAGTAATGCTGTTTTTTATGGAGACAAAGCCATCGATCGCTCTCCATGTGGAACAGGAACATGTGCTCGTATGGCACAATGGCATGCTAAAGGAAAATTAAAAGTTGGTGAATCTTTTGTTCATGAAAGCATTATTGGCTCAAAGTTTATTGGAAGAATTGAAGCAGAGACACAAGTTGGGACTTTACAAGGAATAATCCCAAGNATTAAAGGAAATGCAAGAATTATTGGATATAATCAATTGATTTTAGACCCTGAAGATCCATATGTAAAAGGTTTTCAGGTCATATGATATGATAAAAAAGAATGTAATTGTTATTGGGGGAGGAATTGTTGGACTTTCAACTGCTTATTATCTTAGAAAGGAAGGTCACGAAGTATGTATTATAGACAAAGGGAATCTTCAATCGGGAGCTTCCCATGTAAATGCAGGATATCTAACACCAAGTCATATTGTACCAATGGCAGCTCCAGGGATGATTTCCAAAGGAATAAGATGGATGTTTAACACTTCTAGCCCTTTTTATATTAAACCTAGATTTGACATGGATTTGATCCGTTGGGGCTTAAAATTTATTAAAGCATGTACACATGAGCACGTTCAAAAATCCATGAAGTCTATTCTGGACATTAATCTTTTGAGCAAAAAGTTATATTTAGAAATGCAACAAAACAAATTTTTAGATTTTCATTTGGAATCTAAAGGTCTACTTATGGCTTACAAAACATCTAATGCAGAGAGGGAAGAAGCAAAAGTTGCACGTTGGGCTGCTGATTTTGGAATTACTGTAAATCAATATACACAAGAAGAAGTTTTAAAAAAACAACCTCAAGCACCTATGGATATTGCCGGAGCATTCTNTTACGAAAGTGATGCTCACAGTACTCCAGAATTATTCATAAAAAATTTAAAGGAGTATTTAATAAATAATGGTGTTGAATTTTTATTGGATACTAAAGTGACTTCCTTCCAAAAAAAAGGGAAAAATATAAATGCTATAAAAACAACTAAGGAGGTCATAAGTGCTGATGAATTTGTTATCGCTTCTGGAGCTTGGTCTGAAAGAATTTTAAAAGAATTAGGAATTCGTCTATCGGTTCAGGCGGGAAAAGGATATAGTCTAAATTACCATAAGCCAACAGGTATTTCACTTCCAGCAATTTTATTAGAATCCAAAGTAGCTGTTACTCCTATGAAAGGTTTTACTCGTTTTGGAGGAACTATGGAACTTTCGGGAATCAATAATCAAATTAATACTAAAAGAGTAGCTGCAATTGCAAAGGCTGGATCGGATTATTATCCAGGAATTAATATTTCAAAAAGTACTATTGATAAAGTTCAAAGTGGACTTCGACCCCTTTCTCATGATGGACTTCCTTTTATTGGGAGACACTCAGCAGTAAAAAATTTAGTCCTAGCAACTGGCCATTCCATGATGGGTTGGAGTTTAGGCCCAGCCACCGGTAAACTTGTAAATGAAATTATTTCTAGCCATGAACCCTCATTAGATCTAAAATCTTTTGCTCCAGAACGGACCTAAAAAAGGGTCCTAATAAACTTTTGGATTTGTAAAACCATTTTAGATTAGTTTAACAGCTTCTTCAGCAAAATAGCTTGCAATTAAAGAAGCACCAGCCCTCTTAAAACTAAGAAGCTGTTCCATCATAATTTGATNGTGATCCAGCCATCCTTTTTCTGCTGCAGCCTTTAGCATAGCATACTCTCCACTTACTTGATAAGCAGCAATTGGAGTTGCTACTTGATCGCTTAAATCACGAATAATGTCTAAATAAGCTAAACCGGGCTTAACCATAACAATATCTGCTCCTTCTTCAATATCTCGCTTAGTTTCCACTATCGCTTCCTTACGGTTTCTAAAATCCATTTGATAAGTATTTTTGTCTCCAAAGCCAGGTGCAGAGTCTAAAGCTTCTCTAAAAGGACTGTAAAAACCAGAGGCGTATTTGGCACTATAACTCATAATTACTGTATCGAAAAATTCTGCTAACTCTAGTTGCTCACGTATTTTGAGAATTCTACCATCCATCATATCACTAGGCGCCACTACATCAGCTCCTGCATGAGTATGNGATAATGCCATTTTTGAGAGTATATTTACTGTCTTATCATTTAATATTTCACCTTCCATTACAATACCGTCGTGACCAAACGAGGAGTAGGGGTCTAATGCAATATCTGATATCACAACCATTTCAGGCACAGAATCTTTAACGGTTTTAATTGCGCGTTGCATTAGACCATCTGGATTTAGTGCTTCAGTTCCCTTGTTGTCCTTTTTGCTGTCTGGAACTTTAACAAANAGTAAAACAGATTTCANTCCTAAGTTCCAAAGACTTTTAACGTGTGCTGAAAGTAAATCAGTACTCATTCTAAAATAATCAGGCATAGAAGGAATTTCTTCTTTTTTTTGTTTTCCTTCAATAATAAATAAAGGAACAATAAAGTCATTAGAGCTTAAGTGGTATTCTTGTAAAAGAGCTCTAAGGCTTTNGCTTTTTCTTAACCTTCGATTGCGTTGTATGGGATACATAGTCTTATAGGTTTTTGGATTCGTCTTTATTAAATGTGCTAGAGTCTAGATCCATTTCAACAGAAATAGGTTCTTCATCCTCAAATTCAAATTCCTTTGTAATTTGAGATTTTTTCATTGTGCCTAATAGCATTACGAACATTGAACTTAAAATTACAATTAAAAGTAATCTCTCNTCAATTAGGTTTTCTTCTGTATTTATAAAAGCGACTTCTTTGAGTTGGAGAAAAAGTAAAATACTAATTAAACCTCTTGGGGACATATAGACTATAGGNCTAGGTTTTAGTTTAAAATTAGTAGCAGTAAAGTATAAGTACCGAAGAATAAACATCACTATAAAAATTAATGATCCAAAAATAAGAGGAGTAATATTTACAAAGTCTGTAATTTGAATTGAGAAGCCAAAGAACAAAAAGAAAAATGTTCTGACTATAAATGTAGATTCGGCAGTTAATAAATGAAACTCTTTGATTTCCGTTTCCGTAGACTTTAAGTCTAGTTTCTTTTTTAAAAAACTAGGAAGTAAACTTTTAACATTACTTAAAAAGATTCCAAAAATAAAAATGGTAACCAATGCAGGAAGATGAAATAATTTTCCAAATGCATATACTAGAATTAGTAAAGCTAGAATTAAAAAGAATTTAACTTTATGATCAATTTGTTGTATAAGTTTAAATAAGACATAAGTAATAATTAAAGAAATTAAAATCACTCCAAGAATTTGAAGACCTAAAGAAATTAAAGGTTCTAGGCCAATAAGATTTTTTTGAGTTTCTATTTGACGTAAGACATAATTAAATATCATAATTCCCAGAATATCTGAAAAAGTAGATTCATAAACCACAAATTCTCGTTCAAGTTGAAGTAGGCTAGATGCTGAGGGAATGGCTACCGCACTACTTATAATAGATAGGGGAATTGCAAAGAGTACAGCGCTGGAACTTTCCATCTTAAATATTAATTCAAACAATAGTTGCAGAACAAAAATATTTGCTAATAGAATAACTAAAGCTGCTAAAAACCCTTTTAAAACTAGAGGTAATTTCTCTTTAGTAATTTCCAATTCCATTGCTCCTTCTAATACAATCAAAATTAGACCGATAGTTCCTAGAACGGGAATAAGGTTGTCTAAAAAAGCAAAATTATAATAACCTGAAAATGAAGTAAAAAAGCGGATTATAACTCCAGTTAACATTAATAAAATAACTGAGGGGAATTTAGTTTTTCGAGCAAAGGCATCAAACAAATATGAAAAGATGATTAATAAGGGAAGAACAAATAAGATATCGAGGGTATTCATGAAATTATTTAATTATTTTAAAATACAAATATTCTGCCTTCTTTCATAAAGATTCTTATCATACCCAATTCCTTGGTGATTTGAGAACTTTTAAAAGTTGTTCTTCATCACTTCCGACTATTGGTTTATGATCGTAACACCACTGAACTTTTGGAGGAAGGCTCATTAATATACTTTCAACACGCCCATTTGTACTTAATCCAAAAAGAGTCCCTTTATCGTGAATTAAATTAAATTCTACATATCGTCCTCTTCTAATTTCTTGCCAGTTACGATGTTCGGAAGTATATTCTAGATCCTTTCTTATTCTAAGAATTGGCATGTAGGCTTCTAAAAAAGATTTTCCAACAGCTGTCACAAAATTATATCGGTCTTTTAAGCTAAATATTTCATTTTCTTTAAGATTGTCGAAAAAAAGGCCACCAATACCACGAGCTTCCTCTCTATGTTTATTAAAAAAATAGCTATCACAGTTTTTTTTAAATTTTCTGTAGTAATCATTATGGTGTTTATCACAAATTTTTTTACAGATTTTGTGAAAATGTTGTGCATCCTCTATGAAGAGATAGTAAGGTGTTAAGTCTTGCCCCCCGCCAAACCATTGATCTGTAATTTTTCCATCCATATCATACATTTCAAAATAGCGCCAGTTCGCATGTACAGTTGGTGCCATGGGATTCATAGGATGTATGACTAAACTTAATCCACAAGCATAAAAATTAACATTACCTACTTTAAAGTACTCTTGCATACTTTTGGGTAGGTAGCCATGAACTGAGGAAATATTAACCCCTCCTTTTTCAATTACTTCACCATTTTTAATTATTCTAGTCCGACCATTACCACCTCCAGGTCTTTCCCATAGATCTTCTTTAAAGTAAGCTTTTCCGTCAATAGCCTCAAGCTCTTTGGTTATTTCATCCTGAAGGGATAGAATATATTTGTAAAAGAGGTCTTTCATAATGATTAATAATAAGATTTTACTGCATCTACGAAGGCTTTGGCATTATCAACAGGGATATTAGGAAGGATACCATGCCCTAGATTAACTATGTAGCGATCTTTTCCAAATTCATTAATCATATTATAAACTTCTTTTGTTATTTCAGGAATTGGAGAAAGTAAACGAGAAGGGTCAAAGTTTCCCTGAAGTGTTATATTTCCTCCAGAAAGATACCTTGCATTTCTTGCAGAACAAGTCCAATCGATACCAAGCGCAGCAGCTCCTGATTTTCCCATTTCATTTAGGGCAAACCAACAACCTTTTCCAAAAACGATTACAAAAGTTTTATCTTTTAGTGCTGTTACAATTTGCTGAATATAAGGCCATGAAAACAGATTATAATCCTTGGGAGAGAGTAAACCTCCCCAAGAGTCAAAGATTTGAACTGCATTAACTCCAGAAGACACTTTTTCCTTTAAATATAAAATAGTAGTATCAGTTATTTTTTGAAGCAAAGTCTTAGCCAAGTTAGGTTGACTGAAACAAAAAGCTTTTGCTTTATCAAAATTTTTTGAACCCTGTCCTTGAACAGCATAGCATAATAATGTCCATGGGGAACCTGCAAAACCAATCAATGGGACACGATTGTTTATTTCTATTTGAGTCATCTTGATGGCTTCCATCACATAACCTAAGTTTTCATTAATATTTGGAACAATTACCTGTTCCACATCTTGTTTTGTGCGAATTGGATTTGGAATCAAAGGCCCAAACCCATCCTTCATTTCAACAGGTATTCGCATGGCTTTTAAAACTACGAGTATGTCGCTGAATAAAATTGCGGCATCAGGACCAATTTGGTCAATAGGCATAAGTGTAATTTTTGTTGCAAGTTCAGGTGTTTGGCACCGGGTAAAGAAATCGTATTTGTGTTTTAAGGCTAAAAAATCTGGCAGATACCGTCCTGCTTGCCGCATAATCCAAACTGGAGGACGTGTAACACTTTCTCCCCTGAGGGCTTTTAAAAAAAGATCATTTTTCAACATAATGTTTTGTATAGTAATGGTTTATGGTAAATAAAAGATGGTTTTCACTTGGTTTTTTGGCCTGACTGTAGTTTGTTGTGTATTGCTTTAAAACTTCTGAGGTGCTGGAGCCAATACAAAAACCATGGGTTTGTGCAGGCCAAGTGTTTTTTGAAAAAAAACTATTTACGGCTGAAGGACTAAAAAAAAGGATACCTCCAAACTTACTTTGAAAGTGTTTTGAAGTATAGATTGTATTATAGAGCTCATGTATTTGCAAGTTTATTTTTTCTTGAGTCAATAAATACTCGATTTCCACTCTTCGAAGTTTTCCACAAAAAAAAGAAAATGAGTCATTTTTGTGGTTTTTTACTAAAAAATGAGCTAAATCAAACGCATTTTTAGTCATTTTAAGTACTTTTTGCCCTTTTTCTTCTAAAAGTTTTTTTGTCTTTTCTCCCACACAAAAGTATTTTTTCCCCTGAATATTTACTCTAATTTCACTAGAATCAAATGCTAGGTTCACTGCATTCTGGCTTGTAAAAATCAAAGAGTCCTGAAAATTCAAATTATATAAAGGAATTGGATTTATTCTTATTAGAGGATATTCAATCAATGAAATCCCTCTCTGAATCAAACGTTCTCTTAGATTATTGCTGAGAGTTTTAGTTGCAAGCAATCTCATTTTAATTGATTTTTAATTTCTTTCATCAAATTAGAACCACCCTCATTTAACATCTTAATCGCAGCCTTTTTACCAAGTCCTTCTGTATTCTCTAGGGATACTTGTGTTTTATGAATTAGGGCCTTAGTTCCATCTAACGAAAAAAGACCACCGTGAAAGTGGAGTATGTTCTTTTCAATATTTGCGTATGCTCCAATAGGTGCAGCACATCCACCTTCTAGAGTATTTAGAAAGCTGCGTTCTATTTGAGCACATAATTCTGTTTTTCGATTATTCAGAGCATGAATCATTTTTGAAATTAATTTATTTTTTTTTAATGATGCTACTCCAATAATACCTTGTCCCGGAGCAGGAATCATCCAATCTAAAACAGTGAAATTTTTTAATAAATCAATACGTTCCAAACCTGCNTGAGCAAAAATAGCTCCACCCCAATCCGACGATTTAAGCTTTTTAATNCGTTTTTGAAGNTTACCTCTAAGATTTTCNGTANTGTGATTNGGATATTTTCTTAACCATTGTGCACGGCGCCTCAAACTTCCAGTTCCTATAAGATTATTTTTTTTCCAATTAACAAAATTNGGATGATACANAATAACGTCATGTNCGGCACCACGTTCTAAATANNCACAAATTTCAATTTCCTTAGGGAGTANTGTAGGNACATCTTTNAAACTGTGAACTGCAAGATCTATCTTATTATTTANAAGCGCATGGTCAAGTGCTTTTGTAAAAACNCCTTTAATACCCATTNTATANATCGGTTGAACCAAGTCTTTTTCACCACTACTTTCTANAGGAACTAAACTAGCAATATGACCNTNTTTTTCTAGAAGATCTTTGACTTNATTAGCTTGCCAGAGCGCCAAAGCACTTTTTCTNGTACCGATGCGAATCATCTTGGAGATAATTTTTCNGNTTCAAGTTCAAAAATATTCGTAATTAATTNAATAGTTTNCTCAGCTTGATGNGGATTTTCACGAATATAAGCAGCAATTTGCCCTGTAATTTTTTGAGCTATTTGATGTTTTNTTTGGTAGCCAAAACAATTATTNACATATTTTTCAATTTCTTTNTCTTCTTTTTCTGGAAGAACNATCTTTTCCTTAAAGGCATTAAGTGCGGGTATATATTTTCGATGTTCAAGCCAGTTTAAGAANTCTTCTTTTATTTCANCCAATATTTTTTCAGCTTTTGGTATGTATTTNTTGCGCTTTTCGAAAGTTNCATCNGTGATTTGAGAAAGTTCATCCAAATGAACTACTTGTACATTAATTAGATTATTAACTTCAGATGCGACGTTTCTGGGGATTGAAAGNTCAAGAACAAGTAGTGGNTTATTAGTGTGTATTAGATCTGAGGTAATTGTAGGATTTTGTGCCCCAGTAGCTACTATTAGAATATCTGCATCATGNATTGCAGCTGCTAGTTCTCCATAAGGTTTTACAGACAATGGAAATTTTTTCGCGATCTTTTCTGCACGAGATTGAGTTCTATTAATTAGGGTAATATGATCATTTTGAGTATGCTTGACCAAATTTCCACAAGTATTGGCTCCTATTTTNCCAGTTCCAAAAAGTAGAATATTTTTGGTAGAAATATTTTCAATNTTATTTAAAATATATTGGACNGATGCAAAAGCTACGGAAGTTGCTCCACTAGAAATTTCCGTTTCTGTTTTAATTCTTTTACTGGCCTGAATGACAGTGTTAGTTAAGCGCTCTAATGATCCCTGCANGAGGCCCATTTTTTTTGACCGGTAAAAACTTTGTTTGATCTGGCCAATAATTTCAAAATCTCCTAGAATTTGACTTTCAAGTCCTGTTCCNACACGAAAGAAGTGAAGAATACCTNCTTCACCNCGAAGTTCGTATCCAATTTGATTAAATAGAGCTTTGTCTCCATCACTATGTTTACAAAGTAAATCAATCAGTTTTTCAGAATTATGTNCCCAAGCGTAAAGTTCTGTGCGATTACATGTATTAATAACTGTNAANTCTGAAATATTNTTCTCCTTTGCATCTAAAAATAAAGCGTGATGTTGAGAATCATTTAAACTGAATTTTCCTCTTAGGTCAATGTTCGCAGTTTTATAACTTACACCAACTGCAAAGAAATAATTCACTTTCATCAAAAGTTTCTATCAAATTTCATGACAAATTTAAGGGAGAGTTCTTAAAAAAAGTAACGATAAAAAGTTTATAAATAGCTGATAAGGTTTTAAACAATTTTTTTAAAAAAATCTATAAAAAAGAGTTAATTTTGTTCAGCTTTCTAAGATTTTACATGAAAGTAGAGAAAAATGTTTAAAATGAAAAATAACGTTAAAAGTTCTTTTAANGAATCTGAAATTGAATCTGGCTTTTATGTCCTTCGTCTGAAAAATGATTCTGAAGCAATAGTTATGAAAAAACATCCTGTAAATCAGGATTTTATTCAATTTCANTTCTGTTTAAAAGGACTAATAAATTTCACTTTCAATGNAGGGAGTTATACTTTTCAAGTTAGAGAAGAACATTCAATGTTATTATATAACCCTCAAAAAGCTTTNCCAATCGATGTGGAGTTATCTCCTAATACTTGGATGGTAAGTATTTTGATTTCCATTACTAAATTCCATTCTTTATTTTCAAATGATGCTGACCATATATCTTTTTTGAGCCCTGAAAACAGTGCCAAAAAATTTTATGATAATCAGCTTTTTACTTCATCTATTGCTGTTGTACTTAGTCAAATATTACAAGCNAAAGTTCACAATAGTATGAAGTCATTATACTTCAAGGGAAAAGTTTATGAAGTTTTGAGTCTTTACTTTAACAAAAATGAAGACCCTTCTCTAGAAAAATGTCCTTTTTTAGTAGATGAGCAAAACGTTCAGAAAATCAGGAAAGCAAAAGAAATAATTTTAGANCGTATGACTGATCCACCCTCTTTAGATGAATTGGCAGTAAATATTGGACTATCCTTAAAAAAATTAAAAGAAGGATTTAAACAACTTTATGGGGATACTGTATTTGCTTATTTATTAGATCATAAAATGGATGAAGCAAGGATAATGCTGGATTCCNAGAAATATAATGTNAATGAAGTTGCTCTCAAACTTGGCTATAGTACTTCAAGTCATTTTATAGCAGCATTTAAAAAGAAATACGGAACTACTCCAAAGAAATACTTAGGTTCAGTATCTTNGTAAAAAATTGCAGATGAAAGGTGTTTTGCTTGTCAATCTGGGTTCTCCAGATAGTACAGAAACAGATGATGTCAGAAATTATTTAGATGANTTTTTAATGGACGAGAGGGTAATTGATTTACCTAANTGGTTTCGAACTTTTTTAGTCAAGGGGATTATTTTAAAAACNCGTCCGAAAAGATCCGCAAAGGCNTACAAAAAAATTTGGTGGAAAGANGGTTCCCCATTAATTGTACTTTCAAAAAAATTACAAGAAAAAGTTAAAAAAAAGATTTCNGTTCCTTTGTTTTTAGCTATGCGNTACGGAAACCCTTCTATTAAAAANGGGATGGAAGATTTAAGAAAAAAGGGAGTAAATGAGGTTCTTTTGGTACCATTATATCCCCAGTTTGCAATGGCAACAACAGAAACTATTTTNGCCCTTGCAGAAAAATTACAAAAAGAATATTTTCCAGATATGGAGATTACTTCTTTGCCTCCTTTTTACAATCACCCTGATTACATAANGGTATTAGGGAATTCTATTCAGCAAGCATTACAAGGAAAAGATTGGGAGCATTTATTATTTTCATATCATGGGGTTCCAGAACGACACATTCGAAAATCTGATNTAACNAAATCACATTGTAAATTGGATGGGAAATGTTGTTTTGAAGATTCACCAGCACATGCTTATTGTTACCGACATCAATGTGAAATGACTTCTATAAAAGTGGCGGAGTACCTTGAGTTAAAAGAGGATGCTTTTTCAACTAGTTTTCAATCTCGTGTATCTATTTTAGGATCTTGGTTAAAACCTTACACTGATAAAACAGTNGCAAATTTTGCCAAATCGGGGACAAAAGAACTTGCAATTGCAACACCAGCTTTTGTTTCAGATTGTTTAGAAACCTTAGAAGAAATTGGTATGGAAGCGGCTGAGGATTTTGAACAAAAAGGAGGAAAGCAATTACATTTGATACCATGTATTAATGATAGGCAAGAATGGATAGATGTATTAAGTAGATGGATAGATGAGTGGGCTCACACGAAAAGTTCAGAATGAAGAAATCTGATACGGAACTTTTAGCGACACTTCCCATTCCCAAACTNCTAGTTCAACAGGCTATTCCCGCATCAATTGGAATACTTGTTATGTCATTGAACATTCTTATTGATACTATTTTTGTAGGACAATGGATAGGTTCNGATGCTATTGCAGCAATAAATGTAGTATTACNTGTTTCTTTTTTTATCGCTGCNTTGGGNATGTCAATTGGTGTTGGAGGGGCTTCTATTATCTCGAGAAGTTTAGGTGAAAAAAANATCATTAAAGCAGAATATACTTTTGGGAATCAGATTACGATGACAATTCTGTTTACCACATTTGTTGTTAGTTTCGGTTTATTATTTGTTAATCAAATTATCCCCATTTTTGGAGGCAAAGGCTCACTTTTTTCTTACGCAAAAACATATTATATCATTGTAATGTATGGGGTTCCAGTTTTAGCTTTTTGCATGATGGCAAACAATACCATTAGGGCAGAAGGAAAACCCAAGGATGCAATGTATGCCATGTTGCTTCCTTCAATTTCAAACNTGACACTTGATTATATTTTTATAAAAATTTTTGATTTNGGCATGANNGGTGCAGCATGGGCAACCACTCTATCATATGGAGTNTGTGCTACTTATATTATTTATTTTTTTCTTTCTGGTAAATCTTCTCTGAGGCNAAAATTAAAGATCTTNAACCTACAAAAAAANTTAGTTAAAGAAATCTCCTTATTAGGGTCAGTNACTCTGGCACGCCAAGCTATGNTTAGCTTNACAATTCTCCTNGTAAATAATATTTTATTTTCNATTGGTGGAGAAGCCTCNATTACTGTATATGCAATTATTAGCAGAATGTTGATGTTNGCAACTTTCCCAATATTTGGAATAACACAAGGATTTTTGCCTATNGCNGGATANAATTATGGAGCAAAAAATTGGAAAAGAGTAAGAAAAACAATTACNANTTCCATAATTTACTCAAGTCTATTAGCTACTGTAATTTTTATTACAATTGTCTTTTTTTCAAACTCTGTACCACAAGTTTTTACTGATAATATAGAAGTCTCAAAACAAACTCCAACGGCCCTAAGATATGTATTTCTGGCACTTCCCATTATTGGGGTCCAGCTTATTGGTGCTGCCTACTTTCAAGCTATAGGTAAAGCAAAGCCAGCCTTATTACTAACATTGAGCCGTCAAGGCCTTTTCTTTATTCCCTTACTCTTTATACTTCCCAATAATTTAGGTTTGCTTGGTGTTTGGTTAGCATTCCCAATTGCAGATTTTCTATCTACTTTGTTAACTATTATTTTTTTGAATCATGCAATTCGAAAGGAATTAATTTAAAACCAACAAAATTTATAAATGATATAAATAAAATTAAATTTCATAATTTTATTTATTACAGAAACAAATTATTATGAAAAAACAGTTTTTATACCACAAATTCTTTTTCACCTTTTTTATTTTATCGCTAGTTACCTTTCAACCTTCAGACGCACAATCAAAGAGGAAAAATAATAAAAGTGAAATTAGCTATCCTCAAACTACCTATGAATCACTTCATTACCGATCAATCGGCCCTCATAGAGGAGGACGTTCAGCTGCCGTAACAGGGGTCCCTGGAAAACCAAATCTGTTTTATTTTGGGGCCACAGGAGGGGGTGTTTGGAAAACACAAGACGGTGGACAGACTTATGAGAATATTTCTGATGGCTATTTTGGAGGGAGTATAGGTTCTGTAAGTGTTGCTAAAAGTGACCCAAATGTAATTTATGTTGGTGGTGGCGAGGTTACACTCCGAGGCAATGTTTCGTCTGGATACGGGATTTGGAAAAGTGTCGATGCTGGAAAAACTTGGTCTTTTTCAGGATTACCAAAGTCACGTCATATCCCTAGAATTGTTATAGATCCAAACAACCACAATATAGTTTATGCAGCTGTATTAGGGAATATATATAAACCAACAGCAGAAAGAGGAGTATTCAAATCTATTGATGGTGGAAAATCATGGAAAAAAGTTTTGTTTACAAACAATTATTCAGGAGCTGTCGAATTGGTTATGGACCCTTCCAATCCAAGGACACTTTTCGCTGCAACATGGAGAGTAAATAGAACACCATACAGTCTTAATAGTGGTGGCGAAGGATCTGCTCTATGGAAAAGCACTGATCAGGGTGAAAATTGGACAGAGGTAAGTAATCACAAGGGCTTTGCAGATGGTATTTTGGGAATAATTGGAGTGACTGTTTCTCCAGTTAATCCTCAAAGAGTTTGGGCAATAGTCGAAAATAAAGATAAAGGAGGGGTATACAGATCCGAGGACGGGGGATCAACATGGAACCATATTAATGATAGTAGGGCTTTACGTCAACGAGCTTGGTATTATTCAAAGATTTATGCAGATACTCAAGATGAAGATATTTTATATGTAATGAATGTTTCCTATCACAAATCAAAAGACGGTGGTAAAACATTCAAAAGTAATGATGCTCCTCATGGAGATCATCATGATTTATGGATTGCTCCAGAAGATAACAATCGTATGATTATAGGGGATGATGGAGGAGCACAAATTACTTACAATGGAGGAAGCACATGGAGTACATATCACAATCAACCAACAGCTCAATTTTATAGAGTCACTACTGACAACTCATTTCCTTATAGAATATATGTTGCTCAACAAGATAATTCAACACTAAGGGTTAATCATCGTTCTGCCGGGTCAGGAATTTCAGAAGAGGATTGGGAGCCAACTGCGGGAGGAGAGTCTGCACATTTAGCTATTGATCCTTTAGACAATGATATTGTTTATGGTGGCAGTTATGGGGGATACTTAACTCGTTTAAATCATAAAACCAATTCTGAAAGAGGAATAAATGTATGGCCCGACAATCCCATGGGCTATGGTGCTGAGGGGATGAAATATCGTTTCCAATGGAATTTTCCTATTCATTTTAGTAAGCATAATCCCAAAAAGTTATACACCTTTTCTAATCATGTTCATGTGTCAGAAGATGAAGGGCAAAGTTGGAAAATAATCAGCCCAGATTTAACTAGAAATGACCCACAAAAATTAAAATCATCAGGGGGCCCTATTACTCAGGATAATACAGGTGTAGAGTACTATTGTACCATTTTTGCAGCAAATGAATCACCTTTAAGAGAAGGATTGATGTGGGTAGGAAGTGACGATGGATTGTTACACTTGACACAAGACGGAGGAGTGAGTTGGAAAAATGTTACTCCACTCAATATGCCAAAATGGTTAATGATTAATAGTATTGAGCCATCTCCATTTGATCCAGCAGTCTGTTATGTAGCAGGCACACTATATAAAACGGGAGATTTCAAACCATATCTTTATAAAACTACAGATTATGGTATAACATGGAGTATAATAACTAAAGGGATCTCTTCTGAACATTTTACACGCGTATTACGAGCTGATCCTGAAAAAAAGGGATTGCTTTATACAGGTACAGAAACCGGAATGTATATTTCTCATGATGACGGAAAAACATGGCATCCTTTTCAGCTTAATCTACCAATTGTACCTGTAACTGATTTGACTATAAAGGATAATAGTTTAATAGTTGCAACACAAGGAAGAAGTATCTGGATTTTGGATGACCTAACAGTTTTGCATCAGATTGATAAAAACACTGCTTCCGAACCCATAAAATTGTTTAAGCCCAAGGATAGCTATCGGACTCAAGGCTCTTATACAGAGTCATCCTTGACAGAAGGCACTAATCTTCCAAATGGAGTTATAATACATTTCAATCTAAAAGACTTCAATAAGGAAAAAGATACGGTTGCTTTACATTTCAAAGAAGAAGATGGCACTTTAATTAAAACCTTCAGTTCTTCAGATGAACAAAATAAGCTTGAGTTAAAAGAAGGAGGAAACACCTTTGTTTGGGATACTCGATATCAGGGTTCAGAAACTATTGAGGGAATGATTTTTTGGAGTGCCTCATTTTTGGGTGCTAAAGCTGTGCCAGGAAAATACAAGGTTGTTTTAGAAAAAAATGAAGTCTCTCAAGAGGAAGATTTTGTAATCTTACCAGATCCAAGATCAGAAGTTTCCGTTTCTGAAATGAAACTTCAGTTTGATTTTGTGAATAAAGTCAATACTACCGTTGATGAGGCTCATAAAGCAATTAAAAACATTCGAAATATTCGAGAAAAATTAGAGACCTTTAAAACTAATTATTCGAATAATGAAAATGTAAGTGATTTGATAGCTAAGGCAAATGAATTGAATACTTTTCTTACAAATATTGAAAAGGCACTTTATCAGATAAAAAATAAGAGTAACCAAGATCCGCTGAATTTCCCAATTCGTTTGACAAATAAGTTAGGACATTTAAATAGCCTGGTTACAAATAATGATTTTCCACCTACTGACCAAGATGAAGCTGTGCGTATAGAACTTACTGAAAAAGTAAATTTACATTTAGCTAACTATAACAAGTTAATTTCTAGCGATTTAGAAGCTTTCAATATAGCCTTTGCAAAATTAAAACTAGACTATTTAACGATAAAGTAAAACCTAATTGTATTATAACTATATTAAGGCTTTACATTTGATCTTTGTGATCACATGGTTTGCAGGATTGTTTTACATCCCAAGGCTTTTTATATACCACATAGAAGCTTCAAAAAAGCCCAGGTCGGAAGCTGACATTTTGATACCACAATTAAAACTTATGGCAAGAAGACTTTGGTACATTATTACTTGGCCTTCAGCCTTATTATCAATTATTTTTGCTTTTTGGCTCATCCTATTAATGCCTATCTGGCTTGAACAGAGTTGGATGCACCTAAAACTTACATTTGTAACTCTACTTATCGCATATCATTTAAAAACTCATCAGATGTTTTTAAAGTTTCAAAATGATCAAATATCCTTTAACAGTCTTTTTATGCGAATTTGGAATGAGGGAGCAACTTTATTGCTTTTTGCAATTATTTTTCTGGTTACTTTAAAAGATACTTTGCATTGGATTAATGGAGTTATTGGCCTAATACTAATTGGTTTTCTTCTGATTCTTGGAATCAGAATTTATAATAAAAGAAGAAAAGACTTATGATTAAAAGATTCAAAATTCCAAAGCGAATCTCATTTAGGACAAGACTTTTTATTGTAATGATTGGAATGCTTTTAATTGCTGGCTTAATGATCTTAGGAACTACTACTATTCAATATGAGTCACAGCGAGAGAATTATCATTTGGGCCGACTTGCTCGAAAAGAAATTCAAATAAAAAGACATATCAATTACCTGTCTCAAAAATACAATTTGATTAATAAATCTATTGAGGTATGGGAAATATATAGATCAGACTTTGAAAAAATAAAATCAATACATAATATACAATATTCCCTATTTACTCTTGATGGAAATCCTCTTTTTATTTACCATTCACCTCTTGAGGTTGTTGCAAATAATTATAAATTAAATTATGATTTATTAAAGAAAATAAATTCTTCAGAAAAAGGAAGTTATGTAGAACATTATAAATCAGAAATTGATAATTTTCATGCTTCATATAATATTTTAAAAGACAGCCTAGATAGGCCTTATGCAATTTTATTTTTCCCTTATTTTGAAGATGTTTCTTTTTCAGAAAATGAGCTGAATACATTTATAGAAAACTTATATCAGATTTATATTTTACTATTAATAGGAGTTATTTTTATAGCCTATTTTTTATCAAGATTTGTAACTCGTTCTCTAGAAACAATTAAGGTGAGAATGGGTCAAATGAGATTAGAAAAAAAGAATGAGAAAATTTATTTAAAAAACGCAACAAGAGAAATAAATAGCCTTATAAACTCTTACAATAAAATGGTTGATGATTTGGAAGAAAGTGCAGAAAAACTTGCTAAATCTGAGCGGCAACAAGCTTGGCAAGAAATGGCACGTCAAGTAGCTCACGAGATTAAAAACCCATTAACACCGATGCGACTAACTATCCAGAGTTTTCAAAATAAGTTTGATCCAAATGATCCTGAAAACAAAAAAAAATTAAATAATTTTTCCAGTTTATTAATTCAACAAATAGACACCATGAGTGATGTTGCTGAAGCTTTTTCAGATTTTGCAACATTCCCAAAAACTAAAATGAAAAATGCTGATTTAGTTGAAGTTACTCAAAAGGCAGTAAATATTTTTGATCAAGAGCACATCGTGTTCTCAACAGACAAAGCAAATATTTTTCATAAATTAGATAGGACCCAATGGATTCGTGTGATTACAAATCTTGTCCAAAATGCATTACAGTCNGTTCCNAAAGNAAGAGNNCCTCGAATTGGTNTTCAGTTAANAACAGAGCCTNGAAAAATAATATTATCGATTATGGATAANGGGNATGGTATTTCTTCTGAAATCGAAGACAAGATTTTTGATCCAAAATTTACAACTAAAACTTCTGGGATGGGTTTGGGTCTTGGAATTGTAAAGAATATAATTGAATCTCATAACGGCACAATAAACTATGTTTCTAAAAAGAAAAAAGGGACTACTTTTACAATTTCTATTCCTAAATCTAAGGGATAAGATTCTATCCTTTTTTAGAGAATTTTCAACTGAATTTCTGATTTAGCAGTGGTCATTGTATGCCACTTTTAAATTATCACTAATAAGTTCAGCAGGTCGACCTTCGATATGATGTCGTTCAATCATGTGAACTAAGTTACCATCTTTAAATAATGCAATACTTGGGGAAGAGGGAGGAAATGGAACCATCATATCACGAGCACTTTTGGTTGCCTCTGTGTCCACTCCAGCGAAAACAGTTACAAGATGATCCGGTTTTTTTTCATTTTGCAGGGAGTAATGAACTCCAGGCCTTGCATTTGCAGCTGCACACCCACATATAGAATTCACTACAATTAGTGTTGTACCGTTTTTTGCCAAGGCATTAGTAACATCTTCTGAGCTAGCCAATTCTACAAATCCAATATTGGTTAACTCTTCGCGCATAGGTTTAACAAGTTCAGGAGGATACATAATTTTATTTTTACCAAAGATATAAATTAATGGAATCTCAAGGGTTTTGAAAGGCCAATTTTATTTGTCAAATTTGTAAGAATTTAAGTAAAAAGAAATGATTAAATGGATTGCAGCTTTTTTAGGATATTATCTTTTAAGGTTTCCAGGAGCATTATTAGGGTTTTTTATTGGAGGGGCAATAGATCAACTAAATAGAGGTAGTGGTTCTGTTTTCCAAACAAGGTTTTCTAGTGCCCAATCGAGAACCTTTCAACTCAACTTATTGGCACTTTCAGCAACCGTTATCAAAGCAGATGGAGATGTAAAACCTCAAGAATTACAGTTTGTTCGAAACTTTTTCATCACTAATTATGGCAAAGAACAAGCTACACTTATCTTTGAAACCTTTAATGAACAAATTAAAAAACAAGCTCAAAACATACCTGAGTTAACAAGAATCTTTGTTGAAGGAACACCTTATGAAACTCGTCTACAAGTTCTGCATTTTCTTTTTGGGGTTGCCAATGCGGATGGAACTATATCTCAAAGTGAACTCAATAAAATTGATCAAATCGCTTTTGCATTAGGATTGAGAAAATCTGATTTTGAAAGTATCAAAGCTATGTTTATTCAAGAGACTGACAGCGCTTATAAAATTTTAGAAATAATGTCAAGTGCAACTGATACAGAAGTGAAGAAAGCCTACCGCGAAATGGCAAAAAAATACCACCCTGATAGATTGCGTTCTAAAGATACTGCATTAATTAAAGGAGCCAAAGAGAAATTTCAAGAGGTCCAAAAGGCATATGAGGCAATCCGAAAAGAAAGAGGATTATGATAGAAACAATATATTTTTATGCAGAACTCGGATTTTGGCATGTGATCGACTGGGATGGTTTAGATCATTTTTATTTCATTATTACTTTGGCNATCCCCTTTACATTTAATCAAAGTAAAAAATTGCTTTGGTGGGTAACACTCTTTACCTTGGGGCATACAATTTCTTTAATAGGAAATTTTTATATTCAGATACCAGTATCATCTTATTGGATTGAGATGCTAATTCCTATTACCATAGCATTAAATACGATAACTTTATTTTATCCAAAACAGCACAACCTCATAATTAATAAGACTCTTTTCTTCCCTTTTGTAACCGTTCTTTTTGGTATCATTCACGGTTTAGGTTTTGGACGTTATTTTAAAATGTTAATTCCTGAAAATGACATTAGTTATTCTTTGTTTTCATTTGCTCTTGGGGTAGAATTCGCTCAAATTGTAATAGTACTTGCTGTTCTTTTATTAAGTTTTATTATTGTAAAAGTATTTAAACAGCAAAAAAGCCGTTGGGAATTTTTGGTAGGTGCTTTGATTTTATCTCAAGCTTTGTCTATGATTTTTGAGCGAATTTAAATCATATTGAATACGAAATATTATCTTAGTAACAATGTCAGTAAAGAAACAAGAAAAGTATGATAGAGCCTATTTAGAGATGGCGAAAATTTGGGGTCAACTTTCTCATTGCAAACGAAAAAAAGTAGGTGCTTTGATTGTAAAAGACAGAATGATTATTTCTGACGGTTATAATGGCACACCCTCTGGTTTTGAAAATCTATGCGAAGATGAAGATTATTATACCAAATGGTATGTGCTTCATGCGGAGGCAAACGCTATTTTAAAAGTAGCAGCTTCAACTCAATCCTGTTATGGGGCAACATTATATATTACACTTTCTCCTTGTAAAGAATGCAGTAAGTTGATTCACCAGTCAGGGATTAAAAGGGTAGTTTATTCGGTAGCTTACAAAGATATTACAGGCTTAAAATTTCTAGAAAAAGCAGGAGTCTCTTTGACTCAAATCCAATTAAAATAAATTAAGAAGTGAAAAAAAACACTATTTTTCTATTTGTCATTGTATTGTTGTCAGTTTCAATAGGATATCTTTTTGGTTCAAAAAATCACATTATAATTCCGTTGTTAAACCCAAGCCACCCAAGTATTGATAAACTTAATCGCTTAATGACTTATCTAACTCGGGACTATGTTGATAAGATTAATGTAGACAGCTTAGTTAGAATTGTGATCGAAGATATTGTAGATGAGTTAGATCCTCATTCAGTATACATTCCAGCTATTCAAAGTGAATCTTTATCAGAAAGTATGAAAGGAAATTTTGAAGGCATAGGAGTTCAATTTAGAATGTTACAGGACACGGTAGCCATAAGTAGAGTTTTGGAAGGAGGACCAAGCGAAAAAGCTGGGTTACTATCTGGAGACCGAATTTTAATGGCAGACCAGGATACCCTTTTTCAAAAACAATTAAAAAGTGAACAAATTGTTTCAAGGTTAAAGGGAAGTTCCTCTACTCCAGTTAGGTTAACTGTTTATAGGAAACTGCAAGACTCTATATACATTTTTGATATTATACGAGGGCCAGTCCCACTCCCAAGTATAAATGCTTCCTACATGATAAATCAAAGTACAGGTTATATCAAAATAAATCGTTTTTCACAAACTACCTATGATGAGTTTAAAAAAGCGATTAACTTATTGGTTTCTCAAGAAATGAAAAATCTTATTTTAGATCTGAGGGGAAATCCAGGAGGTTATTTACTTCCTGCAAAGCAAATAGCCGATGATTTTTTGGAAGCTAGCAAACCTATTGTTATTGTTGAGGGTAATAATGGAAGAAGGGAACAGACAGTCTCTTCAAATAAAGGACTTTTTGAGAAAGGAAGCCTTTTCATTTTAGTAGATGAGGATTCTGCCTCCGCAAGTGAGGTTATCGCGGGTGCTATTCAAGATAATGACCGGGGTTTGATAATTGGAAGGCGAACCTTTGGTAAGGGTCTTGTGCAACAGCAAATGCCCCTTGGTCAAGGAGACCAAGTTAGGCTTACCACTGCTCGATATTACACTCCAACAGGGAGATCAATTCAGAGACCTTATGATTCATCAAGCAGATCAGATTATTACTCTGAAATTCGTAAACGCTACCAAACAGGTGAAATGGAAAATCCTGAAAAAATACCCCTAAATGACAGTTTAATTTTTAGAACACCAAAAGGTAGAATTGTATATGGAGGTGGAGGCATAACTCCTGATATATATATTTCAAGTAACGAAAATGAAGAGGAAGCATGGAACCGTTATCTCATAGGATCAAACCTCATTGATCTTTTTACTTTCTTAGAATTAGATAAGAACTACAAAAAATATAAATTTGATAATGCACCAAGGTTTTTTAATGAGGGTTTACCCAAACCTGAGCAATTTATTTTTGCTTTTGAAGAATTTTGTAAACAATATAACTTACCTATTAAAGTCACTTCAAAAAATAAAGAAATAATTTTGAATTCAATTAAAGCTTTTATTGCATTACAAGTCTTCAATGAGAACATGTATATTAGAATTATTAATCAGACAGATCCGTTTATAATTAGAGCTATAGAAGAAATACCTATTTAGTTAAGTTATTTTTTGAGCCTTTTATTAATTCTCTTTGAAATCACTAAAATCAAAAGTAATATAAATGCACAGGCTGAGGCCATTACTCCAATTACAGCAACACTACTTTTCCCCGAAATGGGGCTTTGCCAATCTATTTGGAAGAGGTTAAATATGAACATAGCTGTTGCTAGCATCATTAAAACAGAAAGTAGAATTTTCATAATTTTGATTTTTTTATATAAGTTGAACAATGTTAGAGGTGAATAATTTTACCGCAATTGCCAAAAGAATAATTCCAAATGAACCTGCTAATGCAAATGAATTTATATCAATTCCTATAAGATTGAGTATTTCTTTACCTAAAAAAAGAAATATAATCATTATAAAAGCAGCAATAATTGAGGCTTTTTCAGATTGAATATGTCCGACTTTTTCCCTTAAACAGATAATTAAAGATATGTTTCCAATTATATCAATTACTGCAAATAGAACAATACTTGCTGTTATGACTTCTTTTAGGTTAAACACAGCAATTTTTTTTTTGCAAATCTAAACTCATTCTTTGAATCATAGACTTTATTAATTATTTATTTTTATAAAAAAAAGTATGATATCCATAGAAAACACTTTAGTTTCGGAAGAGCTACTATCCGAAGAATTTGTATGTAACATTTCTAAATGTAAAGGTGAGTGTTGTATTTCAGGTGAAGCTGGTGCTCCTTTGGAAAAAGAAGAAGTTACTTTTCTTAAGGATAATTACTCAAAAATAAAACCATATTTAGATGATAAAGGAATTAGAGCCATAGAGCAACAGGGTGTTTATTTAATAGGTCTTGATGGAGATTTAGAAACACCTTTGGTAAATGGAAAAGAGTGTGCCTATGCGGTCTTTTCTAATGATGGTGTGGCTTCTTGTGGAATTGAAAAAGCACATCAAAAAGGGGCAATCGATTTTCAAAAGCCAATATCATGCCACTTATACCCAGTTAGAATTCAACAATATGATGAAATGATTGCAGTAAATTACCACAGTTGGTCTATATGTTCGGAGGCATGTTTAAAAGGAAAAGCTTTAAAAACACCAGTTTATAAATTTGTGAAAAAGGCTTTAATAAGAAAATTTGGTAAAGTTTGGTATAATGCATTGAAAAAAATTGCAAAAAAGACATCTTAGACGTTTTGTAATGTTTTAGAGGGTTTACAAAGACTCTAGTTTTTAAAACACTGGNAACCAATTAGTTAAAAAAGTGTTTTTTTGTNACAAAAAAACACTAATAACCGTTTTTTGTTAAAAACTAAGCTGCATTGTGGAAAAGTTGCTCTTTCAATTTCAACTACAATTTAGAATCTTTGTTATTCATAAATCTTCAAATTTTTAATCAAATAAATACACAATTAAATGTCATCAGTAGAACCAATTCTCCAAGAAAATGAAAACCGATTTGTAATTTTTCCAATTCAACACCATGATATTTGGGAATGGTATAAAAAAATGGAGGCCAGTTTTTGGACTGCTGAAGAAATTGATTTACATCAAGATCTATCAGATTGGAATACAAAGCTAAATGAAGATGAAAAGTATTTTATTAAACACATACTNGCTTTTTTTGCTGCTTCTGATGGAATTGTTAACGAAAATCTCGCAGAAAATTTTGTCAATGAAGTGCAATATTCTGAAGCAAAATTTTTCTATGGTTTTCAAATAATGATGGAAAATATTCATTCAGAAACTTATTCNTTGTTGATTGATACTTATGTTAAAGATGATNTAGAAAAAGATAAATTATTTAAAGCAATTGAGGTTTTTCCAGCTATTAAAAAGAAAGCAGACTGGGCTTTAAAGTGGATTGATTCAGACTCTTTCGCTGAGCGACTTATCGCTTTTGCTGGTGTAGAAGGAATTTTTTTCTCAGGGGCTTTTTGTTCCATATTTTGGTTAAAAAAACGNGGGTTGATGCCAGGCTTAACTTTCTCTAATGAATTGATTTCAAGAGATGAAGGTGTTCACTGTGATTTTGCGGTACACCTTCATAATAATCATTTGGTAAACAAAGTTCCACCAGCCAGAATCAAAGAAATATTATTGGATGCTTTAAATATTGAACGTGAATTCATAACNGAATCTCTTCCTATTAGTCTTATTGGAATGAATGCAAAGTTGATGACACAATATCTCGAGTTTGTTACTGATAGGCTTTTAGTAGAATTGGGGCTGGAAAAAGAGTTTAATGTAGAAAATCCATTTGATTTCATGGATATGATCTCCCTTCAAGGGAAGACCAATTTTTTCGAAAAGCGTGTTGGGGAATATCAAAAAGCGGGAGTATTAAATAATGAACAGAAAGATGAGAAAATCAGTTTTGATGCTGATTTTTAATTTATAATCTTCATTCTAAGTAATTCTTTTTTTCTTCCTAATTATTAATTATTAAATCTAAATCTTTAAAGTGTAAAAAATGTTTGTAGTAAAAAGAGATGGCCGAAAAGAGCCAATCATGTTCGACAAAATTACAGCCCGAATTCGCAAATTAAATTACGGTCTTAACCCTTTAGTAGATCCTGTAAGGGTAGCTATGCGAGTAATTGAAGGGCTTTACGATGGAGTTACTACCTCAGAGTTGGACAATCTTGCTGCAGAGATAGCTGCTACAATGACCACAACACACCCTGATTATGCAAAGTTAGCTGCTCGTATTTCTGTTTCCAATCTACATAAAAACACAAAAAAGTCTTTTTCAGAAACTATGGAAGATATGTATAACTACATTAATCCAAGAACAGGTAAAAAGGCACCCTTACTTTCAGACCAAGTACATAAAATAATTAAAAAAAACGCTGACAAGCTTGATTCTAGTATTATATATAACCGTGATTTTGGGTATGATTTTTTTGGTTTTAAAACCTTAGAGCGATCATATCTTTTGAAACTTAATGGTAAAATAGTAGAACGCCCCCAACATATGCTTATGAGAGTATCTATTGGAATTCACTTAGATGACATAGAGGCAGCTTTGGAAACATATGAGTTAATGTCTAAGCGATATTTTACACACGCTACACCCACCCTTTTTAATTCAGGGACCCCTAAACCACAAATGTCCTCTTGTTTCCTTTTGACTATGAAAGACGACAGTATTGATGGGATTTATGATACCTTAAAACAAACTGCCAAAATCTCACAATCGGCTGGCGGAATTGGTCTTTCTATTCATAACATTAGAGCTACCGGTTCTTATATTGCAGGGACCAACGGCACTTCAAATGGAATTGTTCCTATGCTTCGAGTTTTTAATGATACGGCTCGTTATGTAGATCAAGGGGGAGGTAAAAGAAAAGGGTCTTTTGCTATATATATAGAACCGTGGCATGCAGATATTTTTGACTTTTTAGAATTAAAAAAGAATCATGGAAAGGAAGAAATGCGCGCTAGAGATCTTTTCTATGCCATGTGGACACCAGATTTGTTTATGAAAAGGGTAGAAGAAGATGCAAAATGGACTCTTATGTGTCCCAATGAATGTCCAAACCTTTATGATGTTCATGGAGATGAGTTTGAAAAGCTATATGAAAAATATGAAGCCGAAGGAAAAGGGAGAAAAACCATTAATGCTCGTGAGCTTTGGGAAAAAATATTAGAATCACAAATTGAGACAGGAACTCCTTATATGCTTTACAAAGATTCTGCTAATCGCAAATCCAATCAAAAGAATCTAGGAACAATTCGTTCTTCAAATTTGTGTACTGAAATATTAGAGTATACTTCGGATAAAGAGATAGCAGTGTGTAATCTAGCTTCTATTGCCTTACCTATGTTTGTTAAAGATGGTAAGTTTGATCATAAAGCGCTTTTTGACGTTACAGTTAGAGTTACAAAAAACTTAAACCGTGTTATCGATCGTAATTACTATCCTGTTAAGGAAGCCGAAAACTCGAATTTTAGACATCGCCCTATAGGTTTGGGTGTTCAGGGTTTAGCTGACGCCTTTATCATGTTACGTTTACCATTCACTTCAGAAAAGGCAAAGGAACTCAATCAAGAGATTTTTGAAACAATTTATTTTGCTGCAGTAACAGCCTCTTCTAAAGAAGCTGAAAAAGAAGGTGCTTATGAAACCTACAAGGGATCCCCAATTTCAAAAGGTGAATTTCAACATAACCTCTGGGGTATTAAAGATAATGAGCTTAGTGGACGTTGGGACTGGGGAGCCTTGAGGAAGACTGTTAAAAAGTATGGAGTTCGAAACTCGCTTTTAGTAGCACCAATGCCTACAGCTAGTACTTCTCAAATCCTTGGAAATAATGAATGTTTCGAGCCATATACCTCCAATATTTACACTCGTCGTGTACTCTCAGGAGAGTTTATTGTCGTAAATAAACATTTGCTGGAGGATCTTGTTGAAAGAGGCTTATGGAATGAGGATATTAAGCAAGAATTAATGCGTAATAATGGATCAATTCAAAATATAGAGGGCATTTCAGATGACATTAAAGAGCTTTATCGCACAGTTTGGGAAATGAGTATGAAGGATATAATTGATATGTCAAGACAACGTGGTTACTTTATTGACCAGTCACAATCCCTCAACCTCTTTATGGAAGGTGCTACGATGTCAAAATTAACTTCTATGCATTTCTATGGATGGAAATCCGGTCTTAAAACAGGAATGTATTATTTAAGAACAAAATCTGCAGTTGATGCTATTAAGTTTACTCTTGATAACAAGGCAAAGGCAAAAATAACTGAGGTAGAAGCAGCCATAACAACTCCAGTAGCAACTGCGTCAAAATCAAAATCAAGCTCTGTACCTGTAGAACCTCTCTCCCAAGAGGAATTAAAACAGATGCTTTCTCAGGCAAAAGAAAGCGAAGATGACGACTGTTTGATGTGTGGCTCTTAAAATTAAATTAATAATATAGCTTAAAGCCCTCTTCAGGGCTTTTTATTTGCTTAAAAATGAGGGTATTACGATCTAATGTTAATTTAATGTTATATAAATGTTATGTAAATACATTTTAATGTTATATTTGTATTAAGAAATATTTAATACAGCCATGAAAAAATGTTTCATTTATATAATTTTTCTCACTTTTGGATCATCTTTGGCTCAAGATAAAGAACCAAAAAGAATCTTCATTCAAGAGGGAGAAATTATTAAGTTTGAAGAGTATCATGACAATGGTATACTTTCACAAACTGGATATTTTTTAGATGGAAAAAATCATGGTATTTGGATGAGCTATAATTCTCAGGGTATTAAACTTTCAAAAGGAGTTTACGATAAAGGGAAAAAGACAGATCGTTGGTTTTTTTGGAATGAAGGGATCCTAATTGAAGTTGATTATAAAAACAATATAATCCAAACTGCAACAAAATGGGATAAAGCTGAATTACTTGCTTCCAAAGATGATTAGAGGTTAAAGCTTTTTTACAACCCCATAATATTTTTCAACCAACTCAAACTTGTGGGTAATTAGATCCTTGGACCGGATTAAAAAATTAAAATATAGCGTTGTATTTCTAGGGCTAGTTTCTTCAGCACGTGTCCTTTCGATTTGTACATTAATTTTCGATTCAATAAGACTAAAAGCATTGTTTTTTTCTAATAATACATCTTCAAATTCTTTCTGATCTTGTCTTGAACTAAATGCCTCTATACCCTCTTTAAATATTTTTGAAATTGACTCTTCAATTAAGAGTAATTCTTTTATTTGTGTAAATGTTAACTTTAAATGATTATTGTTTACGTGGTCATGACTAATTTTAGCCAGATATGTCAGATCCTCCGAAAGGTCATGTAAACATCCCAAAAGGTCAATATAAAATTTACTTGCAGATACAGAATTTTCTTCCAAATTCTTTATAAAATAAAAAAGTCTATCTTTTAAATCATTTATTTCGTTTTCAAGTTTTTTTGATCTTTTTTTGGCTTTTTCTAGCGGGCTTAAGTTGTTTTTTGAAAGTCCTTCTATCAATAGTGCATATATTTTAAAACTTTTTTTAATTACAAGTTCAATATTAGAACCAGATTCATTTATTACTCCTTGAAACGAATTACTTTCTACAATTAGTGCACGATCTTCTTCTATTGTTGCCTTATTTCTTTTTTTATGATTCACATAATTTTTTCCGATTATTAATAAAATTATAAACATAATTACAGCAATTACTTGAGCACCTCCAACATGAAGAAGGTAAACAATTATACCTCCTACACTAAAAGCACTAAATGCAGTCAAAAACCATCCTCCAATTACATTCATTACACCAGCTACTCTATATACAGCACTGTCAGCACCCCAAGCTCTATCTGCAAGTGAAGTTCCCATCGTTACCATAAATGTTACATATGTTGTTGAGAGTGGTAGCTTAAGAGAAGTCGCTAAGGATATTAATATGGCAGCTACGACTAAATTAATGGATGCTCTAAGTTTATCAAATTCAGGAACACCATTCCTTTTTTTATGACCCTTTAATGGTTTACGTTCAAATGAACTATTTAAATTGAGAAGTAGCTTTTCTGGAATTAGATTTTTTAATTTATCATTCACAGAGATAGAAAAACGAACCAAACTTCTAGAGATAAAATTTGGTTTAAAACGTTCACGAATACTGTATTGACTTGACAGATCTAAAGAAGTTCTAACTACGGTTTTGGCTTTTGAAGAAAACCAAAGGGTTAAAATCATAACAGCTCCCGCAAAAAAAAGAAATATTGTTGGTGTGGGAACAGGTTGATTTAAAATAGCCATATTAAAACTATTTGCTTCAATCCCAGAAGCTACCCATGCTTTATATGATTGAAAGGCTGCTATAGGGACCCCTATAAAATTAACCAGATCATTTCCAGCAAATGCTAATGCTAATGCAAAAGTTCCCACCCCAATTATAATCTTATAAATATCCCATTTAAAGAAATTAATTATTGCTGAAGAAAACAAATACCAGATAGTGAAACTAAAAATTTGAACTAATAATAAATTATTTTCAATAAAGCTTTTTATTGTTTGATTATTTAATAACTCAAGCTCAATATTCGAATATGGGGTCCCTTTAATTCCTTTAATAAGAATAAAATTAAAAATCGCAGCTAAAGCAATTCCTCCAAAAAGCCCGTTTAACCAAGAAGATTTTTTCTCAAATTGAAAAGTAAAGATTACACGTGAAGCCCACTGAACTAAAGCACCAATTGAAAAAGCAATGAATACTGAAAGTAATATACCAAGGATGATTTGACCTGCTTTTTCTAAATTAATATAATTTGAAAGGGCCGAGAGTAATTCACCAGATTCAAGCATTTTGATAATAGCTAGTACAATAGATGCACCAAGTAATTCAAAGACAATTGAAACAGTAGTAGAGGTTGGAAGTCCTAGTGTGTTAAAAAAATCTAGCAATAAAATGTCTGTCATCATCACAGCCATAAAAATGAATATAATTTCATCAAAATAAAATGCACCAGGATTAAAAATACCTTTTCTTGCAACCTCCATCATTCCGCTCGATGAGAAAGCACCAAACATGATTCCTATACTAGCAAAAATCATTATATTTTTAAATGAAAAAACTTTTGACCCTATGGCAGAATTTAAAAAATTTACGGCATCATTACTAACACCAACAATTAAATCACCAATAGCCAGAAGACTTAGTAGGATTACTATAAATAAGTATGTGTTATCCATTTAACGACTTAAAGTATTAAAATTTTATCGAGTAGCCTAATGAAAATGTTCTCCCAATATTTCTGAACCTAAAATATTCAGTCGTCCCACCATACCCTTCAAACAAACTCTCTCTTTCATCATTAAGAATATTTCTTACTCTAAAAGTTAAACTGGTTTTATCATTTAATTGTTTTGTCAAATTGAAATTTAAACTGTTAAACGGCATAGTATAAACATCAGGGTAAAAACCGTCTCCTACCACCTCTAAAGTTTTTCCTTGAACATTAAAATAAACTCCACTGCGAATCCCTTTATCAGTATTATTGTAATCAATTCCAGCATTAATAAGATAAGGAGATTGACCCTGAAGAGGTCTTGAATCACCTAATGTTTCACCTTCTCTTAACCCTAAACTCCTGAGTTTTAGTTCATCCTCACTAAATTTTTCGTCAGAAATGATGTAAGAACCATTAAAGTTTAAGTTTAAATTTTTAATCCCCGCAAACCAATCACTCAATTTTTTTCTTAATTCAACTTCGAAACCAATTACGTTAGCATTTTCAAGATTAAGAGGTTTATAATTTGAAGTAGAAGCTGCCACAAATCCAATTTCAATGGGATCTGTTAAATTTTTGTAAAAAAGACTCATTGCAAAAAGCTGGGCATCCTCACCAAAAGATTCATATCTAAGATCAAAGTTGTCAATGTAAGTAGGTTTGATATTAATATTCCCGATAAAAAATAAATTGGAAAGTGGGTCATAAATTTCAGCAATTGATGCTTCTTTAAAACTGGGTCTAGCAGTTGTTAATGAATAAGCCAGTCGTAAATTTTTACTATCTGTTAGATTGTAAATAAAATTTGTTGAAGGGAATAAGTTGTTTTCACTTATAATTTTGTTGTTATTAAACACTTGTCCAAGTTGACTATTTTCTCCAGTGTAAAATACCTGGTAATTTTCAAATCGCAATCCAATAATAGACTTCAATTTTGAACTCAAATTAAATTCATTAGAAATATAACCAGCTAAATTTTGTTGTCTTGCATTAAAAATGTTTGCATCTTGTTTTATTGTTGTTTGCGGATTTATATAAGTCCCATCGAGGTTTGTCGATGAGATTAAATTAGTAGGATTAAAAAGTTGATTTGGATCTCCACCATAATTTGCCCAATCACTTTCGGATGTAAAATTACTGCTAACTGAATATTGAGCAATCGAAAAGTCACGTTCTTTGAAAGAACTATATCCACCAAACTTTAACACAGCATTTTTTCCAAGAAAGACAAAACGTTTTGTTAAATCAACTTTTCCGACAAGATTGTATTCATCAAGTGTTCTCCAAATTCTTTTAGGCTCAGTATTTTCCTGAAAGCTAAAAATCCCCTCCTCATCTTGAAATGTTGTGTTTCTTACATCTTTGTCATGTACTTTGGCAAGTGTACCAGAGAGTTTCCATTCCAATTTTAATTTTGATTCATCAAAGTTGTGCAAGCCTGAAAGTATTCCATTTGAAATAGCTCTTTCGTTATATTCCAAATTAAATTTGTTAAAATCAACGAAATCGGAAAATCGAGTTAGCTGGCGAAAACTACCAGAGGTACTTTCTCCATTTTGAATATGAATCACATTAAATCTAAATTTTGAATTATTTGTTTTATAAGTTGCTCCGAATAGACCGCTTAATATTATATTTTCTCCTCCAATGGTACCATATTGAAGTCTATTTTCTTCGAAGTTTAGTTCTGACCTGTCAGGACTAAAATTGAAAATATTATCCTGTGAGTTTTCAAAAGTTGTCTGTTCTTTTCTATAAGAAAGGGAGCCTAAATAGCCAAATGAATGACCATTCTCAAATTTTAATTGATTTCCATAAGAAATATTAAAATTATAATTCATACCACTAATGTCATTTTTTGGAGCCATCTGTGGATCAAATTGATTTGAAATTTTATTTACTGTATTCAAACCAATGTTAGAAGAGTTTAATCTAGGATCAAAAAAATCACCTAAAAAAGAATTATAAATTTTATTTTTTCGAGTTCCATCATCAAATCCTAAAAAATCTGATCTACCTCCCTCGTAAGATAAATAGTTATCGTTAAAATGCATTTCAGGATTAAATGATGTTCCAACTGAAAAAGAAAATTCTTCACTTGTTGGAAAGTCTTTTGTTATAATATTTATTACTCCACCAGTAAAATCTGCAGGTAAATCAGCTCTAGCTGATTTTATAACTAAAACATTTGAAAGCAAATTTGTTGGGAAAAGATCCATTTGTATTGTATTTCTATCAGGATCAAGACCTGGAATATCAACACCATTTAAAATTGATTTTGAATATCGATCGCCCAGGCCTCTCACATAAACATATTTTCCACCCTGAACAGATACTCCAGGAACATTTTTTACAGCACTTGCAATATCATTTGCACCTATTTTTCTAAATGCTTGAGCTGAAATACCATCTAATAAACTCGCTGACTTTCTTTGAATTTCCAATACGGAAGATTCAGTATTCCTTCTTGCATCTACTGTTAATACCACCTCTTCTAGTCCTTGAGCTACTGAATTTAAAACAATGTCTGTAATTGTATAATCATCACCATTTACTATAATACTTGTAATTTCCTTAGTCTCATATCCGACAAAAGAAAAAACTAGAGAATAATTTCCTGGATCTAATTCTAAAGTATATTTCCCATCAAAATCAGTAGTAACTCCATCACCAGTTTCTTTTACTAAAATATTTGCAAAAGGAAGGGGTTCATTAAAATCACCGTCTATTACGGTACCTGTAATTCCATATTGACTAAAAATTTTGCAGGTAAATAAAACAAGAATTGGGATTCCATAGTTTAATTTGATTTTCATTAAAATTGAATAGATTCTTTGTAATTAATAAAAAATTGCATGTTAATATTGACATGCAATTGGATAATAGGTTATTTATATTTAAAATCATCTCTTGTAAAATGTCCATGAGAAAATGGATTCATCAGCGAGGCCATTTCCTTCTTTTTGTTCTGTTACTATTTCTGCGAAATTTGATGCGTCTGTTTCAAAAGAGCTTTCATCCGATCTATCGTCAAAAATTTTATTTACAGATTCTGTATCCGAACAAACATTTCCATCACCATCTAATGGGTGAAGAATGTCGATGTTTGTAAATGTTAGTGTTCCAGCTGTGTATGTTGCGGCATCAGCTGATGCATCAAGTTCTATATCTTTTCCACCAGCAAATTCTTTAAAAAGAACATCTAGCAGATCACCAGTTGCACCTTTTCTAAAATCTGCCATTTCACCATCTACACCTTCAGCATCACAATCATCAGTTGCTCCTATAACAGTTGCATTTTTAATTGTAAATCTTCCAGGAGCTGATCCTTCAGGCCCGTCAATTTCAAATCCATGATCAGATGCGGCGGTTAAAACCACAAGGGCACCATCAATTGTACCAGCATAAGCTTGATCAATGTCGATAGCATCATCGCCTTGACCCCATACTAAAAGATTTGTCGCATTAACTGTACCACCAAAAAATTCTATACCATCATCAACATTTCCAACAACCTCTATTTGATTGATAGTAGTGCCAGTTCCAACACCACCTAAAGTCAAACCATTAATTTCGTTACCCTCTCCAATTTCAGCACCACCATGGCGTATTGATATATATTGAAGAGAGCCAGAATTATCATCAGTAACATCCCCTCCATAAAGACCATTTACATCTGATGTTGGAATACCCTCAATTTGAAGCTCAGTCACATCACTTTTAAAGGAGATGGGAGCTTTACCTAAAATTAAAAGGCCTCCCCATAGCCCTCTTGTATCTACATTTAATGCTGGACCACTTTCAGGATAAGTACCTCCAACTTCAATGTTATCATCAGCGGCAGTCATTATGATTGGATTGTCAGCTGTTCCGTTAGCAATCATTTTTCCTCCTCTGGCTACAATTAAAGTTGAAGCATCAGCTCCTGTTCCTGAGGCTGCTTTAATTATTGTTCCTGCAGGAATATTTAGAGTTACACCATCTTCAACAGCAACCCGGCCTTTTAAAAGCCAAATTTTAGAGGCATCTAATGTAGCATCTTCTGTAATATTACCTTCTAATGTAGAATCAGCATAAGGATCTACTTCAACTGTATTTGTCTCAGTTACTGTTACAGTTTCATTCACAACTATATATTCGGTTATTGGATCTTCTTCTGAACAAGATATGAACAGACTAAAAAGGGCAAAAAAAAGTAGGTTAAGGTTTTTCACAAATTAAAGTAGGTTAAATTTTTTAATAATTATTTTACACAAACTTATTGAGTCAAAAAGAAATTAATTTTACCTAATCATTAATTTTAAACTTGAACTTTTAAAGAAAAGGTTATGAATATTTTTTTTGGTAAACTTCTCTTAACAAATAACTTCAGATTGGTAACTTTGTAATATGATATGGGAATCACTTCTTTCATTAAAACGCTTCGGAGATACTACTAAACGCTTGAGAATAGAGCAAAATGACCTTCGTTTAGGTTTTGAAGTAGATTATGATCGAATTGTATTTTCAAATCCTTTTCGAAGCCTTCAAGACAAAACTCAGGTTATACCCTTTTCAAAAACAGATTTTGTACATACTCGGTTAACTCATAGCATAGAAGTTTCTGTGGTTGGTAGAAGCTTAGGAAGAATTGCAGGACGCGCAATTTTAGAAAAACATCCTCACCTCAAGGAATCATTAGGTTACCAAGCGAACGATTTTGGCGCAATTACAGCAGCTGCATCATTAGCACATGATATTGGCAATCCTCCTTTTGGACATAGTGGCGAAAAAGCCATTGGCCATTTTTTTAAAACGGGATTAGGCTCAACATTTAAATCAAAATTAACGGCGGAACAATATCAAGACTTATGTGATTTTGAAGGAAATGCTAATGGTCTTAAAATTCTTAGCGAATCACTCCCAGGAACACAAGGAGGCTTAAGACTAAGTTATGCTACACTTGGAGCTTTTGTAAAATATCCTAAAGCCAGTTTACCAATAAAACCCACAACACATGTAGCAGATAAAAAATATGGTTACTTCCAAGCACAAAAAGATTTTTTTAATGAAGTCGCTGAAGAACTTTCGCTAGTTGAAAATGATAAAGTTCTCAGACATCCCTTGACTTATTTAGTTGAAGCTGCAGATGATATTTGCTATACTATTATCGATTTTGAAGATGGGATTAATCTGGGTTGGATTTCTGAAGATTATGCCCTTGAGTATCTAATTAATTTAGTTCGAGATCAAATTGATTCTAAAAAATATTCTAAGCTGGCTTTTAAACCACAACGATTAAGTTACCTAAGAGCACTTGCAATAAACAGTTTAATACAGGATGCGGTTCAGATTTTTATTAAAAATGAAACATCCATCCTTGAAGGAAAGTTCAACTTTAGTCTCCTTGAGAAAAGTAAGTATAAAGCTCAAATTGAAGATATTATCAATATCAGTATCAAGAATATATACCAATCCAAAGATGTAGTTCAAAAAGAATTGGTAGGCCATCGGGCTATTGCAGTATTATTAGATTGCTATTCTCAAGCATCTGTTCGAAGTTTTGAGGGCAAGGCAAATACTCATGATAGATTGATCCTTTCGTTAGTCCCAGAGGGAACTACGACAGTTGGTAAATCACTCTATGAAACTTTACTTAATACGAGTTGTTTTGTAGCTAGTTTATCTGATGGAAAAGCTTTAGGTATGGCGCAAGATATTGGTGGTTAAATAGATTCGTATCTTATTATTTAACTCATTACCTTTGCCAAAAAATCTAAATGCGCTGGATTATAAGCTTGTTTTTTTTAGGTATTTTACAATGGTATAGTTACCAAGCGATAAAAACGATTGTATTTAGTCGTTGGATACTTTTCGCATACATTCTTTTAATAATTCTTGTGATGGGCAACCTTTTATTTCACACTTTAATCTTGGAAAGAACTACTGCTACAGAACCACGCTTAATGTATGCTATTGGGTTTTTTATCACTCTTTTTATATTTCAGGCCTTGGTCACTATTATACTTTTGGGGGAAGATGTTTTGAGAATACCTCAGGGGATCTATGGTTATTTTACTAAGATGCCTGGACAAACACAGTTTCTCCCAGAACGAAGAAAAATCATCTCACAAATTGCAGTTAGCCTTGCTACTATACCTTTTGTTTCACTTTTGTATGGAATGTATCGAGGGAAGTACAATTATAAAGTATTTTCTTATGAATTGGAATATGAGGACCTTCCTGATACATTTGATGGATTTAAGATTACTCAAATCTCAGATATTCATAGTGGTAGTTTTGATAATCAAACTAAAGTACAATACGGGGTTGACCTGGTAAATGCTCAAAAATCTGATTTAATTTTATTTACTGGTGATTTAGTAAATAATCGCGCAGAAGAGGTGCATCCATGGATTGAAACCTTTAAAAAGATTTATGCAAAACATGGGGTATATTCCATTTTAGGGAATCATGACTATGGAGACTATATGAGGTGGGAAAATTCTAAAGCTAAGAAAAATAATATGGAAGCTCTATATAGTGCACAAAAAAAGATGGGATGGGATTTGTTGTTAAATGAATCTCGTTTTATTGAAAAAGAAGGTCAACGATTAGCGATAATTGGAGTAGAAAATTGGGGTTCAGGTTTTAAAAAAGCTGGTGATCTTGATCGAGCTCTTGAAAGTGTCTCTCCTGGAGACTTTAAAATCTTGATGTCTCACGATCCATCTCATTGGGAAGCACAAGTTTTACCTCATCCATTTAATATACATCTCACCTTAAGTGGTCATACCCATGGAATGCAATTTGGAATTGAAATCCCTGGATGGATTAAATGGAGCCCTGTTAAGTGGCGTTACAAACAATGGGCAGGTATTTACGAGCAGTCAAAACAGCGTTTAAACGTAAATCGAGGCTTCGGATACCTAGCCTATCCAGGGCGTGTAGGGATGTGGCCTGAGATCTCAGTAATCACTTTAAGAAAAGCAAAAACAAGTATTTAATCAATTTCTTTTACATTTGCTTTATAATTCGTTTAGACAATGTCAAAATTTGGAGAATTATTAGACGAAAAAATTCCAATTTTGTTGGCTTTCTTTAGAAGCCAAGAAGAGGTTTCCAAAGATATGAACCCAGTATTGAAGGACGTGGCTGCTGCTATGGGTGATAAGGGGAAAGTTATCAAAATAGATGTTGATAAAAACCAACAATTATCCGAAGCTCTAAGGGTAAAAGTATTACCAACACTAATGATATATAAATTTAGTGAAATGGTCTGGCGTCAAAGTGGGGAACAGGATGCCAATACTTTAATAAGTCTTTTACAAGACCACATAGACTAGGTTATTCCACTTTTTTTAGGCTATCTGACTCTGTAGTGAGTAGATCAACATTTTCATTGTACTGATTTTCCAATGTTTTGAAAAAAGTTGAATTGTCAAATGAATTTATGAGTTGTAAGAAATAATTATAGGAAACCCATTCCTTTTTGATTTGGTCTTTAATCTTAAGTTGATTAGATTGTGAAAACTGAGCGAACAGTTGCATACGTTCACTATATTGATCAGCTATTTTTTTACTGAGATTTTGAGCTAATTCTATTTCACCAATTAAATAAAATCCTTCTACTATATCTATAAGGCTAGTATAAAATTCATAATCTCCATAAAGGTAATTGAAAGGAAGAATTGCAGTTAGAAATTGATTTAGAGTAGGCTTTAAATTTGATTTTTCAGCATGTTTTAAATCTGCTTCAACAAGAGTCCTATAACGTTCAATCTCGGTGATAATTTCCTCTCCTAATCTATACTGCAAGTTGGGAGAAAGAGAAGAAAAGTAATCTAGTCTATCATTGTATTTATATGCAATTTTTTTGGACAAGTCTTGCGCTTTCTTTAATTCATTAATTCTGTAATAACCATCAACAAAAGGAACAAGTAAACTGTAATATCCGAAATAATCTATTGGCATTTTTTCGATTGCCAAATCCATTATTACTTTTGCTTTTTTAATTTTATCTTCGTTAATAAGTTGTTCAGCCAGTCTGGCCATATTACTGCGGAATGATATGCTGTTTTTTCGTGTTTCTGGGTCGTGGTAGATGTCTTTACGCTCAGAGTTTCCCCAATCCCACTGAAGAACAATATCATACATAAGCTCACTATCAATACGTCCCATGAGATAGGGATTTTCCTCACCTAAGTTTGTTTCTATTGGGACCAGTTTGTATACTAACCCTTCTAGCTGAAGGTATTTTTTCATCCAAATATATTCTGAATCTGCATAACTTCCACCTGTAAAGTAAATCGGACGTTTCCAATCATTATTAGCTAGTATATCTAACATCATCATTTGATTTTTCAGCAAGGCTGTTTCTGGGAGATCAATATCAATATAGGAGACAATTTTGTCAGAATCTTCAGGCTTTACAATACCACTTTTGAGAACATTTTCCTTATTAACAGGAATACGAATTTTTCGAGTGGGATAAAACACCCCTTCCTGTTGACTTCTAGGCAATTGATAGGGGTCTCGGCCTGTTTTAACTAAAAAATCTTTAATTTTTGTTCTAGGATGGTCACTTGAAATCCAGTTCATTAAGTCTTTAATGTTCCATCTAACGGAGTCCAATACTGGTTGATAGCGAATTACATCTCTTACTCCATAGGCATATAAATCATGAGTCATTTGAGATGGGATTGGCTCACTTTCATAGGTTTTTCTTTTCATTTGATCTATGTACCAGTCAGTTCCAAGTAAGCTTGAGTTGATTGTCCTTACATCCGTCCTATAGCCTTCAATATCCTGAGCATACCATAGGGCAAATGTGTCATTATCCCCTATAGTAAATATCATGGCACCCTTGTCTTTTTGAATGGATTGGAGGTATGAACGGGACAGTGACTGGGCAGTATATCTTTTGGAACGATCGTGGTCATCCCAATTCTGGGAAGCCATTAGCAAAGGAACAGCTACTAAACAAATTATCACAATAATGGGTTGTACGATTTTGATCTTTAGGTACTTTTGACAACTTTGAATCAAGCTCATGCAGCCTAATCCAATCCAGATAGTAAATACATAAAAGGAACCTACCAAAGCATAATCTCTTTCTCTAGGTTCAAATGGGCGTTCATTGAGGTAAACTTTAAGAGCGATTCCTGTAAAAAGAAAAAAGAGCATCAATACCCAAAAACGCTTGGGGTCTTGTTTGTATATAAAATACAAACCTATAATACCTAGGATGAAGGGTAAAAAGAAGTAAGTGTTTCTTGCTTTATTATTTAGGGCGTCATCATTTAATTTTGCTTGATTTCCCAATCGAATTTCATCTATAAACGGTATACCGCTAATCCAGTTTCCATCTATTATATTGTATTCTCCTTGTTCGTCATTTTGCCTTCCTGTAAAATTCCACATAAAATACCTCCAGTACATGTATCCTAATTGATATTCAATAAAGAATTTAAGATTTGAAATTAAAGAAGGTTTTTCAATGTTCAAATAAGGGCTAAAGGTTTTTAAAAACTCATGGTATTGCTCACCATCAATTGATCCGTCAGCATAGTCATCACGAAATTGATCAATTCTATTTTTTAATTGAGGGTTTGACCTGTATTCTGATTTTACACTAAATTCTAAAGGTTTTGTAAAATTAATGTAATTACCTGCATGTTCACTACTCCATAAACGAGGGAGGATTCCATTATGAGCACTATTGGAATTAAAACGAGCATTTTCCCAAAAATTTACGATCTTATATTGACCTGTCTTATAATCTCTTTCATATTTTGGTTTATCATCAATATAAGGTTCATCTGGATCTTGTCCTGCATAGACATCAGAAAACATAGGTCCATAAAACAGTTTGGTTTCAGGATATTGCTCTAAATTGTAATAAGCCAACAATAGGCGAGCATCAGATGGAGAATTTTCATTGATTACCGTATTCGCATTTGCCCGAATGGGAATCATGATCCAACAGGAAAACCCTACTAAGACAAAAAGCACTGCTAGAATTCCGGTATTAAAATTTATAAGATTTCGTTTCCTAGTAAATCTTAGACCATAATAAAAAACTGCAATAATAACTAAAGCAGCTATAATAGTTCCACTGTTGAAGGGAAGTCCTATCGTATTAACAAAGAAAACCTCTGCCTTTCCAAAAAAAGCTAAAGTAAAGGGGAGTAATAATTTAAAAATGATTAACAAAATAGCCGTAGAAATTAGGTTAGCATAGATAAATCCTTTAACTGTCACTTTATTATAGTTTCTAAAATAATATATCATTCCCAAGGCAGGTATAGTAAGTAATCCCATGAAGTGAACACCAAATGAAAGTCCAATAACAAAAGCAATCATTAACAACCAGCGATCTCCTCTAGCAGTATTCATTTCTTGCTCCCACCTTAGGCCCATCCAAAATAAAACTGCAAGAATCAATGTAGCCATGGCATAAACTTCTGTTTCTACTGCGTTAAACCAAAAACTATCCGAAAAACAGAAAGTTAAGGCGCCTACCACAGCACTTCCAAAAAATCCAATTCGCTCTGAAATATTATTTAAAGATTTAAAGAAGGGAAGTTTTTTAAATAATAATGTAAGTGTCCAAAACAGGAATAATATTGTAAAAGCACTAGAAAAAACGGACATCGAATTAACCATCAAAGCAATTTTTTCAGGGCTAGATGCAAATAGTGCAAAAAACGCACCTATCATTTGGAAAAAAGGTGCCCCTGGTGGGTGACCAATTTGAAGTTTGGCTGAAGTTGAAATATATTCTCCTGAATCCCAAAAGCTTGCAGTTGGTTCAACTGTACTTACAAAGGTGAAGAGAGCAACAGCAAAAACAGTCCATCCAATACCAAGATTCCAAATTCGGTATATTTTTTCACTCATGTTTCACGTTTTGATTTCTTGGCACGAATGTAAGCATAAATCAAAGAAGAGAAAATGGTCTAAAAAGAGTTTAATATACTTTTAATTTATAAAGAAAAGTTGGTGCACAAAAAACTTTCGTGTAAATTTACCGCTCTCTTGGCCTATGGTGTAACTGGCAACACGTCTGATTTTGGTTCAGAAGAGTCTAGGTTCGATCCCTAGTAGGCCAACAAAAACATAATTTATCCCTCCCTATTTTTGAGTGCTTTCAAGGATTTTTTAAATAAAAGTGTTGTTAAAGAAACAACTATTATATATTAAGATCTCATGTTTGAGATTAGTTTATGATAGTCTGGCTTTAAAAAAATTAAAACTCATAGATAAT
>PAYI01000017.1 GCA_002714815.1 Flavobacteriaceae bacterium | reverse complement strand
TCTTGTTTAATGTAATTTAGATTGAATTAAAAAGTTGATTAATTTTTTTAAAATAACAAAGAACTTATAATTATTAAAATGAAAAAAATTATCTATATCGTTTCCCTTAGTTTTACGATCTTAATTCAAGCTCAAAAAAGAGAAATCCCAATTGATACTATTGTTTTAACAAATCATAATACAATCATAAAAGGTGAAAATATTAAATATCAAGCTCAAACAGGAACCCAACCAGTATGGGATAAAGATGGGAATCCTATAGCTACATTATTCTATACCTTCTATTATAGAACAGATGTTAAAAACAGCTCTGAAAGACCACTCATATTTTCATTTAATGGTGGCCCTGGATCTGGTTCTGTATGGATGCACATAGCATATACGGGACCAAAAATCTTAAAAATTGATGAAGAGGGATACCCAATTCAGCCGTATGGTTACAAAAGCAATCCAAACTCTATTTTAGATGTTGCAGATATTGTATTTGTTAATCCTGTCAATACTGCTTATTCGAGGATTTTAGAAGTAAATGGAAAGAAAGCTGATCGCAATCAATTTTTCGGAATTAATGAAGATATCCAATACCTAGCTGAATGGCTTAATACTTTTGTGAGTAGGAAAGAGCGTTGGGAGTCTCCTAAATACCTGATTGGTGAAAGTTATGGAGGAACAAGAGTAATGGGATTATCTGCTGCCCTTCAAGAGCGTCAATGGATGTACCTCAATGGAGTAATTATGGTCTCGCCTGCAGATTATAAAGTAATTAGAATAGGAGGTCCTGTATCTTCCGCTTTAAACTTGCCTTATTATTCTGCAGCTGCTTGGTTTCATAAAAAGTTGAGCCCAGAATTACAACGTAAAGATTTAACAGATCTACTACCAGAGGTTGAGGATTTTACAATAAATGAACTTATTCCAGCTTTGGCTAAAGGTGGTTTTATTAATAATACCGAACGTCAAAAAATTGCTTCTAAAATGTCGAATTATTCTGGTCTAAAGATAAATTCTATCCTAAGAAATAATTTGGATGTACCTAATAATTTTTTTTGGAAGGATTTGTTAAGAAATGAAGGAAAAACAATTGGTCGTTTAGATTCTAGATACTTAGGAATTGATCGTAAAGAGATTGGAACTCGTCCTGATTACAGTGCGGAATTAACTTCTTGGCTGCATTCTTTTACTCCAGCTATAAATCATTACATAAGGAAGGATTTAAAGTTTAAGACAGACATTAAATACAACATGTTTGGTCCAGTAGAACCATGGAATAATGATAATGATAATACACGAGAAGATCTTCGTAGAGCCATGGCTGAAAATCCATATTTAAAAGTGTTGTTTCAATCAGGTTATTATGATGGTGCTACAACCTACTTTAATGCTAAATATACAATGTGGCAAATTGATCCTAGTGGTAAAATGAAAAATAGATTTTTCTTTAACGGATACCGAAGTGGACATATGATGTATTTGCGTAACGAAGATTTAATTAAAGCCAATGAAGATTTAAGAAACTTTATCTTAAGCACACTAACTCATGGAAATCCCGCAAAATATTAAATTTGTCTAAACATCACAAAGTTTTACAGCCTTTGATAGTGAGTCCATTCCATAATTTGTTTTATCCCTTGGTATGAACTCTTGTGCAACATACCCATTAAAACCTGTCTCCATTATTGCTTTCATGATAGGAGGATAAAACAATTCTTGTTTTTCGTCTAATTCATTTCGTCCTGGTACACCAGCGGTATGGAAGTGTCCATAGTATTTATAATTATCTCTAATCGTATGAATAATATCACCTTCCATTATTTGCATGTGATAGATGTCATAAAGTAATTTAAAATGATCTGAGTCTAAGGCTTTGCAAAGTGTAACACCCCAATTAGAATTATCACACATATAATCAGCGTGATCAACTTTAGAATTTAGAAGTTCCATTTGTAAGATAACCCCATAATCTTCAGCAATAGGAATAATTTGACTTAATCCTTTTATACAATTTTCAAGTCCTTTTTCATCACTCATACCTCTTCTGTTACCACTAAAGCATATTAAATTCTTCCATCCTGCGCCTGCTACTAATTTAATATGACGAGTGTAATTTTGGATTAAATCATTATGAAATCGCTCATCGCACCATCCGTTTGTCAAGCTACGAGTTGATTTTCCCTCGAGATCACCATAACACATTGTGGATATAAGATCGTGTTTTTTTAAAACATCCCAACCTTCTGCTCCAATAAGATCTATACCGACTAATCCTATTTTTTTTGCTTCTTTCGCTAAATCTTCGAAGGGCATTTTTCCATAACACCATCGACATACAGATTGTTTTATATTACCTTTTAATGGTTTAATTTTATTTTTAGTTGTCATTGAGTTTAGTTTAGAAATCGCCATAGCTGAAGATCCTAGTGTTAGTGTTTTTATAGCATCACGTCTATTTATATTTTGTCTATTCTTGCTCATTTTGGACTTTAGGTTAGTTTATATAAAACTTTCTTAAACAAATTAATGATTTTTTTCCCAATCCCATGCATTTTTTAAGGCTTCTTCAAGAGTATATTTTGCTTTCCAACCAATCTTTTGTTCGATCATTTCAACATCTGCAAAGGCAGCAACTGTATCTCCATCTCTTGGTTCCGTAAACTGATAAGGAACTTTTTTTCCTGACACTTTTTCAAAGGTTTGAATGACTTCTAAAACACTAACTCCTTTCCCAGTTCCAACGTTAAAGGTTTCACATTTAGAGGTATTTTTAGATGAAATTAAATACTCTAAACTGTTAATGTGTGCCTCTGCCAAATCCATAACATGGATATAATCACGAATACAAGTTCCATCAGGAGTGTCATAATCGGATCCAAAAATTTTTAAAACAGGATGTTTTCCAATCGCTGTTTGAGTCAAAAAAGGAACTAGGTTTTGAGGAACTCCCTGAGGTTGTTCACCGATTTTGACACTAGGGTGAGCTCCTATCGGATTAAAATAGCGCAGTAAAATTGCATTAAAATTTTTATGAGCTTTACAAGTGTCTTTTACAAACTGTTCTCCAACCTGTTTTGAATATCCATAGGGAGAAGCAGCTGGTAGTATAGATGCGCTTTCCTTTATCGGAAGCTTATCGGCTTGGCCATAAACAGTACAAGAAGAGCTAAAGATTAAAGGAATTCCTATTTTAGCAATTGAGTTAAGAAGGTTGAGAAGCCCCACAATATTATTATGATAGTATCTCAGAGGCTGTTTAACACTTTCTCCTACAGCTTTATAAGCTGCAAAATGAATTACCCCATCTATGTCAGTATGATCTTTAAAAAGATTCTTTAATGCATTTTCGTCCCTTATATCTAGCTGCTTAAAAATAGGTTGTTTCCCTGTAATTTCTTTTATTCCGTCAAGAACTTCAATTCGGGAATTTTCAAGATTATCAACAGAAATTACATCAACACTTTTTTCGAGAAGTAATGTTGTAACATGTGAACCAATATATCCTAAACCACCCGTTACAAGTATTTTCAACAGATTCTATTTAATTAAGTTCCCAACCTTTCCTATAGACTCTTGCCACATATTGATTTGCCTCCTCAAGGTTTGTGATTTTCATCGAATCACCATCCCATAATAATTTTTTTCTTCCAATGTAGTTCGGAGTCCCATAACCTTCAGCTTTGTTCTGAGACTTTCCTTCTAACATATAACTTCTTATTGCGATATTACCCATTAAAACAGTTTCGGTAAGTGGTCCAGAAAAATCAAACGAAGAAGTTAAAGCTTTATGTTCTAAACTGTTAAAACCAGCTTTGCATGCATCTACCCATTTTCTATGATGTCCGAAACTAGGCTCATTTATATTAACTTTTCTTCCTAGAATAACATTTTCCCCTTTAAGGTAAAGTTTTGGATTAAAACCATAATCATTACATGAAATTACACCTTTTTCACCTATCATAAATACGCCTCCATCATCAATGGTAACATCAGGAGGTAATAATTCAGGATGAAATGGTTTTATTCCTCCATCCATCCAAGTAAATTTAATCTTACTGTTATTCTTTGAAGTAGCATCAAAATCAAATGCAATAGATGCTGAAGGTGGGCAACCATCTGGAGAGTAATCTTGTGTCCACATTTTGGTATGAATTTTACCAATACTACACTCCACAGATGTTGGATATTTCAAATTTAAAGCTTTAAATGGGACGTCCATTAAATGACAACCCATATCTCCCAGAGCACCTGTTCCATAATCCCACCATCCTCTCCAATTAAAGGGGTGCATATTTGGGATATATTCAGTTTGTTTAGCAGGACCTAACCAAAGATCCCAATTCAAACCTTTTGGCTTAAGTGAAGCATTAGCTTTTGGTTTATTTATACCTGATGGCCATATCGGTCTATTTGTCCATACATTAATTTCAGAAATTGTACCAATAACCTTATCGTCGATCCATTTCTGAATTTGTAATTGATCTGGATTGGATGCGCCTTGATTTCCCATTTGACTGACAATTTTATTTGACCTAGCCATTTTGGTCAAATGCCTAGCCTCATAAACATTGTGTGTTAGTGGCTTTTCTACATATACATGAATTCCCCTTTGCATTGAGTAAGAGGCTGCAACAGCATGATTATGATCAGGGGTTGCAATTGTTACAGCGTCTATGTCTTTTTGTTTATCCAGCATTTTTTTAAAATTGCTGTAGCGGTTTGCGTCTGGAAATTTTTTAACTGTTTCTGAAGCTCTTCCAGAAAAATCAACATCACAAAGGGCTACTACTCTTTCTCGACCTCCTACAGATGCATTAGTTATATCGCCTTCTCCTTGTCCGCCAGCACCTATAGCTGCCAATGCAAGTTGGTCACTAGGTGCTGTATAGCCAACTCCTCCTAAAACATGACGAGGTACAATAAAAATTGGAGTAGCAGCTATTCCTTTTTTAATAAAATTTCTTCTTTTAATAAGATCTATATCTGATTTCTTTTTGGGCATTTTTTTTAAATTAAATTCAAAACGAAATTACAAAAAATTATAATAATCATAATTAGATTTCAAGGTGTTAAAAAACATCCTTTCCATTGATCTGATTTGCTAAAATGAACTCTTAAATGATTTGGCCTTTTCAATTTTAGGTACTCCATACTTAAAGATTGAAAAGTAATCTTTCTAAAGTATACTCTTGAAAAATCATATTTAACAACATTTGGAGCTTTTAACCTAGAGCCTGGTGGTTTAATACTGGTATAGTCTTTTTTCATTCTTTCTGGGAGGGATTCATAAATATAATTGTCTTCCTCAATTGAAATCAATTCAGTCTCAAAAATAAGTTGTACTAAACGTGTTGAATCATAAAATAAGAATTGTGCCTGATTATATAGATTCAATTGTTCTACTTTATTTGAACGAGCATCAGTGTATATAGTAAAATGTAAATTATCTTGATTAAAATCTCTAATTACAACTGTTCGCATCTGAGATCCTCGATCTTTTTTTTGAGTTGACAAGGTAAATAAACGAAAAGGGTGTTTTTTGTTTTTTACTGCTATACTAAGCTGATTTTTACAATCATCTAAAATTTGAGATAACATTATTTCTTATTAAGTTTAATCCATTCTTGGGTTCTTAAAACTGCATTTTCTTCAATATCTTTCCAAAAAAGATTTATGTCAGCAAAATGGTAGTTTTTAATAAATGATAGAAAAAAGCGCTTTTTAATTTTTGGGAGTGTTGACCACAAAATTCCATTTATTATCTGAACATCAAGACTTTTAGGATAGATTTTTTTATCATATCCAAGCACACCTAAATTTAAATAGTTTTGAGTTGAGGAACTATCATCCCATGTAATTGGATTAGTAACTATTCCTCCTTTATACCAATAATCATATTGTTTAGGTAAGTGATTTTTTTTGTAGGTATTCCAACTTACAAAACCACCAACCTTATCTGGTTTATTCATAACCGGAATATTTTTAAAATCATTTTCCATAATACGTGCTCCTATCAAATAAGCAGCGATAAGCTTTTTCTGTAAAGGTTTCCCATCGAAGAATTCCTTCAATAGATTTTTTGCATGTATTGAACCCTGGCTGTGTGAGGCTATGATTATGGGTTTAGACTTGTTATAGTTTTCTAAAAAATAAATAAATGCATTTTTTACATCTTGGTAAGCTAAAACTCCTGCTTCTTTTCCTTCATTTCCATATTGTTCTAAAAATATTCGATAGTGGGCTTGCCTATAATATGGTACATATAGATTTGCAGCTTTAACCCAAGCAGAAGCTTGATAAGCAACGGCTTTTTCAATGACCATCTTTCTTGTTGAAGGATTATAAATATCTGCGTTCCAACCACTGTTATTTTTGTCTACAAAAAGAGTTGGATAAATGAAAAAAACATCGGCATCTTTTATCTTTGATTGACCAACTATTTCTGTTAAGGTAGTATTCCATTTATATGGAAGTACTGCCCAGCTAGTCTCATTAGAATAATCGGGTTCTGGAGGAACTTCATCTAGACTAAATTCTGAAGTTTTATATATGCTTTTACAGGACAAAAATAAAATCCATAAAAACAATAAGACAGTTTTCTTCAATTTTTTATTTAAATATAAAGAATGAAATTACGCTTTTACTCAAAGTAAAAACTAAATAACATTTACTATTTAAGAGTAATATTTCTAATTGAAGGATTAAATGGTGAATCAATTAGATCTCCATTTGAATTTAAAAGTTCAAGCTTTATTGATATTTCTCCTTTTGGAAGTCCCTCAATGTAAAAAGGGGCCCACTCATCAATTATAAATTCTGAATTTTGTATTGTTGCTCTAACTTTATTTCCATTTGGAGATAAATTGGTATTCACTAAATAAAAATCCAATAATAATCTTTCTGTATCCTTTCCTGAGTAAACTCCCTTTGGTCTACTGTAGAATAGAAACTCCTTTNTCATNTCAATTTTNTCNNCCTCNCCAATTTGTTTNAAAATAAAAGCATTTGGNTTTTTAACCGACTCGTGATAAGATCTTGANAAAAAAGCAAGTATCACATTATTTNCCTNGNCTAATTTTTTTTCAAAANTTTCAGAATAATGAGCTGAATAAGGATCGTTATTTACAATTAAATGTATNTGCTGTCCTTTATCTGAATTGGCAAGGTTGAATTTGAATTTATTTAGTGTTTGNATGCCAAGATNATAATTTTCGACTCCAAAAGAAAACATNTATTTATCATCTACACTTAAACTATCAAGTGTAAGTGTAGAATTATCATAATTGGGAGAACCTTCAAGTTTTGTGATTGTTATTTTTTTTGAATTATTACATGAAATTGTCAATATNGTAATAATAAANAGGTAAATTCTTATTCTCATNATGTAAACTTAATTAAAGGAAAATAAACATCTTGAAATATATTAATTTAAAATTAAATCAAAAAAATAAGTTTTGTTATTTGTCTAGAAACTAATCTCTAAAAGTCCCACTGTCTTGTAATNTCTAGTTTTTTTTGAGCCTCTAGCTCTTCTTTGGGAATTACTTTTAAAAAAGAAGGATGTTGTTCAATTGCGTATTCTATTTTTTCCATTATGCTTTCCAAGCTTTCATTTTCATAATCTATATCAAGTGGATCTTTAATTATCATAGACTGAAGAATTCCTCTTTTTTTAATCATTAAACCTTTTTTATCAAAAGAACGTCTAAATCCATCAATAACTATNGGAATAACAGTGGGTTTAAAATGTTTAATTAAATGGGCTGTCCCTTTTCTAACTGGTTTAAAGGGTTTAGTTGTCCCTTGAGGAAAAGTAATCACCCAACCATCCTTTAATGCAATCCCAATGTTTGAAATATCACTCATCTTTAATTGCCTCCTTACTTCTTTTCCACTTTCGCGCCAGGTGCGCTCTATTGAGACTGATCCTGCATANGAGAGAATACGAGGCAGAACCCCCGCCTTCATAGTCTCNTTAGCAGCAACGTAGTAAATATTTAACTTTGGATTCCATAAATACCCAACATTTTTTATNCTATCAATTCTCCCGCTAAGACTTGCATTAAAAACGTGAAACATGGCTACCACGTCTGCAAAATAAGTTTGATGATTAGAAATAAAAAGTACGTTGTTATTAGGTAAGTTTTTTATTACTTCTGAACCTTCGATAATTAGTTGATTAAAACCTCTATAACGACGATGGGTTATAAACCCCATATATCGAATTAACCATTTCTTTAAAATCAAGTAATGACCAAAAGGATTTTTTTTTAACATCTGATCGCTCTATAGCATAATAAAGATAGAATTAATTTGATCTTAAAGAAGCTAAAAAAAACTTAAATTCTGATAGTATCATCGCTGTAGCTCCCCAAATCAAATGATTCTGATATATAAAACAAGGAACTTTTATNCCTTTTAAAGGCCCTTTTTTTAATTTTTTCTGTTTTATTTTTAATTCCAAAAGTTTAAATAATGGTATTTCGATAAGTGATGCCACCTCTCTCGAGTTAATTGAAAATTTTGGATAAAAATTGTCATGTCCAACGAAAGGATTAACCAAAAAATTACTANGGGGGATATATAGTGGAGTTAAGTGAGTTAAGATATTATTAGTTTCTATTATTGTGCCAAGTTCTTCAAAACATTCTCTTATTGCTGTTTTTTCAAGAGATTTNTCCTCCGATTCATATTTGCCTCCAGGAAAACTAATTTGCCCTGAGTGCACACCAAGATAAGTTGTTCGCTTTATTAATGACAAATGCATAATNNCTTTCTTGGGATANCAATAAAGTAAAACTGCCGCTTTTTTTGGNGTCTGATTGGAAATTGCCTTGTACNGTAATTCNTTTTCNCGATTTNATGGTGATGCCATTAGTTGNGCTTTTTTTCCTGGTAAAGGGAAATCTTTTACTTTTGAAAAGGAATCAATAAAACTCTTATAATCCATGACGAAAACAAAACTACTTATAATCATTTTTGTTTCAAATTTATTNTTAATTCAATGCANTTCAAAGAATAAAAAAGGGGAATCAATAATTACAAAAACAGATACGATTTCGACTCCAAAAGTCAAAANTTTAATAAAAAATCCTAAATATAATCTTGAAGAGAAAGAAGATGAGACTAATTCAGAAAACAATTCAATTATTTTGAATGATAATAATGCTATTCCCTTTTTCTTTAAATATGGAAANATAAACCTTGAGGATAAAGTACGTATTTCAACAAGATTTGGAAATATAGATATTAAATTATTCAAGAACACTCCATANCATCGTGCTAACTTTATTTATTTAACAAAAAGTGGGTATTTTAANAAAACGACATTTCATAGAGTAGTACGAGATTTTATTATTCAAGGTGGAAATTCTGACCGATATGAAACAAGTCAAAAAAGAGAAAAAATTGGGAAATATCTACTCCCCCCNGATACTAGAAAAGGTTACAAGCATCATAGGGGTGTGATTTCTGTGCCTAGTAGTGANATTNAAAATCCNCATAAACTTGCTTCACCCTATGAATTTTTTATTGTTCAGCAAAGTCCAGGNGCATACCATTTAGATGGATCATATACNATTTTTGGAAAAGTAATTGCCGGAATGGANGTTGTTGATAAAATAAATAGACAAANAACAGATAAAAGAGATACTCCATTAACTAATGTNTTTATGGAAGTTTCAATTTTAGAATAAGTATTTCTTATATTACTNGTAGAATCGGANAGAAATTTNAAATTAAATTCTATTTTTNTTAATTTTTATANNTTTTTCTTATTAAATTTAAAAAAATAATAGANTNTATGACTTTAACTCAATTAGAATACACATTAGCAGTAGCAGAAGCTGGTAATTTTACTTTAGCTGCCGATAAATGTTTTGTAACGCAGCCAACATTAAGNATGCAAGTNCAAAAATTAGAAGATGAATTAAGTGTNAANCTATTTAACAGAAATACCAAGCCTATAACNTTGACAATNATTGGAACAAAAATTCTTGAACAAGCCAAAACCATNNTTCAAGAAGCNAAACGGATGGATGACATAATTTCTATGGAAAAAGGAGAAGTAAAAGGNGACTTTAAGTTAGGAATAATACCAACAGTAATGCCAACCCTACTTCCTTTATTTCTGCACAGCTTTACAAAAAAATATCCAAAAGTTAATTTAAAAATTGAAGATTTAACAACATCTTCAATAGAAGAAAAATTAATTCAAGGTAAACTTGATGCTGGTATTGCAGCAACACCATTAGAAAATATCAAGCTTATCGAAAAACCTTTATACTATGAGCCATTTGTGGGATATATCCCTGAAAATCATCCATTATCAAAGTTAAAAATTATAGAACCGCTAGATGTAGAAAATTTAGATGTATTAGTCCTNGAAGATGGACATTGTTTTAGAAANCATGTTTTAAAATTATGTAAGACAACAAATATTTCTAGATCCTTNGATTTAAAAAGTGGAAGTTTTGAAACATTAGTTAATCTAGTAAATNAAGGGCCATGGATGACTATTTTACCATACTTACAAACACTTAATTTATCGTCAGTTAATAAAANAAATCTTAGAAACTTTAAAAGCCCTGAGCCAGCAAGGGAGATAAGTGTTGTATACAACAAAAGNCAATTGAAATTACCAATTATAGAAGTACTTACTAAACAAATTGAAGGTATAGTAAGGGGAGCCATAAAGTTTGAAAATATTCAACTAATTACCCCAAAGTAAATTAGTTCATATAGAAAGAACTACGTATCTCAAGTCAGATTTGTTTGCTACATATTTACTTACCCAAGAGCGAAGAAGAAGCTGGTCTTTTGGCGACAGATAATTATATGCCTTCTCTAGTTCTTTTCTAAAGAGGTTAACGTCAAAACTTACTTTCTGAAGAATTTGTTTATAATATTTTAAGTCCTTCGACATAGACATTTATTTTCTGACTAGATATGCAAAATAAAAACTATATGTCTCATAAAATGTTGCAAAAATGTTAAAAATTCAATTATTATTTACTGAAAATTGATTGAGTGTTTTTTGTGTTTATAACTAAATGTATTTTAAAAACATTAAGTTTATTACTATTTAAAAATTACCAAAATAGTTTATGAAGAATATATAACTGGGGTTTGCTGTATTTTGATTTAATGTTATATTTGCCCACACTTTTCGGGGTGTAGCGTAGCCCGGTCATCGCGCCTGCTTTGGGAGCAGGAGGTCGCAGGTTCGAATCCTGCCACCCCGACAAGATTTTATATTTTCGGGATGTAGCGCAGCCTGGTAGCGCACACGCATGGGGTGCGTGGGGTCGCAGGTTCAAATCCTGTCATCCCGACTATGATTAAATAACTTCTTTAAATAAAATAGTAACGCAGTCAAAAGTCTATTTTTATTTATATATAAATTAGTAAGTTAGTATTGAATTTAACTTAAAAAGCCAGGACACATGAAAAAAAAAATCACTCTATGCTTAGCTTTTCTGTTTTTTTTTCAATTGAGTTGTGCTCAGGACAACCCTCCAATAATAGAAAACTCTAAAATATCTAATTATTCTTATGAGGTTCTGGTTGATGGAATAAATATCCCCTGGGGCATGGCCTTTATTAATGTAAATGAAATTTTAATAACGGAACAATCGGGTATACTTTATTATGTTATAAATGGTGAAAAGAATAAAGTTGATGGCCTTCCTCCTGTATACTATAGAGGTCAAGGTGGTCTCCTTGATATAGCTCTTCATCCTGATTTTTCAAAAAATAAATTGATCTATTTTACTATGTCTTCAAGTACTGAAGGAAAAAATATGGGAGGAAACACTGAATTATATATCGGAAAATTAGATGGTACAAAATTGACTGAAGTTAAACTTCTCTACAAAGCAACACCTAAAAGCAAAAATCCAAATCATTGGGGATCTCGTATNGTTTTTGATNAACAAGGGNATCTTTATTTTGGAATTGGCGATAGAGGTGATCGAGATCTAAACCCTCAAGATATTNCAAGAGATGCTGGAAAAATATATAGATTAAATTTAGATGGATCTATTCCAAAGGATAATCCTTTTGTAAATGAACTAAGCGCCAAAAAAGCTATCTTTTCTTATGGACACCGCAATCCACAAGGAATGGTTATACATCCTAAAACAGGAGAAATTTGGGAGCATGAACANGGTCCTAGAGGAGGGGATGANATNAATATTATTAAAAAGGGTTTAAATTATGGTTGGCCTAANNNTACANANGGAAAAGATTACNTAGATTATGTTGGAATAAGTCCTCTAGGNAANAAGACAAGTGGCCCAGGNCTNNANAAACCATTTTACTATTGGGTACCCTCTATCGCTCCCAGTGGAATGGCATTTTCTACATCAGATGTGTACAAAGNTTGGAAAGGAAATCTATTNGTAGGNTCATTAAAGTTTTATTANTTAGAACGTCTTNTTATAGAAAAAAATAAAGTAGTAAAAAGAGAAAAAATATTAGATAAAATTGGACGTGTCAGAAATGTTGTTGAAGGTCCAGATGGTTATCTTTATTTGGGAGTTGAAGGTAAGGGNATAATAAGAATTCTNCCAAAAGNATGAAGTGTTTTTCAATATTACTTTTTGTTTTTTTAGNATTATTTTCATTTCATGTTTTAGCTCAAAAAAGTAAAGACGAAAGTATTGAAATTGGTTCTGAAATCTATTTAGACTTTTGTGCTCGNTGTCATAAGANAGATGGTNTAGGTATAGAAAGTTTAATTCCACCTTTNAAACANTCTGACTATTTACTAAATAATTATGATTTGTCTATTGCAGGTTTAAAATTTGGNCTNAGCGGAAGAATAGTGGTTAATGGAAAAATTTACGAAGGGTATATGGCTTATCAAGGATTAGATNATGAGGAAATTGCAGATGTAATGAATTATATNCTTAATGANTGGGGAAATCAATCAGATGAATTTATTACTGCTAAACAAGTTGCTGAAATTCCTAAATCAATTATGAAANAATGAAGTATCGTATCAAATGGANTCAACTNAGATCNATTAAACGCAGTTATTATCTTTATGGTGGNATTCTATTTGGATTTANCTTGTGGATGCTATTTATTGANACACACTCNTGGANAATTCATTCAGAACTCAATAAGGAAATTGATCAANTGGAAAGAGAAAAAAAAGCACTCAAAGAAATAATAGAAAAGGANCANAAAACGATTAAACAACTTAAAAATGAAGACAGTTTAGAGCGTTTTGCCAGNGAGGAATATGGACACAAAAAAGAAAATGAAACAGTATTCATAATACAAATNCAAGATTCAATAGACNATCCATAATCGGGATTTNAGTTGTAGATAATCCTNTCNGAAATGGTTATAAGAATACTTTTCTAAGGAGTTAAATAGTTGTATTTTTAAACGTTATTTATTTCGATAAATGGGCAAGATAATAGCAATTGCAAATCAAAAAGGTGGAGTAGGTAANACCACTACCGCAGTAAATCTTTCNGCAGCTTTAGGCATTTTAGAAAAAAAAATTCTTCTGATTGATGCAGANCCCCAAGCNAATGCAACNTCTGGATTAGGTNTTGNAATTAATACAATTAAATATGGNACTTATCAACTTTTAGAANATACTGTCAAAATTTCTGATACCATAATNAAAACCAAAAGTCCAAATGTTGATTTGATACCCTCCCATATCGATCTGGTAGCATCTGAAATTGAGTTAGTAGATAAAGAAGCACGGGAATACATGTTAAAAATAACAATTGAAAAAATTAAAAATCAGTATGATTTTATTTTGATTGATTGTGCTCCTTCCTTAGGATTAATTACTCTTAACGCCCTGGTTGCAGCTAATGCTGTAATTATCCCTATTCAATGTGAATACTTTGCTTTAGAAGGTTTAGGAAAATTATTGAATACTATAAANAGCATTCAAAAAATACACAATAAAGAATTGGATATTGAAGGCTTATTACTCACAATGTATGATACTCGCTTGAGNCTATCCAANCAAGTTGTGGAAGAAGTAAAAAAACATTTTGGAAAAATGGTCTTTAAGNCAATNATTCAAAGAAACATAAGACTNAGTGAGGCGCCAAGTTTTGGTGAGGATATAATTACTTATGATGCTTNAAGCAGGGGGGCNAAAAGCTACTTGTCCTTAGGAAATGAAATAATTAAAAGAAACAAGTAATGGCAAAATCAAATCGAAAGCAAGTTTTAGGAAGAGGTNTTTCCGCCTTACTCAACGATCCAAGTAATAAAATAGAGTCGGTAGTAGATAAANATACAAATCAGATTGTTGGNAGTATAATAGATTTACCAATAGAAAAAATTATCGCCAATCCATTTCAGCCTCGAACGAATTTTAATGAAGATGCTCTTAAAGAACTTAGTTCTTCAATTAAAGAACTGGGAATGATTCAACCAGTTACTGTTCGAAAAATTAAGGATAATGAATATCAATTGGTTTCTGGAGAAAGAAGGTGGCGTGCCTCAAAATTAGCACGTATTAAAAGTATTCCAGCCTATATTCGTTTAGCCAATGATCATGAGTTACTTGAAATGGCATTAGTTGAAAATATTCAAAGAGAGGATCTAGATCCTATTGAAATTGGTTTATCCTATCAACGACTTCTTGATGAGATAAATTTAACGCACGACCAACTAAGTGAAAGGGTAGGTAAAAAACGCTCCACTATAACAAATTATTTACGACTTTTAAAGTTAGATCCAATAATACAAACAGGCATTAGAGATCAATTTATTTCTATGGGACATGGACGAGCATTAGTTAATATTGAAGATCCCAATATCCAACTCAAATTATATAAACAAATTGTGAAAAAAGGACTTTCAGTAAGAACTGTGGAGACCCTAGTTAAAAATCTGAAAACATCTAAATCAAAAACATTTAGCTATACATCTCCTTATCTAAAACAAGCCGTTTTAGAATTGGAAAATCTTTTTGAAACCTCAGTTAGTTTCTCTGCAAATCATCAAGGTAAAGGAGTTTTAAAAATCTCTTTTGATTCTCAGGAAAAACTCCAACATATATTAAATAAAATCAAAAGTGAAAGCTAAACAATTAGGTTTATTTTTTCTTTTACTTTCTAGCATTTCAATTTTTGCTCAAGAGGAAAATGAATTTTTTTTAACTCCTGATACACTTAAAATAAACCATAAACATTCACCAAGAATTCAGCGCTTAATTGCTGACCCATTAACTCCCTCTAAAGCGGCTTTTTACTCAGCTATAATTCCAGGACTCGGTCAGGCATATCTAGGTAAGGCCTGGAAAGTTCCTATCATATACGCAGCCATTGGAGCATCAATTTATTATTTTGATATCAACAATAAAGAGATGAATTCTTACAGAAAAGCATATAAAAGAAGGTTGAATGGCTTTTTTGATGATGAATACCTTGANTTAGCNCGTCCTATAACAACGGAGCAACTACTGCTGGGAATGGATTTTCATAAAAACTATAGAGATATTGCAATCGTATTAGCTGCACTTTCCTATATGCTAAACATCTTAGAGGCAAATGTGAGTGCACATTTACTTCAGTTTAATGTTAGTGAGGATCTTTCTGTTACACCAAATATTATTATAGATCAAGAAATAACAGGGCTTAATTTTGCCTTAAAATTTTAAAATTATGAAAATAGCTTTACTTGGGTACGGAAGAATGGGAAAAACGATTCACTCATATGCTCAAAAACAAAACCATCAGACTGTTTTTATACTTGATAAAGACCATNAAGAAGGCTCATTAATTGAAGCAGATGTTGCTATTAATTTTAGCGTGCCAGAAGCTGCAGTATCAAATATAAAATTGGCACTTAGAAATAAAATACCTGTAGTTTCTGGAACAACAGGTTGGCTAGATAAATATGAAGAAGTCACTGCATTTTGTGAAGCTCAGCAAAGTGCTTTTTTATATGCNTCAAATTTTAGTATAGGAGTAAATTTATTTTTTAAAATTAATCGATTTGTAGCTGATTTGATNAAACCATATCAAACAGATTACAATGCAAATATTAAAGATATTCATCATAAACATAAATTAGATGCACCAAGTGGAACTGCCATCAGTCTTGCAGAAGACATTTTAAATAATTCAGAGTATAAAGAGTGGCAAACTGAAAAAGCAAATAAAGGGAATCTTCCCATACAATCAATTCGAGAAGGAGAGATTGCTGGAACTCATACTGTTAGTTATATTTCCGATATAGACAAAATAAGCATCAAACACCAGGCATTCAAAAGAGATGGATTTGCTTTAGGTGCTTTGATTGCTTCAGAATGGATACATGGGAAGCAAGGAGTTTTCGGTATGGAAGATGTTTTAAAAAAAATTTAATCCTAATATGATTTTATATGATACTCTTATCTTTGAAAAAAAACCAGCATGACAATTGCCGAGTGGATCTTATTCTTTTTTATAATTCAAGGAATTCATTTTCTTGGAACTTGGAAGATTTATAAAGCTGCGGGCTTTAAGTCTTGGCAAGCTTTGGTTCCTATATACAACGCCTATATTTTAATGAAAATTATCAAGCGACCAACTTGGTGGGTGTTGTTATTATTTGTTCCAACCATCAACCTGATTTTATTTGGTGTAATATGGGTTGAAACCCTTCGAAGTTTTGGGAAAAATTCCTTCAAAGATACTCTACTAGTTCTCATTACATTTGGTTTTTATATTTTCACTTTAAACTATAGTAAAAATCATAAATACAATGAGGATCGAAATTTAAGCCCTAGAACAACTTTTGGAGAAACAATAAGTTCAATTTTATTTGCGGTAGTAGCAGCAACGATAGTTCACAACTATTTAATTCAGCCCTACATTATACCTACAGGGTCGCTAGAAAAGTCATTACTAATTGGTGACTTCCTTTTTGTAAGCAAGTTTCACTATGGAGCTAGAGCACCAATGACTGCAGTATCTTTTCCTATGGTTCACGACACTATTCCTTTATTAAAATTNAGATCATATCTCAAAAAACCTCAACTCCCCTATTTTAGATTACCTGGTTTACAAAAAATAAATNGAAATGAAATTGTAGTTTTCAGCTGGCCTGCAGACACTGTACGCCAGTTTTTTGTTCGTGAAAAAAGAGTAGATAAACCAATAGACAAAAAATCCAATTATGTAAAGCGATGTGTTGGAATCCCAGGAGATACATTAGAAGTTATTGATGGTTTTGTTTATACTAATNNTATCAAAAATATTCTTCCTGAAAGAGCTGAAGTACAATATACTCATTATGCATATGCTAAAAATGGAATTTCATCAAGAAAATTGATTGCCAAAGGTTTTTCAGATTTTAATAGAACCTACAAAATTAGTAATATTACTGAAAGAAGCTACCAACNAATTGTTCCCTACATTATTGGTAGAATTGGAAATACAAGAGAAAATTTTAGTGTAATTACTAAAAGTAATGGACTACCTACAGATATTGTTATTAAAGCTGGCCTTAGAGTAAGTGAAATTCTGGAAACAAAAAAAGAAATGACCTTGACTTTAGANGAGGCTAAAGNTTTACAAAAATTTACTGAAATAGACAGCGTTGTAAGAAAAATTAGTAAAAATAAAGTTCCAAATGAAGCCTATTTTCCTAATAAAATACCTTACGACTGGAATGAAGACAATTTTGGTCCAATTATAATTCCTAAAAAAGGAATGACAATAGATCTGAATCGAAAAAAATTCCCTTTNTATAAAAAAGTTATTGCTGAATACGAATCAAACNATGTTGAACTCACCCCGTCTGAAATCAAAATCAATGGTTCAACAGTATCTAAATANACTTTTAAAAAAGATTATTATTGGATGATGGGAGATAATCGACATAAATCTGAAGATAGTAGGTTCTGGGGATTTGTTCCTGATGATCATATTGTTGGAAAACCAATCTTTATCTGGTTTAGTATTAAAGGCATAAATGANGGAATAAAAAATTGGAGTATCCGTTGGNATCGTGTATTTAGTACTGTTAATGGTCCTGGANAACGTATTTCTTATTTTCCATATTTTNTTGGANNTATANTANNTTGGCAAGGAATTGTTTTTTACAGAAGAAGAAAAAGCAAAAACGTGGCATCATGACAATGTTAATTTGTCCAGCATACCTTCCAAATATTCAATATTTTGCTTGGGTTTTCAGACAAGAAAAAGTTTACTTTTCTGGTACAACAAAATATCAAAAGCAAAGCTATAGAAATCGTACTGAAATTTATGGTGCCAATGGAAAATTAAAATTAACTATCCCCATTCGACATATGAAAAATGGNGTCAAACCTTTAGATAAAGATGTATTAATAGCTTATGACACAGATTGGCAAAAGCATCATTGGAAATCCATTTGTTCAGCTTACAGATCTTCCCCTTATTTCGAATATTACGAAANTGATCTTATTTCTTTTTACNAAAAAAAAACACTTTCCCTTTTTGATTATAATCTTGATTTAATAGTAAAATTAATGCAATTAATAGAGCAACCATTTTCATATGAAATTTTACCATCAATTGATAAAAAGGAAAAAAGAATGAATGCCCTTATTTCAACGAAGATAAAATTAAAAGGTAAATTTGAGTGTTACACACAGGTTTTTGACAATAAGTATGGTTTCCTTCCAAATTTAAGTATTCTAGATGTCCTATTTAATCTAGGCCCCAATACAGTGAGCTATTTAAACAAAACAACCCTTGTAGAGTTAACTTAAGGCCATTGTAATACTGCAGAAATAGGCTTGTGATCCGATAGCTTGATGTTGTGTGTTTTAAAATCAAGTACTTTAATCTTCTTTGAGGTAAAAATATAGTCTATGCGTAAAGGAAAGTAGGGAAATTGATAGGTTGCACCGAAACCATTCCCTTTTTCTGTAAAGGCATCTAATCTTCCTTTGGAAATAGAATGATAACTTTCTGAAAAAGCATTATTATTTAAATCCGTACAGATTATTTCGGGATACCGATTCGAATAAAATAAAGCTTTTAACTGAGTCATTTGATTTTTTTGTAGTTCAAATACTCGCTTTAGTTTAGATGTGAATTTTTTTGAATATTCTGAAGAAAACAAGGTGTCCTTAGAGTTTATTCTCAAAGATTCAAAATGAATATTATATAAGCGAAGTGTGTCTCGCTGCCAAATCAAATCACTTTGCATTCCNCCATTTGAAGAAGCATCAAATGAGATGTTTTTTGAATTTAATAAAGGGTACTTTGATATTATGCAAGAACCTATATGACCTTTGGAAATATAAGGTTTAAAGGCTTTGTAGGGATATTCTTTAAATTGTGGAGATAAATCTTCTGTAAACTCCTGAAAGCAGACAACATCAGGCGAAATTGTTTGGATAAAAGCTTCAATTGACTTAGGGACTTGTTTATTTGCTAACCAGCCATAACGATTGAAAGACCTGACATTGAAGCTCATTACGTTAAGTCCTTTGGATGTATTTATGGCTTGTGATTTAAACTGATATAGTAATTGCCAAGAGTCAAAACTCAAAGCAAAGGCAACGAAGAAAATTAGAGTGGGCCATTTAAAGCGAAGAAACCAATAAACAAAAAAAAGTCCATTTACAAAACATAGCAAAGGAGTTCCCAAAGTTAAAAGGGGTAGTTCTAAACCAAAATTAAAACTTTCCATTGCCAAGAATTGAAGTGTTAAAAACAAGAGATTTATAAAAAGTATTATTTTAAATGAAAACTTCTTTTTTTTCATTTAAACTATACTACTTCTTACCTACTTTAAAAAGAAAATCTTTGTCTTCCTTCGACAGNCTTTCATAGCCCGATAAACTAATTTTATCTAAGATCTCGTCNATTCGTTTTTGCTGGNTTGATTCAGGGGAAGCCTTTTGTTNAAAAATTTTTCTTTTAGATTTATTNTTAAAAACAGTTTTCATNCTAGGCTTGCTTTGAAAGAAGTTGATCANTTTNTCCAAAAAANTTTCAAAAGGAAAACCAATATCTACTCCGTTTTGAAGACTTTGGGCNTAGAAAAAACCTAAAGCTGCGCCTCCTAAATGAGCGAGATGNCCTCCTGCATTACCATAGGGTATTTGAATCAAATCNAACAAAACAAATGCAANACCCAAATAACGTAACTTAACATTGAAGAAAATAAGTCGTACTTCTAAATCTGGAGAATATGTTGAAATATAAATAAACACAGCCATCACACCTGCAGAAGCTCCAATCATATATGGATTACTGTTCTGAAATGCTGGAAAAAGAGAATAGCTTAGAAGAAACGTAAGCCCTCCAATAATTACCCCTAAGAAATATACCTTAAAAAAGGTTTTGGGTGCAAATAGATTTAAAAACAATTGGGAGGCGAAAAATAACAAATACATGTTCCAAAAAAGATGAAAAAAGCCTGAATGTAAAAAACTATAGCTTACCAATGTCCATGGCTTAAAAAGCAAATCAGTCCAGGAAGAAGAAAGTTCAAACCAACCTAAAAAATAGTCGTTAGGGATTTTAAATAAAAAAAGGAAAGTGTTAACAAATAATGGCATTACAAAACAGGCTACATTAATTGCTATAAGTTTTTCAGCTGCATTCAATTTTTGTAATCGATAGCCCAATTGATTTCTAAACCTCATAAATCCCAACGGTTTTTGTCAAATTGATTCTTTTTCCAATACCACATCATGATCAATCCTGTAATAGCCCCACCAACATGGGCAAAGTGAGCTATAGGTCCTATAGAATAGGAAGAAAATCCAAAAAAAAGATCTACAAATATCAAGATAGGAACTAAAACTTTAGCTTTTACAGGTATGGGAGGAAACAATAACATAAGACGAGCATTAGGAAACAAAAATGCAAAGGCAACCAAAACACCATACAATGCTCCAGAAGCTCCTACCATAACCCCATTATATGCTGAAAGTGATGAAAGTAAATTATTTTTACCAATACGATTAACAAGTGCATATGATAAATCACTAGATTCAAAAAATCGACTTATCTCTGAAGCAGTGAGTCCTTCAGCCGCCAAAAGAGAAGATATATTTCCAATCTGATAGTAGTAAAGAGTCAGTTGCAGGGCAGCAGCACCAAAACCTGTAGATAAGTAGAAAAAAATGAATTTATTTTTACCCCACATTTGTTCAATTGGAGTCCCAAACATGTAAAGTCCGAACATATTAAAGAAAATATGTCCAAAATCTCCATGCATGAACATATGTGTCAAAGGTTGCCAATACTGGAATTTTGAATTTGAAGGATAATGAAGCGCAAACAAATCGTAAACTAAATTTCCAATTGAAAGAGAAGCAATAAAAAAAATAATATTTATAATAAGAAGATGCTTTACTGTCTCCGTAATATTCCGCATTTAACTAAGTTTTTGTTCTATTTCTGTCTTTCCTAAATTAATAAAAATTGGTTTATTAAAGGGAGAAACCCTTGTTTCCTTACAGCCAAAAAAATCGTCTAATAAAGACTGTTGCTCTTCAGCTTCAAGTTTTTTTCCTGTTTTAATAGCCAAGCTTTTTGCAAGAGTTTTTGCAATTTGATCAGCTTGACTAAAGTGCTCCCTAGAAAAGCCTGTACTTTCTCCAGAAAGTAATATTTCTATNACTCCTTCTATTTTTGAATGAGGGCAATGTTCAGGACTACCAATAATTTCCAATATCATCTGTTTTTTTAATCGCATTTGAAATCCAAATGAAACTAATATATCTTTAATTAGATTATACTCCTCTGTTTGCTTGAGGCTAAGTTCAATTTTTAATGGAAAAAGTAATTGTTGACTCGAACATTTTTTTGATGTAATAGAGCTTAAAAAACGTTCATATAAGATACGTTGATGTGCTCGGCTTTGATCAATAATTAACATACTCGTTTTAAGTGGGCATATTATATATTTTTTAAATAACTGAAATACTCGAGTACTTTCATAAACATCAATTAAAGTTTTGGTATTTTGAAAATCAACTGGGGCCTTTANATGGATTCCTGAAAATACTCCCTCCAATTCTTCGTCTTTTTGTTTTGTTAGGTCACCTGATTTAAAGGGGTTAAAACTAGCATCCACTTCTATAGAGGGAGATAAAGGGTTTTTTTGTTTGAANGAATAAGGTNTATCAAAAAAGGNGTTTTTGTCNAAATCCAAAGTAGGTAATACCTGAAAAACTCCTAAACTATGTTTNACNGCTGATCTCAAAATAGCNTAAATATTTTGTTCTTCTTCGAACTTAACTTCTGTTTTTTTTGGGTGTATATTGATATCAATTGTTTTTGGATCAATTGTTATATATAAAAAATATCCTGGATAGTATCCTAGTTTTAAAAGACCTTCAAAAGCAATGCTAACCGCATGATTTAAAAATGGACTTTTGATGAAGCGATTGTTTACAAAAAAAAATTGATACCCACGTGTCTTTTTTGAAAATTCAGGTTTGAGTATAAAGCCATTTAATTGGACTAAAGAAGTCTTTTCTTCTACAGGCACCAAATAACTATCCCATTTAGTTCCAAAAACAGAAGTTATTCTTTTTCTTAACCTCGTGATAGGAAGGTCAAACAAATCACTTCCATTATTGAAAAACAAAAACTTAATTTCAGGGTGTGCTAAAGCAATACGTTGGAATTCATCAATTACATGTCTAAGTTCTACTGTATTAGACTTTAAAAAATTTCTGCGTGCTGGAATGTTGTAGAATAAATTTTTTACTGCTATAGAAGTGCCTTTTGGTTGGGTAGATAGTCTTTGCTCAATCACATTACTACCTTCTATTTTTATATAATTTGAAACTTCTTCNTCANCAGTACGAGTATGAGTTTCTACATGTGAAATTGCAGCTATTGATGCCAANGCTTCACCCCTAAAACCTTTNGTCTTTATAGAAAATAGNTCTTCGGCTAGATTTATTTTTGAGGTNGCATGCCGTTCAAAAGCTAATATAATTTCACTACTGTTNATTCCTATTCCATCATCTATAACTTGGATGAGGGTTTTACCAGAATCCTTTACAATCAATTGAATTGTTTGTGCTTCTGCATCTACAGCATTTTCTAAAAGTTCTTTAACTACAGAAGCTGGTCTCTGAATTACTTCACCAGCAGCAATTTGATTGGCAACATGTTCCGGTAAAAGCGAAATTCTTGAACTCATGAATTAGTCTNAGTNAAAATGCTCAAATCAAAATCCAAAATATAAAGGCAAGTAAAAACCAAGCATAAAATGATTAGTAGTAATCGNAATGAAATNGAACGATTTTTTCTTGTNCGCATTTGAATTCGCATTTCTTTCCATTGTTTTCCAAAATCATTGCTATTAAACGTGTCTCTATATTTAGAAAACTTTGAATCAAAATCATAAATATTGACACTATCTTTTCCTTTGAAATATCTTGGAGTATAATTATATCTTCTGTTTTTTTGGAGTTTAAATAGATTAGATTTTAACATAGTTCAAATTTACAAGAAAGCTGTTAAAACATAAAATCTTGTTATAATAAAATTATNTTTTTCATCTTTCATTTAGTTNAGCCATTTTAAGTGCNGCNAATGCAGCTTCAACCCCCTTATTTCCATATTTACCTCCACTTCTTTCTTTTGCTTGTTGAATTGTATTGTCTGTAAGAACACAAAATATTACAGGTATCTCTGAGTGAACATTGAGGTCTTTAACTCCTTGGGTTACTGCNTGNCAAATAAAATCAAAATGTTTAGTCTCACCTTGGATTAAACTGCCTATAGTAATTACTGCATTTGGTTTTTTCTCTTGTGCTTTTTTGGCACCAAATATCAATTCAAAACTCCCTGGAACAGCNCAATACACTATATTNTCTGGATNTACACCAGCTTTGATNAATGTTTCTTGAGCTCCTCTTGCCAGAGATTGGGTGATATCTTTATTCCACTCGGACACAATAAGGTGGATTTTATATGTGCTTACGTCAGGTAAATCATCAAAATTATTTTTAGAAAAGTTTCCTAAGACAGTAGCCATTTTATCGCATTAAGGTTTCAAGCTTAGCTATTTGAACTGCAACTAATTTTGCTTCTTTTGAATTGGGATATTCTCCCTCAATGCGCTTCAAATGTGAAACTGCTTGTGTATTTTTACCTATTGCTGAGCCCATCATTGCTGCTTTATATAAATACTTCGGTGTACTATAAATATTACTATTCATTTTAGATGCTATTAGATAATAATCATAAGCATCTTCCAATTGTCCTATTTGTGCAAAAGCATCCCCAATGGCTCCTTTTGATAAGGCACTAAGTAAAACATCATCTGAACTAAACTGGTCCAAATATATAATTGCACTTTGATAATCTTTCAAATTTAAATATGCCATACCTGCACTGTANGTTGCTAATTTAGCTGCAGGTGTTCCTTTATAATTTTNAATAATATCNAATAATCCGTATTTACCTTCTCCTCCATNAAGNGCTCTTTTATAAAGAGAATCTGCATTTTTACTATTTACTGCCAAATCAAAATAATATTGTGCTTGATTTAATTCACTTGCTGCCTCTTGAACNTTAGGTTTAATTACNAAGTTTTGATAGCCTAAATAGCTCAAAACTCCAATTGCAATTNCACCTATAATTGTCAAAATAAAATTTTGATATTTTACCACCCATTCTTCTGTTTTAGAGGCAGTTGTATCTAAAGTTTCAAATACTTCGGCTGTTGTGCTTTCTTCAACAAGTTCTAATGGTTTAGTCGATGTAATAGATTTTTTTGCACCCCGTTTTCTATAAGTTGCCATTGTAATTTAATTTAGCGGTCAAAATTAGTCTTTTTATTCTAATTCAAAAAACCCNAAGCTAGCTACTAACTTATTATTTTTGTATCATATGTATTTAAAAAATCTTACTCTTACACAATATAAAAACATTAATTCAAAAACTTTTGAATTCAATCCCAAGATTAATTGCTTCATTGGTAATAATGGTATCGGTAAATCCAATATTCTTGATGCAATTTATCACCTAGCTTTTGGGAAAAGTTATTTTAATCCAATCGCAACTCAAAACATAAAAATAGGAACTGAATTTTTTGTCATTGATGGAATATATGAGAGAGATGGTCGTGAAGAAAAAATTGTATGCTTTTTAAAAAAAGGGTATAAAAAAGTTATGAAAAGAAATGGGAAAATTTACGATAAACTCTCAGATCATATTGGATTAATTCCTACAGTTATTATTTCTCCTGCTGATCGAGATTTGATATCTGAAGGAAGTAATACTAGAAGAAAGTTTATGGATGGTGTAATCGGGCAAACAGATAGTTTATTCCTCCAAAACCTATTGGAATACAATAAGATTTTAACCCAACGCAATGCCTTGCTCAAGTTTTTTGCTTTAAACAATACTTTTGATTCAGAAACCTTAAAAGTCTATAACAAGCAGTTAACAGATAGAAGTCAGCCCATATTCGAAAAAAGAAAAAACTTTATGGAATCATTTATTCCTGTATTTAATCAACGTTACCAAAACATCAGCGANGGAAATGAAAAAATATGTTTAAACTATGAAAGTGATTTACANAAAAGTAAACATAATANTCTTCTTAAAGACAGTATAGAGAAAGACAAAATNCTCAGGCATACTTCAACTGGAATTCATAAAGATGATATCAGCTTTCTCCTTGATGAAAAATCCATCAAAAGATTTGGGAGNCAGGGACANCAAAAAACCTTANTGGTGGCATTAAANCTNGCTCAATTTGATTTTTTAAAGAAACGAATAGGAGGATCNCCTATTCTACTTTTGGATGACGCTTTTGATAAATTAGATCAAAAAAGNGTAACACAAATTGTATCATTAGTTGACCAAAAAGATTTTGGTCAAATCTTTATTACAGATACACATNAAGAAAGAACAATTCAAGCTTTGAATGAAATTAAATCNACTTATGAAATATTTAAATTATAGAATNATAAATTCGTTTTGTATTTTATTGATGATTTTATTNCTAGAAGATTGCTCNTCTTCAAAAANAATTCAAATAGAGCAACTATCNGGCTATTGGGAAATTGACTTTATTAGCCAAAAGGGAGAAAATTTTATTCCNAAAGGAAAGACTTTACTTTTCGATCACTATCAGNTAAAGTACCCTAAAGGAATTTTAAATAAAGTGGCTNCAAAATTAAATGGAACTTTAATGACATCAGACGATGCTATCTCTTTTANTNTTGAAAAGATCAATAAAAACTATTACATTAGATTTAAATCTNCTTGGGATATNTGGTCTCGGAAAATTTGCTTTTTGGANAGTNAAAGNTTAATTCTTAAAAATGGNGAACGANAATTTCATTACAAGAGACCNCTAAAACTAATACCTTAGANATGNAGAATTCTAAAAATAAATTCNAAACNAAGTCNTTAAAACAAATTTTAANTNAAATCTTAGANCAAAAACCACTTGAAAANGGNGTGCAAAACGTTCGNATTTGTAATTCATGGGCNGANGTAATGGGTTCNAATATAAATCAATATACAGAACAAGTAAGNTATTCNCACAAAACACTATANATTAGTTTACGTTCTGCNCCATTAAAAATGGAACTTAGATATAAAGTAGATNTTATAAAAGANCGCTTGAATNATTATTTAGGGAAAAAACACATTCAAAAAGTNATTTTTTATTAAAAACATTCTCGGCCAGAAAAATGAAATGCTCCCTCAATCAANGCATTTTCGTNAGCTATCAGAACCATGAACAGCATTTTCACCCATAGAAGTAGCATATAATTTGCGTATTGTACCCTCNGCAGCTTCANCTGGGTTNGTAGAACCTATTAAAGTTCTAAAATCACTTACTGCATTTTCTTTTTCTAATATGGCAGCAACTATGGGGCCTCTAGACATAAAGGAAACAAGATCGNCAAAAAAAGGCCTGTNCTTATGTAAATCATAAAAGCGCTCTGCATCATTTTTTGATAGTTGTGTAAACTTTAAAGCTTTTATTTTGAATCCAGCAGAAGTAACTTTTTCTAANATACTTCCNATGTGCCCNTTTTCTANTGCATCGGGNTTAATCATCATTAANGTNNTGTTTGCCATTTTTTTTACGAAAATACTAAATGTATTTTAAAGCTACTTTAGANNCTTTANTGGGATNTTTAATATTGANAAAAATTCTAAGAATGTAACAAAGACNAATCATGCTAAAGTATTATCTTTGTTTTNTATGNAGAAGAGCTTTATTACTGCCTTGGAGCAATNCNTATTAACANCAAAAAAAATAGTAATTCTTCCACACAAAAATGCTGANGGAGANGCATTAGGAAGCNCATTAGCATTAAAACATTTTCTTNTTAAAAAAAAACANGANGTANAAGTCATTTCTCCAAATAATTATCCNAACTTTTTAAAATGGCTTCCTGGAGAGTCTGAAGTTNTAAAATTNAGTAAGTCNCCCAAATTAGTAAGAANNCTCATTCGNTNTGCAGAACTTATATTTACCCTTGATTTTAANNCATTATCACGTNTTGGNGATCTTGAGGAGATNGTAAAAAACTCATCAGGGGAAAAAATAATGATAGATCANCATGAGACTCCTGAAAGTTATACATCACTTCAATATTCTGATCCNTNGATGAGTTCTACCTGTGAGATGGTTTATAATATTATTNATGCATTAGANAAAAAAGCAGTTGACAGAGAAATTGCAACCTGTTTATATACAGGGATAATGACCGANACAGGNTCATTTCGNTACCCTGCTACAACCTCAAAAACTCATAAAGCTATAGCANATCTTATTGAAGCTGGTGCCAATGGAAGNNAAATTTATCAAAAAATATTCGATAGTTCATCAATNGGTAGATTAAAATTACTTGGAATAACTCTTTCAAATATGTCAAGAATACCTGAACTCCCAATCGTTTTTATGACCCTTTCACAAAAACAACTAGAATCTTGCAAATTTCAAAAAGGAGATACAGAAGGGTTTGTAAATTATGGACTTAGTTTAGAGGGAATAGTTTTTTCTTGCATTATGATTGAGAATGAAAATGAAGGAAAAATAAAAATGTCCTTTCGTTCACAAGGAGCTTTTTCAGTAAATAATTTTGCTAGAACCTATTTTGACGGCGGAGGCCACCAAAATGCAGCAGGGGGAATGTCTATGGATTCTATGGAAAAAACTGTTTTGCGCTTTAAAAAAGCTGTAAATGAGGTTAGAAGTCAATTTGAATAATTAATGTCAAATGAAATACATTTTTATTTACATAATTATATTTTTTGTAATTTCTTGCAAAGAAAATATAGCTAGATATCCCTTAAACAAGAAAAAACAACTTTTTTTAAATAATTCTGCCTCACGAAATAAAGCCTTATTAGCTCGTGAAGAGTTTTTAATAAAAAAAGCATCAAAAGCAGATAGTAATATAAAATTTCAAATGTCAGAAAAGGGTTTTTTATTTGCTTATATCAAATCTGTATCCAAACAAAAATTATTGCCAATAAAAGGGACGAAGGTTCGCTTTCAATACCAAATTGAGGATTTAGAAAAAAACATAATATATCCTCAAACTGAATTAGGTATAGTAAATTATACAGTAGATCAGGAAGATTTATTACCTGCATTAAGGGAGGGGATTCGTATGATGAGATTAGGGGAAGTTGTTGTATTTTTATTTCCTTCATACCTTTGTTATGGATACCAAGGAGATGGTGACAAAATTGGCGTTAACCAACCCCTTCGTTTCATTATAGAACGCGTACCCNTCAATTAATAATTAAANTATANATATGAAAAAATTAACCTTCTTAATAATAGCNCNNTGTTTNTTATTTTCTTGTAAAACAGAATATTCTGAGNTTGNANCAGGNCTCTATGCGGAAATTAANACAGATAAAGGTTCTATAATTATAAAACTAGAAAGTGAAAAAGCACCAATAACAGTAGCTAACTTTGTTTCATTAAGTGAAGGAAACAATCCGAAAGTAAGTGAGGAATTTAAATNCAAAAAGTTTTATAATGGTCTAAAATTTCACAGAGTGATAAAAGACTTTATGATACAAGGAGGAGACCCCCAAGGTCTAGGTTCTGGAGGTCCTGGCTATAGATTTGATGATGAATTCAGCGAACTTACTCACAAAGGGCCAGGTATTTTATCAATGGCAAATAGTGGTCCTGCAACAAACGGAAGCCAATTCTTTATAACACATAAAGCAACTCCTTGGCTGGACGGAAAACATTCTGTTTTTGGAGAAGTTATTAAAGGACAAGAGATTGTAGATAGTATAGAGCAAAATGATGTGATCCAAGAAGTAAGTATAATTAGAAACGGNAGTGAAGCAAGGAAGTTTGATGCACCTAAAATCTTTAAAAATTACTTTGAAAATAAAGAAGCTTTCGCCAAAGAAAAAGAAGCCAAAAAAACAAAAATTAAAGAAAAAAATATGGCTAAATTTAAATCTCTTAAGAAAAAAGCGATATTAACAAAATCTGGATTAAAGTACACCATCACTTCTAAAGGCAAAGGAAAATTGGTGAAAACTACAAATAAAGCAATGGTTCACTATGCAGTTTATTTTGTAGATGGTACTTTGCTTGAAACCAGTAAGGAGGAAACAGCAAAGTTAAATGAGGCTTTAAACTTTCAAAAACTAAATGCAGGTATGTATTCTCCTATATCTGCNCAAGTAGGCCCAGAAGATCGTATGATTGAAGGATTTAAAGAGGGTTTAAGATTGCTTAAGGAAGGGGATAAAGCAACATTATTCTTGCCTTATAATCTTGCTTATGGAGAGAACGGTTCTAGAGGAATCCCTCCTAAATCAGACTTGATATTTGAAGTTGAAATTTCTAGTGTAGAAAAATAATCCCACTAATAAATTAAAGATTCTTTTGGCTTTTTAGAAATAAAGGAAAATTAAAGTTTGGTTTGAAAAAAATTCATTTCTTTCTTATTTGCTTAATACCNTTTCATTGGATAGTNATAACTGTTCTAAAACAAAATCCCTTNTTTGTNGAAATCTTTTACAGCNATGGTTTATATCCTGCTATTTTTAAACTCCATCGTTTCTTCTTTTACAACATNCCCTTTTCTTTAGGAGATNTTATTTATGGTTTTGCTTTAATTNATCTTTTNAAAAGCTTAAAAGATTTGTTAAAAGGNAAATTGAAAGTCAAGNTTGCTTTATGGAACTTACTCTCTTTAACNTCTTTAATTTTANTACTTTTTAATTTGAATTGGGGATTAAATTATTACCGAATTCCATTACATNAAAAATTNGGATATNAGCTCAGCTACAAAGAAANTCAAATANAAAATACTTTTAATAAATTGGTAAGTGCAACNAATCAATTACACCATCGTCTCTGCAATAACGACAGTATTNCTGTAAAAATTCATTATTCNAATCAAAATATTANTGAAATGATAGAAAAAGAATTTGATTTTGATTTAAATAAATTCAAANCCAGACCATTTATAAAAAATTCGATTTGGAGTAGTTTGTTAAGTTATATGGGATANGCTGGCTATTTGAACCCATTTACTTTGGAATCACATGTAAATAATAAAATTCCAAAACTTAATTATATAGTTACCGCTGCTCATGAAATGGCTCATCAAGTAGGTGTAGCATCAGAAAGTGAGGCAAATTTCATTGCTTTTTATTCAAGCGTTAGACATACAGATCCTTTTATAAAATATGCAGGTTATGTCTTTGCATTAGGATACTGTTATCAAGAACTTTTTAAGCTAAACCCTGAACTAGCCAAAAATGGAATAAAAACTTTAAANCCAGGTATATTAAAAAACTTTAAAGAATTATCTGANTTTTGGATNCGNTATCAAAACCCTTTGCAACCTTTTATAAAAAAAGGTTATGATTCTTATTTAAAAGTAAACGGACAGAAAAAAGGAATTAAAAGTTATAATGCAATGACAGCTTTAGTAGTTGCTTATTCAGAAAATGAGTNCNTTGAACTTGATAAAATTGATTAATTTNNCNTANTAATATTAACTTTTTAAAAACAGTATTTGTGAAACTTATAAGTAGTCTAAAAAATCCCGAATTNAGAAATCTAAGACTACTTTATGATAAAGCTCGAGAACGAAAAAAACAGGGTTTATTTTTAATTGAAGGGGAGCGNGAACTCCAAAAAGCAGTAATGGGTAATTATACCTTNAAAAATATTTTTATTGAAGCNGGAAGTCTTCCAAAAAATAAANATATTAAATCCTTATTAACCCAGGTTANAACATTTTTTGTANAAAAACCTGCTTTTGAGAAAATCANTAGAAGATCAGGNTCTGAAAAGATTTTAGCGATAGTAAAAAGTAAANCTCATTANTTAGAGGATCTCAACCTTTCAAATAATCCACTTATACTTGTTNTTGAAGCTCCAGAAAAACCAGGGAATATTGGTGCGCTCTATNGAACTGCAGTAGCTGCAAAAATAAATGCTATTATNATTGCAAATCCAAAAACAGACTTTTATAANCCAAATACTATCCGCTCTAGTTTGGGAAGTNTTTTTTTAATGCCAACAGCGCNAGGATCNTCAAGAGAAGTAATTTCATTTCTAAAGAAAAATTCATATACTATTGTTACNACNAANTTGGANACCNATGCTGTAAATTATGACTCCTTTGATTATAAAACNCCCTGTGCAATTGTTATGGGAAGTGAAAAAATAGGCTTAGAAACTTCATGGTTAGAAGTAACTCACCAAAATTTGATTATTCCAATGGATAAGAGAATAGATTCACTAAATTTATCTGTTTCGGCAGGGATTTTGATGTATGAAGCACGACGTAAAAAAAACTTATTTGAAAAAAACTCAATTCTTTAATACCTTTCTAGGTGATGATCACAGATTCAAAAACGGAAAATAGAGAAATTGCTAAACAGTATAAGGAACTATTGCGTATTAGCTATCAAACTCTAACTGATTCAGACAAAAAATTGATTCGGCTGGCATTTGACATGGCCGTAGAAGCTCATAGTGATCAAAGGAGAAAGTCAGGAGAAGCCTATATTTTTCATCCNATTAATGTAGCAAAAATTGTNGCACATCAGATTGGACTTGATGCAACTTCTATTTGTGCAGCCTTATTACACGATGTGGTTGAAGANACCAAATTTTCTCTAAAAGACATNGAACGCTTGATGGGTGTTAATGTTGCTAAAATTGTACATGGATTAACTAAGATTTCTAGCCTNAAAAAGGATAAAAANATTTCCCTACAAGCAGAAAATTTTAGGAAAATGCTNTTAACCCTTAATGACGATGTAAGAGTTATTATAATTAAAATTGCAGACCGTTTACACAATATGCAAACTATGGATGCAATGCCGGAGTATAAGCAAGTAAAAATAGCATCAGAAACACTCTATATTTATGCTCCANTAGCNCATCGNATTGGGCTATANAATGTAAAGANTGAGCTTGAGGATCTCAGCNTAAAATATACTGAACCNGATCGTTATANATCAATTAAAGAAAAAATAGANGAAACCAGAGAAGTTCAGCANGCTTATATAAAATCTTTTTCNCAATTTTTAACAAAAGAGTTAGGTAAAGANAGGTTTAAATTTGATATAAAAGGTAGAAGCAAATCAATTTATTCCATTCATAGNAAAATGCTTACCCAAAACATCTCTTTTGAAAAAGTTTATGATAAATTTGCACTGAGANTTGTTTATAAATCTAATAGAAACAATGAAAAGTTTTTAGCATGGAAAATCTATTCNATAGTAACTGANCATTTCACTCCNAATCCAACNCGGCTAAGAGATTGGATTTCAGCACCAAAATCAACTGGNTACGAAGCNCTCCANATAACCGTAATGGGNCCTTCAAACAANTGGGTAGAAGTACAAATCCGATCAGAACGGATGCATGAAATAGCAGAAAAAGGATATGCTGCTCACTTCAANTATAAGCAGGGTGNNCAAAAAGATATTGGAATTGAAAGTTGGCTTAACCGCCTTCAAGAGGTTTTAGAAAANAATTCAGGAAATGCAGTAGACTTTGTAGAAGATTTTAAACTTAATCTTTATGCTGAAGAAATTTTTGTTTTTACTCCAAAGGGAGATTTAAAGTCATTGCCACAAGGNGCTACAGCATTGGATTTTGCTTTTTTTATTCANTCTGAAATCGGTATTAAAACAAGAGGNNTAAGGGTNAATGATCGACTAGTGCCACTTAGTAAAGTTCTCAAAAGNGGTGACCAAATAGAAGTTATTACNTCTGAAAANATAAAACCTTCAAGTAACTGGCTAGACTTTGTGGTTACCTCGAGAGCACGTTCAATAATTAAATCTTCTTTAAACGAAGAGAAAAAATCTCATGCTGCTGAGGGTAAAGAAATTTTAAGACGTAAACTTAAGCCANTAAAAATTAGCTTAACTGACAAGANAATNNTGCAAATGCTTCAGTATTTTAAATTTGAAAATAGTCAAGATTTATACTATCGTGTNGGTATAGGAACACTGGATAACAAAAAACTTAAAGAATTTGCNAATATTTANCACAATAGCCTATTTAACTTCTTTAAAAATAAAATTANAAAAAGTAAGTCCATNACCCNAANTAGAGAAAATAAAATAACTGAAAAATTTGATCAACTTGTATTTGGTAAAGAAAAAGAACAACTTGCTCATAGCTTTGCAAATTGCTGCAATCCTATTCCTGGAGATCCTGTTTTTGGGTTTATTACAGTAAATGAGGGAATAAAAGTTCACCATAAAGAGTGTCCTAATTCATTGGCATTACAATCTAATTTTGCTTACAGAGTAATTCCTTCTAAATGGATAGACTCCAGTTCGCAAAAATTTAACGCGATATTAAAATTAACAGGGATAGATAAAAAAGGATTAGTAAACGAGGTAACTCGATTAATTTCAAATAATATAAACGTTAATATTAATAAAATAAACTTTGACTCAGAAGATTCATTTTTCACTGGACTTATTCATTTAAGTGTCCCAAACAAAAATACTTTAAACAAATTGGTGCAAAATCTTTCTAAAGTGAATGGTATTGATAAAATTGTCAGAGAATAAGGCTTTATAACTATCTTTGAATTGTGATGCAAATAAAAAAATCTAATCAAGAAATAGTAAAGGAAGTCTTTCTAAACTTTCTAGACCACAAAGGACACCGTAAAACCCCTGAACGTTTCGCTATTTTATTCGAAATTTATGATAATAAAGAACATTTTGATATTGAATCATTGTACATCAAAATGAAAAATAAAAACTATAGGGTAAGTAGAGCAACACTTTACAACACAATTGAACTTCTACTAGATTGTGGTTTGGTTAGAAAACATCAATTTGGAAAAAATCAATCTCAATATGAAAAGTGCTATTTTGACCACCAGCACGATCATTTTATAAATACAGATACAGGTGAAGTAAAAGAATTTTGTGACCCTAGAATTCAGCAAATAAAACAAACCATAGAAGAAGTTTTTGATGTAGATATACAAAATCATTCTTTATATTTTTACGGAACCAAAAAAAATAAAAAATAAGAATTTAGATGGCAGTAGACTTATTACTAGGACTGCAATGGGGGGATGAAGGAAAGGGTAAAATAGTTGATGTATTAACACAGTCATATGATATAATTGCTAGATTCCAAGGGGGGCCAAATGCAGGACATACTTTGGAATTTGATGGAAATAAACATGTACTTCACACCATTCCTTCTGGAATCTTTCACCCTAAAGCTTTAAACCTGATTGGAAATGGTGTAGTGATTGACCCTGTGATTTTTATGAAGGAAATTGATGCTTTAGCCCCGTATAATATTGATTTCAATAAAAAATTGTTGATTTCAAAAAAGGCACATCTAATACTTCCAACCCATTGTCTCTTAGATGCTGCTTCAGAAGCTGCAAAAGGGAAGTCTAAAATTGGCTCGACACTTAAAGGAATTGGACCAACATATATGGATAAGACTGGTAGAAATGGAATACGAGTTGGGGATATTCTCGCATCCGATTGGGAAGAAAAGTACCGTAAACTAGCTAAAAAACATCTTTATTTGCTAAAAAGTTATCATGCCCCAATGTCATATGATTTAGATGATCTTGAAAGNAAATTTTTTGATGGTGTTGAATCACTTAGAAAATTTAAATTAGTAGATAGTGAACAATTTCTAATGGAAGCTCAAAAAAAGGGACAGAAAATCCTAGCTGAGGGTGCTCAAGGTTCTCTTTTAGATTTGGATTTTGGAACCTATCCCTACGTTACTTCTTCAACNACAACNGCTGCGGGAGCATGTACCGGACTTGGAGTTTCACCCNNACAAATACGTGAGGTGTTTGGGATTTTTAAAGCTTACACCACAAGGGTTGGTAGTGGTCCTTTTCCTTCAGAACTTTTTGATGAAAATGGAAAAAAGATGGCAAAAGCCGGGAAAGAATTTGGTTCAACAACAGGTCGTGCCAGACGATGTGGGTGGGTNGATTTAGTTGCTTTAAAATACTGTATTTCAATTAATGGGGTAACACAATTGATGATGATGAAAGGAGACGTGCTAAGTGGTTTCTATAAAATTAAAGTTTGTACTGCCTACAAGACCGATGATGGGGTAATGCATCACATGCCCTATGATATTAACTCACAGAACCTTCAGCCAATATATAAAGAGCTTGCTGGATGGAAAGAAGATATTACATCTATGACTCATTTTTCTGAGTTTCCAAAAAATTTCAAGAATTATATAGCTTACTTAGAAGAGGTTNTGGGAATACCAATTAAAATTGTTTCAGTTGGCCCNGACAGAAAACAAACTATCTATAGATAAGCTTNTACGNTATGCAATTGTCAGTNCGTTTTATAGCATTTTTAATTGCTTCANTTGTNAATATTATTGCTATGTCACAAGATTATAAAATCATTGAAATTCGACAAGCTGGGGGATCTAAACAGGATCAAGAAATATTTCCTGGGGCCAATATCCTTTTTAAAAATTCTGAAAAAAGAGTATTACTTTTTCACGAAGGTGCATTAATTGAATCAGACTTAGCCTACTTCTATTCAAAAGACAATTATTTTAANGCCATAGGTAATGTAATCTTNACTCAAGGTGANAGNTTAAGAATGACATGTAGCAATATAGAATATGATGGAAAAACACAAATGGCTTTGGCAGAAGGAAATGTGTTTTTAAAACGCCCTGACATGTCTCTAACCACTAATAAATTAAACTTAAATCGATTGAATAATNAAGCNTTNTATAAAACAAAAGGGGTGATAGTAGATAGTTCTAGTANACTGACAAGTAATAAAGGAAGGTATTTTATGAATGAAAAAAAATANCGATTTACTTCTGATGTTACAATTGAAAATCCCGAATATAGTGTGAAATCAGATAGATTGGATTACTACACGGAAATTAACCAAGCTTATTTATTTGGAAAATCAAAAATAGAGGGAGAAACCTACACTATTGAATGTGAAAGAGGTTTTTACGACTTAGATCGCGAAAAAGGGATTTTTAAAAAAAATGCAACCCTCTATTACAATAACAAAATAATTAAAGGGGATAGTCTTTTTTTTGAGAGTGAAAAAGAATATGCTGCTGCAACCAAAAATGTNAGTATNGTNGATTCTTTGAACAATTCTATTATAACAGGACACTATGGTGAAATATTTAAAGCACTTGATTCTGCTATAATTACGAGAAGGGCTTTATCGATAAATATTGTTGATAAAGATTCTCTTTTCATACATGCAGACACTTTNGTTGCAACTGGACCAGAAGAAAGACGAATACTTAGAGCTTATTATGATGTAAGAATTTTAAAGAGTGATCTTAGGGGAAGATCNGATTCCCTTTTTCTAGATGAATCAATAGGACTAACAAAACTTCTTAATAAGCCATTAACAAAGATTCAAGAACAAATTTTCACAGAAGCAGATNGGAACAAAAATAACCCTGTCCTCTGGTTTGACAAAAGTCAAATGTCTGGAAATCAGATTCTTTTACTCTCAAATATTCAAACAAAAAAATTGGATTCACTTAAAATAAATGGAAATGTTTTTATAATAGAAAAAGACACTTTGAGTGAAAAGGGATTTAATCAAATCAAAGGCGGNCTNCTTAATGGTGCTTTTAAAGAAGGAAAACTTGATAATATTATAATCACTAAAAATACCGAAATGGTATACTATTTATATAACGATGAAGATTTGCAATTAATAGGAATTGACAAAACTACTTGTAGTGCTTTAAAAATGAATTTTTTGGACGGTAAGATTAATGACATTACTTTTCTTGTTGCTCCAATAGGTGAGGTATACCCTGAAGAAGAACTTCTAGAAAATGATCGGACTCTAAAAGGATTTACTTGGAGAAAAGAGGAACGTCCAAATACTATAATTGACTTATTTGATGAAAATGATGAAGAAGAACTTTTCCCAGATATTTTAAAATTCAGATATCCTAAAACTCAGCCAAAACAAAAAAAGAGCTAGCTTATGAATTCCTTAAAAAAAGACTTTTTAAAATTTCAAGCGAAGACTTCTCCTTATCCTCTNGCTCTGGAANTTAAAAAAGCTAAAGGTTCTTATATCACTTCNGTAAATAATAAAAAATATTTAGATTTTGTGGCAGGAATTTCAGCCTGCAGCTTGGGTCATCGCCATCCAAAAATAGTTTCAGCAATTCGAAAACAAACAAAAAAATACATGCATGTTATGGTTTATGGTGAATTTGCTCAAGCACCAGCGGTTGAACTTTGCAAAGAACTTATTGAACTATTACCTGAAAATCAAGAAAGCGTATACCTTACAAATTCAGGCACTGAAGCTATTGAAGGTGCTTTAAAGTTGGCCAAACGAGCTACAGGGAGAAGTGAATTGGTAAGTGCATTAAACAGTTATCATGGTAGTACTCAAGGCGCATTAAGCCTTCTTGGATCAGAACATCAAAAAAAAGCTTATCGTCCTCTTATACCTNATACCCGATTTATTCGATTTAATATAGAAGAAGATTTAAAAAACATAACAACCAAAACAGCAGCTGTATTACTGGAAACNATTCAAGGGGGGGCCGGTTTTATTATTCCAAAATCAAATTATTTAAAAAAAGTAAAATCTCGCTGTAAAGAAGTAGGTGCCTTGTTNATTTTGGATGAAATTCAACCTGGATTTGGNCGTACAGGACTTTTCTTTGGCTTTGAACATTTTGACGTGGAACCTGATATAGTTGTTATGGGAAAAGGAATGGGTGGCGGTATTCCTGTAGGTGCATTTACATCATCAAGGGCTTTAATGAAACTTTTTGAAGAAAAACCTAAATTAGGTCATATTAGTACTTTTGGTGGAAATCCATTAATTGCTGCTGCTGCTCTTGCCACATTGAGAGAATTAAGGGATTCTAAAATAATCGATCAAATAGAAATGAAAGAGGGGCTGTTCCGTAAAGAATTACAACACAAAAATATAGTTGAGATTAGAGGNAAAGGACTTATGCTTGCTCCATTATTAAAAAATGCGAAAACAGCCAATGAGGTGATTTTAAAGTGCTTGGATAAAGGCTTGTTATTATTTTGGCTGTTGTGGGAAAAGAAAGCTTTAAGGATATCGCCACCTTTAAATATAACTAATAAAGAAATTCGAAAAGGTTGTAAGGTATTACGAGAGGTTTTAGACACAATTTGAATCAATTTGTGTTAATTAATTTGTTAAAAACAATATTTACTGTCATATTATTTCTTTTAAGGAGTCCTTAATTTTAATTAATATATCTGGAACTTACTTATGCTCAATTATAACTCAGGAGAAATTCAATCATCAATCACCAAATTCGAGCGCATGCTCAAAACTAATTTAATTTATTTTTTTGACGCCCAAGAATTTGAGGATATTATTATTCATTATCTAGGATTTGGAGAAAAACAATTAGCGAAAAAAGCATTAAAAATGGGGCTGGANCAACATCCCAGCAGNCATGGATTGATGTTGTTACAGAGTGAAATTTTNATTTTAGATGAAAAATATGATGTTGCATTNCAAGTATTGGAGTATGTAGAAAAACTAAATCCTTATGACGAAGAANTTCATCTGCAAAAGGCTAGTATTGCTTCAAAAAAAGGNGATCACAAATCTTCTATAAACTATTTACATGAAGCCCTTAGAATTTCTGAAGATCCGGGAGAAATTTGGAATCTTCTNGGAATGGAGCACTTGCTTGCGGAGGAATANGANGAAGCNTCNTGTTTTTTTAAAAATTGNGTGAATGACAACCCTGAAGACTATCCTTCACTCTTTAATTTGATGCACTGTTACGAACAGCTTGAAAGAACTGAACCTGCAATTGAAGCACTGAATGAAATATTAGAATATGATCCTTACTGTGAAGTAGCATGGCATCANTTAGGAAAAGTTTTAATTAAAGCTAGGAGAACAAAAGAGGCACTTTCTGCTCTGGATTTTGCTATCATAAGTGATGACACCTTTACTGGTGCCTACATTGAAAAAGGAAAACTACTTGAGACCCTNGGAAGAATAAATGAGGCCATAGATAATTATAAATTAGCTTTAAATACGACTGAACCAACTGCATTTATTTACAAATGTATTGGNAGATGCCATGAAAATCTTGGAAACTTTCAACTAACAAAACAATTTTATCTAAAGTCTATTAAGTTGGAGCCAGGTAANGAAAATAGTTGGGAATCATTACTTCTTTTTTTGGTTACACAAAAAGATTTAAAAAAAGTNAAATACTACCTAAAAAAAGCANTAGAAACAAATAGTGATTCTATAGANTTATGGAAAAGAGCTGTTGAAATATATATCCTATTGGAAAAAAAAGAAGAAGCAATTGAAGCATGTAAAAAATTAATAAACTTAGATTATTATTATCCAGATATCGTTCTCAAAGTAATCGATTTTTTAATTGAAAATAAGAAATGGTTGGAGGCTCATTCTTTAGCTGAAGATGTATTTGCATCCTTTCCAAAAAATAGAGATATAGCGTTAAGAGTTGCAGGATGTTGTTTGTGTTTAAACAGGATAGAGGAAGGAAATTATTTACTTAATCCACAAGAATTATATCAAGAGGAAAAAGACAAGTTTTTAATTCTTTTTCCAGAATTCAAAAGCCATCTTTCAAAAGTATAGGTTAGAAAAATCTCATTTGATATGCGATCGGTAACTTTAGTTTGAAAACAATTAATAATGCGATACTTACTTATCTATTTTAAAGGGATGCTCATGGGTGCTGCTGATCTTGTCCCTGGAATTTCAGGTGGGACCATTGCCCTCATTACAGGAGTTTATAAAGAGCTTTTAAAAAGTATAAATGCAATTTCTTGGAATGCAATAAGTAAATTTAAAACTGAGGGAATTAAATCTGTTTGGATAAAACTAAATGGCCCTTTTATTATAGCTATCTTTGGAGGAATTATAAGCAGCATTCTTATCTTATCTAGATCTATAGAATGGTTAATGACCTACGAACCAATTGGATTATGGTCATTTTTTCTTGGTCTTATATTGGCTAGTATTCTCTTTCTTATAAAAACAGAACTTCAGTATAACACTACGTCATTAATCTACATTCTTCTAGGAGCAATTATGTCCTATTTATTAACCCAACTTAGAGTGATTTCCAACGAAACCCCCTTATGGTATTTATTTATTTCAGGATTTATAGGAATTTCAGCTATGATACTTCCAGGATTATCAGGTGCTTATATTCTCTTTATTATGGGAGTTTATCATACTTTATTAACAAAAGTTAGAATGGCTCAAGACCTACTTATTAATTTTAGTCATGATAAGTTAATCGAGGTGACTTCTGTACTTGGTGTGTTTCTCCTTGGGATAGTTATTGGTATTAAAGTTTTTGCAAGATTTTTGACTTGGCTGTTGGAACTTTATCCCAAGAAGAGTATTGCCGTATTAATTGGTTTAATGGTGGGAGCTTTAAATAAAATATGGCCCTGGCAAAACCAATCAAACAAAAATATAGATGAAACACCTGTTTCAATGGTTGCTGTGCTCCCTCAAAATTATGATGGAGGAGACCCTGAGATTATTAAATCATTGATTCTTATATTCATTGGGTTTGTTCTGCTTTTCGCCATAGAAAAAAGTAAAGTTATTTTTCATAAATGAAACCTAAAGTAAACAAATATTCATCTTTAGATGCTATTTTTTTAGTCCTTAAAGGAATTGCTATGGGAGCAGCTAATAAAGTCCCAGGAGTTTCTGGAGGAATTGTAGCTTTAGTAGGTGGGTTTTATGAAAAACTCATTTACTCATTTCAACATATAAATTTGAAAGCTGTAAAACTTTTAATNAATGGTCATTTTAATAGTTTCTGGAAGTATATAAATGGATATTTTTTGAGTTTACTTTTTAGCGGAGTAATTATCAGTTTTTTTAGTGTATCATTGATTTTAGATTATTTATTAGATTATTATGAAACCATGGTTTTGGGAAGCTTCTTNGGAATGATAATTGGGTCTCTTTATTTGATTATAAAACAAATAGAAAAATGGAAAATTAGTACTTTAAGTTTAATTGCTTTTGGCNTTATTTTTGGCCTTATGNTNAGTCTTATGNGACCNTCTAACGAAAATGATCATTTACTTTTTGTCTTTTTTTGTGGNATAATAAGNGTTNCAGGAATGACAATACCTGGTCTTTCAGGCTCCTTTTTACTTTTAATTTTGGGAAACTACAACCTTCTTTTAGTAGATGCAGTTAATGCATTATTTTTAGTTATATCAGAAGCTGTATTTTTAAATTTTAACTCTTTTTCAGATCCTTTCACAAAACGCCTCCTAATCATTATTGGAGTTTTTGCTTTAGGGTCTTTATCAGGATTAATAATTTTTTCAAACATTCTGAAATGGGTATTACAAAAATTTCCAAACCAAACACTAGCAATCATAATAGGTTTTATTAGCGGAACATTATTGCTTGTCTATCCTTGGAGAGTTAAAAGATTTTTATATGATGAAGAAGGAAAATTGGTATTAAATTCAGTTGGTAATGCCAGCTTTTCTGACTATAAGTATTATTTACCAGATCTCAGACTAACGCAAACTTATGGTGTATTTTTAACGATTATTGGTGGAGCTATGGTGCTTTTCTTATTAGATTATTATGGCAAAAAAAGAACTTCTTAAACAATTTGGTTTAGTTGGAAAAAATATTGAATACTCTTTTTCAAAGTCTTATTTTTCAGAAAAATTTGAGCGTGAAAAAAAGAAAAATTATAGATATGTGAATTATGATATTAAAAATATTAAAGATTTTAAAAAGGTTCTTAAAAGTTCACCCACACCAAGTGGCCTAAATGTAACTATACCATACAAAAAATCAATTATTCCATATTTAGATAAACTTTCCAAAGAAGCCATGGAAATTCAGGCAGTAAATACTATTGTTTGGGAAGATTCAGGGGAAATAATAGGGCATAATACAGATCATTTAGGTTTTAAAAAGGCACTAATGGAGGAAATTAATTCAACTCCAAAAAATGCATTAATTTTAGGTACAGGTGGAGCCTCAAAAGCAGTAAAATATGTATTAAGTGAAATGGGGTGTAAAATTCAAATGGTGTCAAGGAATCCTAAAAAGGATGAATTGAGCTATAATGAATTAACCAAAAAGATTTTTGAGAAAACTAATCTTATAGTTAATTCAACTCCTCTTGGAACCTTTCCGAACATAAAAAAAGCCCCTCCTATTTTTTATGAATACTTAAATTCTAAACATTTTCTTTTTGATCTTATCTACAATCCAGAAGAAACAGAATTTTTAAAACGCGGTAAATTTCAGGGTTCTCAAATTTCTAATGGATATAAAATGTTAATTTATCAAGCCGAAAAATCTTGGGAGCTTTGGACCCGATAGCTTAAATTTGATAAATTCTTCAATAAAAAATCAAAAAAATGTATATTATTGTACTAATACAATAGTTACTTATGGAAGAGAATACTCTACAACCTAGTGCGGAGGAACAAAAGAAGCCGCAAAAGAAAAAAACTACAAAATCAACTGCAAAAAAAACAGATTCTAAAGCAGCAGATAAGAAAAAAACTACAAAATCAACTNCAAAAAAAACAGATTCTAAAGNAGCAGATAAGAAAAAAACTACAAAATCAACTNCAAAAAAAACAGATTCNAAAGCAGTAGATAAGAAAAAAACTATTCAAAAAAAGGCAAATAAAAAAGATGAGATTAAGGAAGAAGTAAAATCATCAGCTGAAATATCTGAAAACAAAAAGGAAATTATCATGTCTAAAGATGAAGAATTACAAGTAGATGAAATAGACTATAGTAATTTTTCAATTGAAGAACTAATAAGCAAATATCAAAACCTTTACACTAGTGAATTATGGTTAAAACATAATCAAAATCTTCAGCGAATAAGTCAAGTTTTTGATAAAAAATTCAAATTAGAGGTTGAAAAACAAAAAAAACAGTTTCAAAAAGAAGGAGGAAATGAAATAGACTTTTTCTTTAAACCAGAGTACAAAAAAAAATTTGATAAAATTGCTTATGAATATAGACAAAAAAGACGTAATCACTTTAAAGATCAAATAGCTGCTCAAAAGGTAAATCTTGATAGAAAAAAAGCCATTATCGAGGAAATAAAAAACCTTATCGATCAAAATCAAATTGACTCTAAAACATATAAATCCTTTCGAACTCTTCAAGAAAGCTGGTATAGCACAGGACATGTTCCAAGAGGTGAAAGTCAAAACTTATGGGAAACGTTTAAACATCACGTTGAGCGTTTCTATGGATTTTTGCATTTAGATCGTGAATTTAAAGAACTTGATTATAAACACAATTACGAAGAAAAGTTAAAAATTATTGAACGTGCAGAGGAGTTACAAAATTTACCTGATGTAATTAAAGCAAGTCGTGACCTAAACATTCTACACCAGAAATGGAAAAACGACTTGGGTCCTGTGGCAAAGGAACACCGCGACAGCTTATGGAATCGTTTCCAAAAAGCTAGTAAAGTAATTCAGATGAAAAGACAAGTATATCAAAAAGATATAGCGGTTGCAATTAAAGAAAATCTGAACAAAAAAGAGATTCTACTTGAAGAAATGCAAAAGATTCTCAAACAAACACCAAAGACTCATAATAATTGGCAAAATGCGCTCAAAAAATTTAATGCGTTAAGAGAAGAATTTAAAACAATTGGATATGTACCTGCTAAAGTAAGTAAAACTTCATGGAAAAGTTTTAGAGAGGTTGGAACTGAATTTATGCGTAAAAAAAATGACTTTTATAAGGAACAAAAAAAAGCTTTTAATCAAAATATTGATGCTAAAAAAGATTTGATCAATCAATCAAAAGAAGTTTTAGAAAGTGAAGATTGGCAGGCTTTTGTTCAAAAAATGAAGGATATACAAAAGAAATGGAAATCAGTAGGTTTCGTACCAAGAAAAATAGACAATAAATTATGGAAAACATTTTCTGAAATTCAAAAAGAATATTTTGATCGGTTAAAATCTGGATTCAAAAAATTATCAAAAGAGCAAGAAGCATTATTAAAAGAAAAGACGGCTTACTTAGAAAAAGCGAAATCCCACAAATTTACTGCAGATGCAGACCTACTTAAAAAGGAATCTTTAGACCTCTGGAAGGCATGGATTCAATTAGGAGTCTTAGATTTTAGAAATGAGTCTAAACTTAACCAATTGTTTTCTAAAGTACTCATATCAAATATTAGAAAAGTAGACTTGGAAAGGAAAGTTTTAAAAGAAGCCGTTGATTTATTAAATATTAAAATACTCGAGAATGATCCTGAAAGTTTAGAAAAAGAATATCAAACTGCTAGAAATAATTTATCAAATTTAAAAGCAGAACTTACACAGCTAGAAAATAATTTGGAATTTTTCAGTAACTCTAGTAGTGAAAACCCATTGTTTAAAAACGTAGAAAAACAGATTAACAGTTGTCAAAAAAAAATAGACGAAGCTCAGGAGCAATATATTTTATTAAAGCAAATTAAAAATCTACAGAATAAATTAATTTTAGAGGAGGAAATGACTAAAAACTCGACAGAAAGTCAAGAAGAAGTTTCATCAGAAGAAGTATGATTTTTTGCCTGTATCCATAATGATTCCATTTCTAATAATGACATTTCGTTAAGTTGCTTTCCTAAATTTGTAGCTTTATTTTCTATAAAGTTAAAACGTTCTATAAATTTTTGATTGGTATTCTCCAAAGCTATATCGGGGTTTACTTTTAAAAAACGAGCATAGTTAATTAAGGAAAATATTAAATCACCAAATTCTTCTTCAATTTTAATTTTATTTCCTTTCTCTACCTCTATTTGTAATTCATTTAATTCCTCTTTAACCTTTTGCAAAACCTGCTCAGTAGTTTCCCAATCAAAACCCACTCCAGCAGCTTTTTCTTGAATCCTCTGTGACTTTATCAAAGTTGGTAAACCTTTTGGCACTCCACCAAGCGTTGTCTTTTTACCTTCTTTGAGTTTTAAGATTTCCCAATTTTTTTTGACCTCAGATTCGTCTTTAACTTTTACGTCTCCGTAAATATGTGGGTGACGAAAAATAAGTTTTTNGCAAATTCCTTCTGCAACATCNGCTATATCAAAAGCNCCTTTTTCACTNCCTAACTTGGAATAAAAAACAATGTGAAGAAGCATATCTCCAAGTTCTTTTTTTATCTCCATTAAATCTCCNCCCAAAATTGCATCACNTAATTCAAAGGTCTCCTCTATNGTCAAATTTNNCAAGCTTAGAAAAGTTTGNTTCTTATCCCAGGGGCACTCANCTCTAAGCTTATCCATAATATCTAATAACCTCCCAAATGCNNCTAATTTCTTGGCTTTAGAGNTCATTATTTTTTATTTTTAAACNGATTTTTTTTATCAGGACTTTTTATTTTATGATTATCTTCTTGTGATACAATAATTTGNTTAGTCACTAGAATATTATACCATTGNATTATTTTTTTAATATCACTTGGATAAACTCGTTCCTCNTCATATTCTTCTAANACATCAAAAAAGTATGCTTNTAAATCCGATGAAGAAGCATTGTNTTTTATTTTAGTANTAGNACCAGACTCAAAAACTAACATTTTCTCAAATACTTCAGTAAGCGAAATCTCTTTACCAATNCAATAAATATTNACTTCACTAAGCATNCTTATTCTTTCAGCCGCAGAGGAAATAATTGTTTTTCCATCAGTAATAGAAGTTGCTACAACACCTGCTCTAGTTTGTGCATTTAATTTGTATAAACCAGTCCTTCCTGAAATGGACAATATATCTTTTAAATTCATTTTATCTTTTTGATTTTTTAGGAAACTTCATTCTGTATTCTACTGATATTGTTCCTTTTGAAATAGCATTTAATTTTCCATTTATAAGCCTCTTTTTTAGAGGAGATAAATGATCAGTAAAAAGAACACCCTCAATATGATCATACTCGTGTTGAACAACTCGTGCTGAAAGCCCATCTAGTTTTAACTCATGAGGCTTAAAGTCTTCATCTAAANACTCAATTGTAATTTGCTCATTTCTCGAAACATCTTCTCTGACNTCAGGAATACTTAAACATCCCTCATTAAAATTCCAATGAGCTCCTTCTTCANCTACAATNTTTGGATTGATAAATACTTTTTTAAANTNCNTTAAGNTATTAATTTCTTCCACATNCATATTCTCTTCATCAACAAAGGGAGAAGCGTCAATAACAAAAAGACGAATGGATTGCCCTACTTGAGGTGCTGCTAATCCTATTCCATGAGCTGCATACATAGTTTCCCACATATTTTCAATTAANTCCTTTAAATTGGGATATTCAGGAGTAATTTCATTGGATACTTTTTTTAAGACNGGTGATCCATAGGCCACAATCGGTAATATCATAAGGTGTTTGCTTTATGTTTTAAATAAGACTGCAATATTAAGGTAGCACTGATTTGATCTACTATGCCTTTTTCAGNNCGTTTTTTTTTGNTAAGTCCTGCTTCTAATANGNTTTGCANAGCTATTTTCGAAGTATAGCGTTCATCGTATCGCTCGATTTTTTGATTNGGAAAGTTTTTNCCAAGCACCGAAATGAATTTTTTAATATGGNCTTCAACATCAGAAGGAGCTCCGTCTTTTTGAATAGGTTTTCCAACGATGAAACCCTCCACATCTTCNATTTNGCAATAATTTTTTAAAAATGTTATCACATNATTAGTGGGTAAATTTCTAAGACCACTAGCAATAATTTTATTCGGATCTGTACAGGCTAAACCAGACCTCTTTATTCCGTAATCAATACNTATCAAAGATCCCATATTTATTTTTTGTAAATATACCTTTTTCATACTGATNNGCTTNATTTGAATAGTTTCGAATTCTTTACCTTTGAAAAAAATTGAAAATGCAAGATATTATTGAATCCGCTTGGGAAAATAGATCTTTATTAGAAGAGCCCAAAACACAAGAAACCATTAGAAAGGTAATTGATCAACTTGATCTAGGAGAAATCAGAGTTGCAGTACCTACNGAAGAAGGATGGAAATTAAATGAATGGGTGAAAAAAGCTGTTGTACTTTATTTTCCTATTCAAAAAATGGAAACTTTAGAAGCAGGACCTCTAGAGTTCTATGATAAAATCCCATTAAAATCAGGATATCAAAAAAAAGGTATTCGAGTAGTTCCAAANGCNATATCAAGACATGGAGCATATATTGCTAAAGGNGTAATAATGATGCCTAGTTTTGTTAATATCGGAGCCTATGTGGATTCAGGAACTATGGTGGACACATGGGCGACCGTTGGCAGTTGTGCTCAAATTGGTGAAAATGTCCATCTNAGTGGTGGAGTAGGAATTGGAGGTGTATTAGAACCTTTACAAGCAGCTCCAGTAATAATTGAGGANAATGTTTTTTTAGGCTCTAGGAGTATTGTGGTAGAAGGTGTACGTGTTGAAAAAGAAGCCGTTCTAGGTGCAAATGTTGTTTTAACATCNTCTACAAAAATAATTGACGTCACTGGNAACNATCCTTTAGAAATAAAAGGGTATATACCTCCTCGTTCAGTTGTAATTCCAGGAAGTTATACTAAAAAATTTCCTTCAGGACNATATCAAGTTCCTTGNGCACTCATAATTGGNAAGAGAAAAGAAAGCACAGATAAAAANACTTCACTAAACGATGCTTTACGAACACATAATGTTTCAGTTTAAAACTTAAATAAAAATTGTTTTATGGAATTNAAATCTAAGAATATAAAATAGTGCAATTAAAAAATGATTTTGGNAAAAGNTTNGACTCAACACTTTTTAAAGTGATTTGTGAAGCNTCTACNTTGCTAGGTCTTGAAGCTTATGTGATAGGAGGTTTTGTTCGAGATCACTTGCTTAATCGAGNACAAAATGAAGATATCGACATAGTTGTTATTGGATCTGGAATTGAAGTTGCTAAGGTGGTTCAAGAAAAACTTAAGGGTGCTAAACNAGTTCAAGTTTTTAAAACATATGGNACAGCGATGATNCGTTGGGGTAAAGTTGATATTGAATTTGTCGGCTCGCGAAAGGAATCTTATACAAAAGGAAGCAGGAATCCAATCGTNGAAGCAGGAACACTAGATGACGATCAAAATCGAAGAGATTTTACCATAAATGCTTTAGCTGTAAGTTTGAATACAAANAATTTTGGCGAAATTTTAGATCCTTTCGATGGTATATCTGATTTAAAAAAAAGAATTCTTCGAACCCCTTTAGATCCAGACATTACTTATTCTGATGATCCACTTCGAATGCTAAGAGCAATTCGTTTAGCTACGCAACTAGATTTTACAATTGAAAAAAATTCCTTAGCCGCCATAACAAANAATAATTCTCTTATTAATATAATCTCTAATGAGCGTATTGTAAATGAAATAACTAAAATTTTATCTAGTGTCAAACCATCTAAAGGTTTTTTAATACTAGAAAAAACAGGATTNCTGAAACATATNTTTCCTGAATTAATAGCATTGAGAGGAGTTGAAGAGTTANATGGGAAACGACATAAAGANAACTTCTACCATACCCTTGAAGTAGTTGACAATTTGTGCATTAAAAGTAAAAATATTTGGCTTCGNTGGGCAGCACTTTTTCATGACATTGGTAAAGCTCCCACAAAAAAGTTTAAACCCCAAACTGGATGGACATTTCACAATCATGAATTTGTTGGAGCCAAAATGATTTATAAAATTTTTAAACGTCTTAAAATGCCGCTGAATGATAAAATGAAATANGTTCAAAAAATGGTTTTAATGAGTTCAAGACCAATAATAATANCAGAAGATCATGTAACTGATTCAGCAGTTAGGAGGTTGGTTTTTGATGCTGGAATTCATGTTGATGACTTAATTACATTATGNGANGCTGATATTACAACTAAAAATCCAANAAGATTTAGGAAATATCACAATAATTTCAAAATAGTANGAGAAAAAATTATTGTGGTGGAAGAAAAAGATAAACTNCGAAATTTTCAACCTCCTGTAAGTGGAGAAAGAATTATGGCCTTTTATGATTTAAAACCATCTCGAGAAATTGGTATNATTAAAGAAGCTATTAAGGAAGCTATAATAGAGGGAGAAATTCCCAANGAGTTTGAAGCTGCTTTCGAAAAAATGAAAGAAGAAGGTAAAAGACTAGGATTGAGTTCCAATGAAGAAGCCATATAAATTTTTTTTAGTTTCCAGTTTGTTATTAATATACCTTGTTATCGCTGCAGGGGCTATCGTTAGAATGACTGGAAGTGGAATGGGCTGTCCCGATTGGCCCAAATGTTTTGGATATATAATCCCTCCGATCGAAAGATTTCAGTTAGAATGGAAAGCAGATTATGCCTATAAGGAAGGGCAAGTTATAATCCTAGATGAATCCCTACTTGTGGCTAAAATGGATTTTATAACTGAAACGAATTATAATCCCGATAATTGGGAACCCTATACCAAACACGATTACTCTATTTTTAATCCTACACATACATGGATAGAGTTTCTCAATCGACTTCTGGGTGCTATTGCTGGTCTAGCGACCTTATTCCTATTTATTACAGCGCTTTTTAGAATAAAAAAAGACCCAATCACTACCATACTCTCATTTGTAGTTGTTTTAGGGATGGGATTTCAAGCTTGGTTAGGAAAAACCGTGGTAGATTCTAATTTACTCCCCTTCAAGATCACTATTCATATGGGAATGGCATTGTTAATTGTTCTTTTTCTTATTTTCCTATTGCAACGAGAAAACAAACCCACAAAAATACTTCCAAATACAACCTCTTTCAAAGTTCTGGTGTTTATGAGTTTGGTACTCACTCTTATTCAAATTGGTATGGGAACTCAAGTACGTCAATTTGTAGATGAGCAAATTCGCTATTGGGGACTGGCTGCATCTCCAAATTGGTTAAAAGAAGCACCTTTACTTTTTTATATTCACAGAAGCTTTTCCCTTATTGTTTTGGGTGTTCATATGGTAATTTTCTACATTTTATATAATAAACAACATCTTCCCATTGAGTTTTTATTTATTTTAGTCCTAATCGTATTAGAAATACTAACAGGAATTTGGATGTATTATTTTGAGTTTCCTTTTTCTTCTCAGCCCCTTCACTTATTCTTTGCCTCACTTTTATTTGGTGCTCAAAGTTATTTTATGATCCGTATATTTGAACAACGATGATTTACAGAATTCGAATTATTTTAGACGTAGAAGAGGATGTGTTTCGAGATATTGAAATACAATCCATTGCTACATTAGAAGATTTACACCATTACATTTCTCAATCCTTTGGATTTTTAGGTAATGAGATGGCATCATTTTATAAATCTGATGAAAATTGGAAACAAGGAGAGGAACTTCCTTTAGAATCCATGGAACAAGGACCTAATATGAGAAATCAACATCTTAATTCTATTTTTTCTCCTTCAATGAACCATCTAATTTATATTTATGATTTTCTAAATCTTTGGACTTTTTTTGTGGAGCTTAAAGAAGTGGGTGAAATTATCTCTGGAATTATTTATCCCAATTTGATTCATAGCAAAGGAGAAGTTCCTGAACAACCCCCAGAAAAAATTTTTGAGGGAGAAAATAGTGAAACCTATGATGAGGAAAAAGGTGAAGAAGATTTTGATTCAGACTATGAAGACAATGTTTTTTATTAAAAAAAGTCGTGCATATTTACTTTTTCATAGTTAAAACGAACAAAGTTAAGTGCAGCCCTCATTACATCTCCCATAGATTTGCTTTCTAAAAAAGCCTTGTCTTTAGTGAATTTATAAATTTCCATTTGGAGTTGTTTTAGATTTTTTTTGTGAGAAATGACATCAACTTGCATTATTTTTATCAACATATTTAAACGATTTCCAGAACTTATAATACGCCTTGCAACAATTGACCTCTCTTCAATTTTATATTGATTTATTGAATCGCGTGTGAGCTTAGATCTAACTATTTGCATGATTGGAACGTTTTCTTTAAAAAATTGGGGCCTGTAAACTGAGAGTTTTCCTTCAAAAGACTGTTGGTCAAAATCTATGGCCCGAATTTTATAGACAACATGATCAAAATCATGAGTGGGTACCACAACATAGTTATATGATCGCATATCACCTAACAAACGAATCATACTTCGTTCATTAAATTTGACATATTCCTTTGCTATTTGTGCTTTTTCTGAATCATTGCAAGCAGGTAAAAACTCTTTTATAAAAGTATCTCCAGGGATTCCAACTACATGCTCCTCAATAAGAGTATTATCATTCACCAAAAAATTCAGATTATAGGGCGAAAGCATNTGTTCATATTCTAAACCATAAATTCNTGAGGCATCAGTTTGCTTGATGTAATAGTAAGTGAAATTATCATTTAAAATATTTCGAATCTTTATTCTAAATGGTTTAGAATTTCCAAAAGTACAATAATCTATAGAGTCTACATTAAGGTATTGTATTCCTGATTCATTTCCGTCAGAATGAAGAAGAGTATATATTTTTTTAAGGTTATAATCAATTTCACGACGCTCAATCTCAGAAAAATATACACTTACCCATAAGGTATCTTTATCATTTTTATCATAAACTACAACTGAACCTGAAAAACGTAACAAGTCACTATAATAAATTGGGGTATCTACCCAGCGATCATAAGACTTTAAAAAATCTGANAGATCAGANGAAATTGGATAAAATGGTTTTTTTTGTGATATTAATTTTTCTTCCATNTTGNGTTTCTTCAAATGTAATTATCTTTTTATATAAAAAATTTTACCAGATNTATTCGAAGATNNNTAAACTCNGTCAAGAATATTAAGTTCAACTGAATATTCATATTTATNANCNNCTAATTTAATTTATTTATTAGGNANGNACAATTTATTTTAGTGNGAAAATTTTGTTTTATATCTTTAAATAAGTTNCACATNTCTATCNTTACTATTTTATAAATTTNTGGCTTGTTAAATATGNAATGGCNTTTCAACTAGTTTCTGAATTTCAACCTACGGGNGATCAACCACAAGCGATAAAGGAGATAGTTTCCCAGTTTCAAAATAAGGACCCTTACGTAACCTTGCAAGGGGTTACTGGTTCAGGAAAAACCTTTACTATGGCAAATGCTATTGAACAATTGCAACGTCCTACATTAGTTTTAGCACATAACAAGACACTTGCAGCTCAGCTCTATTCAGAATTTAAACAATTTTTTCCAAAAAATGCTGTAGAGTATTTCGTTTCCTACTATGATTATTATCAACCCGAAGCATATATNCCCACAACAGGAACTTATATTGAAAAAGACTTATCGATAAATGAAGAAATTGAAAAACTTCGCTTAAGCACTACNTCNTCTCTTCTCTCTGGTAGAAGAGATATATTGGTTGTTGCTTCTGTTTCTTGCTTNTATGGAATTGGAAATCCTCANGAATTTAAAAGAAACNTTATTGAACTGAAACGGAATCAGATAATTTCTCGAACNCNATTAATGCACCATTTGGTTCAAAGNTTATATTCNCGAACNACTGCAGAGTTTAATAGAGGAAACTTTAGAGTTCTAGGAGACATCATCGATATTTTTCCTAGCTACGCAGATATTGCTTTTAAAGTACATTTCTTTGGGGATGAAATAGAGTTAATCGAAGCCTTTGATCCAATCAACAATAAAAAAATTGAGCAATTTGATAANGTAAACATNTATCCTGCAAACATCTTTGTGACNTCACCAGATATTCTTCAAAATGCCATCATANAAATCCAAGATGANCTAGTCAAACAAGTAGATTATTTTAAAGAGATAGGAAAATTTTTAGAAGCCAAACGCCTAGAAGAACGTACTGAGTTTGATCTAGAAATGATGCGTGAATTAGGTTACTGTTCTGGAATCGAAAACTATTCTCGATATTTAGATGGANGGTCTCCAGGAACAAGACCATTTTGTTTGTTNGATTATTTNCCAAAAGATTTTTTAATGGTTGTTGATGAAAGTCATGTAAGTATTTCTCAGGTACATGCAATGTACGGTGGTGATAGAAGTAGAAAAGAAAACTTGGTGGAATATGGATTTCGACTTCCTGCAGCTATGGATAACAGACCTTTAAAATTTGAAGAATTTGAGGCACTTCAAAATCAAGTATTATATGTAAGTGCCACCCCGGCAGATTACGAATTGAAAAAAACTGAAGGTGCTTTTGTGGAGCAGATTATTCGTCCCACAGGTTTACTTGACCCCATTATTGAAGTTCGNCCTAGTNAGAATCAAATTGACGACCTAATCGAAGAAATCCAAAAGTGTACCGAAAAAAATGAACGAACCCTTGTTACCACATTGACAAAACGTATGGCAGAGGAATTGTCTCAATACCTAATCAAAGTAGAAATACGATGTCGCTATATTCATAGTGATGTGGAAACATTGGAAAGGGTAGAGATAATGCAAGACTTGAGAAAAGGACTTTTTGATGTCTTAATTGGTGTTAACTTGCTTCGGGAGGGATTGGATCTTCCCGAAGTTTCATTAGTTGCTATCCTAGATGCTGATAAAGAAGGTTTTTTACGTTCTAATCGTTCACTCACCCAAACAGTAGGGCGTGCTGCAAGAAATGTTAATGGAAAAGCAATTATGTACGCTGATAAAACTACCCAGAGTATGCAAAAAACNATTGATGANACCAATTATCGTCGNGATAAACAAATAGCCTATAACAAAAAATACAAAATTAAACCAAAAGCATTGAATAAATCTCTTGANAGTGCATTGGCAAAAAATTCGGTCTCAACTNATGCCCTAAAAATAAATGANCGNAAAGTTGCCGAAGCTAAAAATCGTTATCTAACCAAACCAGAAATAGAAAAAAAAATACGNCAAGTAAGAAAAGCTATGGANGAAGCTGCAAAATCTCTNGANTTTATCGAAGCTGCTAGATATAGAGATGAAATTAAACTTTTGCAAGAGCAACTTTAANTTAAATCTAANTANTAGTAATGAAAAAATNTTTTTTGTTTTTTTTNATAGGNTTTTTTTTAATTAATGNTATTTATCTTTCTGCGCAGGAACTTAAGGNAAANGTTCTAGANAGCNTAANTAATGAATCAATTCCCTTTGCGAGTATTTACGTTAAGTCTGGAATGGGTGTAGTTTCTAACGAAGAAGGATTTTTTCGTCTTCAATATGACAGTTTAGATAAATCAGATACCCTTTTTATTTCCTGCATGGGTTATAAATCATTACGCTTTCCT
>PAYI01000016.1 GCA_002714815.1 Flavobacteriaceae bacterium | reverse complement strand
TTATTCAAAATACATCTATCAGTTCCCTTTTGTTTTTAATGCTTTTGGATTTACCTTTGTTGTAAACCAATAGGTAGTATTGGAGGTTTATGACAAAATGATTTTTATATATCAAAATCTTTGTCTGTGCTAACCCAAATTCAAACTTATAACCTATGGGTTTCATAATTAATTTATTTTATAAATAAATGGAAATTGACAAATTAATAGGTGCGATTAAAAAGTTAACTCCTGAAACAAAACCAAAATGGGGAAAAATGAATGCTGCTCAGATGGTCTGGCATTGCAAAAAATTCATAATTTTTTATCAAAATGAAAAAAAATATCCTCCTAATTTAATGACTAAAACATTAGGTTATATGCACATGTTTTTTTTAAGATATATATTAAAATGGGACTATGAAAAATATCCCAAAAACACACCAACACTAAAATTTTTTGATCCGGCAAAGGCGAAAGATGTAGACTTAGAAGATGAAAAAAAAGAACTTGTAAAAAGATTAAAAATGGTAAATGAATATAATCAAAAATTTATAGTAAACCCTATGCATGGAAAAGTTACAAGAGAAACTTTTAAAGAAGTTGTAAGGGGGCACACATCATTTCATTTGAAACAGTTTGGAGTGCTATAAATTAATTTTCAATCACTAACAAGTCCCAAACTTCGCCTTCTAATTCTTTATCGTAAATAAACTGTTCATCTTCAATCCAAAGACAAGGTATTCCAGGAAAATAAGATTGAGTTCCAGCTGAAATCACTTTACCATTCACAACAGCAATACTTCTTATTACGCCAGAAGCTTCACCATTTTGAAGAACTTTTTTCTCACAATTTTTCCAATAAGTTGGATACTCATACTCTATATCTTGAGAGAACCCTGCTAAAAAAATATTATCCTGACTGTCCACAAACAGATCAAATACCTCGCTATTTTGCCATCCTTCGTCAATTGATCCTATCTGACAAGTAGATCTTGATCCATTTAAGTTACATTAAATTTTAATTTTTTCAATATTTAATTCAGCTACTTTAATTAAATCCCTTTTACTAATAAACTTATTCCATACATATATAAATATGTTATTTAAAGTATATTTATATGTCATTTTAGTACCTAAGTTAAATACCTTAGCATTATAAGTTTTAAAATGACTCTGTACTAACATATATTTTGAGATATAAACTTAATTAATTTGTTAACCAAACTTAAATATTTAGGACTTTCGATTACTTCATTCGCTATTTTATTTAAACTTATGTCTTGGCAGTATGCTCAATATTTACTTGTTACAGGGTTAAGCTTTTTGGGTATTTACTTTTTGATCAAAGTATTTAAGTAATAGATTTTATTTCAAACCATTTATTCTATTTAAGTAAAACCCTCTACTATAAACTTTTAATTTAAATTTTAAATTTAATTTTAGAGTTTTAGTTATATTTAAATGAGTTTCTGCAAAAATTAATATCGTGTATATTTTTTTTTATCTTTAACCGCATTTAAATTAAAAGAACAAACATTAATAAAATGAGAAAACTATTTTTTGCACTTACTTTATTAGGTTTCATGTCAACAGCTAATGCAGTTGTTACAACTCCTAATACTACTACAATAGTAGCAACTTCTAATATTCAAGATGAAGAAGCACCTGCTCAGTCACCGTCTTTCACTCAAGAATTAAAAAAACGTTTTATAGAAGGTGGACCAGGATTTATGGGAATCGTATTAATTTGTTTGATCCTCGGACTTGCTATAGCAATTGAGCGTATTATTTTCTTAAATCTAGCAACTACAAACACCAAAAAATTGACTGATGGTGTTGAAGAAGCACTTTCTTCTGGAGGTGTTGATGCTGCAAAGGAATTTTGCAGAAATACAAAAGGACCTGTTGCTTCTATTTTCTATCAAGGTCTTGATCGAATGAATGAAGGAATTGAAAATGTTGAAAAGGCCGTTGTTGCTTATGGCGGTGTACAAATGGGACAATTAGAAAAAAATGTCTCATGGATTTCTTTATTTATTGCCCTGGCACCAATGCTTGGTTTCATGGGAACGGTAATCGGGATGATACAAGCTTTTGATAAAATTGAAGCTGCTGGAGATATGCAACCTTCGCTTGTTGCAGGTGGTATTAAAGTTGCCCTTCTGACAACAGTATTTGGTCTTATTGTAGCAATTATTCTTCAAGTTTTTTACAATTACATTGTAGCTAAAATTGACAGTATTGTAAATGACATGGAAGATGCATCAATAACACTAATTGACATACTTGTAGCACAAAAAAAATAAATTATCTTAAACAGCAATTCACATGAATATTCAAACAATTGTAAAAATTATTAGTGCTGTTTTTGGGTTACTAGGCGTAATATTTTTATTTAGAATTATCGGTGCCGGCGATGAAGAAATTAAAATGGCAGCCAGCACTGGTGATTTTGCAGTAGTTTCACCTTTAGTTTCACTTGCAATTGCAATTTTAGCCATTACGGTTATTATAACTGTTGTCTTCTCATTATTAAATTTAGCTTCCAGTGGACAAAAACTTAAGAAATCTTTAATTTTTATAGGATGTTTTATCCTAGTCACTGGTATTGCATATGTTGCTTCTAATGGTGTCGAAACACCAATGAAAGATGGAGAAATGCTTTCGGCAAGTGGGTCACGTTGGGTAGGTACTGGTTTAAGGATGTTTTATATTCTTGCAACTGTTGCTATCTTATCAATGATTTTATCGGGAGCAAAGAAACTTCTAAAACGATAAATTATGGCTAAAAGATCAGCTCCTGAAGTAAATGCTGGATCCATGGCAGATATTGCATTCTTGTTACTGATTTTTTTCTTGGTAACGACTACTATAGAGACTGACAGTGGTTTAAATAGAAAGTTACCTCCTATGGAAGACCAGGTTGATCCACCAATTATTAGAGAAAAAAATATTTTTACCGTGTTAGTAAGTAAAAGTGATCAACTTCTTGTTGAAGAAGAGCTTGTAGATATTGCAGATTTGAGATCACTTGCTATTGCTTTTTTAGATAACGGTGGAGGAGTTGGTGACGAAGCCTGCAATTACTGTCAGGGGGAGCGAGATGAAACTTCATCTGATAACCCAGACAAGGCAATTATTTCTCTAAAAAATGATCGAGAAACTTCTTACAAAGTATATATTGCTGTTCAAAATGAGTTGGTTGCAGCTTACAACGATCTTCGAAATCGAGAATTTGAAAAACTCTTTCCTAATTTAGGAATTAATTTTGTTCAAGCTCAAAAGCAATATAACGATCCTAGAACTAGCCCTGAAACTGCTGAAGATTTAAAGCCTAAATTGGATCAGGTAAAAGGAATGTACCCTCAGAAATTATCTGAAGCAGAGTCAAATAAATTAAATTAAAATTAAGACTATGTCAAAATTTAAAAAGAAAAGAGGTGGTGATTTACCAGCGATTTCTACAGCATCTTTACCAGATATTGTGTTTATGTTATTGTTCTTTTTTATGGTTGCAACAGTTATGAGAGACAGTACTTTAATGATAGTAAATAAGCTGCCTGCTGCAGATCAGATACAGAAGTTAGATAAGAAAGACAGAGTGATGTATATTTATGCAGGAAAACCTTCAATAAGATATCAGGATAAATATGGTTCAAGCGCAAGAATTCAGTTAAATGATAAATTCGCTTCAGTAGATGAAGTAGGGGCTTTTATTTTGGCTGAACGAGCTTCCAAAAGGCAGGAACTTCAGAATGTTTTAACAACAGCTCTAAAAGTGGACAGTGAAACTAAGATGGGTTTAATTCAAGATATTAAACAAGAATTAAGAAAAGTACAGGCTTTAAAAATTAATTACACTACTAGAGTTGGGGATTATACTCAAAATTTAAATTAGTTTTTCACATTTTTTATACAAAGTGTCTCTTAGAGGCACTTTTTTTTACTTTAATTTCAAGTGAAAAAAAGGGTAAAATATAATAGAGAATATTTTTATTTAGGTTATTTAATGATGACCTTTTTTACTTATTTTTCCCTTCATAGTCAAGATAAGGAAGTTAAAAAAAATTCAACATTTTATCGCGAAGANCAAATCTATTTTGGAGCTTCTTTTATGGTTTTAACTAGTAACCAAGAGCAATTTAAANCAAAGGGATTATCTCGACATTTTCAGTTAGGTCTTGTTAGAGACATTCCATTAATAGATTCNGGTAAATTGTCTACAGGTATTGGTTTTGGCTTGGGGTTTGATAGATATACAACAAATCTANTACCTTTGGATAGAGGAATTTATTCCCTTTNTAACGTAGATGCAGATTTAAATAATTCTNTNTATTTATCTNTAAAATCACTTGAACTCCCAATTTCTTTTCGTTGGAGAAGTTCTACTGCNACCAATTTTGCTTTTTGGAGGTTATATGGGGGTATTTCCCTTCAGTGGAATTACAATATTAAAGCAAAACAAAATTCAAACTCAATAGAAATTTTCGATGAAATAAAGAAGCTTGGTTCGACTGCTCATATAAGTTTTGGATATAATACCTGGAACTTTTTTTTATCTTATAGTCTAAGACCAATATTTAATTCTTTAGAAGGTAATTCTGAAGGTCTTCCAATCCAAATTAGGCCACTTAAAATTGGTTTAATTTTTTACGTTTTATAGTTTAAAGTTGTTTTCTCATTCTAGCCACGGGGATGTCTAACTGTTCTCGGTATTTTGCAATAGTTCTTCTAGCAACAATATAGCCTTTTTCTTTCATCATTGCTGAAAGTATCTGGTCTGTCAAAGGTTTTTTCTTATTTTCATCTAAGACAAATTGTTCGAGAATTTTCTTAATTTCAATCGAGGACACATCTTCCCCTTCTTTATTTTTTAAACCTTCTGAAAAAAAAGTTTTTAACAATTTAGTTCCATAGGGTGTGTCAATATATTTACTATTTGCAACCCTAGATATTGTAGAAATATCCATTTTAACTTTATCGGCTATATCTTTTAAAATCATAGGTTTAAGTTTTCTTTCATCTCCTGTTAAAAAATACTCATTTTGATGTTCTAAAATAGCATTTATAGTTTGGCTTAAAGTTTGATGACGTTGTCTGATAGCATCAATAAACCATTGGGCAGCATCTAATTTTTGTTTGATAAATTGAACTGCTTCTTGCTGATTATTTGACTTTGATTCAGATTCTGAGTATCCTGAAAGCATATCCTTATATGTATTAGAAACCCTAAGTTGTGGTGCATTTCTCTGGTTTAGTCTAACTTGGACTTTACCTTCTTCCAAAGTCATTATAAAGTCGGGAACAATTTGTGTATTCCGATTACTAGAGGCTAATGCTCCACCAGGTTTAGGATTCAGCTTACTAATCAAATCTATAGAAGCTTTTAATTCTTCTTTATTAATTCCAAGGCGCTCCTGTAATTTTGTGTAGTGCTTGTGACTAAAATTTACAAAATAGTTTTTTATTATCTCAAGTGCATATTCTACCTCTGGACGATCTTTCTTCTTTTTCTCAAGTTGAAGTTTAAGACATTCTTGGAGAGAACGAGCTCCAACGCCAGGTGGATCAAGTGATTGAACAGATTTAATAATTTTTTCAATTTGCGTGTTGTCCACCATCAGGTTTTGAGTAAAAGCTAAATCATCAATTAGTTCTTCGTTATTACGGCGTAAGTATCCGCTTTCGTCAATACTTCCAATAATAAACTCTGCAATCTGCATTTCAAAGTCAGATAATATTAAATTTCCTATTTGTTGAGAAAGATATTGATGGAAACTAGTTCCATCTGAAACAGGGGAGGACACATTTTCATCATTACTATAATTATTTGTATAAAGCTTATAATTTGGAATTTCGTCATCACTTAAATACTGATCTATATCAATTTCATCAGTTTCAATTTTTTCTCTTTCTTCGATATCAATTTCAATATTATCAGTCTCAAGTTGTTCTTTTCCATTTTCTAGAGCTGGATTTTCGCCAATTTCAGCTTCAATTTTCTGTTCTAATTCCAGAGTGGAAAGCTGGATCATCTTCATCAGCTGGATTTGCTGTGGCGATAATTTTTGAGAAAGCTTTATTTGGAGCTGTTGCTTAAGCATACGGTTTTAAATTCTCAGTAAAGGTATGCAATTTCATTATCTTTTTAGAAAGATGCATTTTGTGGACTTCTTGGAAATGGGATAACGTCTCGAATATTATTCATCCCTGTAGTAAATTGGACTAAACGTTCAAAACCCAAGCCAAACCCACTGTGTGGAACACTCCCAAAACGTCTTAATTCCAGGTACCACCATAATTCTTGTTCATCAATATTCATTGATCTCATACGCTTTTCTAAAACATCAAGTCTCTCTTCTCTTTGAGAGCCTCCAACAATTTCACCAATTCCTGGGAAGAGAATATCCATTGCTCTAACTGTTTTTTCATCATCATTTCTTCTCATGTAAAAGGCTTTAATATTTGCAGGATAATCAAAGATAATAACAGGAGATTTAAAGTGTTTTTCAACTAAATATCTTTCATGTTCACTTTGTAAGTCCATACCCCACTCATTTACAGGGAATTTAAATTTTCTCTTTTTATTAGGCTTCGAGGTTTTTAATATTTCAAAAGCTTCGGTATAGCTAATACGTATAAAGTCACCGTCAATAACAAAATTGATTTTTTCTAAAAGTCCCATAAAACTTCTTTCTTCTAGGGGTTTACTTTTATCTTCTTTGGCTAAGCGTTGATCTAAAAATTTTAAATCTTCTAAAGAGTTTTCTAAAACTTCTTTTAAAATAGTTGTAATGAATTTTTCTGCTAAATCCATATTGTCATCAAGGTTGTAAAAGGCCATTTCAGGTTCTATCATCCAAAATTCTGCAAGGTGCCTTGCGGTATTTGAATTTTCAGCACGGAAAGTTGGACCAAAAGTGTACACCTCACCTAATCCTAGGGCATAAGTTTCGGCTTCTAATTGTCCTGATACTGTAAGGCTAGTTTCTTTACCAAAAAAGTCTTGCTTGAAGTCTGGATTTCCCTTTTCGTTCAAAGGGGGAGATTTTAAATTTAGAGTTGTTACTCTGAACATTTCCCCAGCACCCTCAGCATCAGTTCCTGTTATAATTGGAGTACTGACATGACAAAATCCCTTCTCTTTAAAAAATTTGTGAACAGCAAAGGAAAGAGCAGAACGGACTCTCATAACAGCTGCAAAAGTTGTTGTTCTAATCCGCAAGTGAGCTTTATCCCTTAAAAATTCTAAACTATGTTTTTTGGGTTGGATTGGATACTTATCAGGATCCGAGTCGCCTAAAATTTGAATTTGATTTACTTGCAATTCTAACTTTTGGCCATCTCCTTTACTTTCAACAAGCTTTCCTTCCAAATTCAAAGCTGCACCCGAAGTAATCCTTTTTAGTATGGACTCNTCTAGATTTTCAAAATCAAGAACACATTGAAGATTTAATATTGAAGATCCATCGTTGAGAGCGATAAATCNATTTGCCCGAAATGTTTTTACCCATCCTTGAACGGTGTATGACTGATTTATTTCTGAAGATTCTAAAAGNGTTTTGATTTTGGCAGCTTTCATTCTGTTAAATTTATTATGCTTAGGGCGCCACAAAGATAAGTTTATTTCATAAAGTTTGATTGAATCCTATTTTCCAAATTTAATCCAAAATCTCTAGTTTAGGCTCTTTAATTACCTTCTCATTACTTATAGAATCTTCGAGAGAAATTAGTAAAGAGGGGAGTAAAATTAAATTAGCTAGCATTGCCATCATGAGAGTAACAGCAACCAATCCTCCTAAAGCTTGAGTACCACCAAAGTTGGAAGACATGAAGATGGAGAAGCCAAAAAATAAAACAATTGATGTGTAAAACATACTTATTCCTGTCTCTCTTAGAGCAGAAAAAACAGCTTTATTGATTTTCCATCCATTTGCAATCAATTCTTGACGGTATTTAGCTAAAAAATGTATGGTATCATCAACTGAGATTCCAAAGGCAATGCTAAAAACTAAAATTGTAGATGGTTTTAATGGAATNCCCGTAAAACCCATAACNCCAGCTGTAATAATTAAAGGGAGNAGGTTTGGTATTAATGAAATTAGTATCATTTTAAAAGATCGAAATAAAAAAGCCATAAANAGAGCTATTAAAAAAATAGCTAAACTTAATGATANTATAAGATTTTTAATTAAGTATTTGGTTCCCTTTAAAAACAACAAAGACTTACCCGTTATTTTAACTCCATAGCGATCTTTAGGGAAAACTTTATTAATAANCTCTTTTAAATCGGATTCAATTTCTTCCATACGAGAAGTCTTAATATCTTTCATATATGTTGTAATTCTTCCATATCTTCCAGTACTATCTACATAACCCTCTAGTATTTTACTATTACTATTTGATTTATTTAAATATGGATAAATAAAGCTATTTTCTTGAGNAGTTGGAAGCGTAAAATAATTTGGATTACCATTATAATAAGCTTGCTTAGAATACTTAACCACGTTTACTACAGAAATAGGAGATGCCAGCTCAGGAATTTCTTCTATCGTTTCGTGAAGNTTGTTCATCCTTCTTAAGGTAGCTGGTTTTACAATTCCTTTTTCACGTTTACTGTCGACCCAAATTTCTAAAGGAACAATTCCATTAAAACTGTTATCAAAAAAAAGTATNTCTTTNAAAAAAGAGGCATTTTTTGGCATGTCCTCGATTAAACTTCCAGAAATTTTCATTTGATATATCCCTGTAATNCCAATTATTAATCCTAAAAGAGAAACAAGATATACATTGACTCTTTTTTTACGTACTGTTTTTTCCATCCAAGTAACAAAAAAGTCAACAGTTTTATTTTTCAAATGTCTTANNTGTTTTTTATTTGGAACAGCCATAAAGCTGTAAGTAATNGGAATAATAAGAAGNGAAAGNAAAAAAATAGCTATGATNTTTATTGAAGCTACCNNACCAAATTCTTTTAGAATTTTACTATTTGTCAAAATAAAAGTAGCAAAACCTGATGCTGTAGTGAGATTTGTCATCAATGTTGCATTTCCAATTTTTGCAATNACCCGTTGCAATGACTTAGCTTGATTTCGATGTTTAGCGATTTCTTGTTGGTATTTATTGATTAAAAAAATACAATTAGGCACTCCAATAACAATAATTAAGGGGGGAATTAAAGCNGTCAGTACTGTAATTTCATANCCCAACCANCCCAAGATTCCAAATGCCCACATGACACCAAATGCAACAACAATTAGAGATATAAAGGTGGCTCGAAAAGATCGAAAAAATAAAAAGAAAATTAAAGAGGTAATTAGTGTTGCACCTAAAACAAATAATCCAATTTCATCTACAATATTTTGGGCATTTAAAGTTCTAATGTAAGGCATTCCAGATACATATATATTAGAATTAGTTTTTTGTTCATAGTAATTTATAAGAGGAATAAATGAATTAAAAATGAAGTCTTTTCGTTGGGCGGTATTAACGATATTTGGATCCATATAAATTATAGATCGAATTGTATTTGTGCTTTCATCGAAAAGTAAATTCTTATAAAACGGAAGTTCTAGAAACAGTTTTTCTTTAAATTTTTCAGGATTTTTACTTTCAATAGGGTATTGTTTTGACACCTCATCAAGAACAAAACTCTTTTTTTTGTTGTCTTTTNCTAATTCTAAAATATTTTCTGTTGAAAGCACAAAATTGATCTCTTCGAATGCTTCTATTTTTTCATTCAGATCCTTCCATGACTTGCGTTTACTTTGCACGTAAAAATTACTATCTTGAAAAGCTATGACAATTAAATTGCCCTCTTCTCCAAATGTTTTTGTGAAAGAATGATAAATTTGATTTTCAGGATGTTTATCAGGAAGTAAGTTTGCTTCAGTATAAGTAAACTGCATATTTTTCCAGTGTGTAGACAAGTACCCTGTGAAGGAAATAATAACTATTAGAATAAGTATACGATTCCTAAGAATTAATCTAGCCACCAGACCCCATATATCCCATTGATTATTTTTTCTCATGTGAGCCAACTTAAGAGAAATTAATTTTTAAACCGTTAAAATTTCTTTTTCTTTTAAACTAAAAATTTGTTCGGCTTTGGAGATGTATTGATCAGTAAGGTTTTGAATATCAATCTCGAAGTTTTTTTGAACATCTTTTGAAGTCTCAGATTTTTTGATTTCAGTATTGGCATCTTTCCTTGCTGTACGAATTGAGATTTTAGCGTTTTCAGCTTCCGATTTTGCAAGCTTTGCCAATTCTATTCTTCTTTCTTCAGTAAGTGAAGGTACATTAATAATAATTGATTCTCCATTATTCATAGGGTTAAACCCTAAATTAGAANCCAGAATAGCTTTTTCAACATCAGCTAAAATCCCTTTTTCCCATGGCTGAACTGTCAAAGTTCGACCATCAGGAGAATTTATATTTGCAACTTGAGAAAGTGGTGTAGGAGTTCCATAATATTCAATTTTAATACCTGATAACATAATAGGATTTGCCTTTCCAGCACGAATATTTAGCATTTCTTTTTCTAAATGTTTTAGTGCTGATTCCATACTTTCCCTAGCCGAATCTATTATAAATTGCATTTCTTCTTCCATTGATGATATTTTTATAAATCTACTCGAGTTCCTATATTACCTCCTTTAACTACATTTAATAAATTTCCAGGGGTATTGATGTCAAATACAATTATTGGTAATTTATTTTCTTGACTTAATGTAAATGCAGTTGTATCCATTACCTTTATCCCTTTTTTTAGTACTTCGTCAAAGGAAATATTATCGAATTTTGTAGCCTCTATATTTTTTTCTGGATCTTCTGTATAAATTCCATCAACACGTGTTCCTTTGAGTATAACATCAGCATTAATTTCTATGGCTCTAAGCACTGCAGCTGAATCGGTTGTAAAATAGGGATTTCCTGTTCCAGAGCCAAAAATAACAACTCTGCCTTTCTCAAGATGTCGGGTNGCTTTTCTTTTGATGAANGGCTCTGCAATAGCTTCTATTTTGATTGCAGTCTGTAAACGTGTTGGCACATTATTGTTTTCCAATGCGCCTTGAAGTGCTAAACCGTTAATAACTGTTCCCAACATCCCCATATAATCTGCCTGAACCCGATCCATTCCCTTACCAGCTCCTGATATACCTCGAAAAATATTACCTCCTCCTATAACAATAGCTATTTCTGTTCCCTCATCAAAAACCTTTTTTATTTCTTTGGCATAGGTGTCGATTTGTATGGGATCAATTCCATGGCTTTTATCTCCCATAAGGGCTTCACCACTTAATTTTAGTAAAATTCTTTGATATTTCATCTAGAAACATATAATAACAAATATAAAAATTAAAGAAGAATTTGTTTCGCATAAGAAAGAGATTCTTCAACTATATCTCAAAAGNCTATTATGATTTAATTTCAAAAAGCCTTTAAACTCATGTCAATGCTTTTAGCATTATAAGTTAGCTCACCCATAGATAAATAATCTACACCTGTTTCAGCATATGAGACGAGATTCTCTCTTGTAATTCTTCCTGAAGCTTCTGTTTCTTTTCTTTNGTTGATATAATTAATTGCTTTTCCTANTTCTTCAGNATTATAATTATCTAATAAGATTCTANTNACACAAGAAAATTGAAGAGCTGCATCAATTTCTCTTTGATTTCTACACTCTACGATAACATCAAAAGTTTTATCAAATCTNTNAAGATAGGAAGANGTTTTTTCTAAACTTANATTTATNTNNCCACAAAAATCNATATGATTGTCTTTAATCATAATNGCATCGAAAAGACCCATTCTATGGTTGGATCCGCCTCCAATTAANACAGCCCATTTTTNTGCATATCTAAAATTAGGAGTCGTTTTNCGAGTGTCTAAAATTTTACANGANGTGTGTTTNATCATCTGATTTAGTTCATATGTCAAANTAGCAATACCACTCATTCTTTGAAGTGTGTTAAGGACNAAACGTTCAGTTGCAAGGATTGATTGAGTTCTTCCATGGACACTGAANGCCACATCTCCTTTTTGTATTTCATTTCCNTCTTCGAAATATGATTCTACTAAAAGNTTNGAATCATAGNATTTGAATATCTGTTGGGCAAGAGTGATACCTGCCAAAAGAGCTTTTTCTTTAACCAATAGGTTTGCACTACTTTCCTTTTTTGAATCTATGCAACACAAACTGCTATAGTCTCCAGATCCAATATCTTCTTTTAAGGCATTTTTAATAAATAATTCAATTTGATGTTTGTATCTATTTAAGTAGTTTTTAGGCATAATTTTGAATNTAAAAGACNCCTTTATTTTCTTTGATTTCTTGTGCCTGTTTNGTTAATAAATANGCNATACTTACCATATTTCTAAGTTCACTNAGGCCATANGTTAATTTATTTTGATTGTANAGTTGATTTACTTCGAGATAAATATCATTTATTTTTTTTTCTGCATGTTCTAANCCCTCTTTAGTCTTAAAAATACCTACGTATTGTGTCATGATCTNTTGNAAANGGTTNCGTAAATCTTCAACNTTTANNANTGTATCACTTTTTGAATAGCCCTCNCCATNCCACTCAGGTANTNCATTATAAAAACTTTCATCNAGTAAATNNTTTTGGAGNTTTTGAATGCANTNTATTGCTGCTCTGTGCGAAAAGACAAGNGCTTCTAAAAGCGAATTGGANGCCAAACGATTTGCACCGTGAAGTCCNGTNGAACTACANTCTCCNANAGCATAAAGANCATTTAAATCAGATTCGCTNTGCTNATTAACTTTTATCCCTCCACAAAAATAGTGAGCAGCTGGTATNACAGGAATATNATCNTTTGGNAAAATAATACCTAGAGATNCACAAGTATTATAAATNGTTGGGAAATTNGATTTCCACAGATCTTTAGAGATTTTTGAACCATCTAACCAAACAAAATTTTCTTCTTGTTCNTGTATTTGNTTTTGTATTCCACGGGCAACAATNTCNCGGGGTGCNAGTTCTCCTCTAGGGTCAACTTTTAGCATAAAACGCTCCAAATTACCATTTAANAATTCCCCTCCAGCACCTCTNACNGCTTCTGTGATTAGGAACATATTATTTTTTATTTTANAANGNAAAGCAGTGGGATGAAANTGAACATAAGGNAGTCGATCCATTTGAACCCTTGCTCTATAAGCAGCACCAAGTCCNTCTCCAGTGGCTACACTTGGATTAGTTGTATACGAATATAAGCTTCCTGCTCCACCAGTAGAAAGGACAGTAATTTTTGAACATATTTTTATAATTTCTTCGCGTTCTTGNGAAATTACATAGGCACCATAACATCTATTTTTTTTAATAGTAGAATGATGATCAGTAATTAAGTCAACCAAGGTATGATTTTCTAAAAGTGAAATGTTAGAAAAACTTTTTACTCTATTAGTGAGGACTTCCTGAATTTGTTTACCAGTTTGGTCTTTGTAATGAACAATTCTTTTTTCCGAATGCCCCCCTTCAATCACCAAGTCTAGTTCTTCTTTTTTCTTGTCAAATTCAGTTCCCCATTTAATCAATTCATCAAGACGTTCNTNTCCTTCTTCTACAACAAANTTAACCACTTCATNATTACATTCNCCGTCACCTGCGATAAGAGTATCGTTAATGTGTTTTTCAGTTGAATCTTTCTTTAAATTACGAACTACAGCAATACCTCCCTGAGCATATCGTGTATTTCCCTCANTAATATCACCCTTTGATATAAGTGTAATTGAGACTTTTGGATTTTNTTCCGCAACTTTTATTGCAAAGGTCAATCCTGAAATTCCTGTGCCGATAACAAGAATGTCTTTTACCATGATTAACTTAATTCAAACATTCTTTCTATAGGAAGTCGAGCAGCCTCCATAAGACTTGATTCCATCTTGATTTCAGGCNTTTCATAGGCTAAACAACGGTATAATTTNTCTAGAGTATTTAATTTCATAAAGGCACATTCGCTACAAGCACAGGTATCGTCTTGCACTGGAGCAGGAATGAATATTTTATAAGGACATCGCTTTTGCATTTCATAAAGAATTCCAGCTTCTGTAGCTACAATGTATTCTCGAGCTTCATCTTTTTCAACAAACGCCAACAGTGCTGAGGTACTTCCTATGAAATTAGCAATCTCAAGAACAGGAGATTCACTTTCTGGATGTGCAATAAATTTGGCATTTGGATATTTCTTCACTAGATTCAAAATTTTTTCGAATGAAAAAGCTTCGTGTACGATACAAGAACCTTCCCATAAAATCATATTACGACCTGTTTCTTTTTTGAGATAGGCACCTAGATTTTTATCAGGAGCAAAAATTATTTCATGTTCAGCAGGAATACTTTCAATGATTTTTTTAGCGTTACTTGATGTACATACAATATCGCTTAAGGTTTTAACTTCTGCTGAACAATTTATATAGGAAACTACAATTGCATTCGGATGCTCTGCTTTAAAAGCAGCAAAACGTTCAGGAGGACATGAATCTGCGAGAGAACAACCAGCTTTTAAATCAGGAAGTAAGACCTTCTTGTTAGGATTAATTATTTTTGCTGTTTCAGCCATAAAATGAACACCTGCAAATACAATAATATCATTATCTACTTTGGCTGCTTGCTTTGCTAAATACAAACTATCTCCTAAATAATCAGCAATCTCTTGTATGGCTTCGTCTTGATAATAGTGAGCGAGAATAACAGCATTCTTNTCTTTTTTNAGTTTCTTAATAGCATTGCTTAATAAANAATTTTCCTTTGATTTTATTTCCTTAAAATAGTTTTGAACTGCCATAGTCACAATTTAATGAGATTAAATTAATCAATTTTTACACTTTTTATATTTTTTTCTGAGTGCTCATCTAATACACTNTTCATGCTATATGCATCACCAAGTGAATGTCCTCCTATATTGGTTCGTTTGAGATAAGAGAGGTATGCGCCAGATTGAAGTTTTTTCCCGAAATCATGAACAAGACTTCGTATATAGGTTCCTTTGCCGCACTGAACTAAAAAATCAACTTCCGGTAGGTCAATTCGATGAATTTCAAATTTTGAAATCCAAACCTTACGTGCATGGATTTTTANTANTTTACCTGATCTAGCATATTTATANAGACGCTTNCCATCCTTTTTTATTGCAGAAAAAAGAGGGGGAATTTGATTGATTTCTCCCCTAAAATAGCTTNCTGTTTTTTTGATCATTGATTCTGTNATGTGTAAAGTATCATAGCGTTGGTCAATTTCAGTTTCCAAATCATAGGAAGGAGTAGATGCTCCTAGATTAAAGGTGCCAGTATAAGTTTTCTCTTCACCCTGAATTTCATTAATGGTTTTTGTCTTTTTNCCTGTGCAAAGAATTATCAGACCTGAAGCTAAAGGATCCAAAGTACCCGCATGNCCCACTTTTAGTTTTTGGAGTCTTGTTGTTTTTTTTAGGTGCCAACGAATTTTATTAACTACTTGAAAAGAAGTCCATCCTAAGGGTTTATTAATTAAAAAAACCTGTCCTTCTTGTAGGGNTGCCGCGTCAAATTTTTGTTTAAAGAAATCCATATAGAATTGTTAATAAACCTATGGAAATACAATAAAAACTAAAGAATTTTAGCTTGCTCTTTTTTACTAAAGAAATCATCCATTTACANGCTATAATTCCACTAAAAAAGGCAGTAATAAAGCCAAAGAATATGGCTAAAAAATTACTATTTTCATAATTTACATCCATATCTATAAATGTTTTGGCCATGCTGCCAAAAATAAGCGGGAGTACCATTAAAAACGAAAACTTAGCAGCTTTTTCTCGATCAANACCCACAAGAACAGCAATGGCGATGGTGGAACCACTTCGAGAAATCCCTGGAAGAATAGCAATAGCTTGAACCAACCCTAAAACAAATGCATTTGAAAATGTGACTTGTTTATGAGTGTTTGAAGCACGATCGGCTAAAAAAAGTAATACTGCAGTAATCATAAGCATTGTGCCNACTAAGATCAGATTCTTTGAAAATAAAATTTCAATTTGATTCTGTAAAAATATTCCTACCAAAGAAGCTGGAATCATTGAAATNATGATTTTCANAAANAAAAGTGTGTTTTCATTCAACTTAAATTCCAAAAGACTATTGAAAATTTCTTGTATTTCTTTTCTAAAGACAATCGTAGTGCTGAGTGCCGTTCCTAAATGAAGAACTAGGGAGAGAAACAAGCCCTCTTCACCAACTGCTTTGTTTCCGAATAGAGTTTTCCCAATCTCTAAATGCCCGCTTGAAGATATTGGTAAAAATTCTGTAACCCCTTGAATAATTCCCAAAAGAACNGCTTCTAGGTAATTCATTTTTTAGAACTTGGGTTGGANAGAATAGAATACATGGAAACACCAAACCCTATNAGAACTAGNGTAGGAGCCAATCNAATNCTTCTAAAATTGAAAATTTCCTTATTAAAAAAATTGGGGTCGGAACTNCCTCCCCCACTCATTATAATGAANCCTGAAGCAATAATAAATAAAGCTAGGAATAAAAGGTGATAGTTTCGTTTTTCAAATAAGAATTTTTTTTGGGGAGGTGTTTTTTTCATATCNAAATTTTAATAAATGGCATCTGTTTTAAGATTTAAATATCGCTGAGTAGCAAAAAAGGTGCTTATACCTGTGATCCCGACTCCNAAGAAAACGATCCCTCCAAAAACAAAGATTAATTCATTAGTTTGTTCAANCATTTTCAGTTCGGGAAANTGNTTGTCGATTTCCAATATNAAAAAACTCAAAGCTACTAAGGAAAAAATTGAACTTATAACTCCCAAAATCANATGANTCCAAATAAAGGGCTTTCTGATAAATGATTTTGTAGCACCAACCAACTGCATGGTTTTGATNACAAACCGTTTCGAATAAATTGACAGNCGAATNGAGCTGTTGATTAATAAAAGTGCAATCACGACNAATAGTACAGTACAAAGNAATAAAACAAANGAAATTTTTTGAATNTTTTTGTCCAGNAGCGTAACCAAGGGTTGGTCGTAAACNACTTCATCAACAAAATCTGTAGTTTCAATTTTTCGTTTAGTTTNAATNAGNCTTGATGNATTGACAAAGGNTGCTTTAAAATAAATATCGACTGAGTTAAGNAGTGGNTTGTATCCTAAGAATTCGATAAAATCTTCCCCGATATCTCTTGAGTATTGTTCTGCTGCTTCTTCTTTAGAGGTGNAATTCACTTTTTTAGTAGCAGGATCNAGTTGAATTCTCTTTTTAAGNTGTGTTATTTCAATATCCTTAGCACTGTCTTTGAGATAAATTGTCATTGCAATTTGTTCTTTGAAATGAGATGCGACATTTTTGCTGTTAATTAGAAAAATTCCNAGGATTCCCAAAAAAAANAAAACAACTGTTATNCTGATTATAACNGAGAAGTAACTGTTCAAAACCCTCCTTTTTTGATATTTGTCGTAAATATTTTTTGCCACTTTCATTGTTTTTGTAAAAATAAAAAAGAAAAGCAAGATTTAGGTAGCGATAAAATATTCTTTTAGCTTTTTGACATTCAAGCAATAAGCTTATTTTTGTCCTTGTTTTATGAACGAAGAACAAAATAGTGGGATACGACTTTCAAAACATTGAAAAAAAATGGAGGGCATACTGGTCAAAGAATCAAACTTTTAAGGCCGAAAACAATACTTCAAAACCCAAATATTACATTTTGGACATGTTCCCATATCCCTCAGGTGCTGGCCTTCATGTAGGCCATCCCTTAGGATATATTGCTAGTGATATCTTTGCTCGATACAAAAGACACAAAGGATTTAATGTGTTGCATCCTCAAGGGTATGATTCTTTTGGTCTCCCTGCGGAACAATATGCAATCGAAACAGGTCAACATCCTGCAAAAACTACTGAAGCAAATATTAATCGATATCGTGATCAATTAGATCAAATGGGTTTTTCTTTTGACTGGAGTAGAGAAGTGCGTACTTCAAACCCTGACTTTTACAAATGGACTCAATGGATTTTTCTCCTACTCTTTGATCATTACTACTGTAATGATGAAAACAAAGCACTTCCAATTTCAAAACTTGTCGCTCGTTTTGAAAAAGAGGGAAACAAAAAGATTAATGCTGTAAGTAGTTATAGTATTGAATTGTTTTCTTCAGAGCAATGGAATTCTTTTGAATCCAATAAAAAACAAGAGATTCTATTGGGATATCGTTTGACTTATCTTTCAGAAACAGAAGTAAACTGGTGTTCTGATTTGGGAACTGTTTTGGCTAACGATGAAATCANCAATGGAGTATCAGAANGAGGAGGGTATCCNGTTACAAAAAAGAAAATGAAGCAATGGAGTATGCGCATNGGAGCTTATTCTGAACGTTTGCTTAAAGATCTTGATGAAATAGANTGGCCAGATTCTCTTAAAGAAATGCAACGCAACTGGATTGGGAAATCCATTGGAGCTAAAATCTTTTTTAACATTTTAGGACATGAAGAACAAATAGAAGTATTTACTACCCGACCCGATACATTATTTGGTGTTACATTTATGACCCTTGCGCCAGAACTTGATTTGGTTCAGAAAATTACACATCCTGATCAAAAAAATGCTGTGAACGAATATATTTCAGAGACTCAACAACGCTCACAGAGAGAGCGCATATCTGATGTCAAAAATATTACAGGAGTTTTTACTGGAAGTTATGCTTTGCATCCTTTTACTGGAAAGCTTATTCCTATTTGGATTGGAGATTATGTGCTAGCTGATTATGGGACAGGAGCTGTTATGGCAGTTCCTTGTGGAGATCAAAGAGATTATGATTTTGCCCAACATTTTAACTTGCCTATTAAAAATATTTTTAAAGGTATCTCTATTGAAAAAGAAGCCTTTGTAGATAAAAACAATACAGTCATTGACAATTCTGATTTTTTATCAGGCTTATCCTATAAAGAGGCTATGCAAAAAATAATCCAAGAACTGGAAAAAAAGGGTTGTGGAGAAGGAACGATAAACTATCGATTGAGGGATGCGGTTTTTAGTAGACAACGTTATTGGGGAGAACCTATTCCCATTTATTATAAAGACCAAATACCACATGCTTTATCTCTGGAGGATTTACCATTAAAACTTCCGGAGGTTGAAAAATATTTACCTACTCCCGAGGGTGCTCCTCCTTTAGGTAATGCGCAAAATTGGGCTTGGAATAAGCAAACTAGAAGGGTAGTGAAAAATGAAAAAATAGATCATAAAAATGTATTCCCTCTAGAACTAAATACAATGCCAGGCTGGGCAGGGAGTTCATGGTATTTCTATCGTTATATGGATGCACAAAACTCAGAATCTTTTGTCAGTGATGAAGCTAAAAACTATTGGCGTGATGTCGATTTGTATCTTGGCGGTAGCGAACACGCTACGGGTCATTTGTTGTATTCTCGATTTTGGCAAAAGTTCCTCTATGACTTGGGTATCTTACCTGTTAAAGAATATGCAAAAAAATTAATTAATCAGGGAATGATTTTGGGCACCTCTGCATTTATTTATAGAAAACCAGGAACTCAAACCTATGTTTCCAAAGATCTTTTGGAATCATTAGAAGGAGTCGAACCTATTCGTGTGGACGTAAAATTTGTAAATGCTTCTGATGAATTGAATATTCAAGGTGTTAAAAAGTGGCAAAGGCAGTTTGAAAAAGCAGAGTTTAAAATGCAATCAGGAATCTTTAAAGTAGATCGAGAAGTCGAAAAAATGTCAAAGTCTAAGTTTAATGTTATTAATCCTGATGAAATTTGCGAACAATATGGAGCAGACACTTTAAGAATGTATGAAATGTTTTTAGGACCTATTGAACAAGCAAAACCATGGAATACNGCTGGAATATCTGGAGTACACAATTTTTTAAAAAAATACTGGCGCCTGTTTCACGAAGATGATCGATGGATGGTATCNGAAGACAAACCTNCAAATAAGGAATTTAAAATACTTCACGAAACTATAAAGAAAGTTACAANAGATATTGAAAACTTTTCATTTAATACTTGTGTAAGTTCCTTTATGATTTGTGTAAATGAATTGACTACTTTAAAGTGTAATAATATACATATTTTAACACCCTTGACCCTTTTGTTATCTCCATTTGCTCCCCACATAGCAGAGGAAATGTGGGAGCGCCTGGGTAATACTCATACTTTAGTTAATGAACCTTTTCCAGAAATTAATGAATCCTATTTGGTAGTGGACTCAAAGAATTACCCTGTATCCTTTAATGGAAAGATGCGTTTCACTATTTCTTTGTCGTTAAGCCTAGATGATGAGGCTATTAAGGAAGCAGTTTTAGATGATAGAAGAACAGATGATTATCTCAAGGGGACAAAACCAAAAAAGTGGATTATTGTTCCTAATAAAATCATTAATATAGTTTTCTAAANATTAGTTTGAATAAAGTTATCCTTTTAATGAATTAAAATTTTGATAAGTGCACAGCAAATAATTTAAGATATCTTACTTTTATAAAAAAATTCTATGGGAAGTTATTATTTACTTATAATTCTTATCTCGCTCGCAAGTATGTGGGTGAGTAATACCTTAANGCGTAAGTTCAAAACTTATTCTCAATTGAAACTCCGNAATGGAATGTCAGGTAAAGAGATTGCTGAAAAGATGTTGTTGGATCATGGAATTCGAGATGTGAAGGTAATCTCTGTTCAAGGTATGTTAACCGATCATTACAATCCACAAAAGAAAACGGTAAACCTAAGCGATAATGTNTACAATGNNCGTAATGCTAGTGCAGCCGCTGTAGCAGCACATGAATGCGGNCATGCAGTACAACATGCTCAATCATATCAATGGTTGCAGTTGAGATCTTCTTTAGTNCCTATAGTGGGAATTGCATCAAACCTNTCCATGATAATNATAATTGCAGGNTTGGTTTTGATACAAATTATTCCNTTTGGTTTTGAGATAGCAGCTGCAGGAGTTTGTTTGTTTGCCATGGGTACACTTTTTAGTTTCATTACACTACCGGTAGAATATGATGCTAGNAATCGTGCATTAGCTTGGTTACAAAGAAAAAANATGTTNTCAAGAGAAGAACTAGATGGAGCTCATGANGCCTTGAAATGGGCAGCAAGNACATATGTAGTTGCCGCTTTATCCTCTTTAGCCACATTGGCTTATTTTGCTATTCAGGTTTTTGGGAATAGAAGAAACTAATTTAAAATGCTACTTGCCGATTCAATTGCTCTTGCAAAGAAATAAATGTTTCTGTTCTTGAAACNCCGTTAACTGATTGAATTTTTTTATTTAGTAATTCCATTAGGTGTTCATTATCTCTGCAAACAATTTTAGCAAAAACACTCCAGTTTCCAGTAGTATAATGGCATTCAACCACCTCAGGTATAATTTTTAGTTGCTTTACAACTTCTTCATTACGTATTGCTTTATCAAGATAAATACCTATAAAAGCTACTGTTTTAAAACCTAAGATTTTTGGGTTTAAAATAATTTGTGATCCACTAATAACTTTTGCTTTTTCAAGTTTCTTTAATCTTTGATGAACAGCTGCTCCTGAAATACCACTAGCCTTCGAAAGTGCTTGTATTGGCCTACGAGCGTCTTCAAGTAAGTGTTTGATNATTATTTTGTCAATACCGTCTAANGCTACTGTTTGTTCAGTTATTCTCATTTTAAAGAGATTTAAATAAATATAAAATTTAAATTATAAAAATAAGCTTATCCGTCCTTTTATTCTGAGATTGTTTTTTAGTGTTTTGAAATACCTTATTGGTGAGTTGTTTTTTATTTTGGGGTGGTATTTTTATTCAATAAATTTTTTTAGAAAAATTTAGGACTTGTTTACTTCACCAACGTATTTTTCTATCGCCATAGTCATGGATGGTGAATCTGCCGAAGGAGCCTTAATTTGAACCTCTAGTCCTGCTTCTTCAGCAGCTTTAATTGTAGTGTTGCCGTAAGCAGCGATTCGTGTTTTATTTTGTTTAAAGTCAGGGAAGTTTTTAAATAAAGACTCTATGCCAGACGGGCTAAAAAAAGCTAGAACATCATAATATACATCCCTTAGGTCAGAAAGATCACTAACAACAGTTCTATATAATATAGCCCTCTGCCAATTAAGTTGCAATTGGTCTAGAAAGTCTGGAACTCCACTTTTCAAAAGGTCAGAAGTTGGGAAAAGAAAACTTTCTTTTTCAAATTTTTTAAAGACACTCTCCAAATCACTAATTTTACCTTCTCCAACATATACTTTTCGTTTCCGATAGACTACATATTTCTGAAGGTAATAAGCTACTGCTTCAGATAAACAAAAATACTTGGTTGAGTCAGGAACTACAAAACGCATTTCTTTGCATAAGCGAAAATAATTATCCACAGCATTTCGACTTGTTAATATTACATTATCAAAGTTGTTAAAATCAATTTTTTGTTGACGAACTTCTTTTGCATTAACNCCTTCAACATGAATAAAAGGTCTAAAATCAACTGTCAATTTAAGTTTTTCTTGAAGTCTTTTATATGGAGATTTCTCAGAAGATGGCTCTGGTTGGGATACTAAAATTGTTTTCACTTTCATATTAAATGCTTTTTACAATCTAGGTTCTAAGGCATATATATAGAACCAGTACCAGGGTATTAATTTCAAAGTGCAAAGATACAGAATTATATAGATAAATTCTTTTGGGTAAGATTTAAAAAATAAAAATAAGATGCGCGATTGATAAAAAATCCAAAGCCCAAATACAAAAAAAGAAAATCCTAAAAAAAACTTTTTAGGTAGTGACGTGTAAAAATTAATATATAAAAAGACAAGAAAATATANTGCAAATTGAAAATGNTGGGTAAAGCTTTTAAAAAANNGAGNTTTCAAGTTTNTTAAAAAATTTATTTGATTTACAAGGAGTTGAAAAAAAAAATATCGNAAACTCAAAAAAATNAGTAAAGCAATAAATAAATAGAGGTATTCAAAAGCAAATTCTATACTTNTGAACTCATATTTTGTAAAAGAAAATAAAAAAAGACATATAGTATTAANAATAATAANAAAACTGANCAGATTAAATAGATTTAAAAATTTAAGGTTTTTCTCAGTAGAATATTTGCTAATATAGATGTCTGTTTTAAATAGCATAATTGATCTTTTAAATCTGATAGGATCTAATTTAAATAAGGCTGAAACAAGAAATAGATTGGAAAAAAAAACAAGACCAATCCAATCTTGATTTATGTTACTTCTGTAAATTAACTCTCCCATAGGTCAAATTTACTTGTTTTTAAAAAATTATTCTTACTTCTTATACTTTAAGTAACTTTTACATTTGCTACTTTTATACTATTCAAATGAAAAAAACACTTATTATTATCCCAACTTACAATGAAATTGAAAATATAGCATTGATTATAGATGCTGTTTTTCAAGTTGGGTTAGATTTGGATGTTCTTGTTGTTGATGATAATTCTCCTGATGGTACTGGCAATGTTGTGAAAACTTTAATGAAAAGCCATCCACAAAGTTTATTTTTAGAATCCAGAGAAAAAAAAGAAGGATTAGGAGCTGCTTATATTCATGGTTTTTTCTGGGCTCTAAAACACCCATACGATTATATTTTTGAAATGGATGCTGATTTTTCTCATAATCCGATGGAAATAAAGTTTATGCTAAATTTACTAGAAAAAGAAACAGATGTAATAATTGGATCTCGCTATATCAAAGGAGTAAATGTAGTAAACTGGCCTTTGTCAAGAATTTTACTTTCCTATTTTGCTTCAATATATGTNAGATTTTTCACGGGAATGCCNNTAAGAGATCCTACAGCTGGTTTTGTTGGATATANGCGNANTGTTATTGAAGCAATNCAATTGAAGAAGATTAAGTTTGGTGGCTATGCNTTTCAAATTGAAATGAAATATAAGGCNTGGATAAGGGGTTTTAAATTAGTTGANCATCCTATTATTTTTTTAAATCGATCTCTAGGAAATTCAAAGATGAATGGAAGTATTATTTGGGAGGCTCTATTTGGTGTTTTATTTTTGAGAATAAATAAAAAAAATTTTTTTTAAAGTTAATGAGAGAATTAAAAATTATTAATGGGAACTTAATTAATGAAGGTACTGTTCAAAAACAAGATATTTTAGTCTTAGGTGAGCGTATTGTAAAAATTGGAAAAGACTTGAAAACCTCAAAAAACACAGAAGTTTATGATGCTTTCGGTAAGNATATAATTCCTGGTCTAATTGATGATCAGGTTCATTTTAGAGAACCAGGACTTACTCACAAAGGAACTATAGAAACAGAGTCTAAGGCTGCTCTTGCTGGGGGGATTACATCTTTTTTAGAAATGCCTAACACTAAACCTCAAACAACAACTATAGAGGAGTGGGAATCAAAAAATAAACAAGCAGCTAAAACTTCTTTTGCAAATTATGGTTTTATGTTTGGAGGAACTAATGACAATTTAGATCAAATACTTGCTTTAGATAATAAAAGGGTACCCGCATTAAAACTTTTCTTGGGTTCTTCTACTGGAAATATGTTAGTTGACAATCCAAAAGTATTAAAAGAAATATTTACAAATACAGATATGGTAATAGCCGTGCACTGTGAGGATGAGGCTATAATTAAAGAAAACCTAGAGCGGGCTAAGTCAAAATATGGTGAAAATATTCCAATAGATCAACACCCTATAATCCGCAATGAAAAAGCATGTTATATATCTTCTTCTCAAGCAGTTGCACTTGCTGAAGAAACAGGAGCTCGATTACACGTATTCCATTTATCAACAGCGAAAGAACTTTCCCTTTTTCGAAATGACATTCCGCTTATTGAAAAAAAAATTACTGCCGAAGTATGTATTCATCACCTTTGGTTTAGTAACGAAGATTACGCTGCAAAGGGAACTCAAATCAAATGGAATCCTGCAGTTAAATCAATTCAAGACCGTGATGCATTGTGGGAGGGATTAAACACTGACTTATTGGATGTCTTAGCAACTGATCATTCACCACACACATTAGAAGAAAAAACAGATATTTATACAAAGGCACCTTCAGGGGGGCCACTTGTACAGCATGCACTACCTGCTCTACTTACAGCCTATCATCAAAAGCGAATTTCTTTAGAAAAAATAGTAGAAAAAGCCTGCCACAGTCCTGCTGTACTTTTTGATATAAAAGATCGTGGTTATCTTCGGGAAGGTTTTTTTGCAGATCTTGTCGTTCTTGACTTAGAAAAAAAACATACCATAAATAAAGGAGATCTTTTATATAAATGTGGCTGGTCACCTTTTGAAGGCGTTAAATTTAAAGGAAAAGTAGAAAAAACTTTACTTAATGGACATTGGGCTTATAACCAAGGAAAAGTAAACAAAAAATCTGCTGCTAAAGCATTGACCTTTGACCGATGAATATCAAACGGAATTTTAAATATAGTTCTCTTTTTTTAATACTATTATTTGGAGTATGTACAAACAATATTAAAGTGGTGAAACCAAAAAATCTTATTGACGAGTCTAAAATGGAAGAAATTCTTTTCGAGGCAACAATGATGCAGGTGATGAATACCTTTTCTGAAAAGAATCTTGATTTTGTTAAAATTTTAGGCGCTCCATATCTCTATTTAAAACACGGTGTAGATAGCCTTCAACTGATGGAGAGTGAGGAATATTACACAAAAAACCCCAAAATATATCACAGAATTTATTCGAGGGTATTAGCTCGGATGCAAAAAGAGAAAGACAGTATTGATATAATTATTAAAGATTAAATTCCAACAAATAAGTTTTAAAAATTTTCTTTAAAGTTTCATCAGAATTAGAATAATTAAAAGGTAGTTTTCGAGTTATTTTTGATCCATCATATTCTTGTTGAGAACAGAGAACATCTATTAACGCAATACTCATAAAAAGTTTTTTAAGTCTAAAAAAACAGAGTATTTTATCTACTAAAAATAGAAAGATTAATATAATCTTACTAAGTGGAAAATAAGTTTTTTTCTTTTTCAAACCAACTGCTATCTTATCGAGCAGATTTTTTTGTTTAAAATTTTCTTCAACTAAAATAAATCTCTCATTATAAATGGTTGAGTCCATTAATTGCATTAAACTTTTAACAACATCACCAATAGAGACCACAGCAATTTTTCCAGTTGGATAAAAAAGCAAACCTTTATATATTCTTCGCAATATTGTTCCAGAACTTCTTTTCCAAAAATGAGTTCCTAAAATCACTCCCGGATTTATAATAATTACCTTAAGTCCCTCCTCAGATCCTCTCCAAACCTCTAGTTCTGCTTTATATTTTGAATAAGCATAGGGAGTGTGATTTTTATTATTAGCCCAAGTATGTGATTCATCAACTAATTTGATNCTTTTATCAACTCCTAAGGATGCTATAGAACTNACAAAACCAAGTTTTTTCACTTTATGTTTNATGCAAAGGTTCACTATATTTTTGGTGCCTTCAACATTGGTNTTTATTAATTTTTCCTTATGAAAATATGCTAATGANACTTTTGCAGCACAGTGATAGACTATATCAACTTCTTTAAAAGCTAATTCAAGGCCATAAATATCATTTAAATCTGTTTGAACCCAATCAATTTCATAAAAGAATTTTGATCCTTTTGGCCCCATTTTTTCAAAGAAACTTTTTAAATACTCTAAACTTTCTTTTTTTCTGTAGATGGCTCGTAATGGATGTTTTTTTTTAGCACATTCTAAGAGTAAGTATGCCCCAACCATTCCTGTGCCTCCAGTTACTAATATCATAAGAGCGAATGTACACTTTTTTGATTTTGATTTTTCGTTTCCATTATAGAAATCTATCTTTACAGAAAAAATAGATGCTGGCAAATTTCATAAAAGAACTCCAGTGGCGTGGCTTACTTCAGGACTTGATGCCAGAAACAGAAGGTTTTCTTTTAAAAAATCCTACCAAAGGATATATTGGATTTGACCCTACTGCGGATTCACTTCATATTGGAAGCTTGGTACAAATAATTATATTAAAACACTTTCAAAATTCAGGACATTCACCGATAATATTACTTGGAGGTGCTACTGGCATGATAGGAGATCCGTCTGGAAAATCTGATGAAAGAAATTTGTTAGATCACAAAACACTTGAAAAAAATTGTCTGGCAATTCAAAATCAATTTGAAAAATTCCTCAATTTTGATTCTAAAATTGAAAACCCAGCAGTTATTATTAACAATTATGAATGGATGAAATCTTATTCATTGATTGATTTTTCTAGAGATGTTGGAAAACATATAACTGTGAATTATATGATGGCTAAAGAATCTGTAAAAAAACGTTTATTAGCCGAATCTAAAGTCGGAATGTCATTTACAGAATTTACTTATCAATTGTTACAGGGTTATGACTTTTTACATCTATACCGGACAATGGATTGTAAACTTCAGATGGGAGGAAGTGACCAATGGGGAAATATTACAACTGGGACCGAATTAATTAGAAGAAAAGAAGGAGGTAAGGCATTTGCAATTACTTGTCCGTTAATAAAAAAAGCAGATGGGTCAAAATTTGGAAAAACGGAAGATGGAAATGTTTGGTTAGATAAATCAAGAACATCGCCCTACAAATTTTATCAGTTTTGGCTAAACACATCCGATGAAGATTCCTTAATTTATATAAAAGTTTTTACATTTTTATCTCAAGAAGAAGTTAATCAAAAAATAATTGAGCATTCAGAAAAACCACATATGAGGCTCTTACAAAAGACTATTGCAAAAGAGATAACAACTTTGGTTCATGGAAAAGAGGAATATCTTAAAGCAATTGAAGTTTCTCAGATTCTTTTTGGGGATGCTACTGGTGAGGCAATACAAAATCTTGATTCAGAAACTTTTTTAGAACTCTTTGAAGGAGTACCACAAGCAGAAATTAGTAGATTACAATTAAATAAAGGACTTGAAATAATAGCAGCCTTGGTATCAGAAACTGGTTTTTTAAGTTCAAATGGAGAAGCTCGAAGAGCTCTTAATGAAAACGCAATCTCAGTAAATCAGGNCAAGGTAGATCAAAACTATATTTTAGAATTCAAGGATTTAATTGCAGATAAGTACATTTTATTAAGACGAGGAAAAAAAACTTACTTCATTCTAAAAGTTGAGACTTAAATTTATTTAATTAAAGTAATCAAAGTACCATCAGATTACAGCCTCTTATCTCTGCATTGTCAAAACGGCCTAAAACTTCAAAATGATTGTCTCGGGCTAATCTTCCTAAATCTTGTGTGGCTATAAAACCACAAGAATCTATATTAGCAAGGTCTATGATATTTAGAGCTCCTGTTTTTTCAATATCGAGAAGTTCAAAAGGATCTTCGATAGATCGAATATAAACTCGCATCCAAGGAGGGCATTTAAAGATACCATCTCGTTTAGAATATGCTTGACTTAAAAGCTCTGTCATACCATATTCAGAATGAATTTGAACGACTCCATAAGCTTCCTTTAATTTTTGATGAAGTTCACTTCGAATCAATTCTTTTCTCATTCCTTTCATTCCTCCAGTTTCCATAATAATGGTATTTTTCANGTTCCAAGAAAAGTTTTCAGCTCCNTTAATTAGGGCAAAACTCACTCCTAGNAAAATAGTTTTCTGTNTTTGAGATTCTAATTGATTTAACTTATTTCTAAGNGCATCCCAATCATTTAAATAAAAACCACTTTCTGCNCGCTTTGTTTTTTTTATTAGGTGATTTGCCATAAATACTAATGAGGAGTTANTTCGCTCTAGATAAGATGGTAGTAGGGCTAGCAGAACATAATCCTCAATTTTACCGTAAAAATGCTCAAACCCTTTTTCAAAGCTTTTTATATAAAGTTCTATGTCATTTATTGGGTGTATTGATTCAGTTTGACCGGTAGTTTTGCTTGAAAAAAAAGAAATTTTTGGTGTTTTATTTGAGGAATTTAAATCGTGAGTTTTGAAAAATTGAATAGGTAAAAAAGGAATATTTTCAACTTGATTTACATCACTAGGGTCAACATTAATCAAATTACAAAATGAGCGATAAGTTAAATTTTTCTCATATTGATATTTAAAAAGTAAAAGAGCTTGTCTTTCAAAAGCAGATTGAGAATCAATAGTATCAAAATTTAATAAAACTTCCCTCATAATCATTTAAAATTAAAGAAAAAGAAAAGTTTATTCATCTGGCGTCAATAAAAATAGAACTATAAAAAATCTAATATTAATATTTTGCTAACATAGATAAGATAAAATAAATGTTAAATTTAACTTTTTAACTTATGAAAAAAAATGACATAAAAATTCTTTTAGTTGACGATGAGCCCGATATTGTTGAAATTATTCGTTTTAATTTAGAGCAACAAGGTTATAAAATCTTCACGGCAACTGATGGAATAGAAGCAATAAAAGTTGCAAAAAGTATAATGCCTCATCTTATTATAATGGATGTAATGATGCCAAATATGGACGGAATAGAAGCCTGTGAATATTTACGAAAAGACTATAGGTTTTCAGAAACCATTATTATGTTTCTAACTGCAAGAGGAGAAGATTATTCATATGTTGCTGCTTTTGACGCAGGGGCAGATGATTATGTAACTAAACCTATTAAACCCAAAGTTCTTATTTCAAAAGTTAAAGGTTTACTTAGAAGATTCAAAAAAGGTAATAAGATAGAAAACAAGTTTGAGTTTGGTGAACTAATTATAGATCGCGAAGCGTATAAGGTTACTTTGAAGGGAATTGAACTTTCCCTTCCCAGAAAAGAATTTGAATTAATTTATCTTTTAGCTTCAAAGCATGACAGAGTATGTGAGAGAGAAGAAATTATGAATAAAGTTTGGGGGGGTGATGTAATTGTAGGAGACCGAACTATAGATGTTCATATCAGAAAACTCCGAGAAAAAATTGGTGATAAATATTTTAAAACTATTAAAGGAATTGGCTACAAGTTTGTTAAACCTAAAAATTAAATAATTGTGGCACTTTCAAAATTTAATAAAACAAGTTTTTATTTATCCTTAGTAATTGCCTTTTTTTGTGCTTTACTTTTTATCTTACAAGTATATTTTTTCCTTAAAATATCTGGACTAAGATTACTTAAGTTGGGGTTATTTTCTCTATTTACCATTCTTCCTTTTGCCTATATTTTACTTTTATATAAATATGAAAATTTCATGGTAAACCGTGTTAAAGAATTGTATAACAGTCTTTTCCCCTCTACCACTTCAGCCTCAGTTTTAAAAAAAGGAGAAGATATTGATTTACTTACAAGGAATTTAAAAAAGCTCAATTCTGATAAAAATTTGGAAATCCAGCTACTGAAAAACCAAGAAAACTTCAGAAAAGAATTTATAGGAAATATTGCTCATGAACTTAAAACACCATTATTTACTATTCAAGGCTATGTTTTGACTTTATTAGAAGGAGGTGTTACTGATAAAAAGATAATTAAAAAATATTTGAAAAAAACTTCAAAAGGTGTTGATAGACTTACATACATCATAAAGGATTTGGATTTAATAACAAAGTTTGAATCTGGAATTGCAAAACTTGAAATAAAGCCATTTGACTTGCTTGCTTGTATCAAGAGTACATTTGAATTATTGGAAATGCAATCTGTTAAAAACAATATCACTTTGAAAATGAATAAAAAATATGTGAAACCTATTCCTGTTTTAGGAGATGAAGATCGGATTCAACAAGTCATTTCTAATTTGATTATTAATTCTTTAAAATACGGTATTGATCGTGGGATAACAGAAATAAGCATAGATCCCTTAGAAGAAAACAAAATATTGTTAAGGATTTCTGATAACGGAGAGGGTATTCATGAGGAACATTTGCCCCGCTTGTTTGAACGTTTTTATCGTGTAGAAAAAACTAGAAACAGAAAGTTAGGAGGATCAGGACTTGGTTTATCTATTGTAAAACATATCATTGATGCTCACAATGAAAAAATCTTTGTTCAAAGTGAGGTAAATGTAGGATCAGAGTTTTCATTCACTCTTACTCGTACCTCATTTAATGAATTAAAAGGAGTTTAAATTTNGCTATTTTTATCAAAAATNAAATTGTGGGGAGCAAAAACAAACTCAAACGATTTAAGGAGAACGAGACTTTTTCCAATGTAATTCAACCAGATCGTCTTAGCCTTATGAATAGTGACTTTTCACTTAAAGGAAAATGGAATTCTGAATTTTTTAAAAATGAGGCCCCCATTGTTTTAGAACTAGGTTGTGGTAAAGGTGAATATAGTTTATACCTAGCTGAGCATTATCCATATAAAAATCACATTGGAATTGATATAAAGGGAGCACGCTTTTGGAGAGGAGCCAAAACTGCTTTAGAAAAAGATTTGAAAAATGTTGCTTTTCTAAGAACTCAAATTGAGTTGATCAATTGTTGCTTTGCTAAAGGCGAAGTTGATGAAATTTGGATAACCTTTCCAGATCCTCAAATTAAGTACAAACGCACTAAACACTGTCTTACACATCCCAAGATGTTACAAGACTATAAAAGGATAATCAAAGCAAAAGGGATTATTCATCTTAAAACAGATAGTGAATTTTTATTTGGATATACCCTTGGAACATTAACTCAGATTGGAGAANTGCTTTACGCTCATCATGATATTTATAGCAATACACAAGTACCAAAAGAGGCTACTGCAATACAAACATTTTATGAACAAATTTTTCTAAAAGATAATAAAGCCATTAAATACATTCAATTTCGATTGTAAATGATTGAACAAAATTCTTTTTTTTCAAAAGTTTATGACGTGGTNCGACAGATACCTCAGGGCAAAGTAACNTCCTACGGNATGATAGCAAAATACTTAGGAGCTGTAAGAAGTGCNCNGATGGTAGGNTGGGCTATGAATGCTTCACATAATGATNCAACTATACCCTCACATAGAGTTGTAAATCATAAGGGATTATTAACTGGNAAGCATCATTTTGGNGGAACTGATATAATGCAGCAACTTTTAGAAAATGAAGGATTGAAGATCAAAGAAAATCAAATTCAAAATTTAGAGTGTTTTTTTTGGGATCCCCAAAAAGAATTACCTCCTCTTTAAGATCAATTGTCTTTCTATATTTAAACCATAACAGTATATTTGCANCATTAGTTAAGTGTTCATGAAAATTACAAAGGAAGCCGTTCTTAATGCACTAAAAACAATTTCTCTTCCAGGTGAGGGGGAAANTATTGTGGACAAAGGAGTNGTGTCTAATATTATGATTTTTGGAGATCAGATAGATATTGATGTTCAACTTAAAAATCCAAGTTTACAGGCTCGGAAAAAACTAGANGTTATTTTACTAAAAACACTCCACGAAAAAGTTTACGAGAAAGCAAAAATTAATATCAATACAAAAATTGTAGCTCCTCANAAAAGTATTGAAACAATTAAGGGAAATCCNATTCCAGGAATTGAAAATATTATTGCAATTTCATCAGGGAAAGGAGGTGTTGGTAAATCTACTGTCACTGCTAATATTGCTGTCACTCTAGCTCAAATGGGTTGCAAAGTAGGGATTTTAGATGCTGATATTTATGGTCCTTCCATACCAACAATGTTTGACATGGAAGGAGCTAGACCACTTTCTGTTCAAGTTGATGGGAAATCTAAAATGGAACCAATCAAAAACTATGGGGTTAAGGTNCTTTCTATTGGTTTTTTNACNAAACCTGAGCAAGCAGTAATCTGGAGAGGTCCTATGGCATCAAAAGCTTTAAATCAAATGATTTTTGATGCAAATTGGGGGGCACTAGATTTTCTATTAATTGACCTGCCACCTGGTACTGGTGATATACATTTAAGTATAGTGCAATCCTTACCTATAAGTGGTGCTATTGTCGTCAGTACTCCTCAAAATATTGCCTTATCAGATGCAAAAAAAGGAATAGCAATGTTTCAACAGAAAAATATTAAAGTTCCAGTCCTTGGTATCATCGAGAACATGAGCTATTTCACCCCTGCTGAATTACCTGAAAATAAATACTATATTTTCGGGGAACGAGGTGCTGAATATTTAGCTAAAGATAAAGAAGTCCCCTTTTTAGGATCATTGCCTCTAATACAAAGTTTAAGAGAGGCTTCAGACTATGGACGTCCTGCTACATTACAAGAAAATACAACTGTTGCAGATGAATTTATTCAAATTACTAAAAACCTAGTTTCACAAGTTCTAAATAGAAATAAAAGTTTACCACCTACAAAAGCNGTAGAAATTACTAATTTAGTTGGATGTGAAGCTGTAAAACCTTAATTATGGATTCCAAAGAATTAGAATCAAAAATACTCCTAGCTNTAGAAGAAATTAGACCCTTTTTAAAGTCTGACGGAGGAGANATTTCTCTNGTTTCCATTANTGATGAGAAACATATTAAAGTTCAACTTCATGGTGCTTGTGTTGGATGTACTGTAAATCAGATGACTCTAAAATCTGGAGTAGAAATGACCATTAAAAAATATGTNCCTCAAATCGAAACAGTTACCAGCATAGATCCAGAATAGTAAGATGAATCAAGATATTAAGATCCATCTAATGGATCGAGAAGGTAATTCTCACCAATTAACCGCTCCTGTGGATATGCAATTAAACCTTATGGAGCTCTGCAAAGCATACGAGTTTCCAATAGAAGGCACCTGTGGTGGAATGGCNTTATGTGCCTCTTGCCAATGTTATATCAACAGTAATCATGAACTTCCAGAACGTTCAAATGACGAAGAGGCCATGTTGGCAGAAGCTTTCCATGTTAAAGAGAACAGTCGCTTGGGCTGTCAAATTTATTTAACCCCGGAATTAAATGGCCTTAGTGTAACCTTAGCGCCTCAAGAATGAAAGGAAACTGAATTAGTAATCTAAATATTAAAATGAAGCGGCATACCTGCGCCTTGTTTGACCTTGACGGGGTCATTGTAGATACAGCAAAATACCATTTCCTAGCATGGAAAAAAATAGCCACTATGTTTGGTTACGAGCTTACTCCAAGTGATAATGAAGAACTAAAAGGNGTAAGTCGTTCGGATTCTCTAAATATTATTTTAAAGTTGGCTCAAACAACTTTGGANGACTCAAATATTAAACGTTACTTGATTCAAAAGAATGAAGATTACCTAAAGCACATTGAAGATATCAATCCGCAAGATATTCTCCCTGGGATTTTCGAGACCCTCACGATTTTAAAAGAAAAAAAAGTAAAAATAGGGTTGGGTTCTGCCAGTAAAAATGCAAGTATCATTTTAGATCGCTTGGAGCTTACTTCTTTTTTTGATGTCATTATCGATGGAAATCAAGTCGATAAAAGTAAACCCCATCCTGAAGTATTTCTTAAGGGAAGCGAAGCCTTAGGAGTTAACCCCTCACAATGCGTCGTTTTTGAAGATTCTTCTTCAGGAATTTTAGCGGCTAAAGCTGCCGGGATGACAGCAGTTGCCATAGGAGCTTATGAAACCTTTACAAAACAAGATTATTGTTATCCCAATTTTTTACCTTTAGTTCAAAGAGGTTTAGGTGAATTGTTTTAATCTTAATAATCTAAAATTTTAAAGCAACAAAAGGATAAAAGATGAAAAAAACGTATTTCAAGATCGATCCTTGGAAAATAGTAGAAGAAGATTTTGACCCTAATAAGGTCAAAGCTTCCGAAAGTATCTTTAGTTTGGGGAATGGTGTTATGGGACAACGGGCTAATTTTGAAGAAGAGTATTCGGGGGATAGTTTTCAAGGGAGTTATATAGGCGGAATATATTATCCTGATAAAACCAAAGTTGGCTGGTGGAAAAATGGTTATCCCGAGTATTTCGCTAAAGTACTCAATGCACCTAGTTGGATTGGTATCCATATTACTATAGGAGGGGTACCTCTTGATTTAAATCGATGTTTGGAAGTTTCTAATTTTAGAAGGGAATTGAATATGAAAACAGGAATGTATACCCGTTCATTTGAAGCTCAACTTTCATTAACCATTAGGATTGGAGTAGAGGTGAAGCGTTTTTTGTCAATGAAAGAAGGTGAGTTGGGAGTGATTCGTTACCAGATAAATGCACTTCAAGGTTCAGCGGATATAACCTTTGATTCATTTGTTGACGGCCACATCAAAAATCAAGATTCTAACTGGGACGATCCCTTTTGGACTCATATAAATAAAATCAGCTCTGAAGATATAATTTTATTACACTCTAAGACTTTAAAAACAGAATTTGATATTGCCACTTATGCCAAAACTCAAGTATTTGACGCACAAGGTAAATCATTGGGTAATTTCAAACCAGTTGAAAAAGACTATCGTATAAGCCAGACTAAAAACAACTTTCTGGAAGAAGGCAGCTTCTGTACTCTTGTAAAATACGGTGGTTATATTAATGGTATAAATCATAAGCCAGCTGATTTTGAAAAAGTTGCTCAACAGTTAGTTGAGCAATTTTCTAAAAAGGGGTTTGCCGCCTTGGCAGATGCACATCGAAAAGCCTGGGCTAAAATTTGGGATCATTCCGATATTCAAATTAAAGGGGATGATAAAGCACAGCAAGGAATTAGATTTAACATCTTTCAACTCAATCAAACATACAATGGTCGTGATACTAGTCTTAATATTGGACCAAAAGGTTTTACAGGTGAGAAATACGGTGGGAGTACCTATTGGGATACCGAAGCGTTCTGCCTGCCCTTTTATATGGCAACCAAGAATCAAAACGTAGCACGTAACCTTCTTAAGTACAGGTATGAACATTTGGATAAAGCCATTGAAAATGCTGAAAAACTAGGTTTCGAAAAAGGGGCAGCACTTTATCCAATGGTAACCATGAATGGAGAGGAATGCCACAACGAATGGGAAATAACCTTCGAAGAAATACATCGTAATGGTGCCATCGCATTCGCCATATTTAATTACGAACGCTTTACAGGTGATCTAACATATATTCCGGAAATGGGGCTTGAAGTCCTAATTGGAATTGCCAGATTTTGGGCTCAACGTGTCAACTTTTCTGAGTATCAAAAAGCTTATGTTATACTAGGAGTAACAGGCCCAAATGAGTATGAAAACAATATCAATAACAATTGGTATACAAATTATCTTGCTCAGTGGTGTTTACGTTTTACTTTTAAAGAAATTTCAAAAATCAAAGTGAAACACCCCAAGGATTGGGAAAGGATAAAGAAAAAGGTTTGTTGGGAGGAATCCGAGACAAAACAATGGATCGAGATTGCAGATAATATGTATTTTCCAAAACATCCAGAAAAAAAACTTTTTTTACAACAGGACGGATTTTTGGATAAAACATTAACCTTTGCAAGCTCATTAANCCCAGAAGAAAGACCTATTAATCAATATTGGTCTTGGGATAGAATTTTACGATCTCCATTTATAAAACAAGCAGATGTTTTACAGGGGTTTTATNTTTTTGAAGATCATTTNGATAAAGAAACATTAGAACAGCACTTTGATTTTTATGAACCTTATACTGTTCATGAATCTTCACTTTCCCCATGTATTCACTCCATATTAGCAGCACGTTTAGGAAGAACACAACAAGCTTATACTTTCTATCTTAGAACTTCTCGNTTGGATTTAGANGATTANAANCGAGAGGTGGAAGAAGGCTTACACATTACTAGTATGGCNGGTACTTGGATGAGTATAGTAGAAGGTTTTGGTGGAGTTCGTGTAGTGAAAAACNAACTGCATATCGACCCTATTCTTCCTAAATCTTGGAAGGAGTACCGATTTAAAATTAATTTTAGAGGTACTTTAATTGAGGTGAAAGTAGCTAGAGATGGAGTAAATTTTTCACACTCTAACCCACAACTTTCTCTTTATTTTAAAGGGAAATTAATTTCAACCTAGAATTTTTAATATGAGGTTTCTTTTTATTCTTTATTTATTTACAATACCTACTCTTGCCCAAATANAANGANTAGAACCACCGTTTTGGTGGGAGGGAATGAATGATAGCACCCTTCAAATTGTGCTTTATGGTNATGAGATAGCACAATATANCGTTAAATCTGAGGGAATGAATTTAGTTGATGTCAAGAGAGTAACAAATAAGAATTACCTCTTTTTAAATTTTGATTTTACAGATCAAAAGGCAGGTGAATTCACAATTAATTTTTACAAGGGNAAAAAGGAAATATACACCATTCCATATGAAATTAAAACCAGAGAAAAACGTGCAATGGTNTCAAGCTTTGATTCCTCAGATGTAATTTACTTACTGATGCCTGATCGCTTTGCAAATGGTGATCCTTCTAACGATTCGCACCCAGATTTAAAGGATAAACATAACCGTTCTGATAAAGATGGACGCCATGGTGGTGACCTTGAGGGAATCATTCAAAATTTAGATTATTTGAAAGAATTAGGNGTTACGGCCCTTTGGTCTACTCCACTTTGTGAGGACAATGATCCTCATGTTTCCTACCATACTTATGCCCAAAGTGATGTGTATCGTATTGATCCACGTTANGGTTCCAATCTAGATTACAAACGTTTGGCAAACGGCCTTCATAAAAAAGGCATGAAACTCATCATGGATTTTGTAACCAATCATTGGAGTATTGAACATTGGATGGTAAAAGATCTCCCTACGGAAGATTGGATTCATCAGTTTGATANGTATACCAATACCAATCACATAAAAGAAATTCATTCAGATCCCTATGCTTCAAAAATTGACAAAAAAGAATTACTTCAAGGGTGGTTTGTTCCTTCTATGGCAGACTTAAATCAAAGCCAACCATTACTCCAAAAGTATTTAATTCAAAATGCATTGTGGTGGATTGAATTTGCTGGTGTAGATGGATTTCGAGTAGACACCTTTCCTTATAACAATCCAAAACCTATGGTAAAGTGGATTGAAGCCATACGTAAAGAATACCCAAATTTCAATATAGTGGGTGAAGGGTGGATGCATAATAGTATTCATCTTTCTTATTGGCAAGAGAAAAGTGTTATTGCTGCCATTCAAGGATTTAATTCAAAGTTGCCAAGCGTAATGGATTTTACATTAAATGATGCTCTAGTAAGAGCTTTCAGTGAACGAAATAATTATTGGGNTCAGGGCATGATACGCATTTATAAAAATCTACAAAATGACTTTTTATATTCTAATGTAAATAACTTAATGATTTTTGCTGAAAATCATGATACCAACCGAATCAATGATTTTTATCCTGAGTTGAAAGATTATAAAATAATTATGTCGGTGTTAATGACTTTGAGAGGAATTCCACAAATTTATTATGGAACAGAGGTTGGAATGACAGGAAAAAAAGAAAAGGGTGATGGGGATATCCGAAGAGACTTTCCTGGGGGTTGGCAATCAGATAAGCAAAATGCCTTTAAAAAAGAGGGGCGTACCTCTTTGCAGGCGGCTTATTTTAATTTTACTAAAAAAATATTGAATTGGCGTAAGTCTAAACTGGCCATTCATAATGGAAAAACGTTACACTATGTGCCTGAAAACGATGTTTATGTGTATTTTAGATATACAGAATCAGCACGTATTATGGTGATTGTCAACAATAGTCTNGAAAAGCAGAAGCTATTCTTAGATAGATTTAAAGAGGGATTGGCAGGAAAAACGAAAGGTGTTGAAATCCTTACAAATTATAAAATAAAATTAAATGAAACCCTTGAAGTTGATCCAGAAACTGCATACATTATTGAATTAAACTAAAATTATGAAACCTTATTTCACAATCCTTTTTGGATTTTTAATCTTATGTTGCCAGTTTCCTAGAGAAGAGGCTCGAAAACCTAATAAAAAAAATGTAGAGGTAAAATCTCTCAAACCAATATCTGAAGATATCATTTCCCATTCAGTTTTATATGAAGCTAATATCCGACAATATTCTAATGAGGGGACTTTCAATGCCTTTGCTAAAGACTTATCTGTACTTAAAAAATTGGGTGTTAAAATTCTTTGGTTGATGCCCATTAATCCTATTTCAAAAACAAAGAGTAAAGGACCCTTGGGCAGCTATTATGCAGTATCTGATTACAAAAAAGTAAATCCTGAGTTTGGAACTTTACAAGATTTTAAATCACTTGTAAAAAGAGCCCATGAGTTAGGTATTTATGTGATTTTGGATTGGGTTCCCGGACATACTGGTTGGGATCATCATTGGATTAAAGAGAAGAGCGATTATTATTTAAAAAATAAAAAAGGCGAAATCATTGATCCTATTGATTTCAGAACAGGGAAATCTTTTAATTGGACAGATGTAGCTGACTTGAACTACAAAAATCTTGAAATGCGAGAAGAGCTTCGTCAAGCTATGGTTTATTGGGTAAAAGAAGCTAATATTGATGGATATCGAATAGATCAAGCTTACGCAGTTCCTCAAGAATTTTACGACAAGACGATTCAAGCTTTGAGGGAAGTTAAACCTATATTCCTTTTAGCGGAAACTGATATTTATCACCCTGGAGGCATTGGATTGGTGAATAAGTTTAATGCCACTTATGACTGGCCTGGACATCATCTTTCTAAAGATGTTGCTAAAGGACTTAATACGGCTAATGACTACCACCTTCATATTAAAAGAACTCAAAGGTTATATGGTACAGAAAATATTTTGGTTAATTTTATTTCCAATCATGACGAAAATTCGTGGAATGGAACAGTAAAGGAAAGTTATGGAGAAGCAGATCATACCTTCATGGCAATGAATTACACTTTACCTGGGATGCCATTGATTTACTCTGGTCAAGAGTACGACTTAAATAAACGTCTACATTTTTTTGAAAAAGATAGCTTTCCAAAAACTACCGGAAAAACTATGGACCTTTTAATTCAGTTAGGTGCATTAAAAAATAATCATAAATCTCTAGCTACTGGTTCAAAAGCGGGTTCTTATAAGCGAATCAATACTACCAAAAACAATCAAATTCTTGCGTTTGAACGAGAAAAAGGTGGAGATACTCTAGTAGTTGTGGCTAATTTAAGCAAAGATTATGTTCAATTTACTATGCCTTACGAAGGAAAGTTTAAACGTTACCAAGATTTCAATTCCAAAATACTATCCTCTTCTTATCAATATGACATGAAGCCTTGGGAATTTTGGATTTTGATTAAATAAATTTTCACCTTTTCTTTCTTCAATTTTTTTTAACTTAAAAGGAAAAATGAGTAAGCAAAAATTGAGTTTATTTTTAGTTCTCTTTATTATTATGTTAGCATGTACTCCTCCTAAAACCCCACTTGTTATTGGTCATCGTGGAGCCAAGGGTCATCTTGCTGAAAACACCCTTCCTTCCATTTCAAAAGCAATCGAACTAGGGGTCGATGGTGTAGAAATTGATGTGTTTCAATGTGCAAGTGGAGAATTGGTCGTCTTTCACGATAAAACTTTAGAAAAACTTACCAATGCCACGGGTTATATCGAGGCCTTAGATTTAGATTCTATCCAACGGATTGAGGTATTGAACGGTTTTTCTATTCCAACGCTTGGGGAGGTCCTAGATTTGATCAAAGGACGTATTTTTCTTAATATTGAACTCAAAGGAAGTCAAACGGCACTAAAGACCGATAAACTGTTAAAAACCTATTTTAAACTTGAGGCTTGGTCTCCAGATAAGATATTAATATCCAGTTTTAATTGGCAAGAACTTAAAATATTTCGAGAAGTCAATCGTGAGATTTCCATTGCAATACTTACAGAAGATGATCCTTTGGACGCCATTCCCATAGGTTTAGAGCTAAATGCAGTAGCAATTAATCCAAATTATGAAAGCCTCAATTCTGAAAACGTATCTAAAATTAATAAGGCAGGTTTTAAGATTTATCCATGGACAGTTAATGCACCTGAAGATATTAATCGAATGATTATTTATGGTGTGGAAGGTATTATCACAGATTTTCCTGAACGAATTCGAAAAGCTGTAAATTAATTTAAATAAAGTATTGCTCCATTTAAAATAGTCGCAAAACTAACCCAAGCAAAATAGGGATAAAGCATAAAAGAAGCCTTTCGGTCAATTAGATGAAACCAAAAAATACTTCTTTGAATTAAAACACATAAAATCAAAATTATAATGAAGCTCAGTAACGGATTTTTAAGTCCAAAAAAAACTAATGACCACAGTCCATTAAAAATCAATTGCACCATAAAGTAGTAAATGGCTGTTTTTCCCCAAAAATGTCTTTTACCATAAAACCAAACGCGACCTATAGCAATCCCCATTAAAGTATAGAGTAAGGCCCATACAGGTCCAAATATCCAATTGGGAGGTGAGAAAAAGGGCTTTTCCAAATTGGCATACCAAGTGGGTATAGCATCTCTAGTCACATTACTCGAAAGGAAGCCTAGTCCAAGAGAAAGCAAAACTCCCAGAAGGGAGGCAAGGACCAATTGAGGATTTAATTTTTTCATAGCTAGTAAATCTAGAATAAAATAATCATTTCTAACGATAATGGAATATAAC
>PAYI01000015.1 GCA_002714815.1 Flavobacteriaceae bacterium | reverse complement strand
GTTCGCTTGTATAAATATATCAGTATACATAGTCCCTCTTGTACATAAAACGAAACCAAAATCTTTATTTCTTTCAAACACACCAACGTATTCATTAGTCTTTCTTTTTATTATTTCTTCTACATGAGCATGGTTTGTTTTTTCTCGCTTATGGACACTAACAGTAACAAGATCACCATCTAACCCTCTGTTTAAAAACTTTTTTGGAATAAGAAATTCTTCTTCTTTTTCCTTTAAATGTACTTTGCCTTTGCCCGTTGGAAGAATATGCAGCGTTGCTTTATAAGTTTTTTCAAGAGTTATACAAAAAATAAACTTTCCTTTTTCTACTTCTTTAATCTGCTGAAGGTGATTTAGTATATTAAGAACACGAATAATATTATTTCTTCCAATAGTATCTTTAATATCAAGGATACCGGATATCTGCCTATAATTAAAAACTTTTCTTGGGTTAGATTTGAATAGAGAAAGTATTTTTTTCTGTAATCTTTTGTTTTCGTTTTTCTTTTTTGACATGAATTTTTACATCATATTAAAAGCATAAGCCACCAGAAGATGACTTATTAACACAGTTAACATCATTAAATATCTTTATTTTTTTTTTATTATAGAAATGATGATATATATAGGGTGTTAATAATATTAATAAAATAACTTTCTTTTTCTTTTTTTTAAAAGAAAAATTAAAAGATACTTCTTTTTTAACCGATTATACAAACCTCTTTAAAATGATAATCAATGAATTATAGAGTTATAAACTATCTTTTTATAAACGTTTATGAGGATAAAAAAATTATTTTTTTCATCCTTTTGTGTTTATAATTATTGTTTTTTTTGGTTACTAAAAATTATAAATAATTATATTTTTTTGTTTTATGTAAATGATTTTTTTTAAGTAAAAAAAAAACCATTTTAAAAAGAAAACGTTTTTAAATCTTGTCAACAATAAATGAATAAAGAAATTAACGGCTAGTAAGTACGTGAATTTTCTTTATTATTTTTATAATAAACTATAATAAATGAAAATCAGCATAGGTAATGACCATGCCGGTCCAGAATTTAAGCAGGCAATAGTTTCTTTTCTAGAAGAACAAGGGCATAAAGTCAATAACCATGGAACAGACAAAAATGAAAGTGTCGATTATCCCGATTTCATACATCCGGTTGCAGAAGAAGTATCAAGCGGGAAAACAGAAAGGGGAATTATTATTTGTGGAAGTGGAAATGGTGCAGCAATGACTGCGAACAAACACAAAAAAATTCGCGCTGCTTTATGTTGGAATATAGACCTGGTCCTATTAGCAAGACAACATAATAATGCGAATATTTTAAGCTTACCCGCAAGGCATCTTTCTCTACCACAGGCCATAGCAATGGTGGACGTATTTCTAACGACACCTTTTGAGGGAGGAAGACACCAAGGAAGAGTAGAAAAAATCCCTTGTAATTAATGATTTCCTTTATAGTTAAAAAATTTACAGATTTAAATACTCAAGAACTCCACGATCTTTATGCACTTCGATCACAGGTTTTTGTTGTAGAGCAAAACTGTGTATACCAAGACATTGATGGAAATGACATAGACGCATTTCATGTTTTAGGTTTAGAGAAAAACATTCTTGCCGCTTATGCAAGAATAATTAGAAACAGGAACCCCAATTCAGATTATATCGTAATAGGTAGAATAGTAATTTTAAAAGCATGTCGGGGAAAAAAATTTGGCCATGATTTGGTAAAATTTTGTATAGAAACCATTGAAAAGAACCATCCTAAAGAGCACATAAAAATTTCTGCACAAGCACACTTAGAAGATTTTTATAAACGACATGGATTTCAAAAGGAAGGAAAAAGTTATTTTGAAGACGGGATACCCCACATAAGTATGATAAAAAAAAGCTCTAATGGTTAATGTTTTTTAAAANCNNNNCNAANTCTTGAANTAAGGANTNANAGCGAGGANTTNTTTTNCCAGTATAAATCAACATACAACAACCAGGAAAAAANAATTTNCCCTTCTGNTTCNTCATAGCCNNCCTCAATTGTCTTTTAATGCGATTNCTNTCTGNGGCCNGGCTAAAGGATTTTTTTGAAACAGAGACACCAAACTCTAGAAANCGAGANGATTTATACTGTAANGANNCTTAGAAGCAAAGATTTTGTTTGAAAAACACCACCATTTTCAAACAATTGATCTATTTTNNTTTTACTNTTTAGACGCCTNANTTTAAAATCATTTTTTGGGNGAAGCATAATAATTATTGCTTTTATCTACATCAGCCATCAAGTTGCTNGGGTCAATAATNATNGCNTCTATTTCGNNTTTTGGATGTTTGAGATTAAGAGAATAATTTAAATGAGACCATGCCCAATCTGGGTGAATNGTCCAATCCATTTGGTAAGGATTTTCTTTTTCTCCCCTCATCAATGAAATAGGAATGTAATGCANCTCAGCCCCNCCATTTTTTAAAACCACAAGAATCTCAAGNGGCATAGGCATNAATTCAATGCGNTNTAGTTTCAAAGAAGTNGTTAAACCCANNCNTTCAANTGAAGTAATTCCGTAGTCAATCTTATTGGTAGTTTGTGTCCAATCNGTNAGATACCACTGAAGCTGAAGCCCAGAAATACGCTCAGCAATTCTTCTAAAATCGTTTGGAAGAGGATGTTTAAACTTCCAATCTTTATAATAAGCCCTTAGGACATCAAATAATTTTTCAAAACCAATAAGATAGGCTAATTGACCAAGAAATACAGCCCCTTTNCTNTAAGCACTTCTCTCATAGGCGTAGTTGTGNTAATAACGNTTAGCGTTCGTGCTTTGNGGCATTTCNCCACCAGAAGAGGCCANNTNAAAATATCCTTGGTAGGNCCCTTCAAGAGGAAACTCTTTTTTTTCTTCTAAAATTTCNTTTGTGGCAAGAGTTGANATAAAAGATGTAAANCCTTCATCCATCCACTCGTGTTTGGTTTCATTTGTTGCTAANACNTGTTGAAACCAAGAGTGAGCCAATTCATGNGCTGTTACACCAAAAAGCGAACCATATTTTCTTCCTCCTGTTATTAANGTTAACATAGCNTATTCCATTCCNCCGTCNCCGCCCTGAACAACAGAGTATTGATCGTATGGGTAAGGACCAATTTTTTCATTAAAGTATNCCATCATCTNTGCTGTGTGAGGTTGNAGTTTTTTCCAATTTTNGATGATTTCAGGATNATNTTTATAGAAAAAATNTAAAGTTACTCCATTAGGNCCNGGGTNAGTNTCNTGGATNTAATCTGGNTCGGCAGCCCANGTNAAATCATGTACATTNGGCGCGATAAAATGCCAAGTTATTTTTCCTTTTTTTGTTTTGGGACGTTTTCTATCCGAGTATCCTTTTCCAATTTCGTCTGGATTTTGAAGATATCCACTGCCTGCCACCAAATAATTCTTGTCTAAGGTGATTTTTACATCAAAATTCCCCCACACTCCGTGAAATTCTCTTCCTATATAAGGATCGATATTCCACCCTTCAAGATCATATTCTGCNATTTTTGGGTACCACTGAGCCATAGAAAAGGCGACTCCTTCAGAAGAATTTTTACCTGCTCGACGAATCACATCAGGAACGTGTCCATTAAAAAAGAGCTTTAGGGTAGATGATCCGCCCGGCGGAATAGGCTTATTGAGTGTTACTTCAAGAATTGTTTCTGAAAAAACAGTTTTTAAAGCTATGCCGTCTTGAGTTAAATTGGAGACTTTTAAAAATCCTTGTTGTTCTATAGTCAGACTATCCAAGCTTTTGGCAAAACGGGTGTTTTGGTCAGGAGAATTTCTGAGCTGCACAGCCATCTCACTTCCAGGCTGAAAGGCATTGAAATACAAATGATAAAATACTTTATTAAGTGTTTCTGGAGAGTTGTTGGTATATATTAAGGTTTGTGTTCCTGAATAATTTGCTGTTTTGGGATCTAAAGACACATTCATTTTGTAGTCGACAGCTTGTTGCCAATATTGAGCACTGATATTTATCGAACCTAGAATGGCAAGTAGTTGGAGTAAAAGAGCTTTCATTTTTATTTAAATTTTNACTTGATTTGGGCTTAACAGCTGCTAAAATAAGAATCCAAATTATATTGTTCCTTCATGCGGACACCTTTTTCTGTCTNTTTTAGNGAAATTAGTTCATGATAGGGNTCATGCTCAANAAACAAAAGNGTTTCTTCTTTTACTGCANCATCTAAAAAAAGACGCTTTTCTTTTAAAGTCAATAGAGGACGNGTATCATATCCCATAATATATGGTATNGGTAANTGACCTACTGTAGGAATAAGATCTGCAACATAAACAACTCGCTTTCCTTGATATTCTATNACTGGAAGCATTTGTTTTTCAGTATGTCCATTCACCAATATAATTGAAAAGGGAAAGGGNGTNTTTGAAAGCAAACCNCCATNNCCTTCAATAAACTTAAGCTGNCCACTTTCTTTTAAAGGAANAATGTTTTCACTAAGAAAAGAAGCTTTTTCNCNTGGATTGGGACTATTAGCCCATTCCCAATGAGANCGATGGACCCAAAAATGCGCATTTTTAAATGCAGGAACAAGTAGNCCTTTCGAGNTATGGGCTATTGCACCNCCACAGTGATCAAAGTGAAGATGCGTTAAAAAAACATCCGTTATATCATTTCGATGAAACCCNGCTTTATTTAATGATTTATCTAATGNGTGTGATCCCCATAGGTGGTAATGACCAAAAAATTTATTACTCTGTTTGCTGCCCATCCCAGTATCTATTAAAATCAATCGATTCGATAATTCAACTAACANACAACGACAGGACATTTCAATATGGTTATTTTTGTCTGCGGGATTAGTANGTTCCCAAATCACTTTTGGAACGACACCAAACATCGCCCCTCCATCTAATTTAAAGTTTCCAGCTTCAATCCTATGTAACTTCATATCTGCCTATTTTTTTGTGCTCTTTTNAAGAAGTTGGAAAAAATCTTTAGCGAAGGTGAGCATAATTTTCACTTCTTGTAGACTAGAGAGTCGATTCTTCCCCTTTATTAAAAGACTTTCCCCATTTGATTCTATATGGAAAAAGGGATGACTCTCAAAGAAATAAATAATTTCCGAATTAAAGAGNTTTCGAATTTCTTTAACATTATTTCCNACAAGGTGAAAACGTTTAGAAAAATCAGGGTGTTTAGTAAAATTGATATCATCAAAACCAGCTAATTGATACAAAGCGGTTTTAAAGTCCTCTTTATCCAAAACAAAAACAGGTATTGNTATGGGACTCAAAAATAGCAAAAAAGTAGCTTTTAAATCCTCCTTAGTTATAAAGGCACCTTCTGAATAATATAAGTCAAAAATTGAGAAATTATTTTTTTTATTTCTGAGTNTATTAATGCTGTAATTAATCACTTTTGATTCAAAAAACAAGAATTTATTCAAACTTTTTGGATTGCTGTCAATCTCTGGGAGGTATACCCATTCAAGCTGCTCACTGAAGGCCTTCAAGTTTTTTTGACGATTGGATAATGAATTTTGCAGACCAACAAGAGCATTTATTGGCAAGCTTTTTCTCACGGAAAAAGGGTGTGCTGTTTCCGATGCGTGAATGTCTAAACCGATAGTTTCAAAGATTCCCAACTTTCTTCCAAAAGAGCGTTGATAGTCATTAAGCCCTTCCATGACAGTATGGTCGACAAAGTCACATAGGGAAAAGTCTATAATTGCATGTTCGCTTTCTGGGATTTGATCTAACTTTTTTTTAAGGCGAAAGAAATTCAAAAAGCTGCAGAAATTTTTTACGCTCACATAATAATTTCCTGTCTGTTCCTCGTGATACATTAGCACATTAGGCTTGAATACATTCATGGTAAAAAGCATAATGTTTTTAGTCAAGAAAAGGTGGGTTAGAAAAGTAAACAAGACACCTATTGCTATTCCCATAATTAAGTTAGTCAACAAAGTGGTTACCAGAGTGACGAGGAATATTAGTGCTTGTTCTGGGCCAATTTTATAGATTTTGAACAGATTTTCTGGTGCCGCAAGCTTGTATCCTGTATAAACGAGTATGGCAGCTAGTGAGGTAAGCGGAATCATTTGAATTTGTTTTCCCAATAGTANAATAAATAAGACAAGAAACNTTGCATGAAAAAAGTTTGCGGATCGATTAGTNCCTCCATTGTTNGCATTTACAGAGCTTCTAGCGATAACTGTAACAACATTTAATCCNCCCAGAAANCCACTNACAATACTTGCAAGGCCTAAAGCTTGAAGGTCNTTATTGACATTAGAGCGNCTTTTTTTTGGNTCTAATTTGTCTACTGCCTTAATACTTAATAATGATTCTATTATTGCTACNANCGTTATTGAAAAAACCACACCAATAAAATTTAAATCTAAAANCTTATCAAACAATGGNGAAGGNANGTTNGNGGTTAAATTGTCTGGAATGTTNATNAGTAAATTCTTACTAATTGGAGAGGGTTTGATCCAATACNAATGAATAGTAATAGCCAATCCCCACAGAAGCAACTACAACCCACATNGGAGCNGGGATAAGATGNAAATANGGATTTCGNATACGGCTGTACAAAAACAGNAAAGCCAAACTTAAAAAACCAAGAATACCGGCAAAAGGAAGGGAATAAATAAATGTCAAAATGGACTCGGGGATAGTGATTAGTTGCTCTACCGTATTTCCACTTACAGATCTTATCCCAAGCATGAGATGAAATTGTTTTGCTAAAATTCCAACACCTATGGCTGCTAACATCCCCTGAAGAGCTGTGGCAGGGAAGAATTCACTCATTGCTCCCATCCGAAAGACACCAAAAATAAAAAGAAGAATCCCGGAGATTATTATAGCGGCCAAAGTATATAGGTAGCCTTGATACAAATCACCTCCGCCTAATGTTGTAATGGCAGAGAGTAAAACAATTACTAGGCCATTTCCAGGACCAGCTATGGTTACATTAGACCCACCAAAAATAGAAACCACAAACCCCCCCGCAATAGCAGCAACAATCCCAGCCAAAGGAGGTGCTTCTGATGCGATGGCAAGACCTAATCCAAGTGGCAAAGCGATTAGTGAAACTACAAACCCAGCAAAAATATTTTGTGGCAACTCTTTTACAAAAGAAGCTGTAGAATTTTCTTTAGACATTCTTTTCTGATTGTATAATTAATACATCTGTTGGCAGCTCTGCAAGTATATGCTCTAGATCTCTTGGAAAAAAGCGACTTAAAAAAGAACTTTCTTCTTGAGCATTCATAACCAAAAGATCAGCCCGAACGACCTTTGCGTAGTGTCCTATGGAATAACCCCTTTTCCCAAATATACTTTGTGTTTCCCATTTCACTTGACCTTCTTTAGACAAAGGAATGTTTTTTACGAGGTCACCTACCCGCATTTTCTCCTCTTGATTTATTTTTTCCTTTTTCAAGACAGATTTTCTCAAACTTTTGTCATCACTTACGGAAACAGCCACCCTATCTTCACTAATTTCTTCCACAAGAGTTATCTTATGAGCGGTAAGTGCTTGTCCAACATAAAATGAAGCCTCCACAGTTTCTTTTGTTCGAGGACTTTCAAGCCCATTTACGACGATGTGTTTACAAGGTTCGCGTTCTACAGAAGGGTTAAGCATAAGAAGTACAGAGCATGGAGCTTTGCGAGTTAGTTTTCTTGCGATTGAACCGAGATAATATTTTAAGACATTCTCTCTCTTTAAAGCTCCAATAAGAAGCAAGTCAACTTTATAATCCTTACAAGTTTTAGTTAAGATTTTCACTGGTTCTCCTTGAATCCAATACACTTTAATCGCCTTGGGTTTATCAGGGCACTCATCGAGTAACTCTTTAAAGGACAGTTCTTTTTCTGTTGTTTTTTCTCCAACATGAACAAAAAGTAATGATGCATTGAAAAACGAAGCTAAACGAGTTACTTCAAAAACATTGGCCTTCAAAGAGGGTGAAAAAGCAAAACCAAAAAGAAGTGTTTTAAAGGGGTTGAATGACATAATTCGTATCTGTTTGCTCTTTTATCGATAAATGGAATATAGTAATTTTTTGGATTTAATTTTTAGTTTAAACCTAGAATCCAATCGAAAAGTAAATTTGGCCATTCTTCTAGAGCTCCCTTACCTCTTGCCAATCCAAAACCATGACCCCCAACTGGAAAAAGGTGCATCTCAGCAGGAATTTTATTTTTGATTAAAGCCTCATAAAATAACAAACTGTTATGTACTGGAACCGCAAGGTCATCAGCAGTATGAAGCAAAAAAGTGGGTGGTGTATCAGCATTTACATTTAGATTGGTGGAGAATTTTTTCACCAGCTCAATGCTAGAATCGGGCCCAATTAGATTATTTTTAGAACCTCCATGATAATATTTTTTATCGAATGAAATAACTGGATAAATAAGAGCCATAAAATCAGGACGAGCATTTATTTCATCAATTGAATCCAAATAGTTCTTCAAGGTTTTTTCACTATAAAGGGTTCCGAGCGTTGATGCTAAATGTCCTCCAGCAGAAAAGCCCATAACACCTATTTGATTTAATTTTACATTCCATTTTTCTGAATTAGCACGTACTAAACGAATTGCTCTTTGAGCATCTTGTAAAGGAGCCCATTTCGGATCGATAATTGATTTAGAGTTAGGGAGGCGATACTTTAGTACAAATGCAGCAATTCCTTTGGAGTTTAGTGCTTTTGCAAAATCTGTTCCCTCCCAGTCATATGCCAAAAATTGATAACCTCCTCCAGGAAATATGATTACAGCTTTTCCTGTTCGAATACTTTTAGCAGGTAAGTAAATTTCAAGAGTAGGATTTTGAACATTTGAGATTTTAAGAATGTCATTTTCAAATTGTATCTCTTTTTCATTAATTTCTCTTTGATTTGGGACCTTTTCTGGCCATAGAAAGATAGTTTTTTGTCCAATCGCCTGAAAAGAAAATGCAGTAAAAAATGTAATGTATATAAATCTTGACATAATTAGGATTTTATATATAAATCAAGTTAATCATTAAGTTTAAGGACAGCCATAAATGCTTGTTGAGGAATTTCAACATTTCCAACTTGACGCATTTTCTTTTTTCCTTTTTTCTGTTTTTCCAACAGTTTTCGCTTTCGGGTAATATCTCCGCCATAACATTTTGCAGTAACATCTTTTCGTAGAGCTTTTATGGTTTCACGAGAAATAATTTTTGCACCGATGGCTGCTTGAATTGGAATATCGAACTGTTGACGAGGAATTAGCTCACGTAGTTTTTCACACATTTTCTTGCCGATTGTATAAGCGTTGTCAGCATGAACTAGTGCAGAGAGTGCATCTACCTGATTAGAGTTTAATAAAATATCTACTTTTACCAGTTTGGAAGGAAGCATCCCTTTAGGGCTATAATCAAAGGAAGCATAGCCTTTAGAGACTGTTTTTAAACGGTCATAAAAATCAAAAACTATTTCTGCCAAAGGCAAATCAAAAGACAATTCAACACGTTCTGGTGTAAGATAATTTTGGTTGGTTATTTTACCCCGTTTCTCAATGCAGAGCGACATAATATTTCCAACATACTCTGACTTGGTTATTATTGAAGCTTTAATGTAAGGCTCTTCTACTCTTTCTAAAGAGGATGGGTCTGGTAAATCAGAGGGATTGTTTACCCAAAGGATATCTTCCGGATTTTTTTTAGTAAATGCTTGGTAAGATACATTTGGGACAGTAGTTATAACCGTCATGTTAAACTCTCGCTCTAAACGTTCTTGAATAATTTCCAAATGAAGCATTCCTAAAAAACCGCAACGGAAACCAAAACCTAATGCAGCAGAACTCTCAGGGAAAAATACTAGAGATGCATCGTTAAGCTGTAATTTTTCCATAGAGGCACGAAGTTCTTCATATTCTTCAGTATCAACTGGATAAATCCCTGCAAAAACCATGGGTTTTACTTCTTCAAAACCCTCAATGGCTTCTACAGTAGGATTTTCTGGATTAGTAATAGTATCTCCAACTTTTACTTCTTTGGCTTCTTTAATTCCTGTAATCAAATAACCAACATCTCCTGCAAAAATTTCTGTTTTTGGCTCTTGATTTAGTTTAAGTGTTCCTATTTCATCTGCAAAGTAATTTTTTCGGGTTGCTATAAACTGTATTTTCTGCCCTTTCTTTATTGAACCATTAATTACTCTGAAATAAGTTTCAACTCCGCGAAAAGGATTATAAACCGAATCAAACACCAATGCTTGTAAAGGTTTGTCATCGCTGCCAGCGGGTGCGGGAATACGTTCTATTATATTCGTTAAAATTTCTTGAATCCCCTGACCTGTTTTTGCAGAAGCAGGAATAATTTCCTCATTAGTACAGCCCAATAAATCTACAATATCGTCCATTACTTCATCAGGATTAGCAGAAGGCAGGTCTATTTTATTAAGTACAGGAATGATTTCTAAGTCGTTTTCAAGCGCTAGATACAAGTTTGATATCGTTTGGGCCTGTATACTCTGTGCTGCATCTACTATAAGCAAGGCACCTTCACAAGCTGCAATAGAGCGGGAGACTTCGTATGAAAAATCTACATGTCCAGGAGTATCGATAAGGTTAAGAATATATGTTTTACCTTGGTAAGTATAATCCATTTGAATTGCATGAGATTTTATAGTAATTCCACGTTCGCGTTCTAAGTCCATATTGTCTAAAAGCTGATCTTTTTTTTCTCGTTCACTGACAGATCCAGTAAAATCTAATAAACGATCGGCAAGTGTGCTTTTACCATGGTCAATGTGGGCAATTATGCAAAAATTTCTAATGTTTTTCATACGTCACCTTCATTCATAGCATTACAAATATAGGGTATTGAAAGATGGGTTTTTATTTAATTAAAAACTTTTGACATTTCTTATTTAATAGCCACAAGATATATTCTAAACTAATGAACCGTAATCTTTTGCTTATTTTTGTGGAAAATTAAGACACGTGGTAAAAATTGGGGATCTTGAATTAGGCTTATTTCCTTTGCTTTTAGCTCCTATGGAAGACGTTAGTGATCCTCCTTTTCGGGCATTGTGTAAAGAAAGGGGTGCAGACTTAGTTTATACGGAATTTATTTCTAGTGAGGGCTTGATTCGAAATGCAGCTAAAAGTTTACAGAAACTTGATATATATCAAAACGAAAGGCCAGTAGGCATTCAAATCTTTGGCGCTAATTTAGACTCAATGTTGCGCTCAGTTGAGATCGTTGAAGCTACTGAACCTGATATTATTGACATTAATTTTGGATGTCCTGTAAAAAAAGTCGTTTGTAAAGGAGCAGGAGCAGGGATTTTAAAGGACATACCAAAAATGGTCGAATTAACAGAAGCCATGGTAAAAAAAACAAAATTGCCTGTTACTGTTAAGACTCGATTAGGTTGGGATCATAATTCAATTAAAATTTTAGAAGTGGCAGAGCGTCTCCAAGATGTAGGCTGTGCAGCGATATCTATTCATGGTAGAACCCGTGCTCAAATGTACAAAGGATCTGCTGATTGGAAACCTATTGCTGAAGTAAAAAACAACCCTAGAATGCATATCCCTGTCTTTGGGAACGGAGATGTCAANACCCCTGAACTCGCATTANAAATGAGGGATCAATATGGGCTTGACGGNGCNATGNTCGGCAGAGCAAGTATAGGTAATCCATGGTTTTTTAATCAAGTTAAGTTTTTNATGGAAACAGGAAGACACCTTCCGCNACCNACAATATTAGAAAGGGTAAATGTGGTACGCAGACATTTAGAGATGTCNATTGCATGGAAAGGAGAAACCTTGGGTGTACTGGAAACCCGAAGGCATTANACAAATTATTTTAAGGGGTACAAAAATTTTAAACCCTANCGAACCCGTATGGTTACCTCAAATCATTCGGAAGAGATCTANGANACTTTNANTGAAGTTATAGAAGTCTTTGCAATTCAAGAGGTGATGTAGNCTCTAACNTTTTTNGTTAGTCCTCTTGTNGCCCAAGCNGTACTTAATCCNCCAAGNATCATTAAAGTAANAAAAACAATTAGAATATTTTTAAATTCAAATATNACAGGGTAGGATAGCCCCGTTCCTGGNACATTAATAAATGCAAAGTTGCTTTGNGCAAGAACAATTAACACNCCAANAAATAAACCGACNCCNCCNCCAACANCACAAATTAANANGCCCAGAGTGAAGAAGATTTTATGAATCCCTTTGGGATCAGCACCAAAGCTAATAAGAATTTTNATCTGTTCTTGNTTGTCTAAAATCATCATTATTAGAGCTCCAACAACATTAAATAAGGCAATAACCATGACCAAAGAGAAAATAAAATATATAGCCAAATGTTCTACATTTAGCATGCGATANAGTGCTGCGTTTTGCTCAACCCTTGAAATAAANCTCACAGGAACATTAAAANAAGAAGCAAGAGNCTTTTCTAATTCTNCTTTNTTAGATCNNGGACTTGTTTTTAACAATATAGATGAAAATTGATTTGNTTCTAATGCCAATAANTCTTGNCCAAACTCTAGATTACAAAAGAGGTATTTTTTATCGAGGTCTTCAGTGATTTGATACAAACCTGAAACAACGGCNGGTGATGTATTGAATGGGTTTAGATTTAAAATACTCTTTTTCTTTTTTTTNGGAACCATAATTTTCAAAAAGTGATTATAGTCATAAATACCTAAAGACATNTTGCCCGCAATACCNAANCCNACGACAACATCAGGACCNTTAAAGGAAAGCCAATCNCCTAATGTTATTAAACTATCAANAGGGATTACCGAAGTATACTTTGGAGAAACAGACTTAAGTATAGCAANTTGATTTTTNTCNTTAAAAGACAAAAAAACTTTTTCNTCAATTTCTGGAGCAACAGAGATAATCTCTGAATGNGATTCTAATTTTAGTAAAGTNCTGTCTGAAACTNTAAAATATGTTCCTCTTTTTGGNCGTATTTCAAAGTCAGGATCAAAAATATTGGNAAAAGACAGNCCAAAATCTTTAAGCCCTGCAAAAGCNCTTAATACTATAAAAAGCGCACTTGTAGAAACAACCACCATAAAAAAAGCAAAAGTATTGATCCTATTAATTACGGTTTGTTTACTTTTTGAAATAAAATAACGCCACGCTATTTTTAATGAGTAGGACATTGGTTTTCAGATTTTACCTTCATTTGTCTTTTTCTCGGAGGTTTTATTTAAAGGGTTTTCCCCTTCACTCAAATTTCTTTCAATAGCCTCTATGTAGTCTAAAGAATCATCAAGGTAAAAAAATAATTCAGGGATTTTTCTAAGTTGATGTTTCATCTTTTGAGAGAGGTCATGCCTTAACTTATTCCTGTTCTCTTTAAGATTTTTAAAACAAAATAGTGCTTTATCATTTGGGAATATACTTAAGTAAATCTTAGCAATAGAGAGATCTGAGCTTACCTGCACTTTGGTTACTGATATTATAAGATTATAAATAGTTCCCTTACGAATAGCATTTTGGATTAGAAGAGCAATCTCTTGCTGCAGTGAAGTATTAATTTTCTTTTGTCGAGGCGTTTCTCTTTTTTGCATACATCAAAAATATGGAAGATTATTTTTAAATTAATTAAACCTTTTTAACTAAAAAGGTAGTATTAAAAGACAAGTTTCAAATAAAATAGTATATTAAAAATAAAAAATGAAATTTTTAGAAAAATATTACCCTATTCTTCTTGCTTTTTTAAGCTTTCTTTATTCAATTTATCTTTGGTTTACCGGAAACAAAATTGAAGGAATTTATGTGGGCCTTTGGCCAGTCACTATACTGGCTTTTGCAATAGCCATAAGACAAAGAAGAAATGACAATAAAAACACCGAAGAATGAATAATAAATTAATTTTTGCTTTCGGTTCCGTTATCTTTATCACTTATGTTTATTTCTTATTAAAGATTATTAGAAAACAAAACAAGATTAAAAAAAGAGAGGACATGAAAATTCATGATATGAATGATTTAGACGGTATGGGTAATCAGGGTCGTTTTCCAGATAAACAAATAAAAAATCGTGCTATTTGAAATATTAAAAAATTCAATTTTCCTATAAAAGCATAACCTAAAAAATTTAATAAGAATTAATTACTTTTTTAAAAACAAGGAACAAACAAATAAGATCAAACCAGTAACAACAACAATTTCACTGTTCTCAATAAGAAATTCGAAAACTGAAAGGACTAAACCAAGAAAAATAATTTGTATTCCTATCAATCTAACTAAACCTTTATTCATGATTGTTTTTTTCTTTATTAAATAAATAGACAAAAAGTGGTGGTATAAAAACCACAAAAATTATTCCAAAATACAAGTAGAAAAGTAGGCCAAAAGCCAATGCAAATCCAAGCGATAAAAGATTCGTGTTTTTCATGATTTAAAAATAGCAAATAGAATATATAACAAAGTAAATAAGAATATATAAAAAAGGAGAGATTATTAAACTTAAGATATAGTGGTGTATTCTAGAAGATTGAATTTTTTCAAAAAGTGGGGAGTTATAATAAAGCAACCTTTTACATCTCCATCACTACATTACTTCATCCCCACAAACTTAAAACAAACAATAGTATTTAATCCAATACAAATTTCACTTAATAAGCACTATAAAACAATTTTCTAAAAATTTATAATAAATATCACAATAAGAAATTCTTATGATTAAAACAATTTAGTTTAAGTCAAAAAACATATGAATTCATACAATAATTATAGATACAACCTATAATACTATAGATACAGAAAATTAAATAAATCTGTCTTAACCCTATTTATTTTATAATTTAACTGCAATATATAATTTAAAATAATTTTAGAATAAAGCCATTCATAAAGGATCTACAGAAAGTATCTGGAACAATTTTTTAGCTCTAAATTTTATCAAAGCTCCTTATTGTTTTAATAAACAATAAAATATTTTATTAATGAATAATGCAATAATCATCGGATCAGGAATTGCAGGTTTAGCATCAAGTATTCGGCTGGCTATTAAAGGGTATAAAGTAGAGGTATTTGAAGCTAATTCATATCCAGGGGGGAAATTATCTTCCTTTAAACTTGGCAAATATCGTTTTGATGCAGGCCCACCGTTATTTACTATGCCCCATTTTATTACACAACTTTTCGAAATGGCAGGATTAGATCCTAAAGTCCATTTTGAATACAAAAAAAAAGACATTACCTGTAATTATTTTTGGACAGACAAAAAAAAATTTAGGGCTTATGCAGATCATAATTTATTTATAGAAGAAATAACTAAGGTCTTCAATGAGCCTAGAGAAAAAGTAGAACAATACTTAAATAAGGCACATAAAAAATATGATTTGACTCATTCTTTATTTTTAGAAAAGTCGCTACATAAATTAAAAACTTACCTCTCGACTGATACCATAAAGGCTATTATTAACCTTAATGTTTTAGATTTACAAAAAACGTTGCATGAAGTTAATGAAGAAACCTTTTCTTCCCCTCATTTAATACAACTTTTCGATCGTTTCGCCACTTACAATGGTTCTGATCCTTTGCAAACATCGGGTATTATGACATTAATTCAGCATTTAGAGCGGCATCATGGGACTTTTATTCCAACAAAAGGAATGGTTTCAATTACTGATGCTTTATACGAATTGGCCAAAAAGCTGGGTGTCGAATTTCATTTTAATTTACCAGTTACTGAAATCAAATTGAGCTTAAATTGTGTTGAAGGTATAGTTACTGCTTCAGGATATCATGAAGCAAATATAGTTGTTTCTAACATGGATATACATCCAACATACAACAGATTATTACCGGACTTCAAAGCACCTAATAAAATACTTAATCAGGAACGCTCTAGTTCTGCCGTCATTTTCTATTGGGGGATTAAAAAGTCCTTTGATCAATTAGAACTTCATAATGTCTTTTTTTCAGATGATTATAAAAATGAATTTAATGCAATTTTTAAAAATAAAACAATATGTGATGACCCAACAATTTATATAAATATAACTTCCAAAGATGTCCCTGCAGATGCTCCAAAAGGTTGTGAAAATTGGTTTGTATTGATTAATAGTCCTGCAGACTATGGGCAAGATTGGGACTCTATAGTAAACAAATTAAGGGATGCNAATAATTTCAAAATTGTCAATGGAACTTGGGGAANCAATTTCACCACTCATTGAATGTGANGAGGTGCTTACTCCACCANTAATTCAAAAGAAAACANAATCTCATCTTGGAGCTTTGTACGGAGCATCNAGCAATAAGAGTATATCAGCTTTTTTGAGACANCCAAATTTTTCCAATCGGATTAAAAANTTATATTTNTGTGGNGGGAGTGTTCANCCAGGNGGAGGAATACCNTTATGTCTTNTATCGGCTAAAATTGTAGACGAATTAATTCCAAAAGCTAGTTAATTANTTTTANTTTGGATNTTANNGATATATAGGTTTTTTAGGGGNAAAAGAATAACTGAGNATATCTTTTAAGTTCTTAANCCTTTCCAGGTAATTNCTATTATTGGGGGTTTGAAGGCATTATTTCCCACGCTTTGAATGATTTCACATTAATATTTCCTCCATTTGAAAACAATGTNATACCGGTACCATTTTTTTTAGGATAAATTCTTCTGGCTATGGCTTGTCTATCATTCGCAAANACCTCCACTATAGAATTATCTATAAAAACCCTCAATTTAAGGCTCTCATTCNCATTTAATTTTAGTGGCGCCTCTTCGATTATTTTACGTCCAAAATCCATGCCNGCTTTTCGAGTATCAACCTTAATTTTCTCGTCTTTTGAGTCATAGTAAATAATNGTTTTCTCATANNCGTCCTCTGATACTCCAATATTTAGNCCATATTCNNTTGAATCATTAGGNTGAATTATGAGCTCAANNTCCATTAATTCANTACCAAAATCGTTTAAAATCATTTCACTATCTGTATTTATCTCAAGGTTTGAAATTGATTTTTCATTCATTCTTAAGGATTCTAGNTCTTTTACAGGCCTCATCCTAAGGGTTCCATCTNNACCAAGCCACAAAGATCTAGGCAGTGAGTAGGTNCCGGTCCATCCGGAATATTTTTTTAGGGATTTAGGGCGNTCATCTAAAATCCATGTCCACATAATTTGCCTGCCNTGTTCGTCTATAAGTGCTTCGGGAGCAAAAAATCCATTATCGTTCCAGCTCATCCGACCATGATTATTGGGGTAAAAATGATCACCTTTNTAATCACCGACATAGTATTGACAACCTCTGTTATGACTTATAAAAAGAAGAAGGTGCTTTGAACTGGCTTTTCCACCTGNNGGTTTTAAGGGTAAAGGCAAAAAGCTAGGGCACATNTTGTCTTCTGTTTTGCTTGTCCATTTGCGATNGGACTNATAAAATTCATGTAGATAATTCCAATTTGATAAATTTTCAGATTCAAATAAGTACAATCTATCTCCTTGATAGTTTAAAGAATCCTTAGGNAGNATGTTTTCATATAAATTATTAGCGGGAAGACCTTTTCCTTTNGANCCATATTTNCTAAGTACATTTAAGTTGCCAGTTAATAAATAATATTTATCATCTTTTTTCCAAATATTTGAAGGGTCAGCAGATCCAATGTATTTTTCCTTTCTAGAAGAATCATTAATGTTTGTTATTCCCCATTCGGTTGACTTAATNACAGGATTNNCTTTAAATTTTTCCCATCGATCAAAGTTCTTATCAATATTTTTAGCCAATCCGATACCTTTGGCACCCCATAACATCCAGTATGATAATATTACATTATTATCATTAACGAAGGCTCCTCCACTAAAGATACCTTCGTCTCCATTACCTGGAATTAATGCATCTGGGTGGTTTCTCCAATGTATGAGATCTTTACTAGACACATGACCCCAAGAAAACCCAGCTTTGGTTCCGCCATTTTGTTTATATAAATACATTAAATGATAGCGGCCATTTTTAAAAAATGCACCATTTGGATCAAAGGGTAGTCCTAAGCCCTCTGGAATAGTAAAATGATAGGCTGGACGAAACGGATCTTTTAAAAGTCGCTCTCTATATTGTTTGATTGATAAAATTAGTTCATTTGAAATATCCTTTTCATTTTCAACAGAGCCACTAATGGCTTTTGTTTGCGCTTCTAACTTATGAGGCAGAAAGATCAAACCTATCCATAAATAGAAAATCAAAAAACAATTTGGTAAATAGAAACTCATATTAAAATTTTTATAANCACATTAAANCTANAAAAAATTGATCAGATAGTTGTAAAATATAAATTAAAAGAAATATGAAGAGGCCAAAATGATTCTACTTATACTTTAAAGCTAGAAACCCTGTTGAGTTTATATTAGAATATTAACCGAAGAGGTTTTTTTGTATATTGTTTTTAATTAACCATAAATCTATTAAAATGAAAAAAACACTTTTATTTCTTTTTTCCATAATACTTTCAAATACATATGGTCAGAGAAATCCAGATGCTGAATATTGGAATACATTTCACTATAAAGCTAAACCAGCTATGGAGGATAAATTCATCCAAGCCGCAGCAAAAAAAACAAAAAAATTCAATGCTACTCCAGAAAATTTAATAGTGACTTATAAAATAATGACTGGTCAAAATGCCGGTATATATGAAAGAATAATGCCTTTTCAAACATCAGAGAGATATGACAGAAATGTGTCATCAGAACTTAAATATTGGGCTGATAATGTTTTACCATATGCAGAATCAGTTGGAGGTCAACAAATTTGGGAAAGACAAAAATGGGCAGATGTTAACGTAGATGAATCAAGCCCACCTTATAAGCATTTAATTAAGAATATTTATGTTGTAAAACAAACACATGTAGAATATTTTGGGAGATGGGCCGAAAGAATCGGAAAGGTTATGAAAAAAAGACGTCCAGACAGCAGTAGAATTGTATTAAGCCTTGTTTCAGGAGGACGGCCAAACACATTTGTTTCATATGTAGGATTTAACAAATTCAAGCATTCAAATCCAGAATTTGACTCATCTTGGGAAGAAGACTATAATGAAATGTTTGGTTGGGAAACTTTTAAAGCAGATCGCAAAGCATTTAGGGAATCTTTGGAGATGATTATTGGCCATCAAAGAGAGTCTCTAGATTTAGTGGAGGAACTTCTACCTAATTAAAAATTAGGATATTTAAGCCCAACTGGAGGATTTTTTGAATTTATTTCAGGCAGTTCTTTGTATATTACGCGCTATTAACTATAAATCAATTAACAATGAAAAATACAATTATTGCCCTTTATTTAACTCTTAGCTTTTCAATTCTAAATGCTCAGGACTGGTCTTCTGTTTATAGGCAAGTTGATGAGATTACCGTAAATGAAGGTCTTGAAAGCGACTATGAAAAATTTGAAGCTTTTTGGAAAACCCTTAAGAATAAGCATCTTAAAGAAGGTAAAATATTAGGATGGTTTGTTTGGAAAGTTGATCGAACTAGTAATAATAACACTTGGGCTGATTACATAATTATTAATGTTTATGAGAATGAACAAAAGATGAAGGAAATGAATTCTAAATCTGCAGAATGGTGGATGAATGAATTAAAATTGGCTCACAAAGGAAAAACTAAGCGATCAATTGTAAAAAAATATGTCAAAGAAACACTTGATAATAAGTATAAAAAGAAAATAGCTTCATATACTAACAAGGGAATTGAAGCTTATTTATCGCAAGATGCTGCTCCACAGGCTGGTATTGTTTCCAACTATATTGGTGTTGAACAACTAAACGAAGACTACGTAGATTTTGAGACAAAATTATTTCTACCCTATCATAAATCTGGAAACACAAGACTTTATTGGGAATTAAATGAGATAGTAGATAGAACAGACAATGCCTACAAGCCAGTTACACATATAATTTTTGAAATTAGAAACCCTGAAAGCAATAGCATTCAATCTGATTTATCATTTGCTGAGGAAATGGCAATTAAATATGGTATTGCAAGTAGAAAGTTTCATGGGAATATGGAAGCTGAACTTGTTCATTTTGCCTTTGGTAATTAAATTCAACATTAAGCCCTCCTAAATGGAGGGTTTTTTATATTCTCTATTCTTTTATTAATTTCAAAAACTTATTTTTATATTAATTNTTATTAACCATAAATCAAAGGATATGAAAAAATTAATTTTGTNTTTNCTCTTATTTCATTTTTTAGGCTGTTTAAATCCACAAAATCAAGTTCAAGATAATTCTGCAGATAAAGAAATCTTTAATTCTAATGTGCACTCATTTCAAACTAAATTTATCAGGGGTTTTGAAATCGAAGATCATGCACTTGTTATGAGTTTATTTGCNGATTCAGTTAAGTGGACAGGACCGGATAAAAAATTATTGAATCAATATAGTTCCTATGATGAAATTTCAGATGCTTTAAAGGGATATTTAGCATTATACGAGGACCACTCCTTTAAAAATGCAGGATATGCAGGTGGAAATACATTTAGATATGAAGCCGAAACAAGTTCTTCACCAAACGGTGTTAGGATTTATGGGAACTGGTANCATACTCATTCTGAAAGCAAAAAGGAAGTTACTCATAAATGGTTTGCATTACTCAGATTTAATNAAGACGGNAAGGTTTTCAGNATTAATGATTTTTTTGATGTCACTGGATTTCTTTCTCAACACAATGAAAAATAATTGTAGTTAGTAATCCNTCAATTTTAATCGANGAAGNTTTTTGTAATTTAGTCTTATGAAAATACTAGNGCACATCTTNATTGCAGTAATTGTTTTANTATCATGCGAAAAAGAGGAAACTGATAATGAAGTCTGCTGCTCAGAAAATNCTGAATCATACATAGATTATGATTGTGAAGGGTTNTGAGATGGTTGATNACAGNGCATTTATAGGCTTATCCNGAACTACTAATTTTGGGACTTAATTATTAGAGGAACAGGAATCATAATCTATTTCCCATATAAGNCCTTAAGATACACNACAAGACCAATAATAAAACATATTACTATTACAATATTTACCCAACTGAAGAACCAATGATTTTTCATACAACTAANATAATATAACTATGNNAAGATTTGGGATTACATTTCATATATCGTTAAGTATTGAAATTTGCNCAAGTATATTATATTTGCTTCACGTTCNTTAAGATGTTGTAAGTTGATTTTTGTCTTTTAGGNTCCAACCCACCTAAATGATTAGATTAACAAAAACGTGCCTAATTTTAAAGATTATGCAAATCTATATGCAAATTATAGTTTTGGTCAGTATTTTTTTATTGATAAAATCTTTGGCAAGTACTGTAAACATTNAGAACAGGTCCTATAGCTCAGTTGGTTAGAGTAGCTGACTCATAATCAGTTGGTCCCTGGTTCGAGCCCAGGTGGGACCACCAACAAAGAAAGAGCGCGAGCTCAATCAGAACAAGCCCTTCGAGTAATCGAGGGGTTTTTCTTACCTAGTATCTAGACACTCAAATATACCCAAAATCATATCAACTGGCTCATTTCTGCCAGTAAATAGACAGTTAAATCTAATGGTTCACAAGGGTTTAGGCGTTGTTGGTTTACCTACTTTTGTTAAGGGTTAAATTTAATGGGACAACTATAGCCCCTTC
>PAYI01000014.1 GCA_002714815.1 Flavobacteriaceae bacterium | reverse complement strand
TTGATAAAGATATTTCATATTGTAAAGGATGGAAAAAAGGAGATAATACTTCTGGTGCGATAAAATGGAATATTAAAATTAAAAAAGATGAGTGGGATGAGTTTTGGTTTGACTATGATTATTATGGGACAGACCAAGAAATTGAATATACAATGACCTATAGATATGAAGTAATTGATAGTTTACTTCATTTTTCAAACTCAGAAGGCGAATCATTAATTTTCTATCGAACTGATGAAATAAAAGATCATGTGGATTGCATGCTTTATAATTAGAGTAGACTAAGAATTAATAATATTGATTTAATTAATCTTAGAACAATAAGTAAATTTGAGTCAAAATCATAAATCAATGCGAAAGTTATTCGTTAGCTTTTTATGTTTAGTTATGTTTTCTTGTTTGAAAAGCGACATAGTGCAATACGGATCAAAAAATACAGATCCCGCAACATTTGCAAGCGGACAACAACTTCCTGTAGCTACACGCAGTTATACAAATTTCTGCAATCCAAACGGTTGGGGGAGAAAGGGTTGTGAATTTTTAGCTAAATATGATGGCTCATTCTGGGCAGATACGGAGAATTATTATAGCGACTTTTCAGATATAAAATTTATAAACGACGTATATTTTGTATCCTTCTTTAATATTGATAATGATGTTTCATATTGTAAAGGATGGAAAACAGGTGAAAACACTTACGATGGAATAAAATGGGATATAAAAATCACAAAAGATGGGTGGGATATTTTGTGGTTTGATTATGATTATTATGGATTTAGTGATGAAATTAAATATACTATAACTTATAAATATGAAGTAATTGATAGTTTACTACATTTTTCAAATACAGAAGGTCAAGAATTTATTTTTCATCCTTCAGATAAAAATTATTCAAGAGATTTTATCGATACGGTCGAAATAATTGAATTAGATGGATGTACTTTTAACTATTAAGTTCAATGTTTTTGTCAATTTGTGCTCATCCTATGCCCATTAAGAAAGTGGGATTTTGCTAAAGTATAGATATTATGCTAAGAGGGAGTGGAGTAAATACTAGTGGAATACGTCGACCTGTATATCAAATCCAATAGAGCCTAAAAAGGGAATTGATAAAGGTTAAGGGCTTATAAGTAAAATAAAGTGGTAAGATTTATTAGATTTTAGGAATATTGAATTATGCATAAATCAATGCTATCAAAAAGCTACCTCTTTTTTAATTTTTAGTTAAATACTCTTTAACATTTGTATTTTAATTTTATTAGTCATCTCCATAACCAAGTAAATCATCAATTGATTTTTTAACCATCCCATCAAGTATTTTTGCATCTCTAATAATAAAGTGTTTCTTGAAACCTTTTTCATTTATTGCAATGTTTGCTACTCTTTCTAATTCTGGAAAAGTTGGAGGTACAATAAACATAAAGTTTCTTACCCTTAATCTTGTTATCCCATTTTTCTTATAAACATATAAATCTGCTTGTTCGCATTTATTAACATACTCCCCCCCTTTTTTATCAGGTGCTGTAAAAAAGATTGTTTGAGATTCGATATCTAAATCTTCTGCATATAATTCTTCCCACTCAATATCTCCATCAATTATCTTGAAAGGAATCTCCTGAGAATAAGCATTTGTGCAAATAAGAAATGTAAATGCTATGATTATCTTTTTCATTTCTTTGATTTATAATTAATAATAGCTCTAAGATATAGAGATTAGGTCAAATATAAATTCCGTTACCTTAAGTGTTTTTGATTAATTCTATTTAATTAAGAGATACATTTAAGCTTATATAATTAAATTTTAATCAATTATATTTATTAATAATTTGACATAAGAAACACGAACTATGAAATCTTATTTTCTATTAATATTGTGCTCTGTATTGACAATGCAAACAACAGATATAAAAGCTCAACGAAAAAAAAATAAAAAGCATAATGAGACAACTTTTTCAGAAACCTTATATAATTCAATAAAATGGCGTTTAGTTGGTCCATTTAGAGGAGGACGTGCCGCTACAGTTACTGGCCTGATAAATGATTCAAATGTCTATTATATGGGAACAGCGGGTGGTGGTGTATGGAAGACTTTAGATTCGGGAAATACATGGCAGTCAGTGTCAGATGGATTCTTCGGCGGATCCATTGGTGCAATTGCCGTTTCAGAATCTGACTCAAATATCCTTTATGTCGGAGAAGGGGAACAGACCTTAAGAGGAAACGTTTCCTCTGGAAATGGGGTATGGAAGAGTTTGGATGCTGGTAAAAGTTGGAGCTTTATCGGATTAGAGGGTACCGAACATATATCGCGAATTCGAATCCATCCTAAAAATCCAAATTTAGTTTATGTTGCAGCGATTGGAAATTTATGGAAACCCAATGAAAATCGTGGTGTTTATCGGTCAAAAGATGGAGGACAAACATGGAAGAAAATACTTTATGAAAGTAATAAAGCAGGGGCTGGAGATTTAGTAATAGACCCTAATAATTCAAGAATAATTTACGCTTCTACTTGGCAAATGAAAAGAAATGGATATCGTATGGATAGTGGTGGTCCTGATAGTAAACTTTTCAAAAGCTATGATGGTGGAGATACATGGACTAATATAAGCAGTAATTTAGGGCTTCCAAAGGGCCCATGGGGTATCGTTGGAATTACAGTTTCTCCAGTAGATTCGAATCGTATTTGGACAATAATAGAAGCTGAGGATGGCGGAATATTTCGCTCAGATNATGCTGGGNTGACATGGCAAAAAGTAAATGAAAATAGAGCTTTAAGACAAAGAGCTTGGTATTATAGTNGAATTTATGCAGATACTAAGAANATAGACAAAGTATATGTAATGAATGTTAGTTATGGTGTATCAACTGATGGTGGAAAATCATTTACACTTAAAGATGCACCTCACGGAGATCATCACGATTTATGGATAGATCCAAATAACAATAATCGTATGATAATAGCTGATGATGGAGGAGCTCAAATATCAAATGATGGAGGNAATAATTGGACTACATATTACAATCAACCNACAGCACAATTTTATAGAGTAACTACAGATAATNAGTTTCCCTATAGAATCTATGGAGCNCAACAAGATAATTCAACCATTAGAATTAGACATCGAAGTTCTGGGTCTAGTATTGTTAAAAGTGATTGGGAAATTACTGCAGGAGGAGAAAGTGCTCATTTAGCTCCTGATCCAAAAAACAATGACATTGTATANGGAGGTACTTATAAAGGTTATATGATGCGTAAAGATCACCAAACAGACCAAATTCGTTCTGTTAATATTTGGCCTGATAATCCTGCAGGTTCGGGTGCAGAAGTAATGAAATATAGATTTAATTGGAATTTTCCTGTGAAATTTAGTATTCATGATTCTAAGAAACTCTATGCAGGATCAAACTTTTTACATGTAACAACAGATGAAGGACAAACTTGGAAAAAAATATCTCCAGATCTGACAAGAGGGATTCCTGAAACTATAAAATCATCNGGTGGGCCGATTACTCAAGACAATACAGGTGCAGAATTTTATTCAAATATATTTGTTATAAATGAATCTCCTATTGAAGAAGGCGTAATTTGGGTTGGAAGCGACGATGGTTTAATCCACATAAGTAAAAATAATGGTGAAACTTGGGAAAATGTTACTCCTCTATCATCTNTTAGTCCAAAATTAAATATGATAAATTGTATTGATCCTAGTCCATTTCANNAAGGAACAGCNTATGTAGCAGCAACCTCCTATAAATTNGGTGACTATACCCCATATTTATACAAAACTAAAGATTATGGGAAAACTTGGTCATTAATAACTAANGGAATTCCTAGTAATTATTACACTCGTGCCATTCGTTCAGATAAGATTCGTGAAGGTNTACTTTATGCTGGCACTGAATGGGGAATGTTCATCTCATTTGACGATGGCAATAGTTGGAAATCTTTTCAATTAAATTTACCTATCACATCTATTAGAGATTTACACGTGAGAGATAATGATTTGATAGCTGCAACACACGGAAGAAGCTTTTGGATGATTGACGATTTAACCCCGTTACATGAATTGAACAAAAATATAAGTGTTCAANAATTCCACATATTTAAGCCTGACATTGCATATCGNATTTATCAATCCAATGAAAATGAGAAGATAAATTATCAATTGGTCGGAAAAAATCATCCTAATGGTGCNATCTTAAATTTTTACATAAAGAAATTAAATGAAGGTGATAAAGTTAGTATCGAAATAAAAGAAAAAGATGGGAAGTTAATTCAGCGATTTTCTAATACNGCAAAGTTAAATAAACTNAATCCTCAGGCAGATATACCTCTAGATGTCAAATCTGGTTCAAACAGATTAATTTGGAATATGAGATACCCTGGGTATAAAGAATTTGAGGGTATGGTCTTCTATTCTTCGCCGAACATTGGGCCAAAAGCGATACCCGGTGAGTATATAATATGTTTAAACTACAATGGTGCTAATAAACAACAGATATTAAAAATAGTTAAAGATCCNAGGTTAAAAAATAATGATCAAGACTATAAAGATCAATTCGAATTTTTAATTAGTGTTAGAAATCAAGTAAGTAAGGCCAATTCTGCAATCATTAAAATTCATAATATACAGAAGGATTTAAATTATCTCAAGCTAAAAGATGGCTTAGCAGAAGAAATAAAAGAACATATAAACCAGTTCGAAAAAGAACTAAAAAATGTTGAAAATAAAATTCACATGACNAAAAATCAAAGTCGTCAGGATCCCTTAAATTATGGTATTCGAATTAATAATAGAATTGCATTTCTATTAACTGATTCTCAGCGTGGTGATTATCCACCAACAAATCAAGCAAAAGCCTTTTTTAAAGAAATAACTATAGAGTTAGAGGACCAAATAAAAGTTTTAGAAAACCTTTTAGAACTTAATATATCAAAGCTTAATGAAATGGTCTCAGATAATGAAATTAAAATATTTTCGATGAAAAGCCCTTAATTATTTTAGATCACTTAAAACAATACTTGCAGCATATCCAAAAATAAAANAGGGAATTACTNCAGTTACAGCATAAAGGAGTAAATGAANAAACTCAAATTGACTTGTGGTTACACTTTAGACACAGAACTAAGTCCACAGATTGTTAATACATCCATTTAAAATTATTTTGCTATAGACAATTCTTTAACTAGATTTTGAATCATTCCAACTCCTTTCTGCAATTGATCTTTTGATATAAATTCATCTCCTCTGTGAGCTTGAGCAATGTCACCAGGTCCACAGATTACTGAATTAAAACCCTGATTAGCAAAATGCCCTGCTTCCGCNNCATAAGAAACAGTNTCCAATTTTGAATTTCCAGAAATTTTTTTTNCCAANGCCACCACATCATTNTTAGGNTTCGTATCCAAATGAGGAACTACAGGATGATTTTCAATATTTTCAATTTTAAAATCAGGAAAAATTTTGCGAAGTTGATTTTCTCTTTCTTTACAATATAGATCAAATTCAGAAACAATTGAATAAATATTATCACTTGGAATAGTTCTTAAATCCCAGGAGAAATGTACCTTATCCGCTATTACATTTGGTGCAATCCCTCCATGAATTGTACCTATATGAATTGTAGAATGAGGAGGATCATAAAGCTTATCTAACCTACCTTCTTTAATTAAAGTGTTCATTTTATTTTCGAGCCATAAAATTAAACGCATCGTTTCATGAATAGCACTTACTTCTTGTTTTATCCGGCTACTATGTCCAGCTGAACCATTAACATAAGTATCCATTATATAAATTGCTTTTTGCCCAATAATNGGCTCTAACATTGAAGGTTCACCAATTATTGCATATTTTGGTGTTTCTTCATAAAAGCTAATTATTGCCTTTGTCAGATCTGGTGCTGCGAGACAACCTACCTCTTCATCATAGCTAAAAGCAAAATATATTGGTTTTTTTAAATCAGCTTTGAGCATATCAGGAATAGTCGCCAAGCAGCAAGCCAAAAACCCTTTCATATCAGATGACCCTCTTCCATATAAGTTACCATCTCCTTTATCAGTCAAAACAAAGGGATCAGAACTCCATTTTTGTCCTTCTACAGGAACAACATCCATATGTCCTGAAAGAATTACACCATCATCAATTGGAGGGCCAATTCTACAGTGAATAGAAGATTTATTTTCATTCTTATTTGTAACTAAATTAACTTCNACGTCATAAGACTCCAGATATTCTTTTATCCATTTCAGAATAGTAATATTACTTTGACCACCTAAGATTGGAAATGAAACAAGTTTAGTTAAAATTTGTTCAACATTCATGATGAATTAATTATAGTTTATAGATACTGCGATGATTAATGCAATGAATGCAATAATTATTAAAATGATCAAAACAGGAAAAATAAATCTTATCCATCTGTCTATTGGAACCCTACTCATACTTANCATCGCAATTAAACCTCCAAGTGTTGGATTTATTAGATTAGTAAGACCATCACCAATTTGAAATGCTAATATAGTAATTTGTCTTGTCAGACCTAGAGATTCTCCTAATGGGATCATCACTGGTAAAGTAGCAAGTGCTTGACCACTACCTGAAGGAATAAAAAAATTAATAAAAGATTGAGAGATAGACATACAAATTGCGGAAAGATATAAAGGAAGGCCTTCTAAAATAATTGAAAGTTGGTATGAAATAGTGTCACCAATATTTCCCATTTCCATCAAAACTTTAATTGTTGTTGCAAAACCAACCATAAATGCTCCAGGTGCNGCTATAGCTACTGAATCAAGAACAGTTTGACTCATTGAATTTCCTCCTATACCAGATAATAATCCNGTTAAAAAGGCAATTATCAAAAATACAGCTGACAATTCATTAATATGCCAATTTAAATTAAAAACACCATAAATAATTATAATTAGACCCAAAATAAAAATTCCAATTATTGACCAATTATTAAAATCTAAAGAATAATCTTTTATTGGTTTTGAAAGGGTCAAATTATCTGTATTTAAACCTATTGCTAAACTTTCTTCACTATTTGAAACTATTTTTTTAAAATATCTAATATTATATAATGTCATTATAGTTAACCCTATAAAACATAAAATACTCCGTAAAAATGCNCCAGAGAACATTGGAAGTTCTGCTAATTTATGTCCAGTTCCAATAGTGTAAGGATTAATTGGTGATAAACCAAAACCAATTGTCATAGATCCAACTGATATACCAGCTGCTAGAATCAAATCTCCACCCAATGCTAAACTGACAACTGCAGCAATAGGTATTAATGCAATATTGTTTTCAAGACCAACTGAAACTCCTAAAAGGCCATAGGTAAACGTCATAATAACTACAATAAAATATTTTCGTTTTAATCCCATTTTTTTTATTAAAGTTCCAATTGCATTTTCTATTGCTTTAGATTTTTCCATGAATCCGAACATAATTCCACCAGCTAGTACTATGAAGATAATTTCTGATGCAGATTTAAATCCAAGAGGGATAGCTTTAAACATTTGCAAAATTCCTATTGGGGTTGATTTAATTATTTTGTANGAATNTGGAACAACAGTGCTNCTTCCATCCATATTTATCCTTTCATAAGTTCCTGCTGGCANTATGTAGGTTAGCAATGTGACTAAAAGAATAATACTAAAAACAATTGTTATAGCGTGAGGAACGCGATCAAAAAAAGACTTTTTTTTATTGTTAAATTTAGTCATTTTATTTGGCTAAAAGAATTTGATAGTTATAAGGGTATAAAGTCATAATTATAATTTTCAATACTTACTAAATTTAAGAATATAACTTTACAATAATCAGATAAAAAATTAGTATAACCTTATCTTTTTAAAGTTTATAATTTTGANCCCCTAAAAACAACACTTGCGNTATATCCGAAAACAAAACACGAAATTACACCAGTAGCAGCATAAAGAAGTAAATGAACAAACTCAAATTGGCTTAAAAAAAATTGAATTGAAAAACTGATCAAAATTCCAAATAAAACTCCCTTAGAATTCGCTTTTTTTGTCAATATGCCTAACAAAAAAACACCTCCTAAACTTCCAAAAATTAGTCCTAGTATTTTGTTAAATTCATCCCATAAAGATTTAATATCAGATGAGGCCATNAAAAATGCAAAAAGAATTCCAAACATCCCAATTATGAAAGTTGCCCATCTTGCAATTTTCATGCTATTTTCATTTTCNCCTAAGCCCAATCTGTCAAAAATATCAATGCTAAATGAGGCTGCTCCAGCATTCATGCTGGAACTTAGGCTACTCATTGCCGCTGCAAAAATTGCTGCTATTAAGATACCAGATACTCCGATTGGTAACTGAGTTACAATATACCAAGGAAAGATTGCATCGTCTGAAATGAAATTAGTATTCAATGCAGTTGGGTTAATTTTATAAAAAATGAAAAGTGCAGTGCCAATAAAAAAGAAAATAAGGGTAGAAGGTATAACAGGTAATATTCCAAGCCATATACTTTTTTGTGCTTTTCCTATGTTTGGTGTAATAAGATAGCGCTGGACAATTGTATAATCAGTACCATAAGTTGTTAGATTAATGAAAAAACCACCAAAAATCATAACCCATATCGTAGGTTCTGTAAAAGATAAAGTGAAATCAAAAATATTAAATTTATCTTCCAAATATGCCATTTCTAAAATACCTTCAAATCCACCATCAATATTTGATGCAATTATTAAGAGTGAAATTATAATTCCACCCATTAAAACAAAGACTTGAATAACATCAGTCCAAATTACCGCCTCTATACCACCAAATAAAGTATATATTAGACTGATGATTCCCATTAATGAGATACAAATAAAAATATCTATGCCTGTAACCAAATTTAGAGCTATAGATGGCAAAAAAAGAACCACACCAATCCTGCCAACTTGATATAAGATAAAGCAGATACAACCTATCAATCTCATTGTTAAATTAAATCGAATTTCCAAGTATTCATATGCTGTTTTGACATTTGTTTTTCTGTAAAATGGTATAAAAAGATAAAATATTACAGGTATCACTAATAAAACACTAATATTGAGTAAAAAATAAGACCAATCAGTACTATAGGCCTTAGAAGGAATGGCAATAAAGGTTATTGGACTTAGTACTGTTCCAAAAATACTTAATCCGGCTGCCCAAGATGGTATTCGCTCTCCCCCCTTAAAATAATCTTTTGTGTTTTTTTGTCTTTTAGAATAATTTAATCCTATAATTGATATAATAATAAAGTAAATTATAATAATTAAAACATCTAAAAAAGCTAACATATTTTATTGCCTAATTTTACGTAAATAAACCCTTTTCATTTAAAGCTTTTTGTAATTTTGAAATAGCCTTTTCTGAAAGTTTTGTTAAGGGAATCCTACAAGGGCCGCAATCTATTCCTGTAAATTTCATGATTGCTTTTCCTGCAATTATAGGCCCACCATTCTCAAGAATTATTTGAATTATATCATTACATTTTTTTTGTTTTTCTTCTGCTTGTTCAATTTTCCCAGCTTTAAAATCTTTAATCATTGAAAGATAGTTTGGGCACATGTAGTTGTAGGTACTTCCAACCGCATTAAATAGTCCCAGTTTAAGTACCTTAAATAAATTTTCATCAAAACCATTTAAAATATTCCATTTCAAGTTGTCTTTCTCAATACATTTAATCAATTCAGCAAAATTATCATGGGTATATTTAATTCCAGAAAAATTTGGAATTTTTAATTTGGCTTCATCAATGTAATCAACCATTGATAGATTAATCCCAGAAATTAAAGGTATATGGTAGTAAAAAAAGGGGATATCTGGAGCTGCTTGGGCTATCTCAGCACAAAAATCGATTAAAGGATTAATAGAATTTGGTTTTAAAAATATTGGGCCCATTGTACTGGTCCCATAAGCACCAATCTTTTGAGCATGTTTAGCAAGCACTTTTGATTGTTTTGATGAGGTTGTTCCAACGTGAACAATTACTTTAAATTTTTCTTCTTGAAAATTTACCCACTCCTTTGCAATAACTTTTCGCTCTTTAAGTGTCATTGACATTCCCTCTCCTGTAGTACCACAAATAAAAACACCAGAAAGTCCCTGTTTTTTTAACTTTTCAGCATAATCAGCTATCTTAGAAGGGTTAATTTCACCACTTTCATCCATCGGTGTAAATGGAGCCGCTATAATTCCTTCTATCCTTTTTTTCAAAATATTTTAATATTTATCAACCTGACCAGGCATTAAATACCAAAAAGCTACTGATTGATATAAACAAATATTAGGACATTTTATACAATTTTGTTCCTTATCACCCCACTTATCGGCCTTGTACTTTTCAATTACACCAGTAAATGAATTTTGGAAAGGAACATTATCTCCTATATGAAAACGGCTGACTATTGTATGTCCATTGCCATCAATTGCAGTATAAGGCTGACTAGCAAAGCCATGATCAAATAGAGCAAAAGCCGGCTCAGCAGACCAAGCATACCCAATATAATCTTCCGAACCAGTCCCAAAAGTCGATGGAAACTTTTCTCCATCAACATAAAATTTTTCATCTCCTTCTCCCCACCACCACCATATATTTCTTGTGTTAAACTTACCATACCACCAATTTGCAGCTTGATTTTTTGGTTCCTCCCATTCATTTTGTATTTGGAGCGTCATTCCACAATATCTACCCTTACCACTAGTAACAAGTATAGGCCAATCAATATCTCTTCCATTATTATTTACTTCATTCCTATATTTACCCTTATGCCATTTTGCATGAAATCTTAAGAGTTTTCTAGTTTTACTAAATGGACTAAAAGCAATCGAAATTTTAATATTATGTAAATTATCGCCTTTATTTATAATCTCAAATTTCGCTCCATCTGAATATGGCATATACCAATTTGAATAAAAATTCCCTGGCATAGCTCCAATAGCAAGAGTTCTGTTAGGATAAAGATCTGGATATGTTCCAAAAAACATACCAAATGGTGCAAGAACAGAAGGTTTGCTGTCATTATCCCAAGTAATCTGAATCCATAAATTTTCAAGCATTCCTTTTCTTCTGTTTGGTGTATCATATTCATTTTTATTAAAGCTTATATTAAAATGATTTATTGCCCCTGAGCCATCTAAACTCGTTTCCCAATGATTTGATTTTGATAAATTNTTAATATCAAAATTTAATATTTGTTCTTCTTGATATTTTTTTCTTCCAAAACCTCTGTTGTATAAAATTCTATCTGTCCTAGCAAGCTCAATAAGATCTTGTTTTGAATATATCCCATTGAATTTTGGTAATTCTAGTTCTTTATCTGAAAATTTAGTATAAGTTATGTGATAATACATTCCCCATCCCTCCTCTAGAATTATCTTACAATGTTTTTGAAATGGTATAGGTATAAATCGATTACGCCCTCTGGATAGGGTGCTCATTAGTTCTGGTAAATTTACTGATGGAAGCCCTGGTAGACTTTTTGGTAATATAACATCCTCTTCATTTAATTGTTCAAAAAAATCCGAAAAAGGCTGGTCTATTATTGGTATTTCTTGATTATCAACATAAATTTTGATATGTCCAGAAAGTGCCAATGCACTCCAAACTCTCCAAATTACCCCAGGTCCATCTTGTTCAAATACAACAATATTGTTATTTTCCTTTCTTACATATCCAGTGCCATCTCTATTAGCATCCCAATTTAGATAAGATTTTGTTTTTGAATCGTATTTTGACTTCCTATCGTAACTAGAAAAACTTCCTGAAGTTTCTCCTTTCATGGGTGGTTTAGCAAGGTACTCAAGATCAATTATACGATTTATTAATTCAGGATAGGTAATTTTTATTTGACCAAAAGAAAATAATGGTAATAAGTATAAAAAAGGGAACAGCTTTTTCATATGTTATANTAATTTATTGAATTTAAATTTAATATAAGTAAATTGATTTTTTTATTTAACATATATTTAGAATTAAATAAAAAAACCTTAGTAAAGATGAAAACATTTCAATTTATACTTTTTTCAACTGTTTATTTTTTTTATTCACATCATTTATTTTCTCAAATCATAAACAGAGAAAATATAACGGATATGGAATTTAGACATGTTGGCCCTNTTGGCAATAGAGTTACAACAGTTGCTGGAGTTCCAAATGACCCAATGACATATTATGTAGGAGCTGCCTCTGGAGGTGTTTGGAAAACATTAGATGGCGGATTAAACTGGAAACCAATTTTTGATAGTCAAGAAGTACATTCCATAGGTGCAATTTCAGTTGCTCCCTCAGATCCGATGACTATATATGTTGGAACTGGTGAAAGTTCGATTAGATCAAATGTTTCAATTGGTAACGGAGTTTATAAATCTGAAGATGGTGGAGATACATGGAAAAATTTAGGATTAGAAAATACAGGNAGAATTAGTAGAATTATTATTCANCCAAAAAATAGAAACTTGATTTATGTTGGATCTCTTGGGCATGCTTATGCTCCCCAAAAGGATAGAGGAATATTTATGAGTGATAATGGAGGTGATACCTGGAAACATGTCCTTTTTATAGATAATAATACTGGTATTTCAGATATAGTTATGGATCCAGACAATCCTAGAATTTTGTTTGCAGGAGCTTGGCAGTTAGATCTTAAAACATGGAGAAGAATAAGTGGTGGACCTGGTGGAGGTATATTTAAAACTATTGATGGTGGTAAAAATTGGATCCGATTGAAAGGAAATGGTTTGCCTGAAAAAGATGTTGGTAAAATTGCCCTTGCAATGACACCAGCTGATCCCGAGAGATTGTATGCACTTATTGAGACTGGTGACGGAGTTCCATACAATGGAAAAGAAACGGAGTATGGAGAGTTATGGCGATCAGATGATAATGGTAAAACATTTAAACTAATAAATTCAAATAGGAATCTTGGAGGAAGGCAGGCATACTATACGAGGACAGCTGCTTCTACTGATAATCCAAATGAGGTTTACTTTATGACTAGTGATTTTTTCTCAAGTATTGATGGTGGAATTACAATAACTCAAGCCTTAGAGGGAGACGATGCATTAAAGTTAGAAAACCATTCTAAGCTATCTGCACCAAATTGGGATCATCATGAAATGTGGATTGACCCGTTTGATGGAAACAGAATGGCAGTGGCTGGAGATGGTGGGATATCTATCTCACAAAATAGAGGTAAATCCTGGCTTAAAACATTTTTACCAGTAGCTCAACTTTATCACGTAACCACAGATAATAGTATTCCATACAACTTATTAACTAATAGACAGGATGGGCCATCAATGAAAGGCCCTAGTAGGGCAAATATGGGGAACTGGTGGTATTCCGGTATGATACAATCAGGACTTTGGAGAGAAGTTGGTGGTGGGGAAAGTGGTTTTGCAACACCTGATCCGACAAATCCTGATATTGTATGGTCAAGTGCCTCTGGTTCTGGATCTTTAGGAGGTATAGTAACAAGATACAATGAAAAAACAAATCAATACAGGCAGCTGGAGGTTTGGCCTGAATATGCTTCTGGAAGTTATGCTTCATTATTGAAATATAGGTTTCAATGGACCTTTCCTTTATTGATATCGCCTCACGATAATAAAACAATATATGTTACTAGTCAACATGTTCATAAAACAACTAATGATGGGCAATCCTGGGAAGTAATTAGCCCAGATTTAACAATGAATGACAAAGAAATGCAGGGTTTCTCTGGCGGATTGACAGGAGACAATATTGCCGTTGAATATGCAAATGTAATATACGCCTTTGAGGAATCACCAGTTCAAAAGGGAGTCCTCTGGGCCGGAACTAATGATGGTTTAGTACATGTTAGTCAAGATAACGGGAAGACTTGGAAAAATGTGACAAAAAACATACCTAAACTTCCAAAGCTTGGGGTTGTAAGAAATATTGACGCTTCTAAATGGAATCCCGCAAAAGCTTATTTAACTATAGAATTTCATCAGGTTGGGAATTTTAAACCATATGTATACAAGACAGAAAATTTTGGTAAATCATGGGAGAAAATAACTAATGGAATTGCTCCCGGCAACCTGAGTTATACTAGAAATATTAAAGAAGATCCTGTAAGAGAAGGGCTTCTATATCTTGGTACAGAAAATGCGTTGTATTTTTCAAACGATGATGGAAACAATTGGCAAAGTTTAATGACAAACTTGCCACACACTCCAATGTATTGGATCGATGTTCAAGAACATTTTAATGATCTTGTGATTGGGACATATGGACGAGGCATATGGATATTAGATGACATATCACCATTACAGCAACTAAATGAAACTATTTTAACAAAAGAGTCGCATCTTTTTGATATAAAACCATCATATAGATTCCATAATGTTACTAATAGTCTTCAAATGTTAAAAGAAGCATCAACTGGACAAGATCCGCCAAAAGGAGCATCAATTAATTTTTGGTCAAGAGATAAAAAAGATGTGAAAATTATTATAACTAATCAAAAGAACGACACTATCAAAATCATAAAGCTAAAGGCAAAAAAGGGAATTAATAGACTTTGGTGGGATTTTTATGCTGAGAAAACTAATCTTATCAAATTTAAAACTAAACCTTTATATGCTGATTGGTTTTCTCTTAATAAAAATAAAGAAAGAGCTGAGCAAAGCCTTTATAGCTTTTCAATATTATCTCCTCCAGGAACATACAATATAACTTTAAAATCAAGTGAAAGTTCAATGTCGAAATCTTTAAAAGTGATAAAAGATCCTAATTCAGAAGGGACTTTAGAAGATATTTCACTTCAAAATGAATTAGTGACTAAGATTTATGAAGATTTAAATCTTGCGATATCTTATGTTAATTCTATAGAAACTATACGAAAACAATTAATTGATTTAAAAGAAATATTAAGAAATTCAAATCAAAAAAAAGAAATTATGCCAATAGTTGAAAAACTAGAATCTGAATTTTTAGAGGTTGAAAAAAAATTAGTTCAATTAAAAATTACTGGAACTGGGCAAGATGGAGTTAGATATGAAAAAATGATCGTTGAAAAATTAAGATATCTGGCAAGTAATGTTCAAATATCAGACTTTAAACCTGCCGATTCATATATTGAGGTATATAGAATTTTGAAAAATAGATTGAATAAAATTGGTGAAGAGTTTGAAATACTTAAAAATGAAAAACTGAAAAACACTTTGAAAATTTTTAAAAATAATGGAGTTGAAATGATAATTACAGATTAATTATTCAAATTAATATGCCTAATTAAATTAAGCTTTAATTCTGCGATAAGTTCATATTGAACTTATTTGATAAAAACCCTTGAGTTTTTGTTTTAACAATAAAGGTATTCCCACTTAAAGGAAATTTTTTTAATTCCTTCTTTGTGAGGTTTTCCATTGCAGTCGTTATCATTAGATAATCAAGATTTTCTCCTCCAAAACAACAAGATGTGACATTTGGAACTGGTAACATAATTTTATTTAAAATTTTACCATTTTTGGGATTCCAACAAAAAACCCCATGCCCTCCATAATGAGCAATCCAAAGATTACCCTCTTTGTCAATTGACATTCCATCTGGAGCCCCAAGTTCTTTTGAAATTTTAATCACTACTTTATTATATGTTATTTCATTATTAATTGAATCAAAATTATAGGACTTTACTTCCTGAGAAGGACTATCTATAAAATACATTGTCTTATTATCTTTAGTCCAAGCAATTCCATTCGATACAGTTAAATTATCAATCTGATGTTTAAATTTCATTTCTTTCCCAATGCTATAAAGAGAACCTGAATTAGGTTTAAAATTTTTATTTAAAGCTCCAATCCAAAGGGTCCCATTTGTATCACATTTCCCATCATTAAATCTGTGTACCAATTTATTTCCTTTTAATTCTTCAAGTAATTCAAGTTTTTCAGAAATTAGGTCAAAACTGGCAATCTTTAGATCAAGAGCCAAAATTAATTTGTCATTACCAGCTTCTAAAACAAGAGATAATTTGTGATTGAATTTCCAATTTTTAATTTTTTTTGTTTTGAAATTATATTTATATAATCTACCTAGCTCAATATCAACCCAAAAAAAACTATTAGTTTTATTATGCCAATATGGACTCTCCCCAAGATGGCAGCCACAATTTATAACTGGTTTCATTTTTATGCCCTAAAACTTATTTAATTTTTCTACTCCCAAAATTNAATAATTTTTTTATTTAGAAAATTAACACTTCTTTCAAGTTGATCAAAACCGTCAACACCATCTTCAATACTAATCCAGCTATCAAAACCTACCCTTTTTAATTCTTTGAAAATTGCGTCATAATTGTTCATTCCCTTGCCTATTTCACCATGACTAAGCATTTCGGCGTATCCCAAATTTCCAACCTCTACTTTTCTTAGGTCATCTATTGTTCCGGATTTTAAGTACCTGTCACTCGCGTGCATTGTCAAAATTCTATCAGATATATTGTACAATAATTCGAGGGGATCTTCACCTGCTAAAAAAGCATTACTTGGATCATAGTTCACGCCAAAATTGGGATGATTAATATTATTTATTAAAAGCTCAAAAACATCTTTTTTTTGTGCAAATTCAGGATATTCCCAAAAATCATCCTTGTAATGATTTTCCAAAACAAGTTCAATTCCCCTATCCTGAGCATATGGTAAGCATTCTTTTATACAATCTGAAGCAAAATTTATGCCTTCATCTACTGATAATCCTGGCCTTCTCTGACCAGAAAGAACTCTACAATATTTGCCTCCAAGAATATGAATCATGTCAATCCATCCCTTTTGCTTACTAATTTCATTATTTCGAAATTTAATGTCAGGATGAGTAAAATCTGGAGAGCAACACATCATCGGGATCTCTTTACCGGTATCTTCTACCATTTTTCTAAAATCAGACCATTTATTTTGGTCTTTCATCTCAATAAATCCTGCATACCATTCTAAACCTTGAATATCAAGTTTTGAAGCTAATGATATCCATTCTGAAATTTTCATGCTTCCATCCTTACAGAGAGCCTTCATATATGCTTTTGGGAATGCTGCTAATTTTGGCATTATTATTCTATATAAAAAAGTTAAATTTTTGCTTTATTAGGGAATACTCTTTGANTCCTTTGACATATTTCTTCCAATCATTGGATATTGTTCAAGATCAACTACCTGTCCACTAATTGGCCCACTTTCATCTGAAAGCCAATAGATTGCTGATGTAGCAATCTCATCTGGTAAAATAATTTTCCCCGAAGGAGCATATATATCAGGTAATTCTTTAAACCAATCATTTTTCAANCCATGTTCTTTTTTTCGAGCTATTTCTTTTTCAGTTAAAACCCAACCAGGATTAATTTGATTTACCCTAACATTATAATCTCGATGGAGACTATCACCCATATTTCTTGTCATAGTCATCAGTGCTCCTTTTGATATGCTATAAGCTAATAAATTAGGTTCTCCACTCCACGCATTAACTGAGCCAATATTTAAAACAGCGCCATTAGTTTTAGCCAAATGAGTTAATGCAGATTTTATTAAAAAAAATGGAGCTAGAGTGTTAATATTAATTACATTCTGTAAAAGCTTTTTATCTGTATCTTCAATATTTGAGCTAATAACTAGTGCTGCATTATTTACTACACCATCAAGTTTATTCCAAGTTTTAATCGCTAATGAAACTAAACGATTTGAACAACCTTCATTTGAAAGATCTTCGATATGTAAAACAGCATTTTGCTTCCCAAGGTCATTCTGAAGTTCCAACCCTAAGTCTTTTTCTAATCCATGAATAATAATTTTAGCCCCCTCAGAAACCGCCTTTTTAGCAATTGCCTTTCCAATTCCCATGGTACTCCCGGTTATAATTATTACTTTATCTTTTAATCTCATATTAGACTGGCTTTAATATACTTTTTACAATTTTACCAGAATACATTTCTGTAAATGCTTTTTCCCAATTAGTGATTGGCCAAATTCCACCAATTATCGGTCTCACATTCAAAGACCCATTAGAAAGAAGCTGGATTACCCTTTCCCAAATAGGCCAATTATGACTAAAACTTCCTTGAAGGCTAATGTTTTTTTGAACAATAGGATCTATAGAAAAACCTAANGGTTTGGGACCCCAGCCAACTTTTGTTATTTGTCCATTTGGACGAACTAAATCCATGGCAATTAAAAGTGAATCACTCACCCCAGCAGCATCAACAACTAAATCTACACCCAAACCATCTTTTTCTTTTGCCCATTTTGAAGCATTATTAATTATTGTTTTTATATCGTATTTTTTGGCTATTAAAAGCCTTTCTTTATCTTTTTCAAGTCCTAATATTGCAACTTCAGCACCACAAATTTTAGCAATTGCTCCACATAGAATGCCAATTGTTCCAGGTCCAATAATTAATACCCTATCACCTGGCCTTACATTTGAATTAACTGCAACTGCATTGTATGCAACACAGCAAGGTTCAGTTAAACAAGCTTCTTCAAAAGAAAGATTTTCTGGGACAGCATGAAGGCATCTTGCTGGGGTACTTACAAATTTTGTCATCGCACCGTTTACTCCATAACCAAATCCTTTTCTAGTAGGATCAAGATTGTATAGACCAATTTTACTCATTGGGTTTTGCATATCAATTATAGCTGCAGTTTCGCTCACTACTCGATCTCCAATATTCCAATTTTTAACATTTTCTCCTAATTTAGCTATTGAACCACCAAATTCGTGTCCTAATACAACTGGGTAATTAACCTCCCAACTATGATCAGAAGTCCACTGATGTAAATCAGACCCACAAACACCTACATTTTCTACTTCAAGTAAAACGTCATTCTTTCCAATTTCTGGCAGATCTATCTCTCGTATTTCAACTGATCCTTTAACACGAGAATAATTTACTACTGCTGGTATTTTATTAGATAATTGCAATTATTTATTTGGATTAAATACTTTTTGAGAATGAATTGCATCACATATTTTTTTTAAAGAAGACTCTAAATTTCCATCTGCTGTTTTAAAAGAGTCTGCATCTATAACTAGAGGTGCCCCAAGAACTACTAGAGGTGCACCATATTGAGGACATTTAATGGCATCTTCTAATGAAAGTCCTCCGACAGCTTGAACTGGAATTTCTACTGCTTTTACAATTTCTAGTAACTCATCTAGTGGACTTGGTGTTTTTTCTCCTGATTCCATAATTCCTCTTCTCTCATCATAACCTATATGGTGAATTATGTAATCACATCCTAAATCTTCAAGTAATTTAGCTCCATCAATCATATTATCGCTAACCATATTATCTCCCATAACTTTAATTCCAAAATCTTTCCCAGCTTTAACCACACACTTAATTGTTTCTGGATGTGCACGAGCCATGACAACAACATGTGTTGCTCCTGCATTTGCCATCATTTCTGCTTCAAGATAGCCTCCGTCCATAGTTTTTAAATCCGCTACAATTGGAATACCAGGAAATGATTCTTTTAATTTTCTTATTCCATGAAGTCCTTCAGCAAGAATTAATGGAGTGCCGGCTTCTAACCAATCAACCCCAGCTCGTATTGCCATTGAAGCTGTCTCTAGGGCTTCGTCAATATTTGTAAGGTCAAGAGAAATTTGAACTAATGGATTCATTTGTTAATTATTTGAAAATATTAAGAGCATCAATATTTTATTCATTTATTTTAAACTAAGTTATTTGAAATTTTTAATTAAAAGTTCAATTTTTTAATGATCCATATATAATTTGTCTAAACTTTTCAGAAGTGGATTCACTGATTTCTTGAGTTTGTTTGTAAATAATTCCAATAATCCCATATTTTGAATCTGAAAAATAAGCTGTATTAAAGTAACCTCCCCAAAAAATTGTCCCTTCTCCTCCAGTAGCTCCATTTAAAAAATCCTTTTGTCTAGTGATTCCTGAAATTAGGCCATGTCCTAAATCTAAATTAGGGTTTCTTGTAATTTTTTCTAATTGATCTCTTTTAATTAAATCATTTGTAGGGAGACTAATTATTTGTTTGTTTTTGTATTTACCATTATTTAAAAATATCGATAAAAACTTAAAATAATCTTCTACAGTACTGGACAGGCCAGCTCCTCCTGAATAGAATTTTCTTGCTCCCTCAATTGGATAATTGACATTAAATCTGGAATCATTAAAAATAACCCATTTATCTTCTTTTTTAGTTAACACTGGGACTAGTCTGTCTTTTTTTTCATCTGGTAAATAAAAAAATGTGTCTTTCATTTCTAATGGGATAAAAATCTCTTTCTTTAAAAATTCTGCCAAAGTTTGACCTGATATAATTTCAATTAAATAACCTAAAACATCAATTCCAATAGAATATGTGTATTTTTCCCCTGGATTATGATGAAGAGGCATCTTTGCCATTTTTTTAATTGCTTCTCCAATTGAAACATCTTCATCTGAAAAACCAAGTACACCGTAGGGCATAAATTTATTTTTTTCTTTGAAAAATGCTGACCTAATTGATGAGTCCCCATCAATAAATCCATAACCCAATCCTGAGGTATGTGTTATTAAATTTCTTATTGTAATCTTCTTTCGAGAGATCTTCGTTGTGAAAGTAGAATCTGTTGGGTTAAATTTATTTAAAACACCAACACCTTTAAATTCAGGAATATATTTTTCAATTGGTTCATCTAGACCTATAAGACCTCTTTCCCATAATTTAAGTATGCCGAGAGATGTAATTGCTTTTGTCATAGAAGCTATTCTAAATATATCATCCACTTTATATTTTTCCCCATTATTTGGGTTTTTTATACCAAAAGCTTTATTTAATACAATTTTATTTTCTTTAGCAATGAGCAAAACAGCACCTGGAATTTCATTTTTGCTAATCGCAGTATTAATCAAACTTTCAATTTGATTAAGTTTATCAGTATCAAATGCAATGGATATTTTATTAATATCATTTGTTTTTTGACATCCTATAAATAGGATAATAACCAAAATTGAAACTGTTTTTTTCATTTAAAATAATTGTGTTCTATATAATATTTGTAAGATATAGAGATTAGACCACACTTCCAATTATCATTTATATCTGAAAATTTTCAAGAAAAGATTTAGAAGATTACTGGATACATAATACTTTTCTAAATCTCAAAAAAAATTAAAATTTTTTAAAATAAAATATCAAAAGATACTTTTGTTTAAATATTCACTACTTTCCCAACAAAATAGATTTATGATTTTAAATTTTATATTTACTCCCTTATTTATTCTGTTTTTTTCATTTTTTGAAAATAATAATGAATTTGAAACAGCACAAGAATTTCAAGGAAAAGCTTATTATTTTTCGAAATCAAAAATGGAATTAGGAGCTTGGGGAGCGCGGATGAGTGAAGCTCAAAAAAAACAAATAAAAAATAGACTGAAAAATAGGTTAGAAAAAACATACATCCTAACTTTTAATAAATTTGAGTCTTTATTTTATGAAGAGGAAAAAGTTGACGCTATTTCTGGGGCAACTGATTCTTGGGGAAGTAACTTCTCAAGAGGTAAACAATACAAAAATGTTAATGAAAATAGACTGGTTCAAGTTCAAGAGTTCTATGGCAAGAAATTTCTAGTGAAAGATGAATTACAAACATTAGAATGGAAAATGGAATCTGAATCAAAACAAATCGGAGACTATTTATGTTTCAAAGCCACTGCTGTTGCTCCAACAAATGAACTAGGATGGTTTAATTTTTCTTGGGGTGATTTAAATGAAGTTGAAAATCAAGAAATTAAATTAACAGCCATTGAAGCTTGGTATACTCTTCAAATACCAATTCAACAGGGTCCCGCTGAATACTGGGGACTACCTGGCCTTATACTTGAAGTTAGTGCGGGTAACACAACTATGCTATGTTCTCAGTTAGTAATTAACCCTTCTAATGTAATAGAAATTAAGATTCCAGAAAAGGGAAAGGAAATTAATAAACTAGATTATAACAAGACAATTAAAAGCAAAATGCTTGAGATGAGAAATAATAGAGGTAGAAGAAGGGGCTAATCCAATCATTTTGATCTATTACAATCAAATGAAACACATATTTATATTTATTCTTTCCCTAATTGGTTTGTATACTCATAGTCAAATTAAAATGGAAGGCATTATAGTTGACAGCCTCAATGCTCCTCTTGAATCCGCAAGTATTGTTGCAATTAATAAATTAACTAACGGTCTTGAAAATTATGCACTATCTAATCAAAAAGGAAAATATGAATTAAATCTTAAAGAAAATACAGGTTATAAAATCCAAGTTAGCTCAATTGGACTAATTACTGTTAATGATACACTAGAAACTCAAAAAACGGATATTGTAAAAAACTATATTTTAAGAGCCAATGTTGTTTTAGATGAAGTTGTAGTTACTATGCCTGTTGTGGTTCGAGGAGATACTTTAATTTACAATGCAGATTCTTTTAAAAATGGTTCTGAGAGAAAATTAGAAGATATAATTGATAAATTGCCAGGTGTAGAGATTAATGATAATGGACAAATAGAAGTTGAAGGTAAAGTAGTAAACAAACTAATGGTTAATGGAAAGGATTTTTTTGATGGAGACACAAAAGTAGGAACTAAGAATATCCCCTCTAGTGCAGTAGATAAAATTCAAGTACTTAGAAATTATTCCGAAGTTGGCCAATTGAGTGGAGTACGTAATAATCAAGATAATTTTGCCATTAACATTAAATTAAAACAAGGAAAAGAAAGTTTTTGGTTTGGAAACATAACAGGCGGTTTAGGAAATGCTCCAAATGAAAATCTTTACCTATTACAACCGAAACTTTTTTATTACAATCCAAAGTATAGTATTAATATTATTAGTGACCTTAATAACATAGGTGAAGTTGCTTTAACAAGAAGAGATATTAGAGGTTTTGGAGGCGGTTTTAATGCACCAAGTGGAAGAAGTGGAACTAGTATAGACCTTGGAGATAATAGTTTAAACTTTTTAACTAACCAAAGAAATGCTCAAAGTATTGAGAATAATTTGGCCTCAGCAAATTTTAGTTACTCTCCTAAAAAAACCCTTGATTTGAGTGGTTTTTTCATTTTTAATAAAAGTCTAATTAACTCCAAAGAGATTAGTGCTATCCGCTATACTAATACAGACCTAGGAATTCCAGATGAAGACACTGAACAAACCAACATAGAATCTTCAAGACAGAATTTAATTAAACTAAGTGCCTCTTATAAACCTGACTTCAGAAATCAAATAGACTACGACGTATTAGCAAGAGTTTCAAAAGATTCACAAGAGAAAAACAATATTTCTTCAGTGCTTGGGGAAACAATTCAACGTGAAGAAGTAACCCCATTCAACATCAATCAAAATTTAAGTTATTACTATACATTAAACGAAAAAAATATTTTTGCTTTTGAATCCCAAAGTGTAATAAAAATTGAGGATCCATTTTATAATGCATTACTTGAAAACAATCCAGAGGGTTTTGATCCTTTTGATTCAACAGCTTTAGCTGTTGGCCTCGACAGTTCATTAGCAAATTATAGTTTTGTTCAAAACAGAAATATTAAATCTAATCAACTTGATTCTAAATTAGATTACTACTATTTGATTGGAACAAAAAGTAATATAAATTTCACACTTGGGACCATTATAAGTCAACAACAATTTGATTCTTCTTTTTTTCAATTTTTGGAGAATGATATTGAATTTCAACCTGAACCCATTTTTAATAGTGGCCTAACAAGTAATGATGTAGAGTATAACTTCAGAGATATTTACCTTGGTGTCCATTATCGCTTTAGGACTGGGAAATTCACCTTTACGCCTGGCTTTTCATCTCATGCCTATGGAAATAAAAATATCCAATTAGGAATTCAAGTGGAAGATAATTTTCTCAAGATATTACCTGATTTCGAAACTCGTATTCAGTTAAAAAAAGGTGAATCTTTAACCTTTAATTACAATATGAAAAATCAATTTACAGATGTGACAAGATTAGCTAGAGGTCTAGTTTTTAATAGCTATAATAATTTGCAATTTGGTGAGCCTGATTTACAAAACGCACTTTCTCATAACTTGAGTTTACGATATAGTAGTTTTAATTTGTTTAATTACACTAATGTATTTGCAAGAGCCGCTTATACAAAAAATATTGATCAAATCCGAGGTCTCACAGATTTTGAAAGTGTAATAAGAACCACTTCCTATTTCAATTCTAATTTTGCTGATGAGAATTTAAATGTTTTTGGTCGTATCCAAAGGACATTTGGAAAGATAAGGGCAAGTTTAAATTCTTACTTCAATTACAGTAAAATTAATCAGTTTATTCAAAGAAGGCAATCTTTAAATGAAGGTTTTACCCAAGTTTACACTCCAGGAATTCGAACTAATTTTCTAGTTGCTCCTAATTTCAGTATTCGTTATAGATACAGTATTTCTAATAATATTCAAGGCGAGCGAGAAACAAAATTTATTACAAGAGCCCCATCTGTAAATTTTGATGCTTACATCGCAAAAAAAATTACCTTAAAATCAGACTACAGCTATACTGTTCAAGAGCAGGTAGGATCCAACTTACAGTCTTTTCAAATTTGGAATGCTTCCATCTTATATAGAAAGAATAAAGATTCTAAATGGGAATATGAGGCAAAAGCAACAAATATTTTAAACATAAGCTCGCAAGTCCGTAATAATGCTAACACTATTTCCGTATTTAATGCGACTACTTTTATACAACCTAGATTTATTACTTTTCGATTTATTTACAGATTATAAGTTAAATTTTTCAATGTAAATGTATATGAAAATTAAAATGTGTTCTTGATTAAGTTCAATTCAAAAGAATAATTAATTCCAATATTCCAATCAAATTTTTTACCTGATAAGCCTCCAAAATCAATCGGTTTATTCATAACTGAACTTATTGAAAATGGAAAGTTAACAATCCCTAGATTTAATGTTTGAGCAGAAAATAATCCTGTTCTAGTATCTTCAATTTGGACAGAATAAAGTAAAGGTTCCCATCTAATATAAATTTTGTTTTTTATTGTTAATGGTTTTATCATGGGGGATAAAATAATTACTCTGCCAGATTCGAGTTGGTTGGTATTTACAATCTTTAATGGTATTATTTCGAAATAAGAGAGGTTTATCCCAAAGTTTTTACCAAATAAATAAGAAACACTTGGTTTAATTATTGCCGAAACCCATGGTTGGAGAATAGAAGTTGGCAGGTCATAATTTCTTACACTAATTTTTTGATTTACTACTCCAGGGAAAACACCACCCAGTGAAAAATTAAATTTCCCTGATTTCTTTATTTTATAATTCCACCAAATATCAAAACCCCAAGGTTGAAATCCATCTAACTCATATCTAATAAGAGGACTTACTGAAAGCCTTTCTCCTCCTATTGAAAAATTTGCAATTAGAGAAGGCTTATCCCTTGAAAAAAATGGGACCCAATCAATACCATTATTATTTATGTTTAAATTCCCACGTATAAAAAAATTATTGCTGCTAGGACTCGATTGTGAATGGCATATATTGGTAAATAAGAATAAAAAAATTATACTTAAAATAAAATATGTTTTCTTAAGATCCTTTATGGATTTTGCCACTTACTAAATATTGATTATTAACAATTAATTAAAATTATAAAATGTAATTTTAAGCCAAAATTTTAATTCCCATCACACCCTGGTTTAGCATCTAAATCAGACTCCAAACGTATGTTATTTATTCCAACATCTACACCATTTTCTGCCCTTATTGTAAAAACAGAAGTTATTTTAGTCATATCAACTCCTTTATTCTCAAAACAACTTAAACTAATTCTATACTCTTTCCAATCATTATCTAAAATAATATCAAATGTTTTATCACAAGAAGCACTATCATTACATTGACCAATCTGTACTTTAGTATTAGAACCAGAAAATGATTTTGCACTAAAAGTTAATTCCATACCCCCATTTGACTGACGAATCATATCTATTGCTTTTTCAGAAGAAATACGTAAATATTCTCCATCAAATTTTGTCCAGTTTATCCTTAAGGCATCTTCCTGTGCACTGTTGTCAGTTTTACTTACAATTAATCCACCTAAAGATGTTGGAAAACTGGCAATTTTTTTCAATAAGTCACCAGAATTTAACCATAAATTCCATGGAGCAACCACTTCTCCTTTATTAAAGTATTGATCTATTGAAACTACAGAGTTATTTCTAAGGCCAGTTTTTTCTGATAACATTTCAATATTAACTTTATCTTCATATGTTAGTCCATATCCTAATTTAAATAAAGCTTCATTATTTTCAGAAACTTCAGGACTAGCTGGCCAAGAAAAAGATAATCTTCCTTTAAAATTATATGATGGATTACTCCTGAACAATAAATCGGAAACCCCTCCACCTTCAGTTCCTGGTAACCATGCAGCAACAAACGCATCTGAATAATTAATTTCTGGATTTACCCACATTGGCCTACCAGACAGAAATACAGTAACTACAGGAATTCCCTTTTTTTTATATAACGCTAATTTTTTTACGTCAAAACCATTAGGAACAAAATCTAAATTACTTCGATCTCCTTGAAATTCAGCATAGGGATCTTCTCCATAAACTGCTATAACAGCATCTGCTTCTGAAAAATAATTTCCTTCTGGAGAAAAAATCACATCACCACCTTCCTTATTTACAATTTTTTTAATTCCATTAAGTATAGTTTCCCCATTTGGAAATTCATTATTTGTATGTCCTTTACCTTGCCAAGAAAGTGTCCATCCTCCACTTGCCTTTGATATATTTTCAGCTCCGTCCCCAACAACTAAAATTTTTTTTGATGCATCAAGAGGTAATATTTGGTTATTATTTTTTAGTAAAACCATAGATTCTCTAACGGCTTGTCTTGCAATTGCTCTATTCTTTGGTGTGGCTAAAAGTATTTCTTTACCTGCATTTGCTCGGGTACTTGGAGCCCCTTTTTGAAAAATTCCAGACATTAGTTTTACTCTTAGAATACGCCGAACAGCATCATCTAGACGTTCGATTGGAATTACTCCATTTTTTATATGTTTAAGTGTACTTTCGTATAGTCCTTTCCAACTATCTGGTGCCATATACATATCCAAACCTGCATTTAAAGATTGTGCACAATTAGTATTATTACATCCTGATACTTGACCATGTCCATTCCAGTCTCCAACCACAAATCCATTAAAACCCATTTTACCTTTTAGTATATCAGTTAGTAATTTTTTATCCCCATGGATTTTTCTTCCTTTCCAACTTGAAAATGAAGCCATTACTGTTTGTACTCCAGCAGGGATTGCAGTATAATATCCAGCTGCATGAACTGTACTCAATTCTTTTTCACCAATTATACTATTCCCTTGATCAACTCCATTTTCTGTAGCACCATCCGCTAAAAAATGCTTAGCACTGGAAATTACTTTTCCTTTACCCATAAAATCATTTGATCCGAATTTTCCTTGTAAACCAATAACAATTCGGTCTGCATAAGAACTAACAATATCAGGATTTTCAGAAAATCCTTCATAACTTCTACCCCATCTTAAATCTTGAGGCACCGCTAATGTTGGGGCAAAAGTCCAATCATGTCCGGAAACAGTTAATTCTTGAGCTGTTATACGTGCAATTTTTTCAATCAAATCAGGATTATTCATAGCTCCCAAGCCAATATTATGAGGAAATACAATTGCACCCTTTAAGTTAGCATGTCCATGAACAGCATCAATACCCCAAATAATAGGAATAGCTAATTCTACATTTTCATCATCAATTGAAGAGTTATAGTATTTGTCTGCCATTTCAAGCCAAGTTTTTGAATCTGCGTAAGGGAATGGGCCTGGAGCAGAATTTCCTCCACTTAAAACAGACCCTAATCGATATTTTTTTACATCATCTGGTGTTGCAGAGCCACTGTCAGCCTGAATAACTTGTCCTACCTTTTGTTCTAAAGTTAATTTAGGTAGCATTTCATCAATTTGCTTTTCAATATTGGGATCTAATGGTAAAGGAACAATCTTATTCCATAAATTAATTTTTTTATAATCTTTTGATCTATCACAACCTGAAAGAAGTATAGATATAGAATAATAAATGAAAACAAAGTATCTCAAGTAGTTATTAATATTCATTCTTCGGTTTTTAGTTTATTATTGAAATCAATTTTTTTTTCTAAATATTAAGGATACAATCAATTCAAAATCTTTTTACTTTACTACGTTTTTAATTAGATATTTTATTTAAGTGTGTAACATTATAAAAATAGTTGTTTACAAGATTCCCGTCTTGGTTCCTTCCAATAAATATGGCTGAATTTTAAAATGTTGTTTGATTTTTTTTATTAGCATTAATTCTGCAGCAAATTGCCAATCAAAGTTTATGGATTGGTTAGCTTGGTGATTATGATGATCTTGGTCCAAAATATAATTTTCTGGTTTGTTAAGTTCTCTAGTTTGTGAATAAACATTTTCAAATTCCTCTCTTATATTTTTAAATTCAGAAACTAAAACATCCAACTCTTTTAATATCTGAATTTCTTGCTTCTTTGTCTTTGCCAAATCAAAGTTTTTAATTTTACTCATAAGTTTAAAATTGTAATTGACTAAACTTAAAACTTGATTGTAAACCTTCAAATTATAATTTGATTTTGGATTTTTGTGTTGAATTTTTTTCAATACGTTCTTAACATTTTCCAACTGAAACCTTTGAATTTCAAGTTGATCTAAACGATCAGAATATTTTTCTGTCCAAATTCCCTTTTTTTCAAAATCAGGGAGGTCAATGATTTTTTCTTCAATTGAGTTTTCCCCTCTATTTAAGGAATTTCTATGGCTATTATTTTTTAAGAAAAGATTAGTCCAAAGTTCAACTGGTTTATCTAGTTTGTCAATAAATGAATACCTATCAGATTGAAAATTTGATCCGAACTTTCGATGTCTGTAAGCTTTTTTAAACTCATCCTTAGAGCGTTTCATCCCTCCCCATGTAAACTCTGCAAAGGCATGAATTCCTCTTTTATATAATTCAAAATGAGGGGAGTCATCATCCCAAAGAGTAAGCAATAAACCTCTATAATTTCTATTAATTGATTGCTCAGCAAAGATTCGGATCTGATCAATATTACTTTCTCTCTGTGGCATTAAAGTCCAGCGTGTTTGTCCTGCTGTTGCTCCCATTACTTCAAAACCATTAGATGAAAACCAGTCCATCGCTTTGCCATTACCATATGTTTCGGCCATATGATAATTCCATCTCATATAAACACAATTTTTAGGGAATTTTTTTAAAAATCTATTTAGAATAGGTTCATTTTTTTGCCAAATCGAATCTACAGACTCTTTAGACATTTTAGAGTCGTAAATCGGATTCATTAATCCTGCTTGTTTTAGAGGCATATCGTCCCAAAAAATTGGAATTCTTTTGTTATCATTAGCAAATGAAGTTACTTTATTAAGCCAAATAAGGTTTAACTCTAATGCATTTTTACCACTTTTTCTACCAGTTGTTTGAACCTCATCACCACCAACATGAAGGTAATCCCCGTGAGGAAAAGCTTCCAATGCATCTAGATACAAATCAAATTGTAATTTATAAACTTCTGGATCAAGAGGGTTAAATGCCCAATCACTATTAAGATCATCTCTTAAGTCTTTATATATGTCATGTTTTAGAACAAATGATGCATGTCCAAGTCCTTGAACTAATGGACTTATTTTAATATTTCTTGCTAAAGCATAATCACTTATTACTTTCCATTCCTCAATAGAAAGAGCGTCATTAGAACCTACTTTAGGTCTTCTTTTGTATTTTAATTTGTCTTCTATTTCAATAATAATACCGTTAATTTTAAGCTGTGCTAATTCATCAATTAGTGTGTAATAGTAACTTTTTTTCTCAAGGTGATGTTTTACATCTATATGTATTGGTCGATGGCTTATTTTAGGCGCATCAAATATATCAACCAATGGTAATGAAATATTTTTTTCTATAGCATCTTCCAAAACTTGATTCAGAGTGATAAAAGCATAAAATAAACCCTGTTTGTCTTGGGCTTGTATTTTAATTTTTTCTTTTTCAATTTTTAAAGTATAAGATTCCTTTTTTTGATTAGGCTTGGATATAATATTGAAATCAATTTGGGCCATATTTGAATTGTCAGTAATTTCAATTTGTTTTGAGATCCCAAAAAGTAAAGGTAGGTTAGATCCTAAATTACTAAATGCATATTTTACTGTCCTCGGGTTAATAACAGATTTACCAATTTTAAAATCCTTTTTGTTCACAGAAGGGAGAAATATGAATGTGTTTTCTGAATCGAAATTTGAACAACTATAACTAAAAAAAAGAAAACAAAAGAATATATATTTAAACAAATTCATCATTTTAAATTAAAAATATAATTTAGGTAATTCTAGGTTGGTTATCAAAATATAAATGGAGTTTGTGAATTTTCTAGAAATATTTTGGTGTAATTCAAAATAAAAAACTACTTACAGAAAACAGAAGCTTGCTTTTGAGACGTCCCTTCTGGGAAATATTTATCTATAATATATTGAGGTTGCCAAGGATCTAATTTTTGAACTAACTTTTTATAGTCAAATTCTTTTGATTGGAGTTTGTAAGGATTTAGATTTATAGTGTCATCTGAAAACTCTTTATGCTGTTTTAATAGTTTCATCATCTCCTCAACTTTAGATTTATATTTGATTTCATTTGCAAGATTGTAAATTTCATTTGGGTCCTTTTTTAAATTATATAGCTGTTTAAAATTAATCTGAGGATAATAAATAAGTTTCCAATCCATATTTCTAATAGCTCTAACTGTATTTCTGTAAGCTGTGTATAAACTTGAACGAACCTCTTCTTTTTTTCCATTAATTAATTGCATTAGAGATTTGCCATCTATGTTTTGAGGCTGATTGAAATTCAAATAATCTGTTATGGTTGGAAACAGATCAAATAAATAAACCAATGCACTGAAGGTTTGCCCTTTTGGAATACCTGGTCCACTAATTATTAATGGAACCTTTGTGCTGTGTTCATATAGATTTTGTTTCCCAAGTAAGCCGTGACTTCCTATTGCAAGTCCATTATCTGCTGCATAAATTATAAGGGTATTATCATATAAATTATGTTCTTTAAGGCGGCTGATCAAATCACCTACACGATCATCAATATGTTGTATTAGGGCATAATATTCCGATAAAGAAGATTGAATATCTTTTGGGGTACGCGGCCATGGAGCTAGAGTTTCATCTCGAACATTAAAATCATCAAATATGAAAGGATGTAAAGGTTTAAAATTATCTGGTAAGGGTATCTCATTTTCAGAATATGCATTTAAATATGAAGGAGCTGGAGAACGAGGGTCGTGAGGAGCAGTAAAAGCTATATAGCAAAAGAAAGGCTTTTGCTTATCAGATAGCTGATATTTATCAATGTAGTCTAACGATGCATCGGCAAATATATCTGTTGAAAATCCTTTACAATTTAAATTATCTAATTTATTATTATTTAAATCCCTCACCGGTACATTGAAATGATCACTCATTCCTCCCAACATGATTTGTTCTCCTTCTTGAAAATTTGTTTCAAAACTTTCTGCTCCATTATGCCATTTTCCTGTAGCAAATGTTTGATATCCATTTGATCTTAGATAATTTGGTAGGGTTTCAATACCTTCTAAACGATCATAAACATGAAATAAACTTTTACCACTTAAAAGCATAGCTCTACTTGGGGCACATATTGCACCATGATGCCCTCCCATCACATAACAGTTTTCAAAGCGAACTCCATTTCTTGCCAAAGAATCAATATTAGGAGTTTTGATATAAGGATTTTGAGAAATACTTAATGCATCTGCTCTTTGATCATCTGCAAAAACAAAAATTATGTTGGGTAATTTTTTTTTTTCATTTTTCAATTTATTGCATGATATTAAAGCAATAAGAAATACTGATATAATAAGCCTAGGAAAAATATGTATAGTATAAAAATTCATTTTAAAATAATTATTCTAATAAATACTCCCAATTTAAAATTATGTAATCAAAAGATTAACTTATGAAATGCTCTAAATTTCGAGAAAGTATTTTTTCAAAAAGTATGGGTTTTAGCAGAATAAAGAATTATCCTGCAAAAATATATGCACATTTATTATTTTGTGCTCTCCCTAGAGCCATTACTCCAGAAGGTACTAGTTGAATACCAGGTAAAATACCTTTAACCATATCAGAATAAACATCGTCAGGATCAAGATTCATTTTCTTTGCGACAGCAGAACCATAGACCTTTGTAGCTAAATCACATACGCAGAAAAGTGAACCCCTTGCTTGTAAGTCTTTAATTCCTTGTATAGGTGGCAATGGCAAGTCTCCTTTTTGAGGCTCATAAACAGTATTTCTTAAAGCTGGCTTTCCTGTTTTATTATCATTAAAAGAAACCAATTCTCCCAATTTAAATTTATTCCATATTTCAGAATTAAAAGCAAAAACAATTCCAGAATGTCTCAACACAGTCATAGCTGTCATTTCAGAATCTTTGACTCCAACAGAATTATTTGATTCTAAAAAAGCCCAGTTCCAAACTATAGGAAGTGTGTCGTGGGGTTGGCTCCCATCGTAAACGACCCTATGTTCTCCTTTTATTCTTTTAAACCAATTGGATAATTCTTTTGGATTAATTTTTGAATTTGTATTTACAGGTTTTAAATTTTCAAAATCATTCATAATGTTAGGAAATGCTGTTGCCCCGACACCTAATGCTATTGATGTGAAAAATTTTCTTCTATCGAAATCCATTTTTGATTTTATGATTAAAAATTAATATTTCTAAATATAAAAAAAATATCAATTAGCGAGTTCAATACAGAGGGGTTCTATTAGAGTTTGAATTTTATTCAGATTATTCCCGATAAATAAACTATATTTAATCATATACTTACATCAAATAAAAAGGCCACAAATTGTTCGAGAGTAAAGATTTCAACAGCAAAAATTCTTCATCTGATAAAGATGAATCTTCTTCATTAAATTCTGAACAAGTTGAAGTTGCTCAGCTCGTAGAGCTTCAAAATTTATCTTCTCTAAGTACAGCTAATTCAGCACTAAATACAATCCAAAAAAAAGCAAATGTCTACAGTAATCAAGATGGTCTGTATCAACTTCAAGAAAAAGCTTTTTCGAAAGGTATCTATGGAAATTCTTCTAATTCGATAATACAAAGAAAAGGTTTGCCAGATACTCTGCAAAATGGAGTAGAAAATCTTTCAGGACAATCAATGAATGACGTAAATGTTCACTACAACTCAGATAAACCCGGGAAATTAGGGGCACATGCTTATGCTCAAGGAACAGATATTCATCTTGGCAAAGGACAAGAAAAACATTTACCGCATGAGGCTTGGCATGTAGTTCAGCAAAAAGAAGGTAGGGTCAAACCTACAGTTCAAAGGAAAGAAAAAATTCCAATAAATGATGATGTCTCATTAGAAAGAGAGGCAGATATTATGGGATCAAAAGCTTTAAATTTCAAAGACGAAAACACAAATGAGGTTCCGATTTCTTCAAAATCATTCCCTAAAAATACTGTCCAGAAAATTGAAGATAATGTAGAAGAAAATGAAGAAGAACAAACAGAATTAGACTCTGAAGAAAAAGTAAGTGAGAATGAAAATAAAGCAGAAGCATCGGATGATAATTCTGAAGGGGAGGACAACAAGGATCAAGATTCATCAGCACAAGTCGAAATAAAGCCAGAGACTTTAGTATTATCAGGAACAAAGGGACTCTATGCTAAAGTAAGTTCATTTTTTGGAAAGGAAACTAGTTTTGGTGTACTTCAAAACCTTATCAAAGAATATGAAAATACCGAGGATGATTCTGTAAAGGAGGAGCTGAAACCCAAAATAGTAGGTGCTTGTGATATATGGCTTAAAAAACACCCAAAACCTAAAAAAAGTAAAAGCCTTTTTGGGAAATTAAAATCTGGATTTAATCGTCTAAGAGGAAAAACAAAAAATGATGATAAAAAAAGACAATCAATAGAGTTAATTAAAAAACGTTTTTCTGAAACTGAAAAAGCTTCGGATATCAAATTGACAACACTTGCGGATAAGCAATCTATAACAAGCAAAATTAAAGGTGTTTTCGGATTTAAAACAACTTTCAAGCAGATAGAGGATCAATACCACCAATATCAAAGTGAAGCAAGTTCAATATCAAGTTTTAGTAGTTTATTAGAAGTTCTCGAAAAAGCTAAGCAAATTTTCATGTTAATTGATCAATGGAAACAAAGCCATACAGAACTTACTGACAAAGATGAAAAAGCAAGATTTGATTCATTAACTAAAATTGAAAATGGGATATTAAATCTATTTTTNCAAACAAACTTCAAAAACATCATTACTCTTAAAGTTTCAAAATTAAGCCTCAGCCAATTAAGAAAAAATAAAGTTGCAATGGAAGAATTGGAATTAACCATTAATATAGAAGGNAAAAAAATCACTGGTAAGGGAGAGGATATAGTTTTAACAAAAGAGGGAGTTGACTTTAGTAAACTGACAATTGATTACAATGACAATATTAAAATCACTGAAGGCTTTGAAGTAAGTAAACCTAAATTAATGGTTTCTCATCAAGGNGAAAATTACAGTGTCACAGCATCTGGTGGACTTAGTTTAAGTATGGAAATTCCAAATGCAGAATTAAGTGCTCAAGGGGGTGTCGAAGTAACTTTCAATACTCAAACTGCTAAATTTAGTTCTCCTAAATTGAGTAATGCTGAAATTTCAGCATCTTTATTTGGCGGTAATCTAGAATTAAGTGCATCAGAAATAGATTATTCAGATGGGGTTTTTACAGCAAAAAGTGGAAGTGCAACCTTGAAATACTTTGATATAGATTCAACTGTTGAAGATCTTACTTTTAGTAAAAAAGATGGTTTTGATTGGTCTAAAATTGAACTAAATGTAAAGAAAGAAATAGGTGTAGGAGGCGTAATTAGTGTTGAAAATGCTGCTGGGATGGTAAAAGGTAAGTCCGAAAATTATGCTTATGATATATCCGGAGACTTAGGAGTCAATGTATCTCCACCTCTTGGATTTAGTCTTGAAGCTTCAGGAAATGTAACTGTTTCAGGTAATCCTATTGAGAACGATTATAATGTTTCTGTAAATGGTGATGGGGAAATCAATATGTCTTTGGGAGATGTAATAAAAGCAAATGCAAAACAAATTAGTTTTGATAAATCCAAAGAAGAACTATCTGCAGGATCTGCTTCATTGAGCCTAAACCTCTTTCAAAATAAAAATTCTGCCGATTTAAAATCTCTTAAAGTTTCAAAAAAAGATGGTGTAGATTGGGATTCGGCAACATTTAAATTTGATAAAATTGGACTTGACGGTTTAGTTAGTGTTAAAGATGTGGTTGCGACCGTGAAAGGAAAGAATGATAATTACGAAAAAAATGCTGTAGGAACACTTGATTTAGATTCAAATTTAATTCCAGGTACAACTATTAATGCGGAAGGCATTCAAGTAAGCATGAATGTGAAAGACGGAAATTGGTCTTTTGGCTTAAATGGTGACAGGTTGAGTGTTATTATGCTAAATGATAGCTTAAAACTCATTTCATCTAAATTAAAATACGAAAATAAAAAGTTTGAAATGGAAACTTTAGAGGCAATTCTTTCTCTTCCAGGGCGTACTATTCAAGCGGAAGGATCTAATGTGATTATTGAAAAAGACAATATAGATTGGGATCAAATTAAATTTCCTATGCCAAAAATACTCCCCAAATTAGGTCCCTTAGAATTCGATAATGGGGATGCAATAATTAAAGGTAAAAAAGAGTCATATGCACTTGGCCTTGATGTCAAGTCAAGTTTTGAAAGTGAGAATATAAATTGGCTAAGTGCAGAGGGTAAAGCCAGTTTACTCTGGAATTATAGAGAGAAAAAGTTGCCAGAAGTTACCGGATATGATTTAAATGTAAATGCTAAATCTCCCAAGATTCCTGACGCATTCCTTCCTCCTGGAACTTGGCCAATTTCATTTAGTCTTGTAATGCCATTTGCTGCAGGGCCAGTTCCGATGGAAGCTGAAGTTGGATTTGAAGCATCTGCTGGAGCTAGTCTAGGTTTATCGGGATCTATTAAAAAGATGGGTGATTCGACTAATATCTCTGCTCAAGGAACTGGTAATGCGGAGGTTGTGATTTCCATTGTTGGATCTGTTGGTGTAGGATCTAAGTATTTAGTTAAATTGGCTGGATTTTTAAAGGGTTCTGCTATAGCAAATGCAGGTCTATCACTTGGCCTTAATGGTGAGATTAATAATGAATTTAATTTTGTCAGCCTTGAAGGTGATTATTCTGTGGATGCAAATTTTATGGCAAAACTCTCTGCTGGTCTTGAAGCAAAAGCCCTATTGATTTTCCAAAAAACCCTCTATGAGGTAACACTGAAGAAGTGGGAATTAGGTTCTTCAAAAAAAGAAGGAAAATATGATTTCCTTGAAAACAAGGAAAAAGAAAGTGAGACAACAGGACTATTTAAAGGAAAAAACATATCAAAAGATGATTTAAATAATCCTCCAGAGGTTGAGCATAACACAAAAGAGTATTTGCAGGCAATGGATAAATTTAATCTAATTCTTAATGAAGACAATCCTAATCAAAAAATTGAAGAATCTGATGATAATGATGCATTGTTTGACTCTAATATAATAAATGAGAAAAAAACCAAATTAGTTAATGTTCTCGAAGCTGTAATAAATGAAAATTTATCTAATAAAGAATTTCTAAAATTCACGAAAAAAATTAATCGGGACGAAGGTAAACTTGATAGGAAAAAAGAACTCCATAAAGAACAAATGGAAAGACAATACGAAAAATTAGAAGCAGCAAAAAAGGGGAAACTTTCACTTTATAAAACATATTTGAAAGGTAGAGATGAAGGTCATTATAAAAGAAAAATAGAAAGGCTGAAAAAAGAATATAAATCAAAAGTTGAGAAAGACTTAATTAAATTATTAGAATACAAGTCGAAAACAGATATTTATCAAAATCAAATAAATGCGGCAAGTACTTACTTAAAAAATATTGATCCAATTCTTGAGAACCCAGAATTGACTATTTCTCTAGTAGACCAACAAATAGCAGAATATAGAGAGATAAATCAAATGGCAAATGAACAACGTTACTCTATAGAAAATTATTTAACAGATTTGGATTTTGCCAATTCAAATATTGACTATGAAGATTAACATATATGATTATATTTTGAAAATATATTAGTTATTCAGCTTGTATACTTTTTTGCCCAGGATCAGTTATTTCAATTTGACCAGCCCACATACACATATTTTTATCGTCCTCTAGAAGAGCCGCATTACCTCCTAATATTTTTAACTTTTTTGCCCCTGGACTCCATGGTGTTATTGTAACAGGTATACAGGAAGATGGAACAAAAACAGGAGCAGGGCCTGCCATTTTCCAGTTCATTGGATTCGCTGGTGATTTGCATTGCCCAAATGCAGGTATATTTAAATATGGAATGAAATCCATTACACTCAATTGAGCATTCCCCTCATCTTTTGGTGTTAAAGGTAACGGTAAAGCAAGTAGATCAACTTCCTTCTCTCCGAAGGAGCATTTTGCCTTAGCACCGGAACAAACACATAATCCCATTATACAAATTTTGTTAAACTTAGTTTTTTTTATTTAATTTTATAGGGAGTTATTAAAATTATTTTATGGCTTTACCAACCTCAGGTTCTGGCGGAGAACAAGACCAGTTTTGGCCTATGCCAAAATTCTATTTCTCTGTTGACATAGATGACCTTACAGATCTGGGTTTTTTAGAAGTTTCTGGCCTGGAAGTTGAGGCAGATAATGTTTCTTACAGGCATGGAAATG
>PAYI01000013.1 GCA_002714815.1 Flavobacteriaceae bacterium | reverse complement strand
CTGAGGCCGAAGAATCGAACTCGGTTGTTTTAAATCAAATGCACATAAAATACCACACATATTTTTTTTTACAAATTTAAAAAAAAATAAATATTTTAAATAGAAAAAGTGTTTATGGTTAATTATTTAAATCTTTATTGGATAATTAAAATAAAAATTTAATCTTTTTCTAGTTTATTATATATAAATGTGAGTTCTATTTACTTTTAATTAATTCTATTACTGTATACAATATTACCATCTAGAATTGTGGCTACAATTCTTGTTTTTAATAGATTCTTTTCTAATTCATCAATTATATCTCGATCCAAAATTACAAAATCGGCTACTTTACCTACTTCAATAGAACCTTTTTGATCATCTTCAAAATTAGCAAAAGCCCCCCATATAGTCATTCCTTTTAGGGCTTCGATTCTTGATAATTTATTATCAGGTAGAAACCCTCCTTCAGGAAATGAATTGTGATCTTCTCGAATTACTGCAGAATAAAATGTCTCAATAGGACTTACTTTTTCAACAGGAAAATCTGTTCCCAAGGCTATACGACCAGATTGTTTAAGTAATTCTTTGTAAGCATAAGCACCAATTAAGCGACTAGAGCCCAATCGATCTTTAGCCCAATACATATCGCTTGTGGCATGAGTGGGTTGTACAGATGGAATAATTTTTCTATTGAATAATTTTAAATCTGCAGTATCAATTATTTGGGCATGCTCTATTCGCCATCTAGGGTCCTCTGAAAAAACTAAAGCTTTGTTGTATGCATCTAAAACAACTTTATTAGCATCATCACCAATTGCATGAGTATTCATTTGAAATGGTGTAGTGGCTAATCGATAAGCTAATTTTTCAATTGAATCTTTAGATGTCAAAAATGTTCCTTTATGTGATTTTAAATCAGAGTAACTTGATTTAAGTGCAGCTCCACGGGAACCTAATGCACCATCAGCATATATTTTAAAAGAGCGCACACTTAATTTATCAGTAATAAGTGGGCCAGTGGATAAAAAGTGTTGCATGTTTTCTTTTGAATTCGAAATCATTGCATAAACACGCATTTCTAATTCACCTCTTCTTTGAAGACTATCAATAAGATAAATATCATCTTTATCTAAACCAGCAACAGATACTGTGGTAAGTCCATTTTCAAAACCAATTTTAGCAGCATCCTTAAGAGCTTTAACTTTGTCTTCAATTGAAGGATCGGGTAAAATGGCTGAAACTAGCTTCATGGGAGAATCAACTAGAACTCCTGTTAATTTTCCGTTTTCTTTAATGATTTTACCTCCAACTATTTTAGTGTTTTCATCAATTCCAGCAAGATCTAATGCTTTCTGATTTACTAATAAAGCGTGGCCATCAATACGTCTTAGGGAAACTGGGATATCAGGAAATAATTTATCTAGTATTGTTTTATTTGGAAAATCATTAATCTTCCAGTCATTTTGATCCCAACCTCTACCTACAATAGCTTTAAGATTCTTGTCATTTGCAAAGACTTTGACTTTTTCAATGACCTCTTCAAAGCTTGTTGTGCCTCTGAGTTCTACTTGTTGAATACTTAAGCCTAAGTTTAAAAAATGACAATGAGAATCAATAAATCCAGGATAAACGGGTAATTCTTGAAGATTTAATGTTTTTTTAGAATTATATTTCTTTAATATTTCTTCTCCTCCTATTTCAACAAATCTGCCGTCTTTAACAGCGAAAGCAGTGGCTCTTCCAATGTTTTCTCCCATAGTATATACAGAAGCATTGTGCACAATTAAGTCAACATTTTTTTGACAAGAATTCATCAGAAAAATAATAATTAATCCAAAGGCGTAATAGCTTTTTATCATAAGTCTATTATGTGGGATACAATAATTTTAAAAATTTAAAGCACAAATGTAATAAAAAATCAATTTTAGCAANAAATTGTTAACTGTTAAAATGAAAGGTAAATTTTAGTATTGAAAATCAAATTTGTATGTGACTCCCCCCAAAAGAAGTAATGGGGGTTCTGGATAATAAGCCCATCTTCCATGAATACCATTTGTATTAAATCTTCCTTTTAAAATAATATCAAATTGATCTGAAATTTTATAATTCAATTGAATAGAATTACGAATAAATATAGATAAGCTCTCTTGAACTGGTTCAGAAGAATTAATTAAATTTTGTTCAAGAAAAATAGGTCTTTTTGATGCAGTTCTATCACCCCAAAGAGATCCATTAAAAGAAAAAGTAAGAAGGTCTTTCCATCGAAACTGAGTTTTCCAATTCATTTCTAGAGAAGGAATATTCCATAATGTCTTATCTTCTTCTGTTTTAAAATATCTATACTTTGTTTCAAAACGAACAAAATTATTTTTAATTAGATCGATATGAATGGAGGCTTTAAATCCATATACATCTGTATTTAAATATCTATTTTGGAAAGAGTTGGACAATCGATATGCTTCAGATTCATTTTCATTATCATAAGGCAAGCGTTCAAAATATCCAAAATTTTCAACCTCATCATAAATAAATCCTAAATCAAAATTTAAAATTGAAGATAGAGTAGAAATTATNCCTAAACTAGCATTATATTTATTAAATGTTGGAGTTAAAAAAGTTGTTGGTGCTAAATAAGGGTTAATATCTGATAAACTCTTGTAAGTATTGAGATTTACTCCACCATTACTCTTCAAATAAGGTGTAATTATATTTCCTTTTTTNTGATAAGAAATTTCAATATGAGGATAGTACAAAAGTTCACTTGAAATTTGTTCTACACCCAAAAGATATGTAATTCCAGCTCCAACTTTTATTTTAAAATCATTCGCACTATACTGCCAAAACAAATTTAAAAAACCTTGGCCTTGGGTGTATTCTTCAAAGCTTTTTTCAAAAAAGGAACTATCAAATTTAGTATTAAAACCTCTTAATTGAAGTTCACCCTTTAGCTTATTATCACCAAGGTCAAATTCGAAATCGCCTCTTAGTGCTAACTGCTGTTCTGATGTTTTAAAATTATCAGAAGTCAAATTAGCTTGAAATATTAAACTTCTCAAAAAATAGTCATACCAATTCCAGTGTGTTCTAATTTTTAAAAAGTTTCTTCTTATCTCAGGATTGATTGAATTTAGTAAAACAGAGTCCCAAACATTATCATACAATCCAAAATAATTATTTGAATTTGATTTAAACTGAAATTGTGTATTTGCGTTATAATCTGAACTTCTCAAATTATGATGCAATCCAAAATGTGCGTAATTTTGATTACTATCTAAAAGGGTATTCGCAAGGTTCTTTCCAAACCCATCTCTGTAGAAAAGAAACCCAAAACGTTGAGTGCGATCAAGCTCAANNACACTAGAAATATTAAAAAGNAATTGATTTTTATTTCCAATAGCACTACTAAAAATTGTATTNTATGGAGTCTCCGAGGATCGCTGTTTTAATTTTAAAGGAGATGCCTTGTTGGGTTCAAAGGTTGAAACAACAGGAATATTTTTCAACCTATAAATTAAATTTAATTTGCCAGATGAAATACTGTCAGGGATTTTAGGAATTGATTTAATTTTAAATGCATCGGATAGACTTGGAGTGTATGATTTCACAACTAATACCTCTTGGGTTCCTAAATTATCTTGGTCTTTTTTTTGCCCATTAAGNATTAATAATCCTANAATAAAAAAAAATAGATTTATCCAGCTTTTATTCATTNCCTANATCATTAGTTATAGAACGGTTTTCTTCACTAAGTGTTTTTTGATATTTAATCTTAAGTGATTCTGCTTCCTTCANTAGCTCAGGGTATGATTCAAAATTTTCAATCAATGACTCCAAAATAAAAATNGCTTGNAAGGCATCATCAAGCGCATAATAATTTTTAGCAAGCAAGAGTAATGATTTTACTTTCCATTTCCCTGATTGACCAGAAATNCTAGCTATATTAGTTATGAGATTTCTAGATAATTCATATTTTTCTTTATGGTAAAGATGATTTGCTCTAAAATACATTGCCTCTGCAACGATAAATGTTTCGGGAGATTTTTCTAAAATTTGATATGCCACGGCTGCATTTAAAGTGTCTTTAAGAGACAGGAAAGATCTTGCTTTTATTTTTAGAGCATCCCATTTAACAGTTTTATTCAATTTAGAGAAACTTAATACTTCTTCTGAAGTTTTTAAAGCTTTGTCATATTTATTCAATTTATAATATGCTTGCATTAAATTTAATTTAGCAAATTGCTTGTTTTCTTCTAATGAAGCTATTTCTGCCAGTTGTTCCATATATGGAACTGCTTCTTTTTGTTGATCATTATTTTTCATTATTGTTATAATTCTTGTCAATGCCTTTTCTGTATAAACAGATATCTGATCTTTGACTAATGATTGATAAGCAACCAAGGCTTTATTAAAAATTTCTTTTCCATAATATAAATCAGCCAAGTAAAAAGTAGCTTCTTTGCTAAACAATCCTATAGGATAAGTTTCTAAATACTCTTCAAATAGTCTCAGTGCGCTATTATTATTTCCTTGAATAAGTTGTCTTTCAGCTGANGAAAATGCTGTTTTTTCNAGTTCAAAATTATTAAAGGTACCGAGTTTATTAATTTTTATCCATTTCCCGAAGGCTGCTACTTTTCCTTGATCTACTGCAATTTCTTTAAGAGTTCTAATAGCTTGTTCTCCAATNGCATAGTTTTTATAGGTTAAGGCTACATTCTCTAATATTNTCTTTGCAACTTCATATTTTTCTTGATTATATAAAATCAATCCTTTNTTTAATGAAGCCTTGCCTAGGTATGGACTATTATTAAATCTATTTAATAGCGTTTCATAGGTTATGATGGCCANTTCGTATGATTNTTCTNGGCTGNAGGCTGAAGCAAGCTGAAATAAAACGTCATCAATTAAAGCATCTTCAGGATAAATTTTTAGAAATTTATTTAATGTNTTTATTTTATTTGTATTTCTTTCAACAAATCCATAACATAATCCCTTTTGAAAAGTTGCATATGCACCTAATTTTGGGTTTGTTGCTATTGCTATGTTATAATTTTCCATTGCAGGCCAATATTTTTTTAAAGCAAATTGGCAATCTCCCATTCTTAAAAAAGTGTCTCTTTGTAAAGAAATATCCAGTTGACTGTTTGACTCATTAAAAGCTTCAAAAGATTTTAATGCATATTCATATTCTCCCAATTTAAAATAAACGTAACCTATGTCGTAATTTAAACCNTAGGCTCCATTAATTTCATTTTTTTTTGGGTGTTTTCGAAATTGTTTAAAAAGATCTAAGGCATCGTCAAAAAGATTACGCTCATACTCTGATCGTGCGAACCAATACAATGCATAAGCCTCTAAAGACTTATTTTCCTTTATTTTTAATCCTCTTTTGAATAAGGTACTTGCTTTTGAAAAAAATCCACTTTGATACTGTTGTATAGCACTAAGAATTAAGACTCTTTTAAGGTTTCCATTATTTTTGTAGCCATTTTTGTTTTCTAATATTTCTAGAGCAGCAGTATAATTACCNCTTTTAGTGTAGGAGTTAATCAAAAGTTCTTTTATGAGTTCTTGCTGTTCATTTTTTGGATAAGCTTCCAAAAAATCCACCAAAACCTTTGGGGGATCTTCAAAAGGATTACCTATCTCGTAACTGAGTTTTGCATAATTTAAAAATGCATCTTCTTTAATCNNGGAGTTAAAANTCATTGCAGAAGCACTTTTAAATGCGTTAAGTGCAGAAGCTTTTTGATTAGTTTCTAAATAACATTCTGCCAACGCGTAATAAGCACTTTGAGCGAGAGCATTCTTTTCTCCAATTATTTTATTGAACTGGCCGATAGCCTTTTCAAATTTTTTTTCACGAAAGTATGCGTAACCAAGCTGATAATAGTCATCATTTTTCCATTTCCCTTTTTTTCCCTTATAACCCTCTAGATAAGGAATTGACTCAGAATATGATACAAGATTAAAATAACTTTCTCCAATAATTTTTGACAATTCTGATTTTTCCTTCTTGTTTGAATCAATTATNGCTTTTTGAGCTAATTCAATTGCCTGATTGAAACGGCCAAGACGAAAATTCATATCAGCTTGAAAATAAGAAAGGTCATCTTTTTGNGTTGGATCAGANATATTTTTAAANGAGGAAAGTGCACCANCATAATCCTCTAATTGATATGCAATATGACCCAAATAATAATAAGCATCTGATTCATAATTTTTGTTATTTTTTACTTTCTCTAGATAAGGAAGTGCTTTTTTGTAATTTTTTGCTGAAAAGAGTGTATATCCTTTATTGAAATTGTACATCGGTTTGTCTAATTTAGGAACTTCATTTTCAGAAATTCTATTATACCATTTGAGTGCATAACGGTACTTTTCATTATTGAAATAATAATTAGCAACATCTAAATCGATATTCTTAGACACAATGTTATTAGGGTAATCGTCTTTAAATTGATAAAGCATTTTCTCTGCTCCGGAGTAATTTAATCGCAAGGAATTAGAAAGCTTGTTAAATTCTACCTTTTCTTGAAGTGATGCAACTGAGTAAATATCTTCTTCAAAAATACTTGACTGCCATGAAGCTGGAAAATAATTCAAGCCAAAAAAATGGCTGGATAATTCAGTATTTAANGAATTATCATATAATTGACTTTGGCCTNTAATNGANAAAAGCAAAGAAAAAAGCCTAATNTCAATTAAAAATTTTAGTTTTCCAATCATATGTTTAAAAGTAATTTTTTCCTCATAAACATAGAAACTTCTTTCTTNATATAAACNTATATTTTATCAACAATATAATTAAGAATAATTNAAAAAAATTAACTTTAACNCTTAGATTANTTTCAAATGGTNAACTTAGAAAACGCAACTATTTCAAATAAAAATAATGTTATATTTTCTGAAATTAATTTTAGTGTAAAATCAGGNGAATTTGTTTTTTTAATTGGTAAAACAGGTGCTGGTAAAAGCAGTCTACTTAAAGTGCTTTATGGAGATCTTGCTATAACTAGTGGTCAAGGTTCAATAGTAGGTTTTGATCTTAACAAATTAAACGACAAGCAAATTCCAAAGCTAAGAAGAAAACTTGGTGTGGTTTTTCAAGATTTNAAACTCCTTCCAGATCGAAACCTCTTTGACAACTTATCNTTTGTTTTNAAAGCAACAGGATGGAAGGANAANACAANGATNAAAAAAAGAGTTTCTGAAGTNTTGAANATGGTTAATGTCAANTCAAGNGATCAAAAATATCCCTTTGAACTTTCAGGAGGTGAACAACAACGNGTTGCTATAGCTAGAGCANTACTTAACTATCCTGAATTAATTATTGCAGANGAACCCACNGGAAATTTAGATCCTGAAACTAGTCAGGAAATTATGCAACTTTTNCAAAAATTACATGATGGAGGNATTAGTATAATTATGGCCACCCATGATTACAATATGATTATTAAATTTCCAGGAAAAATTTTTCAATGTGAAAATCGATGTTTGAATGAAGTTGTACCTAAAAAATAGAGAATTCTTTTAAGCATTTTACTACATTAAGAATTATCTATTAATAATTATTATTTAAAATGGTTTAGTTTAATATTTGTAAATTTGCGCATGTAAAAAGTTCATTGAAAATTCATGGGGTCGACTGGTTTTGACAGCAAGATTCATGAAAACGTAAGCAAGTCGAGCGCTGAATTATAGCTCGTAAATCTCATTTTTCAAAATTTAAATGGCGAGAATAACTACGCTCTAGCTGCATAATAACAGAATTTTAGTAAGTTAATGCTAAGTCCTGACAAGGTCAGGAAGCTGGATGTCTCTAAATAGCCCTTGTTGACGGCGATTTGTATTGAGGCACCATAAAAGTCAACAATGAAATTCTGAGTGCATCATCAGAGTTTTTTAATTAAGATGCTAAGGTCTATATGGGCAGTTTTCGGTCAGTATGGATTCGAAAATTAAACGAAATCTAAACTTGTAGAAAGCTTTTTTATCACTTGTTTGGACGCGGGTTCGAATCCCGCCGACTCCACTCCTATCTTATAAATTTACACAAGGGTTTTTCTCATAAATTTTACTTTTATATAGCTGTTACAGAGATTGATAAAAAACAGTAGTTAGCAACATAAATGTGAAATTCAAAAAGTTCATTTTTGATCAATTTTTGCTCATTTTTGCTCATTTTTGATCATTTTTAACTTATTTTTAGTGATTTTTGATCATTTTTTATCATTTTTGGATTTTAGGTTATATATAAAAACAGACGTAAAGATTCATCAGAAAAAGTTGTTTTTTTAAACCTATCACCTTTGAATTTTACACCCAATTGTATTGAGGTATTTAAATAAAAATTCCCTTTGAGTTTCATACCGTTGAGATGTTAAGCGAAAATCCTTACAAAAAAGCTCTTTCATATAGTATCTAACCTTCTGATTATGTTCCTCTCGTATTTAGTCTGTAATTTTTAATAAATAGTTGATTTTATTGGCTTTAGCAGCCTTATAATTTAAATAAAATGTCATACTTTAAACAACTTTTTTAAAAATTAGAAAATTATGAAATACAATAAATCGCTTGTGTTAATTGCTTTCACAATCTCAATCCTTTTTAGTTGTGCTACTCTTAAAGTGACTAATACCCCCATTAAAGACTTATCTGCCATTGCTACCAAACAGGCCGAACTTAATGAAGAAGAAAAATACACTTGGGGTCACTTAGATGTTTTATCAGACTCACTTCCTGGAATGAGTGTTGAAAAAACTTATGCTGAAATTATAAAAGACAACAAAGGTAAAAACGTTATAGTTGCAATTATAGACTCTGGTATTGACATTAATCACGAAGATCTAAACGATGTAATTTGGGTAAATACAAAAGAAGTTCCGGGCAATGGTATTGATGATGACAAAAATGGCTATGTCGATGATATTCATGGCTGGAATTTTCTTGGAGATGCTTACGATGAGCAATTAGAATACATTAGACTTTTAAAAAGCGGTGTTGATTTTGATAGAAAAGAAGAAGCACAAGCTAAATATGATAAAGACTATAACAGAGCCAAGCAAAATAAAACACGTTACGAGAGTATTTTAGAAAAAGTTGAAGGAGCTCACAAATTACTGGAGGAGCATTTTGGTAAGACTGACTACACTAAGACTGATATTAATGGTTTGATGTCTGAAGACGCAGACGTGGTCAAAGCCGCACAATTTGCAAAACAAATTTATGGAAATGGCTTAGAAAGAATGACCGATGCTATCAAAGAATTACAAGGCGGTATCGATTATTTTTCAGCACGAATTGATGTAAATCTTAACATGGAGCTTAAGGGTAGGTCTACTGGTGATGATCCTGATGACTTTTCACAAACCTCATATGGTAATGGTAATGTAAAACATACTATCAAAGATGAATCCCATGGTACACATGTTGCAGGAATTATAGCTGCAGAACGTAATAACGGATTGGGTGTTGATGGTATAGCCAATAACGTACAAATAATGGCTATTAGGGCGATTCCTAACGGAGATGAATATGATAAAGATGTAGCTTTAGCTATTCGTTATGCTGCAGATAATGGTGCTAAAGTAATGAATACAAGTTTTGGTAAAGCTTATTCTCCTCATAGTGATAAAGTAAGAGAGGCTATTGTTTATGCTGCATCTAAAGATGTTTTAATTGTAAATGCTGCAGGAAATAATGCCATTGATTTAGATGAGAATAAAAGTTATCCTAATGATGCTGTAGATAATGGTCCTGAAGTAGCAGATAATTTTATAACTGTTGGTGCTTTATCGCCAAGTAATGGTGAAGATGTTGTTGCGAATTTCTCTAACTATGGTAAAATTAATGTAGATGTTTTTGCACCTGGTGTTAAAATATATTCTACAACTCCAGAAAATGAGTACGACACTAAAGGAGGAACTTCAATGGCGGCTCCAGCTGTAGCTGGTGTTGCAGCGCTAATTCGTTCTTACTTTCCAAAACTATCAGCATCTCAAGTGAAATCTGTCTTAATGGCTTCAGGATTACCAAAGTCTGGTGAAGTTATTATTGGTGGAAATCCAGACAAAAAATCATCATTTTATGCGATGTCTAAATCAGGTAAAATGGTAAATGCTTATAATGCTTTTATATTAGCCTCTATAATATCTAAATAAACGATATCTCAACTAAAAATAATGCTAATAAATACAGATATAGTAGATTTTTTATTTTTAATTTAAAACACGAAATAATTTGGTAGCTTACCCAATTCACTAAATTTTTTCTGATTTTAATAGCTTTGGGGGTTATTTTGAAAAATCAAATCAATTTATACTACATTTATACTGCATAGCTTAAACTAGTTAATTGCCAAAAATCAATACATAAAAATGATTAATAACAGAAGAGAATTTGTAAAGAAAACAGCATCTGCAGTTCTAGGAATAACAATAATTCCAAGGAATGTTATGGGAAAGGGCTTTACTGCACCAAGTGATAGGTTTAATATAGGTGTTATAGGATTAGGTGCTCAAAGTGGTGGTCTTATTGAGCGAATGTCAAAAATTTCTGATGCTAGAATTATTGCTGGATGTGATATTCATCAAAAAAGACTAAGTAGATTTAGAAAATTGATAGATAATGAATATGATAAATATGAAATAAAGGGTAAAGCTTTAATATATGAGGATTTTGATAAACTAATTGAAAACTCAAATATTGATGGAGTCGTAGTGAGTACTCCTGATCATTGGCATGCTATACCCTCAATTAATGCAATGAAAGCTGGAAAGCATGTTTATTGTGAAAAGCCTATGTCTCACACTATACAAGAGGGAAGAGCTATGGAAAAGACAGCTAGAAAATACAATCGTATTTTACAAACAGGTAGTATGCAACGCTCAAGAGCTGATTTTAGAAAAGCCTGCGAATTAGTTCGAAATGGATATATTGGTAAAATTGAAAAGGTTTGGATTGAGGTAGGTAATCCATCAGCTCCATGTAATCTTCCGTTCCAAGAAACCCCAGATTATTTAGATTGGGATAGATGGTTAGGGCCAGCACCGTTACGTTCTTACCATAATATTATTGTCGAGAAGGATTGGTTTCCAAACTGGAGATGGTATAGAGAGTTTGGAGGAGGTATACTTTCTGATTGGGGAGCTCATATGTTTGATATAGTTCAATGGGCTCTTGGGATGGATCATACAGGACCTATTAAATATGAAGCACCAATGGAACCTACTGCATCTAGGGGCCTAATGATGTATTATGATAACGGAATTGAAGTTGAACATAGAAATTTTGGACGTGGATTTGCAGTTCGTTTTTTTGGATCAAAGGGAACGCTTGACATAAGCCGAAGCTTTTTTGAAACTAACCCAAAAGAATTATTAAATGTTAAATTGAAACCAACAGATATAAAACTTTATGTTTCCGAAAGTCATGAAAATGATTGGATAACTTCTGCCAAAAAGGGTTCAAAACCTATTTGTGATGTTGAGGTTGGTCATAGAACAGCAACAGTTTGTCATATTGCAAATTTAGCATATGAATATAGAAGACCTTTAAATTGGGATCCTTTCAAAGAGGAATTTATTGATGATTTTGAGGCTAATCTTAGAAGAGGAAAGCGTTATAGAAAGCCCTATGAATTAAAACTTTAAAATCATGAACTATCTTAAGTTTATTATTTTCCTGTTATATAATTACTCGTTTACTTAGTCTGTAATTTCTAATTCACCCAAAATAGACCACGCTCCTTCTAGCGCATTTAGGGAATTCCAATACCCATCAATTACATCAATTTCATTTGAAAAAAGAATGTATGCGTTTCTTGAATCTAATTTCCATACTTCTGATTTTTCATTTTGAGAATTTGGTTGAATAATTCTNACTCCTAAATAATATTTACCTGTAGANAATTCTTTAATAGACTTTTGAATCATAAAATTTTTACTATCNCCAGGTAAAATATCAGAAATTTTATAGTCAGTTTTGAAAATTTTTAATGCCTTTTTTTTATCATCTAAAATACTAAATTCAACATCCCAATCATAATACATAGGCGCAACTCCAATATTATTTATTANTAACTGAATTGAGAGAGATTCATTTAAGGANATTTTTTCTTTAAATGAGCATTCTTGAATCTGGTAATTGTAACCCATTAAACGATGTAATTTCATAAAATTTTCACATAANTCGATAACTTCTCTTTCACAGGCATTTATTACTTTCATTGTAGAATAGTGTCCTTTTTTTATCATTTTTTCTCCTAATTCGCTTAAATAAATTTGATTAAATTCATTTTCAGAAATTTGAGGCGGATACTCTCCTCCAATAGGTCCCTCAATCCATTTATTACTTTCGCTAATAGCTTCATCAAATTCGTAACTATGAGGTACAGGACCAAAATAATCGTTGTGGAAACCAATATTTCCAGTGGATTTTAGTGGTTCCCTCCATGGATAACGTCCCATTAATTTAGTATTAAGAAAATTATCTTTATAAGTACTAAGTACTTGATTTTTTAATTCATTAGTAAGATAATAATCCTCTGAATACCCATAGGTATGCCATTCTCCCCAATAACCAATTATTCCAAGTTGAAAAGCGTAAATTCTTGGGTCAGAATCATATCGGTTAGACAAAGCTTTAATTACTTCTTTGGCTTGAGATAGATATTTTTCATTATTGAAATTTGTTAAGTACTTACCATTTTTACTCCTTAACCTCTCAACACCAATTTCATTATATAACCATTCTGGGCCTCCATCCGAAATTTCATTCTCNCCATACCAGTCTGTGTAAAGTCTTAATATNAAATGTCTACCTGAGCTTCCAGGTCTGTCAATAATNTCTTCTACATAATCATAATTAAAATTATCATTTGTTGGCTCAAAATCTTTCCATTTAATATATTGAAAACCTACAGTAGCATAATCAAAATCTTTCCACCAGCCAGTACTCCAACCTTTTAAAGGGTTTTTTTCAGGCCCGTCATTTTTAGGATATATATGCTCTACAGCATTTGAGATGGTTTCTATATCAGATGAATCATTATTTTTGCTGCAAGAATGAAATAGAAGAAAAATTAAAAAAATAAACTTTCTCAATGTTTTAATAATATATTTAACGGATATTATAAATATTAAATCTAGACTAAATAAGTAAACTATTTAAAATGAAAAAACAAATTTTCTTTTTATTTTTTTTGATTTATCTGACTTCAATTTATGCTCAAAATAAATTAAAATTACAGAAATTTAATTCAGTTAATAAACCTTGGACTTCAGAAAGGGTAAACGACACTAAAAATAAATTTAATTTTGTTGTTGTAACAGACAGAACTGGCGGTGAGCGAAAAGGTATATGGGAAAAGGGAATAGAAAAAATAAACTTAATGCAACCCGCATTTGTTGTTAGTGTTGGTGATTTGATTAATGGATACACTGAAGACATAAAAAAAATTAATGATGAATGGAAAGAATTCAATTCGTTCGTAAAAAAACTTGAAATGCCATTCTTTTATGTTGCTGGAAACCACGATTATACAAACGAAGTAATGGAAAATGAATGGTTTAAAAGATTTGGAACAGATTATTATCACTTTCTTTATAAAAACGTTTTATTTATTTGTTTAAACTCAGAATATGGCCATACAGCTTTAAATAATCCTGACTTAGGAAAAGATCAGGTTGAATTTGTAGATAAAATTCTAAGAATGAATCCAAATGTTGACTGGACAATGGTTTTTATGCATCAACCTCTTTGGCTTAGAGAAAGTGGTAATAACTGGCTTAAAGTAGAGAAACTTTTACAAAATCGTAAACATAGTGTTTTCACAGGTCATCATCATAAATACAAACTTTATGAAAGAAATAAAAATGATTATTTTGTGTTAGCGACAATGGGGGGAGGTAGTAAGCTTAGAGGTAAAAAATATGGAGAATTTGATCATTTTATGTTTATTACAATGACTGAAAACGGGCCGTATTTTTCAAATCTAATGCTTGATGGAATTGAAGGTAAAAACATCCGGAAATAATATATAAAGAGTTAAAAATTAATAGTTTGAAAAATATTCTAATCTGAATTTGTTTCAGTTTGTAGGATAAATTTATTTAAGAAAATTATTTTTTGAAAAGAAGAGAATTTTTACAAAAATCAATTGCAGTGAGTACCCTTTCTGTTAACAATCCAAAATCTAAAATATATTCAGATACAAAAATTCAACTCAAAGGGAACGATTACGATGTAATTGTGCTAGGAGTTGGAAGTATGGGTTCATCTTCATGTTACCATCTATCAAAAAAAGGCTTTAAGGTACTAGGGCTTGAACAATTTGATATTCCTAATGATAAAGGATCTCATAATGGTCAGAGCCGAATAATTAGAAAAGCTTATTTTGAACATCCTAGCTATGTACCTTTACTTGAGGGTGCATATAAAAATTGGAAAAAATTAGAAAATGAATATGGAGATAAAATATACTATAAGACAGGGCTTGCATATTTTGGACCAAAGAATCATTTATTAATTAAAGGCTCGCTTGAATCTGCAGAAAAATATAAGATTGAATTTAACCAATTCACCAAAAAAGAACAGTTAAAGAATTATCCTCAATTTAATATTCCAATTGGTTACACAAATATTTTTGAAAAAAATGCAGGGTTAATTATACCAGAAAAAGCTATAGTTGCATTTACTAAATTAGCACTAAAAAATGGTGCTACAATAAATACTAATGAAAAGGCTATAGAATGGTTAAAAAAAGATAATGTTATAGAGGTTAAAACTAATAAAGGGAGAATATATCAATGTAGGAAACTTGTCATTTCAACAGGAGCATGGATTTCTGAACTAGCTCAATTTTCAAATTTAGAAGTGACAAGACAAATAATAGCTTGGGCAAAACCAAAAAATAATGAAGAATTTAGCTTAAATAATTTTCCCTGCTGGACGTATGCCAACAATTCATCAGAAGGTATATTTTACGGCTTTCCAATATTACCATCTAATTCTTTTCACGGACCTTTTGGGCTTAAATTTGCCCATCATTTTAAAGGTGAATTAACAAATCCTAATAATGTTAAAAGAAGTATTTCAAATAAAGAAGAAAAAAAACTTCTAAACTTTATAAAAGGTTTGATGCCAAATAAAATTGAATCAATAAATACCGTAAAAACGTGTCTATATTCCTACACTTCAGATGAAGATTTTATCGTAGACAAACACCCAGAAAATGAAAATATAGTCATTACTGGTGGTTTTAGTGGTCATGGATTTAAGTTTGCCAGTATAATTGGTGAAATTGTATCAGATTTAGTAGATAAGGGTAATTCAAAATATCCTATTGACTTTCTTAAAATTAAAAGATTTAATTAACCTATTTATCTTTAAATCAATCTATTTCGATAAAGTGAAAAAAGATAGGCTGTAAAACAGATTTTATAAAGTATTATCTTAGAAATTAAATTTTTTTTAAACTATGGAAGTTTTTCAAAATTTGGTGAAAACCCTTTTGAAAATTATAGGGGTATTGTTTTTGTTAATAACATTGGTTTTTTTTGGAGTCATTTATTTTGACAGGATTTGGGAAGATCCCTCTCAAGAGCCTATTCTTGAGTGGGATCCCAATTCAATGGTAATAAATAATCAAAATATAAGTGATGAAATAAAGTACGGATATTTTTTATTAAGCGAGACCTCAAAATATATGGGGCCTCTAAATAAAGATCCGAATAAAAGATATGCAGGAAACAATTTATCTTGTACTAACTGTCATTTAAACGGGGGAACACTATCAGGTGCAGCTTCTTGGATTGGAATAGTTGACAGATTTCCACAATTCGGTGGTAGAGCAAACAAAATAGGTACTCTCATAGAGCGTATAAATGGATGTATGGAACGAAGCATGAATGGAAAAGAATTTTCTGAAGACGCTCCTCAAATNAAAGCTATGATTGCCTACATGAATTGGTTAGATGGAGGAGTTCCAAAATTAAATTCTAAAATTTTTAAAGGCTATCCTAAAATTGAACCTCCTTTATTTGCNGTAGATCTAAAAAAAGGTGAGGCTATATATNTAAAAGAATGTGCTTTATGTCATGGGGAAAAAGGAAAAGGAATAAAGTACCAAGAGTCAGAAAAAGGCTATCAATATCCTCCTCTATGGGGNCTAGATACTTATAATGATGGTGCCGGAATGAATAGGGTTCTTACTGCTGCTGCATTTATAAAAAACAATATGCCTTATCTTCAAGCAACTTGGGAACAGCCAAAACTAACCGATCAANAAGCCTATCACGTTGCAGGTTATATAAATAGTTTTCCTAGACCACAAAAAACAAAAAAGGAAATAGATTATCCCGATAAAAAACTTAAACCCGCTTCAACTCCATATGGTCCTTGGAGTGACAGCTTTTCATCTAAACAACATAAATATGGCCCCTTTCCTCCTATTATCAAATATTACAAAGAAAAATANAANATTGAAAAAACAAAGTAATTATTATTTTGGAAGTTGAATCTTTATATTGCGATATTCCACAACACCATGATCTCCCTGCAACATAATCGGACCTGGCAAATNTTCTTTACTATCTAATGCACCCCCAGTTATTCCGGGGATGATTTGATTTGTAATGATTTTCTTACCGTTGGCTACTACACTCACTATTCNCCCTATTAATGTGATATCATAACTTTGCCATTCTCCTGCCNTTTTGGCNGCCATTTGGTTAGGCGTCAAAAAACCATAAATACCTCCAAAAAGAGTTGATTCAGGTTCTCTTCCATAANCATCTTCNACCTGAACTTCATAACGCCCTCTTAGGAAAATTCCAGAATTACTCCCTTTAGGATATCGAAATTCAATATGTAATTTAAAATCCTCAAATTTTCTNTCAGTAATTAAATTTACACCNGATTCAGGGTTACTGAGGACTCCATTCTCGGCGAACCATTGGTTAGTTTTTTTTGAATCTGAAGANTTCCACCCTTCTAAGTTTTTTCCGTTAAATAGTGATTGGTTTTTTCCCCAATTAATTTCAGTTTNTCTAATTAATTTCGGTGCANGTACACCTGTAAAAAAATGANTTNCACCTTCACTACTTAAAATAGTGCCACTCAATTTTCCTTGTTCCAATATTCCTTGGAAATACATATAATTAAAACCATCCCANTGAGGNGGAATACTAAAGTCAATAATNCCATTATGAAAAAAAACTTCTGAAATTGGACGTGCACTACCATTATTAGCNACAAAATATCCAACTAATGCCTTGTTACCTGATTGCTTTACTTCAAGCCAAGAGGGNGCAATTTTCCCATCAATTTCTACTTCTAAATCCCATTTTCCTAAAATCTGTTTATTTTCTTGGGAATTTAAACTTAAAATNATAAGAAGGNATAATAAACAATAGTTTTTCATTATTATGTGTTTTGTNTTTTGTGTTTTGTGTTTTAATTTACACTTAATCGGTCAATTCCCAAAAATTCATTGTTTGAATTTAAATACCAACTTCTATTTTTGGGCATTTTAATGCCNCCAACTAAAAGTTCATCTTCTAAAAGAATATATTCTCCATCATTTTTAGACTCGTCATGATAAAATTTATATTGTTTAAGGGCGTAAGTCTCATTNTCAAAGAAAAAATACCAGGTATCACTTCCTACTGATTCTTCGTAGGTTACCTTTAATATCCAAAATTCGTCTTGATCAATTTTGATTTTTTTGATTTTTGGATCAATAATTGTCCCGGGATCTTTTAATTTCATTGGCAAACCATATAAATAGCTATAATAATCTTTATAAAATTTAGCTCGATCACAGTCTAGATGGTACTTTTTTTGAATTTCTTCTGAAAAATCTGTTTTTCCATTAAATTCTAAATAGCAATTTCCTTTGTCNAGTATTGAAGTTAATATATTTTCNCTTTGATTTACCNTAAGCCTAAAAAAGGAAGCTGGAATATTAAGCAAAATTTTACTTTTCCTTAACNGGNGANTAGGAGATTCCATAGTTACTTTAAATTCTGTATTGAATAAATTCCATTGAGAGTTAGGGTCATGATAGGCTATAGCTTTTTCAAGTAATTGATGGCCATTAAATTCTTGAGCAATTGATAATGAAAACCAACAATAAAATAAAAGACAAAATATTATTTTATTCATAAAATGAAAAATCATCCATTAATATAATATAAATATCTAAAAATCTTTACCCATAAACATATTCAAGTCTTGCTCAGAAATATTATGATTAGCACCTGATTTGCTTGCAACNAGAGCCCCCATAGCAGAGGCTTNATCTAATGATTGCTGTAGTGGTCTTTTGTTTAATAATCCGAAAATAAGTGTTGCTAAAAAAGAATCTCCTGCTCCTACTGTATCCTCAACCTNTACTTTATAACCACTATTGTAGTACCAATCATCATTATAATATAGTACTGATCCATACATCCCTTTTGTAACACAGATGATTTTTGTATTTGTCTTTTTTGACAAAAAGGNAATGTGCTGATCCATGGAATGAAAAGGTGACCCTAAAGTTTCTGCGATTTGGTACAACTCTTCATCATTAAATTTAAGCATATCCGATNTAAGCATCAACTCCTCAAGTAATGATTTATTATAAAAAGGAGGTCTCAAGTTTAGATCAAAAACAGAAAACTTAGCCATGTTCAAAAACTTATTTAATGCCTTGTAAGATTCTGACCTAGCAATTAAACTTCCAAAGACAAAAACGTTACAATTATNTACTAATTCAATGGCTTGAGTTACTGGCTCTATNAAGTCCCATGCTACATTTTGCTTAATTTCATATTGAGCTGAGCCCTTTGAATCCAAACTTACAATAACTTTACCTGTTTCATNAGTTGGGTCGATTTGTAAATAATCAGTAGGGACACCTTTAATTTTAACTTGNTCGAGCAATTTATCACCAAGAGTGTCTTTACCAAATCTACTTATTAAATAAACATCAGCTCCTAAGCTCTTTAAAGAGTTTGCCACATTATAAGGAGCTCCACCTAATCTCTTTCCATTNGGAAATAAATCCCATAAAATTTCTCCAAAACAGACAATTTTCTTTGACTTCATTTGTTATATATTGATTCTTCAATACGATTAAATTATTCAAATTAAAATCTTTTTTTTAAAATACAATCTCAAGTTTAAATTAGAAAATAACAAAAAGAAAAATTAAAAAATAATTAAGAATTTTTATTAATTCATCTAAATTTAAACTGAATCAAANATTTATTTATGAAGAAGCTCGCTTTTTTTTTAATTCTGAATATTCTTCTTTTATCTCATGGATGCCAAAAAAAAATATTAGTTNTTGAACAGAATGAACAAATATTATGGTATAACAAAGCTGCAGAATTATGGGAGGAAGCGCTTCCGATTGGTAATGGAAGACTGGGTGCAATGGTTTTTGGAGACCCTATAAACGAAAGAATTCAACTTAATGATGACTCTCTATGGCCTAAAGATCTAGAATGGGATCATCCAACAGGAACTCCAAAAGATTTAGATTTAATTAGAAGTCTTCTTTTCAAGGGAGAAATAAAAAAAGNAGATTCTCTTTTAGTTGAAAAATTTTCTAACAAGACAATTGTTAGATCACATCAAACACTNGGTGATTTATTTATTAATTTATCGCATAGCGCTATNACAGATTATAGACGTTCTCTAAACCTTAATAAAGCTCTTGTTGAGGTTGATTATAAAACAGAGGGATATCCTGTTTNTCAAAAAGTTTTTGCATCTGCAAAAGATCAAGTAATCGTTATTTCTATAAAAAGCAAACATCCTTTGGGACTAAACGGNACAATTNAGCTCCAAAGACCAAATGATGAAGGAATTCCTACCTCTTTAACTTATTTAAAAGATGAANTTTTGATCATGGAAGGGGAAGTAACACAGCGNAAAGGAAAATTCAATTCAAAAATTGTACCTATNAATGAAGGTGTAAAATTTCAAACNGCTCTTAAAACACTTCATCTAGGTGGTTCNATTTTATATAATAATGATAAAATTACTTTAAATAAGGTAAAAGAGTTAGAAATTTATTTAGTCTCTAATTCTTCTTATTATCAGAAAAACTATCCAATCAAAAACATTAAAGAACTAGAAGCAATNGAGNCAATGAATATAATTCAACTAGAGCAAAGACATATTAAGGANCATCAATCTTTATTTAATCGTGTAGAGTTCGATTTAATATCCGAAAATAACCTACAAAAACAACCTACTGATGTTCGATTGGAAAACGTNAAAAATGGATTTACTGATTTAGAATTACAAGAAACCTTNTTTCATTTTGGTAGATACTTACTTATTGGTTGCTCANGAGAAGNAACACTTCCAGCAAATCTTCAAGGCTTATGGAATCCTCATATTAACGCACCTTGGAACTCAGATTATCATCTCAACATAAATCTTCAGATGAATTATTGGTTAGCTAATCTTACACAATTAGATGAGTTAAATGCTCCTTTATTTGATTTTGTAGATAATTTAATTGAAAATGGAAAAGAAACAGCTCAAAAAAACTTTGGGGCTAGGGGTTCATTTCTGCCACATGCGACAGATCTTTGGGCACCGACATGGCTTAGAGCTCCTACTGCATATTGGGGTGCTTCTTTTGGTNCTGGAGGTTGGATGGCTCAACACTACTGGCAGCACTATTTATTTACAAAAGATATTGATTTTTTAAAAAAAAGAGCTTTACCAGTCTTAGAAGCNATTGCATATTTTTATAGTGATTGGATTATTGANGACAAAAGAGATGGGACTTTGATTTCGGCTCCATCAACTTCACCAGAAAATAGATATCTTGATAAAGATGGAGTCCCNGTTGCTAGCTGCTTAGGAAGTGCTATGGATCAACAAGTAATAACAGAAGTCTTTAATAATTATATCCATGCGGCTGAGATTTTAGATTTGAAAAATCCCATAATAACTAGAATTAAAAAGCAATTAAANCGACTGCGAACTGGATTTCAATTGGATTCTGATGGTCGTATTTTGGAATGGGATAGAGAATATGAAGAACTAGAACCAGGTCATAGACATATGTCGCATCTTTATGGATTTCACCCTGGGGATCAAATAAGTATATCTAAAACTCCAAAGCTTTTTGAAGCTGTTCGAAAAACATTAGATTATAGACTGGATAATGGAGGTGCAGGAACTGGTTGGAGTCGTTCATGGTTAATTAATTGTGCAGCCCGTCTTATGGATAGTGAAATGACANATGAACATATCCAACTACTTTTAGAAAAATCTATTTANCCTAACCTTTTTGATGCCCACCCTCCATTTCAAATCGATGGAAACTTTGGCTANACAGCTGGGATTGTTGAAAGTTTGCTACAATCTCACGAGCCAGGGATTATTAGANTTCTTCCTGCTTTACCTATTAACTGGAAACAAGGGAAAGTAAGAGGGATTAAGGCCAGAGGTAATATAAAAGTCGACTTAAGTTGGGAAAAAAATGAATTGAAAAATATTCAATTAATATCTAAATACGATACTCAAAATCTACTTATTTATAAAAATAAAAGAATGCCTNTAAAATTAAAAGCGGGNGTNCCAGTTAGCCTTAAACTTTAATTTTCTTGTTTAAAAATAAGATTTNTAATTCATAACNACTTTCAAATTCTACTGGATTTTAAAATTATAAGTNAGTGAAACCAATGGACTTCGAAGAACAGAAAGTTCATAAGACCCAAGAGGGCTGCCGAGGAAAATATTCCCATCTATGGTTCCACTCCTTTGAGTGTAGTAAATATTAAAAGGATTTTTTCTTCCATATAAGTTGTAAATCGTAAAAATCCAATCTCCTTTAAACTTNCTGTTTGGCTCTTTACTGTATGATATTTTCCAAGAAAAATCTAATCTGTGGTAAGTAGGCAATCTTGAATTATTACGATTTAAATAAATTGGAATTGTTACATTTTGCCTTTCAAAAATACCATTAGCTATTGTGTATGGTCTTCCTGATTGACCGACAAAATTGAAGCTAAATGAGTTNAATTTATCATTTTCAAAATTTATTGAAGCATTNACAGTGTGGGGCCTATCAAAATCTGAGTTGAACCAGTTNTTATTATTTATTTTGAACAAAGGATTTGACTCNTCTGTTATTAAAAGACTTCTAGACCATGTATAATTAAAAACACCATTAAACTTTCCCAATGTTTTTTTTAAACTTAACTCAATACCATAAGAATTTCCTCGTGCCTGAGTAATTTCTCTTTCAATAAATTCNGAAAGAAAGAAGTCAGCACCNGGNCGATATGTTAAATTATTTTCTGTTTTTCGGTAATATCCTTCTAATGAAAGTTCTATAAACGAATCTGTAAAATTTTTATAAAATCCGATCCCAAAAGTNTCATTTTTTTGAGGNAGTATATAACGATCTGAAATTTTCCATCTTGATGTAGGAAGAGGTGTATTGGTATTATATATATTTTGGATATACTGAAAAAGACGAGCATAACTTAATTTAAATGAGCTGTTTTTTCCAGATTTATAATTGATGCCAATTCTGGGTTCAGGATTGAAGTAGTCAACNACTAATTCATTATTATCAAAATATTCAANAGAATCTACAATNCCCTCTGTAGAGTATTGNGATTCTTGAAAAGGTCCAGTCAATAAAAATTGGGTCAATCTAATACCGGTTGAAAATTTGAGCTTCTCATTCAAATCCCAATTAAAATTAGCGTAGATTGAAGCTTCNTATCCAGTTTCTTTATCTANATCAACTGGATTTATATTATTCCCAAAACCTGGATTTAAATTTCCCGGAGAAACTTGATATCTGTTTAATTGTAAACCGGAATAAATGTCAAAATTATCATTATTGCTATTCAAATATTCGAATTGTATACTCGAATAATCAACTTGTGATTCAAAACTGATAACATTATCAGAATCTATTTCAGGGAAAAGATTTTTAGGCTTATAAGAGCTNTGAATCAAACTTCCTGTNAGATTNGTATCGTTTTTAAAAGTATGAAGCCATTTTAAAGAGTGGTTAATTGTACTAAATTCATACTGGTTTGAAGAGGAGATTATATTTTCAACAGATGAAATTAAATCAAGTTGATAAAAGTCATTACTTAAAAAGTTAGTGTAGGTCANTTGATTATTCGAGTTAGGTATATAAAGTAATTTTACGGTGCTATCATTGAAGTTAGCCCTTGTATTTTTTAATCTTGGAATTAAAATTGGAAAAAATAAATCGCTAAGGCCAAGTCTTCCACCAGCAATCACCATCAACTTATCTTTAATTATTGGAGTTGTTAAAGTTAATCGACTTGATACCAAGCCTATTCCCCCTTCTAATTTAAAAGANTCTGTATAAGGATTTTTTACCTTTATCCCTAATATTGAGGCAATTCTTCCACCATATTTAGCAGGTATATTGGCCCTATAAATGTTNACAGAAGAAATCACATCTGNTGTAAACACAGAAAATAATCCAAACAAATGGGTTGGATTAAATACTGGAGCAGAATCATATAATAATAGATTTTGATCAAGCGAACCACCTCTAATTGATACTCCATTACTAACATCACCAGTGTTATTTACACCAGCCATTAATGTTAAGCTTTTTAATACATCGAATTCACCTAATGCAGCTGGTACTTTTATCAATTCTCTACTATTTAATTCAATAACTCCCATTTGTGCGTTTTCAGTATTTTGAAATCTTCGTTGAGCTAGAAGAACTACTTCTGAAAGTTCTTCTTCTTGAGCTTTCATTGAAGTGAGTATGGTTTGATTTCTAGATAAATCTACTTTAATTATCTCTGAAGCAAATCCTAAGTAGTCAAGAGTTAAAGTATAATTTTCCTTTTTTAATTTTTTTGAAAAAATACCNTTAGAATTAGTAATTCCACCACATTGACATGGACTTATTAATACAGTTACTCCATCCAAAGGTTTTTGATCTGATTNATCTACAACTTTAATTGTTAATGAAAATTCTTGTCCATAAATAATATAAAAGGAATTAANTATTAGAATNNAAAGANATAGAGGTTTAAAAATTAAAACCGATTTTTTCATTTTAGTTTCTATTAGGATTTCTAGGACAACATTCTCTTCCATCTATATATCCATCTCCATCAGTATCNGGATTATTTGGATTTGTTCTAGAAACATTCCTTTCCCAAATATCAGGCAGATAGTCATTATCGCTATCNATTGGTAAGTTATTTTCATCAAAAGGATCAGAATCACAATATATCTCAATTTCATCTGAATATCCATCATTATCATCATCTTCATCAACACAGTCTGGAATCGAATCTANATCATTATCATCTGGAATACTTTGGGAATCGAAATCACTTGTATTACAAAAATTTTCATAAAATAAAATATAACCATCTCCATCNGCATCATTATCGCATGCATCACCAATNCCATCAAAATCTATATCACTTTGGCTNGTATTTGGAGTTGAAATACAATTATCCGAATTATTTTCAATTTGGTCTCCATCTATGTCATTATNAACAACACTACTTATATTAAAATATTCAATAAGATTTGGATCTAAATCAATTGTTCTAAAACGAGATTCATCACAACTATATTGATAGGTTAGAGGATTNGGTATGGGATCTCCNAATGCTTCAGGTTGTAATTCTAATAATTTGCCATATACTTTTTCAGTTCTATNGTCTCTTTTTATGAATATTGATTTTGTTACAGCAGAAGCAGCTGTAAATCTTCCTAATACTGTTTCTTCAGGATTTGAAATACTTTTAAAATTTCCAATTAATGCTGTGGGTAAAGGAGAGTTTAAACTACCATTATTATCAACCAAATCTTTTATTGTCTTATAATACTTGTATGAATCTTCAGAAATATTAAGTTTAAGAATTTCAACTAAAATATTTTGCTTTGAAACATATGGTACTTTAGCTACTAGTAAATTTGAAATTAATTTACCATTTGTAAATTTATCATTAAAAACAATAATTTCATCATTATAACTCATCCTCCAACATTGAGAATCACATGTATAGGTATAGTAATCTTTTGTCAATCTTGGGTTGTCAATTTGAGAAAGACATTCTCCATTTCTTAATACCCCATATTCGCATATTTTACAATATATTTCTCTTTCATAAGCTTTATACTGATATAAAAAAAAATTTTCAGCTTCTGGAGGGTCCTGAAAATCAATTGTTATTTCATGTCCAGGGAGATAGCCTCCTATGCCTTCATCATAATTCATCTCTAAATTAAANCTCTCTTTNATACTTAATATAGGTACTTCAGAAGGTGTCACTTGCGAAGTTGANCGATAAAAGTTTCCATTTGGAAGTGTTACTTCTAATTCCCATGTTGATCCAGAATTTATTTTAAAAGAATTAGAAACTTTATACTGNNCATTTTCTTCTTTAAAATTAATTTCTTCTTTAGTCGTAGAGTTAACAAGAGCAACTTTACAACCGGATATAAATTCACTAGTATATTCTCCAAATTCAATTTTTGTTTTTTCAACCGTAACAGATGTTGTGCCAGGAGCTGTAGAAGCTANAGCATTAATAATAATAATGTCACTTTGAAAATCAAAAATAGGTGCAATAGGATCAATACAAGAATGTAATAATGATACTAATAATGTTATTATTAAGATTTTTCTAAAAAACAAAATTTTAATAGAAGGGTAAATTTCAAAAACAATTTTATTGACCGCAAATGTACAATTCATAGAATATAAAATCTTNAATTTTCAGATATATATTTTAATTTGTAATTTTAAATATGGATAANNCAAAATTAAATCCCTTAAATAGTATTGAAGATTGGGAAGATGACATATTGATGCGGTACCCTGAAAAAGAATCTAAAAAATCTGAAGAGGAATTTCGGGACTATCAAAATTCTAAAAGAGCTGAAACTGTAAGAGAATTTTACATGCTCAATCATAAATANCAGTCCTATGATTTTGTCTGTGAAAAAGAAAAGAGGTTTTTAAAATTTGACCAGCGAAAAATGTCTCTTTGGGATGCGGTAGAATTTCTAAATACTTTGATAGATGACAGCGATCCTGACATTGAATTAGATCAATTGCAACATCTATTGCAAACATCAGAATCAATTAGAGCAGATGGACATCCTGATTGGTTNATTTTAACTGGATTTCTTCACGATGTAGGAAAAGTTCTTTGCCTTTTTGGAGAGCCACAATGGGCAGTTGTTGGAGATACTTTCCCTGTTGGATGTTCTTTTTCAAAATCTATAGTCCACTCAGAATATTTTGCATTAAATCCAGATAGTAGCAACCCTGAATTCAATTCCAAACTTGGAATATATAAACAAAATTGTGGTTTAGATAATATAAAGATGAGCTGGGGTCATGATGAGTATTTATATCAAATTATTAAAGATTATCTTCCNAANGAGGCCTTNTATATGATTAGATACCACTCTTTTTATGCACAGCATAAAGAAAAGGCATACGATTATCTGATGGACACTNNTGANCTTAAAATGTTTGAATGGGTCAGAAAATTTAACGCTTATGATTTATATTCAAAAGCTCCAGTGCCACCAGATAGCAAAGCATTACGTCCCTACTATGAGGATTTAGTGTCAAAATTCCTTCCTGATACACTNAACTTCTAATTTTTTTTATAGNTGAGAGTACTTAAAAGGCCTCAAAAAAGTGCGTTTAATATCTGAAACAGTATTCNCATATTCTTTTAATGCAGAGACTCTTTTCCATTTAGGNTGTTTTGAGAATTTTTCCCAATTTGAATTTCGCTCCTCCATAGAGTTAAAAACTAACATATAAGTTAGTGCAGGCATTAATGGNCCAGAAATTTGTTCACCAAAAAACACAGAATTTAATCCAGTANCATCAAAAATGCTAAATTCTTCTTTATTAAACATTTTGACTTTTCGTCTNACAGCATCCTCACTGTAACCCTCATAAGTTCTCAATTCGAATAATTGAGCCTCTTTATTAGGTTTAATCAATTTGGGAAGNCCATCAAAAGCAATTAAAAAAGATGTTGTAAAACGGTTNTAAACTTTTTTATTTTGTGGGATAATATCGTATGAAGCNCGTNCTTTCAAATAAGTTTTATCATTTTCTAGAGCTTTAAAAACTTGAGCATAACTCGCCATATTTTTATAAGGAATAAAAAGATAGATAACTTTTGGAGTTGGATCACCTAATGCTTCAAATACACCTATGTTTTCAATTCCAAGACGATTAAGTGCTGGGAGTAAAGCTTCAGAAAAATACTTATGAAGTGCCAATTCAGAGGCATTAAAAGGGAGCTCATACTTTCGAATTTCATAGTATTCTTTTTGACCAAATACAAAAAAGCTTACTAATATAAATAAGAGATAAATTTGTTTGTTCATTGTAGTATTTTTTTAGTTTATAAAAATTTATNTTGTTCTAATTATTGCTAAAGCCAAGCCTCGAATTTCTGCNANGCCNCGAAGCCTTCCTATTGCAGAATAGCCAGGATTTATTTTTTTATTTAAATCATCTAACATTTGGTGTCCATGGTCAGGACGCATTGGNAACTCCCAATCTAAACGATTTTCTTTTTTTCTTTTTTTTTCTTCATTTATTACGGAATNAACCACAGAAAACATATCTACATCTCCTTCTAAATGATTAGCTTCAACAAAACTTCCCTGCCCTTCTCTTCGTATATTTCGAAGATGAAGAAAATGAATACGATTTGCAAATTGCTTAAAAAGTTGAATCAGATCGTTTTCTTGACGAACACCNAGAGAGCCTGTACAAAAAGTTAAGCCATTATATATAGATGGAACTCTTTTAAAAAGGATGTTCAAATCTTTTAGGGTACTCACTACCCTTGGAATACCGAAAAGAGAAAATGGTGGGTCNTCTGGATGTATACACATCTTAACACCTAATTTTTCTGCTGTAGGAATGATTGCTTCTAAAAATAGAATTAAATGTTCCCTTAAATCTTCTGNAGAAATATACTCGTATTGCTGTAGTTTTTTTCTAAATTGTTCAATTGTATAGCCTTCTTCGGCACCTGGCAATCCAGCAATAATGCTTTTAGANAGTNTTTTNNTATCATCTGGAGAGAGTGATTTAAAATAACTTTTAGCCTTTTTAATTTGATTTTTATCATATGTTTTTTTTGCTCCAACTCTTTTAAGAATAAATAAATCGAANGCTGCTAGAGCAGTATTGTTATAGTATAAAGCTTTTGAACCATCATNCATTGAATAGTATAAATGTGTTCGGGTCCAATCTAAAACAGGCATAAAATTGTAACATACATTATAAATTCCACAAGAAGCNAGATTTGTTATCGTTTTCTTATAGTTCTCNATATAAAACTCAAAAGAGCCTGTGCGTTGTTTTATTTCTTCATGAATGGGAATTGATTCTACAACTTCCCAATTTAGACCTGCGTCTATTATAATTTTTTGGTGTGCTTTGATAGCGCTTTCATCCCAAACTTCTCCGTTGGTTAAATTATGTAAAGCTGAAACTACTGTTGTTGCTCCTGCTTGAAGAATATCTTCTAGCGAAACAGGGTCATTAGGACCATACCATCTAAAAGAGTCTTTCATGATTCTTATATTTTAAACTCCACTGTATGCACTAAACCCTCCATCNACAGGTAAAATAATTCCGGTAATAAATCGAGAACTGTCACTACACAAAAAGTGAATAGCACCACTAAGTTCTTCTGCTTCTCCAAATCTTTTCATAGGGGTGTTTCTTATAATTTTTTCTCCNCGTTCCGTCAAACTACCATCTTCATTTAGTAACAGCTTTTTATTTTGTTTGCCAATAAAAAAGCCGGGAGCAATTGCATTCACACGAATTCCATCACCAAATTTTAAGGCCATTTCAACTGCCATCCATTTTGTAAAGTTTTCCATTGCTGCCTTTGCCGCAGAATAACCTACTACTCTTGTAATAACTCNATCTACAGCCATAGAGGAATAGTTGATTATACTTCCACTCCCTTGTTTAGCCATTACTTGACCAAAAACNATGGATGGCATTATCGTTCCTTTTAAGTTGAGGTCTACTACCTCATCAAAGTCATTTTCAGACAAATCAAAGATAGATTTTTCATCAGGAATTACAGCTCCAGGAAGGTTCCCNCCTACAGAATTAATTAATACATCAATTCTTCCTAGGCTATTCACAACATTATTTTTTATTTTTTCTAATTCTGATCGATTGAAAATATCAGCAACATAAAACTCTACATGGGTGTGTTGTTCTAAGGTTTTCTTTAATTTATCCAATAAATTTTGGTTTCTTCCTAAAAGAATCAATTTGGCTTTCGCTTTGGCTAAACTTAAGGCTAGAGCTCCNGCTAGNATTCCAGTGGAACCTGTAAGCACAATAACACGGTCTTCTAATTCAAACATTTTATATNTTATATTTAGGATTCCAAGTAATAACTTGTTCACTATCCATAGCACGAATTCCAATATCAACAGCAAAGGAGGNATAAGCACCACTTTTAATGTCTGACATAGGTTTGGAATTATTAATAATGGCTAATTGAAAATCTTCTAAGGCTTGTNGAGTTGGTTCTTTATGTTTATAATTAATCGGATTTCCCTTCCCTTCAGTCCANCTCTGAGTAGCTCCTGACACACCATCAACATCACCTATTATTTTGTTGTATTTNCCCTCTGGATATTTCCAAGCATTTTGATAATCAATAATNATAGTAGCTTTATCCCCCATAACTTTAATTTGATAATCATCTTTCGCATTTGATGTGAGACAAGTGAATGTGGCTTTTACACCTCCTGGGTAAGTATAGACTAAGTGGGTATTGTCGTANGTTTCTCTACCATCTTTCCAATAATCAATACCNCCAAAACCTGCAACTTTNTCTGGGTTACTACCCAATAACCAGTTACAAAAATCGATCTGATGAGAGCTCAACTCTGCTGTAAGCCCATATGAATACTCTCGATACATTCGCCAATTTATTTGACGCTCAAATTTTGGATCAGGAACTGGTCTTCTCCAATTTCCATTTCGATTCCACTGTGCCTGAATGGAACTAACTNTACCTATTTCTCCAGCTTGAATCATTTCAACTAAGTGAGAGTATAATCTTGAACTGTGATACTGGTGTCCTGTTTGAAATACTTTATTGTATTTTTTTTCAACCTTTCTAACTAATTCAAGTGTATCTTTATCACCTTTGACCATTGTTTTTTCACAATAAATATGTACNGAAGCATCTACAGCATCTGAGGCAATAGTAGCATGAGTATTAAATGGAGTACTTATAATTACTGCATCTAGATCTTTGTGTGATAGTAACTTTAAATGATTATTGTACTGNGTTGCCTTTGGTGCAATTGCTGAAGCTTGATCAATTCGAAATTTTAGAATGTCACAAAATGCAACTAGCTCCATACTATCAATTTTATTTAAAATACGCATCAATCCTTGACCTCGATCACCTGTTCCAATAANACCAACATTTAGTTTATTCAATGGAGAACNTTTAAATATAGAAAACAATCCAGTTTTTNATTCTATCAAAGGAATACTAAGAGCTGAAGTGGTTTTTTTAATAAAAGATCTTCGGGAATCCATANGNATATATATATGAATAAATTACAAGTTTTNGNATCTGCAATTTAACAAAAAACTTTTGCTATATTAGGTNAATTAATCTACATCAACAAAACCAANAATATTGAATTTTATATATAACAAAATTCTTACTACTATAATTTTAGTAGTGTCATCAATTTTTTTTCAACTTNATGGACAAAAATGGGAGTACTTATTAAATGAAAAAAACTTAAAAAANTTTAATCAACTTAATGGTAAAGCTGAATTTAAACTTAAAGAAGAAGTACTAATTGGCACNTCAAAACTTGATACACCAAATAGTTTTTTAGCNACAAATNAGAGCTANAGTGATTTTATACTTGAATTTGAAGTTCTTATAGATTATGGATTGAATTCTGGAGTACAATTTCGTAGTCAAAGTTTTAAAGGTTATTTAAATGGCAGAGTCCATGGATATCAATGCGAAATAGAAACAAGCCCTAGGAAATGGGCAGGTGGAATATATGATGAGGCACGAAGGGGNTGGCTATATCCTTTAACACGTAATAANGAAGGCCAAGATGCTTTTGTAAATGGNAACTGGAATAAATATCGAATAGAAGCAATTGGCAATAAAATAAAAACGTTTGTAAATGGTNTAGAAACTTCTAATTTAGTTGATGACATGACTCATGAAGGNTTTATTGCTTTCCAAGTTCACGGAATTTCAAGTAAAGAAGACGNAGGGAAAAAAGTACGTTGGAAAAATATTCGTATTCTAACTCNTGATCTTAAAAATAATCTTTTAGAAGCACCAAATAAAGCACCTCAAATAAGTTATTTAGATGGGCGGTTAACCGAAGAAGAAAAACGTTTTGGATTTCGAATGCTATGGGATGGAGAAACAACCAAAGGATGGCGCNGTGCTAAAAAAANTGATTTCCCTGAAAATGGTTGGATTATAGAAAATGGTGTTTTAACAGTTNAAGAGTCAGGTGGAGGTGAAGCAAGAAATGGTGGTGATATTGTAACCCTTGAAGCCTTTAGANATTTTGAATTAAGTATTGATTTTNTATTAACAGCAGGAGCTAATAGCGGGATTAAATATTTTGTTGAACCTAGCTTAAACATGGGTGAGGGTTCAGCNATTGGCCTAGAATTTCAACTCCTCGATGATGAAAAACATCCAGATGCCAAATTAGGAAAAAACGGAAATAGAACAATGGGCTCNCTTTATGATCTTATTAGAGCTGAAAANAAAACAACTGGTGCTAGAGGAAAAAATTTCAAAGGGGTGGATCGCTGGAATAACGCTNGAATTGTAGTAAAAAATGGAAAAGTAGAACATTGGCTNAATCANGTGAAAGTAGTTGAATATGATCGTTTCAGTCAAATCTTTGAAGCACTAGTTGAAAAAAGTAAATATGAAAAATGGAAACANTTTGGGCGCTCACCTGAAGGGTTAATCCTTTTACAAGATCATGGAAATAAAGTTTCATTTAAAAATATCAAAATTAGAGAATTTTAATATGGATCATAAAAGAAGAAAATTTTTAAAAAAAGTCTCTATGGGAACTTTAGCAGCAACTTCATTAAGTTCCAACTTTATAATTGGAAAGAATATNTTGGGNGCTAATGATCGCATCCATTGTGCTATTGCTGGAATTCGAAGTAGAGGAAAAGCTCATGCTGCTTCTATCAATGTTCAATCTAATTCAAAAATACTCTACAACTGTGATGTAGACGATATTATTATTGAAAANCACAATAAATGGAGTAAAGAGAAAATAGGNTATGTNCCAAAGGTTGAAAAAGATTACAGAAAACTTATAGAAAATAAAGATATAGATGCAATTTTTATTGCAACTCCAGAACATTGGCATGCGCCCATGACNATTATGGCTATGCAAGCAGGGAAACATGTATATGTAGAAAAGCCTTGTAGTCACTGTCCTTATGAAAACGAATTACTTGTCGCTGCTCAAAAAAAGTACAGATCTAAAGTTCAAATGGGAAATCAACAGCGATCTGCAATAACTAGTATTATGGCCATAAATGATATTAGAAATGGTATTATTGGAGAAGTATATAAGGGAGAAGCTTATTATTCAAATAATCGAGGATCAATTGGAATCGGNAAATCAGTTCCAATTCCAAAAACCTTAGATTGGGAATTATGGCAAGGNCCGGCACCTCGAAGAGAGTACAAAGACAATATTCACCCTTATAACTGGCATTGGTTTCGAAATTGGGGTACAGGAGAAGTTCACAATAATGGNACTCACGAAATCGATATTTGTCGCTGGGCATTGGATGTTAGTCTTCCTTTAAGTGTAACCTCTTTTGGAGGAAAATACACCTTTCAAGATGATTGGGAATTTGTNGATAATCAGCAAGTTACATTTAACTACCCAGAGGATAAATTTATTACTTGGACNGGGCACAGCCGAGGTTTAATTCAACCTAAGCAACCTGGTCGTGGTGTGACTATTTATGGAAGTAAAGGAACAATTCAATTGGATCGTAATTTTTATAAATTGTATGATTTAGATGGCAATTTAATAAAATCTGAATTGGAAGCTGTTATAAGCAAAACTACTGATNCCCGAGGAGAAGGAGGGTTAGATGTTAATCACNTAAATAATTTCTTTGATGCTATTCGCGAAGACAAGCCCCTTTCAGCGGAGATTAAAGATGCTAGTATTTCTACTCTTTTGTGTCATTTGGCAAATATGGCTCAAGATGCTGGAGAAACACTAAATATAGATTCAAAANCAGGTAAGGTGATTAACAATTCAAAGATTATGAAGAAATGGAAACGTAAATATGCCCCAGGTTGGGAGCCTCAAGTTTAATTAAAAANTTTATAACATGGGTCGTCCTTCAGACAAAAAACCCTTTATACACAAAGATTTTCTTCTTGAAACAGATAGTGCTAGAATACTTTATCATAACTATGCTAAAGACCTACCTATTATTGATTATCATAACCACCTTTCACCTAAAGCTATTGCAGAGAATAAAATANATGACTCAATAACTGCCCTTTGGTTAGATGGAGATCATTATAAATGGCGTGCTTTACGTGCCCTTGGAATTCCAGAAAAATACATTACTGGAAAAGCTNCTGATAAGGAAAAATTTATAAAATATGTCTCAGCCGTTCCATATATGATTCGCAATCCACTCTATCATTGGACTCATTTAGAGCTATTNCGATATTTTGGAATTTCAGATTTGATTTCAAAAAATAATGCAGAAAGTCTTTTTCAATTAACAAATCAATTAGCAACAAATTCTGACTTCAGCACTTTATGTCTTTTAAAAAAGATGAGNGTAGAAATAATCTGCACAACAGATGANCCATTAGACAATTTGGAAAGTCACAAAATTCACTCTANTCATGGAAACCCCATCAAAATGAACCCTACATTTCGTCCAGATAATTTTCTTTTTATTAAGGCTTCTTCTTTTAACCAATCTATCGATTCTCTTGAAGAANTAGTTGGATTTAAAATTGATAGATTTGATGATTTATGTGAAGCTCTTCAAAAACGAATAGATTATTTTCATGATAANGGCTGTAAGATTTCTGATCACGGATTNGAATATATCCCTTTTAACATGGCCCCCTTTTCAGAAATTGATAATATTTATTGTAAAAAAAGAGCAAAAGGTGTTTTAGAATCACATGAAATTGAAAAATTCCAAACAGCCTTGCTTCTTTTTTTGGCAAAAGCGTATCATAAATGTGGATGGGTTCAACAATTTCATNTGGGAGCTATGAGAAATAATAACAGCCGTATGTTTAAGTTATTAGGCGNAGATACAGGATGGGATTCTATTGGTCAATATCCTATTGCTAAANCACTTTCAAAATTTTTAGATACGCTCGATCAAAACAATCAGCTTTCTAAAACCATATTATATAATCTCAACCCAGCTGATAATGAAATNATGGCTACTATGCTTGGAAATTTCAATGATGGGAGTACTACAGGAAAAATTCAATGGGGTTCGGGTTGGTGGTTTTTAGATCAGCTTGAAGGNATGACNAATCAAATAAATACCCTTTCAAACATAGGAATGATAAGTAGTTTTGTTGGAATGCTTACAGACTCTAGAAGCTTCTTATCTTTCCCAAGACATGAATATTTTCGAAGGCTACTCTGTAATATTTTTGGAAAGGATATAGAAAGAGGAAAATTACCAAATGATATTCCTTGGATTGGAAAAATAATATCTGATATCAGTTATCATAATTCTAAAAACTATTTTGATTTTTGATGATGTTTGAATTTNTTAAACCAAAAATTTTTGACTTTATTTTTATNGGAAGTATTATTTTANTTCTAGGCTGTAAAAAAAATTCATCTNTAAGAACAATACGTTTGGGGCATGGTCTTGACATAACACATACTGTTCACCAAGCNATGCTTAAAGCCGATAAAACTCTTGATAAACTCTCANAAGGAAAAATGCGTATAAAGATTTATCCAAATCAGCANTTGGGAAGTGAACGCGAATGTCTTGAGTTNCTTCAAATAGGNAGTTTAGATATGACAAAGGTCTCCAGTGCTGTGCTGGAAAATTTTGCCCCAAAATTAAAAATCTTTGGCCTACCTTTTTTATTTGAAAACAAAAAACATCTATTTANGGTATTGGATGGACCAATAGGAAAAGAATTACTTAAAGAAGGTTATGAATACTGGCTAAANGGTGTTGGATTTTATGACTCTGGAAGTAGAAGTTTTTACACTAAAAAACATCCAGTAAATCAACCCAGTGANCTTAAGGGTTTNAAAATTCGTGTTCAAGAAAGTATTTCAGCGTTTAATATGGTGAAAGAATTAGGAGCTTCCCCTACTCCAATCTCCTGGGGAGAACTNTACACAGCTTTGCAACAAGGGGTCGTTGACGGAGCGGAAAACAACCCGCCAAGTTTTTATCTATCTAGACATTACGAAGTTTGTAAATACTACAGTATAGATGAACACACAATGATTCCTGATGTATTGTTGGTCAGTACACACATTTGGGAAAGCTTAAATTCTAAAGAACAAAATTGGCTACAAAAAGCAATTGAACACTCAATACATTATCAAAGGGAATTATGGGTAACGGCTGAAAAAGAATCTTTNCAAGCAATAATTGAGGCAGGTGTTAATGTAAATTATCCTAAAAAAAACCTCTTTCAAAAAGCTACAAAAGCAATCTACGAAGACTTTAAAAAAGATCCTGAAATAGCTCAANTAATTAAACGTATTCGAAATGAGGCANATTAGAGATCAAATAGATAAAATTGTGGAAAGACTTCTGGTTTTTATTTTAATGGTTATGGTCATCAATATATTNTGGCAGGTTTTTACTCGTTTTTTTATTTTGAATCCTAGTTCTTTTACAGATGAGTTATCTCGTTATTTAATGATATGGTTAGGCCTTCTAGGAGCAGCTTATGTATCTGGGAAAAAAGAACACGTTGCTATAAATTTTTTTGCTAATAAATTAAATAACAAAAAAAGCANTATTGCAGATCGTTTTGTTCATCTATCAGTAATAAGTTTTGCATTTTTCGGAATGCTTATTGGAGGTGGACATTTNGTTTATATTACTCTGAAGTTGGAGCAATATTCACCATCACTTCAAATCCCNTTAGGCATTGTTTATGCCATTATACCTATTAGTGGACTACTGATTATTTTTTATAAACTCATTTCTNTTAAATAATATGGAACTTTTATCAATTAGTATACTNGTTTTGAGTTTTTTTATTTTTATTGGTCTAGGCACTCCAGTAGCATGGAGTATTGTACTTTCATCATTTTTAACCTTGCTGNTAAGTGTTCCTGCTTTGGCAGCTTTAACTACAATTGCTCAACGAATNGGAACTGGTTTGGATAGTTTTGCATTATTGGCAATTCCATTTTTTATTCTTTCTGGTCAACTTATGACTCATGGNGGTATTGCGAATCGTTTGATTCGTTTTGCNAAAACTCTAGTAGGTTTTTTTCCTGGAGGACTAGCTTTAATAAATATTATATCTGCAATGTTAATGGGAGCTATTGCAGGTTCAGCAGTAGCTTCAGCATCTGCTATGGGTAGTATTTTAGGTCCTCAAATGGAAAAAGAAGGGTATGATAAGCAATATGGAGCTGCAGTNAATATTACTTCTGCAACTATGGGCTTGATTATTCCCCCTAGCAATGTTTTAATTGTATATTCATTAGCCAGTGGAGGAGTTTCAATTGCGGCATTGTTCCTAGCAGGATATCTTCCAGGAATATTGACGGGTATCTTTCTTATGGCNGTTGCAGCATTTTGGGCNAAGAGAAAGGGATATAAGGTTTCTAAAAGAAGTAATTTAAAGGAAATCGTTTCTAGCTTTATTGGAGCTGTACCAAGCTTATTTTTACTTTTTATTGTAATTGGAGGTATTGTAGCAGGCTTTTTTACTGCTACGGAAGCNTCTGCAATAGCTGTCTTATACACCTTGATTTTGGGACTAATTTATAAAGAGATCAATTTAANTAACCTTTTAACAATTTTTCTTGATTCCTCTAAAACAAGNGCTGTTGTTTTACTATTGATTGGAGCATCTATGAGTATGTCTTGGGTAATATCTTATGAAAATATTCCTCAAAGCTTGAGTGATATTCTGTTAAGCTTAAGCGATAATAAAATTATTATTTTGTTACTGATAAACCTAATATTACTTTTCATAGGTNTCTTTATGGACATAACACCTGCAGTTTTAATTTTTACTCCTATTTTTTTACCTATAGTAAAATCTTTAGGAATTNATCCTGTTCAATTTGGAATCATTATGGTTNTAAATTTATGNNTTGGCTTATGCACTCCACCAGTAGGTTCAGTATTATTTGTGGGAGTAGGAATTGCAAAAACTACTATTGAAAAAGTAACCAAGCCGCTTTTACCTTTCTTTATAGCAATGGTTGTTGTATTAGGGCTAATTACTTATTTTCCTGAAATAACATTATGGCTTCCTAATCAATTTGGTTTTTAAGATGTGTTTTTCAAACAAATTCTTTTCCTTAAATAGAGTTTTCCATTAATTTTNCTTTAAAGTGAAGAAAGCAAACGTAAATTTTAAGAATACTAAAAAAATTGTAGCTAAAGCATTAGAAAACTATATTAAAAAGTCTGTTTCTAAAGAGGTGAAAGTCTTAAAACAAAATACCCCTAAACAAATTGCAAAAGAATTAGATTTAATATCAGTTTTTGAAAATGGCTTTCAAGGTGAGCATCAACTTGAAAATTTNATATTAACCTATCTTAGAAATACAAANCATCTTAAAAGTCCCAAATATATGGGACACCAAGTAGCAGTTCCGCATGATCTGGCAGGAATCCCTGAATGGATTCATGGGACAATTAACAACCCAAGTTCACTCTACGAAATGGGGCCATCAGGGGCTACCCTTGAGGGTTTTATGATTAATTGGATGTTGAGTCTTCTTGGATGGTTTNAAGGAAAANACCTATTTGACTTTAATACATTATCTAAAAATGGGAGTGGTATTTTAACCCATGGCGGCTCTATAGCAAATTTAACCGCCTTATCTTCTGCCCGAGCCGCAATTGCTCCTGATGCNTGGGAGAAAGGAAGTCCAAGAGATTTGGTAGTTATGGGGCCTAGTAATTCTCATTATTCAATTTTACGAGCCCTTTCAATTATGGGAATGGGTAAAAATGCCTTTATTCCAATNCCAGTNGATGAAAATGAAGTTATTATTACTTCAGCCATAGAGGAANTTTATGCTCAAATTAAAAAAGAAGGAAAACGAGTAATGGCATTAGTTGCTAATGCATGCGCGACCTCAACTGGTCTTTTTGATCCTATTGATGAAATGGCTTCTTTTTGTCAAAAACATCAATTATGGTTTCACGTAGATGGNGCACATGGTGCTGTTGCATTACTTTCANATAAACATCGTCAAAAAGTAAAAGGAATTGAAAAAGCAGATTCTCTAATCTGGGATGCACATAAAATGCTAAGAGTGCCTGCTCTATGTACTGCTGTTTTATATAAAAATCAAAAAGATATGTGGAATANCTTTAATCAAAAAGGAAGCTATGTTTTCCATGAAATTGAAGTAATTGGAATGGACACAATGCCTTTTACAATAGAGTGTACCAAATCNGCTTTAGGAACTAAACTTTTTTGGAGTTTTGCCCTTGAAGGTAAAAAAGCTATTGTAGAATTTATTGAAAATAGTTTTCAGCAAGCTCAAGATTTATTTAATTATCTTAATACTTGTGAAGGTTTCTATTGTCCTTATACTCCAGAGTCAAACATATTATGCTTTCAATACAAACCAGAAATTATAACTGATCAGCAGCAACTTGCACTTCGTTATGAATTGATAAATTCTGGAGAATTTTATATTACTTCTTGTTTAATAAAAGATAAACGCTTCCTAAGAGCAGTAATAATGAATCCATTAAGTAACAAGAACCATTTCAAAGCCCTAGCAAAATCTATTGTAAAAAGTGCTAATTCAATTAATTGTTCTTATAATTAAAAACATTTTAAATTAAATTGCATACGCTATCGTAAAACAACTTATAATTTACTTTTGTGTAAAATAAAAAAATATTGCTGATGANTTTATTTAGATTAAGTAGTTATTTATCAAAAGTTTTCATGAAAAATGGGATATCTCCTTTTTGGGCTGAAAATTTTGCTTTACTCTTTTTGTTTTTACTAACCCTTTTATTAGGTGGAGTTATATTTTGGGGGTCAAGAATANTTATTATTGGTTTTTTTAATCGAATTGCNAAAAAAACTCAATCCTCCTTTGATGATTTATTATTAAGAAATAAGGTTCCTAGACTTTTATCCTATATTCCTTTTCTCTTTTTTATATATGCTTATNTACCATCTCTTTTTGAAGCTAATTATGAAAATCTTTTTAGTATTTCTAAAAATATTATAGAAGCTATANCAGTTGTTGTNATTTTGAGTATTATNCGTGCAATTCTCAAAACATTGAGNGATTATTTAAAAACCATCCCNGCTTTAAGAGATAAACCATTGGACAGTTATCTACAAGTCTTAATGATTTTTTTATGGTTCCTAGGTGGTATTTTGATTCTTTCCATATTAACAGGAAAAGAAGTTTGGAGTTTTGTTACTGCTNTAGGTGCATTATCTGCAGTTTTACTNTTTGTGTTTAAAGATACTATTTTAGGCTTCGTTGCAAGTGTACAAGTAGCAATTAACGATACNGTTCGTATTGGAGATTGGATCAGCATGCCACAAAACAAAGCAGATGGAGATGTCATTTCTATAAGTCTTTCCACTGTGCAAGTTCAAAACTTTGATAAGACTATTACGTCTATTCCTACTTATAAATTAATCTCAGAATCATTTATAAATTGGCGAGGTATGAGTGAATCTTCTGGNAGAAGAATAAAACGTTCATTGTTAATTAAAATNAGTAGTATTCGTTTTCTGGAATCTTCTGAGATTAAAAAATTAGAGGAAATNGAANTATTAAAATCNTTCCTAAAANAAAGNAGTGCTGAAATAAAAGCTATAAATACTNAAAAACGTGTAAATAAAAAACTGCTTATAAATGGAAGGAATTTTACCAATCTAGGGTTNTTNCGATATTATACAGAAGCTTATTTGGAAAATCATCCNATGGTCAATTCGAANATGACTATAATGTGCCGCCAGCTAGCACCAACCGCACAAGGAATTCCTCTAGAAGTTTATGTTTTTAGTATTGATAAAGAGTGGAAAAACTATGAACANATTTCTTCTGATATTTTTGATCATCTTTTAGCTTCAATCAAATTTTTCTACCTAGAATGCTTTGAANTNAGNCCTAACATTGGAATAAATTAATTATAAAAAGGCTACNTTTTANCATCNTTTTTNNTGAAAAAATTTCATNTTAATCTATAGNNTGTCCAATTATATANGGTGNACCAGCAGCTTTTAAAGCTNCTTGAATTTCAGGAATTTGAATCTTAGTTATAGAANTAAGCTCAGTTTTGAGATCATATAATAACTTCTTTGCAATTTTAAGGCTCTTCATATGAAGTGGTGTAGGTCCATANGAATTTGTCAATCCTTGTGATGCATTNTTAAGATAGTNATTTAAACCNGATGGATTACGCTCACCNACTTCTCTTNTAGANGGGCTTCCANAAAGNCTTTTGTTGATTCGAATTAAATCCNNTTTTAAATNANTAATTTTAGGCTCTATNNTNCCNGGTAGAACCTTTGACTTTTTTAAAGCNTTTGNCATTGCTTTTTGCATTTTAAGACTTTCTGACAATAAATCCTGAAATGCACTTACTCCTNTATANAGTTCTGATACTTCNTTTAAATAAGCATTGTATTCTTGATAATCAATTCCTTTTAAAACGCCTTTNTGNATTGCTTTTACATCAAAAGAAACTGGACCATCCAGTGGAGTAACTTCGCCATTTTCNACTAAAGCTAAAGAAGCTTTATAAGTNCCTGGTTTTGCTAANGCACCNGNACGATTATATTTAGGAGATTCTGAAGAAACAGGATAAGGGTTGAAATGTGAGAAATCCCAAGCTATTCTATCACTCCCNTTTCTTGCTCTTTTNCTGACCTTATTGATAATATTTCCTTNGNNATCTTGAATGGTTAATACTACATGAGCAGGCTCTTCTTCTCGTTCCGCATCTAGTGNTTCCCATCCAGGAAAAGGAATATTAGCATTTCTTTTGTTTAGTTCAATTTCTTTATCTCTTCGAATATCCTTAGCCATTTTATAATCATNTGCTAAATGNTAAGTAAAGACTGCNCCNTATTTTGGATTTTTNGCAAAATAATAATCTGCACCTGTATTTCCAATGTTACTTCTTGGAACAAACCACTTGGCTNGTCGGGGGGCAAAAAGTTTTCCTTTTTGATTAAGATTTTCTTCAGTAAANTCCCTTANAGCACTATAATCNTCAAGAATAAAAAAACCACGTCCAAAAGAGGCTGCAACCANNTCGTTNTCACGTTTTTGAATAGTTAAATCNCGGAAAGAAATAGTGGGNGCNCCTTCAAGTATTTGCCANGATTTNCCANCATTTAAAGAGGTATAAACACCAAATTCTGTGGCTGCAAAAAATAAATTCTTTTTAACCGGATCTTGAACTATCCTCCAAATCAAGGTCCTCTCTGGTATATTACTACTAACTGAAAACCATGTTTGACCTTTATCTATACTTTTAAATAAATAAGGGCTAAAATCACCCTCTTTATGATTATCTAATGCTACATAAACAGTATTAACATCAAACAAATCTGCTTTGATGTCATTCACAAAACTTCTTGGCGGAAGACCCAAATTAGTTACAGGAATTTTTCTCCAAGAATCACCACCATCTTCAGAAACTTGTATAAATCCATCATCTGTTCCAGCATAAAGTAAACCTTCTTTTATTGGAGATTCGGAAAGCGAGGTGATAGTATTATAATTAGACATTGCTCCAACGTCCCAGGCATTGTCCCAACTCTGTTTTCTACCCATAATGGGTAATGTTAGTCTGTCTTCGTTTCTAGTCAGGTCTCCAGAAATAGGTTCCCAGTCATCTCCCCTGCTTTCTGATTTCCATACACGGTAAGAAGCAAAATAAAGTCTTTTAGGATTATGTGGACTTACTAAAATAGGTGCATCCCAATTAAAACGCTCGTGAGGCTCACCCTCTCTTGCTTTTGGTTGAATAGAAACTTTTTCACCAGTAGTTAAATCTACACGAAATAAAACTCCTTGTTGATATTCACCGTAAATAATATCATTATAAATCGGGTCAGTTGCCGATTGATGACCATCTGCACCAAGAGTTTTATACCAATGCTTATTAGCAATTCCCTCTTGCTCATCAGTTGCTGAAGGACCTCCAGCAGAACCATTATCTTGAGTTCCTCCAAAAATATGGTAAAAGGGCTTAGCATCATTCACAGCTACTTTGTAAAACTGTGTTAAAGGAAGATTTTTTACATAACGCCAAGTTTCAGCTAGATCAAAAGATTCATAAATTCCAGCATCAGTTCCTAACATTATGTAATCAGGGTCGTCTTTTTTAAATACAATTGCATGATTATCTGAATGCTTATCTCGCTCGTCAAGTTGTACAAAAGTTTTTCCTCCATCCTCTGAGGTAAGAACCCTTACATTCATTAAATATAATCGATCAAATTGATGAGGACTCGCATATAATTCTTGATAATAGTGAGGGCCAGTTCCTCCAGAAACCGTATTTGACATTTTTTCCCATGATTCACCTCGGTCCTCAGAACGATAAAATGCTCCAGATTTACGATCTAATTCTATGGCAGCATAAATTACATCAGGGTCTTGAGGAGATATTGCTAATCCTATCTTACCCATATTACTTCGTGGTGAATCGTCATCATCTATTACCCCGTCATTATTAGAATCGGGATTATTAGGCAGTCCAGTCTTTAAAATTTTCCAGTTATCACCACCATTATCAGAACGAAAAATAGCAGTTCCAGGTCCTCCTCCCATTAGTGCTGCTACAGTTCTATGTCTATCCCATGTAGCTGCATATAAAATATTTGGATTTCTAGGATCGATCATGATATCGGTAACACCAGTCCACTTGTTATTTCCTAAAACTTTTTTCCAAGAAGACCCTCCATCAGTTGTTTTATAAAGACCACGTTCTCCCCCTTTACTCCAAAGAGGGCCTTGAACAGCAACCCAAACTACATTAGAATTATCAGGATGTACTATTATTTCAGAAATGTGTTCGGATTTTCTTAATCCCATGTTCTTCCATGTTTCTCCTCCGTTCTTACTTAGGTAAATACCGTCACCGAAGGCCACGTGTCTTCCTCCAACATTTTCACCTGTTCCAACCCACACAATCTCTGGGTTAGAAGGATCTAAGGTTATGCAACCAGTAGAATAAGAGGATTCATTATCAAATATGGGAGTCCAAGTGGTTCCAGCATTTTCAGTTTTCCATACTCCAGAAGATCCAGTAGCNACGTACCATATNTTTTCATTTTCTGGATGAAATTTTATATCAGCAATCCTCCCTGACAAAAATGCAGGACCGACATTTCGCAATTGAAAAGCATCTANGGAAATTGTTTTAGCAGNAGAANTTGTTTTNNTTTTTTTTCGCTTTTGTGCATCTANTNATTGTATTGGNNCTATTAACATTAAAGTCANNAATGANCTGATNAAATTTTTCATAAAATATTTGTTTTGGANTAACCAATTTACTATTTAATTTGTNTTTTAAAAATCGNATTCATTGATTTTTTAGATATTGTAATAAAAAAATCAAATGAAAATCCAATTTTTCTTTTTAAACCTTATTTTTTGCTTTAGCAGTTTAGTTTTAGCCCAAAAAATTGAGAATAAAGAAGATCCAAAAAAATCAATCGATTCATTGACAAAAGGTCTACTGAAACAAAAAGGAGTGATTACTTCCTATCATAAAGAGGACAAGATCTTTTTTGAAATTGATCAGGAATTATTAAATAAAGATTTGCTAATGGTAACTAGATTTGTTCAATTCCCCTCAAATTTCCAAGCCTATCAAAATGCGGGGTCTAAAACTAGTGAACAATTGATTCATTTTGTTAAAAAGGGAAAGCGACTACTCCTTATCCAAAAAAGCTACATCAATATTGCTGATAAAGAGGATCCAATTGCACTGAGTGTTGCTCAAAATAATTTTCCACCTATCTTAGAAGTTTTTCCGATTCAAAACAAAGAAAAAGATCGATTTTTAATAGATGTTAGTGGTTATTTTGATGACGATTCACCAGGATTTAATATACTAAGTTCCTCCCAAAAAAAACAATTTTCTATTGGTAATGTTGATGCAAAAAGAAGTTTTATAGATACAGTTAAGAGCTTTCCGAAAAATATAGAAATCCTACATACACTTACTTACAGGACGAGTAAACCCCCAAAAGAAAATCGAACAAAATCTCTGAGTTTTCAAGTTAACCATTCTATTATTTTACTCCCTGAAGATCTTATGCCTGTGCGATATGTTGATCCAAGAGTTGGTTGGTTTAGCTTGAAAAAAATAAATTACAGCTCTGAAGCTTTAAAATCTGATATTATTAGAGTGACGCAAAGGTGGCGATTAGAACCTAAAGATAAAGTAGCTTATTCACGTGGTGAGTTAGTAGAACCTATTAAGCCTATAGTTTATTATCTTGATCCTGCTACACCTTTAAAATGGCGTCCTTACTTTAAAAAAGGGATAGAAGATTGGGCAGAAGTTTTTGAAAAAGCTGGGTTTAAAAATGCTATTATCGTAAAGAATCCACCTAGTAAGGAAGAAGACCCTGATTTTAGTTTAGAAGATGTAAGATATTCTTCACTCCGCTATGTCGCAACGACTACTAGAAATGCAACAGGGCCACGTGTTTCAGACCCACGAACGGGTGAGATTATAGAAAGTGATATAATATGGTATCACAATCATTTAAGATCTTATCGTAATCGCTATTTATTAGAAACAGGTGCAGCTAATCCAAATGCAAGAACTCTTGAAACACCAGAAAAAGAAATTGGAGAAATGATTCGACGAGTTATTTCTCATGAAATAGGTCACGCTTTAGGATTACCACACAATATGAAAGCTAGCTCAGCATATCCTGTAGACTCACTACGCTCCAGTTCATTTACCCAAAAAATGGGAATTGCTAGTACAATTATGGATTATGCAAGGTATAATTATGTTGCACAACCTGGTGATAAAAATATAAGATTTGTTAGAAAGTTAGGCCCTTATGACAATTTTGCTATTGAATGGGGATATCGTTATTTTCCTGGGGAAACTTCAGAAACGGAAAAAGTTTTCTTGAGAAAATTCGTAGATGATAAGAGTATGATTCCTATTTATATGTTCGGATCAAGTGGTAATGATCCAAATTCACAAACTGAAAACATTGGAGATGATCCTATTAAAGCAAGTGTATATGGAATCAAAAATCTAAAAATAGTTGCTAAAAACTTAGATAAATGGACGACTAGAAAAGGGGAGACATATGAAGAACTAGATGAACTATATAATGAAATGCTTGGAGTGTATAGAAGATATATTTATCATGTGATAAAAATAATTGGAGGAATTAATGAGACCTTAATGGTTAAGGGACAAAAAAATACTCCTTATAAAAACGTATTTTTTGAAGAGCAACAAAAAGCCTTATCTTTTCTAGATCAGAATCTTTGGAATACTCAGTACTGGTTGATGAACCCTAGTTTGATTTCAAAAATAAAAGGAGAAGGAGCCTTGAAAAGATTTCAAAATATACAGCATAGTGCTATAAATAATCTCTTAAGTATTAAAAAATTAAATCGTATGCTTTCTACAGAAGCTACTTTGAAAGGAAATGGGCTCAGCCCAGATTTACTTTTAGAACATCTCTATTCAACTTTTTTTGATAAAAAAACCCTTCTAGACAATACGAAAATGACTCTTCAAATTAGATTTATAGAGCGCATAAATCAACTTACATTTGAAAAAAAATTGAATCCGAGAATAAAAATAACTTTAATCGCTTTTCAAAAAAATATAAACAGGATAGCAAAAAAAAGAAAGAAAATAGGAACTANAACTCAAAAAAACCATTTTAATTATCTTTTAAAAATTACTGAATCTAAATGAATTTTTTTAAATCAAAGTGGTTTAATAAAANATAGNTTCAATAAAATATTAATAAAATAAAACTCTTTGCCANTTGCATTTTTTATATTTGANAAAAGTNANTTANTATGTCTAATTCGNCCCTATACACCTCNAGATTTAAATCAAGAAATCGTGATCATTTTGCNGCTATNGTTCGTATTGCNCTTGCAGATGGAAAAATAACTAAGGAAGAGCAAGCTTTCATAAACCGTACNGCAGTTAATCTGGAAATAGATGAAGATGAAGTTTCATNAATAATTGAAAACATTGATGATTATCCTCTAAAACCACCAACCTTGCAACGAACTCGTTTAGAGCGACTTTATGACCTCTCAAGAATGGTGTATGCCGATAATATTGCTGATGAAGCGGAAAAAAAACTTATGCATCGATTAGTAATAAGTTTAGGTTTTGATGAAGATAAAGTTGACAAAATTATCGAAAAATCTTTTCAAGAAATATTAAAAGGAACAGACGAAGATGAATTTATATCAGCCTTTTAGATTTTTTTGAAATTTTAGTTTAATTATAATTGCTTGCCCAACAAAGCATATACCGCTATTAAAAACAACTAGAGCAGAAGTTCCCCAGTAGAACCAATCAAAATTATTAACCATTTTGAAAATAATTGCCTCACCTAAAAGCGAAAGACCAAAACCACAAAGCATAAGTCCACTAATTGAATAAATAAGCCATTTTGTACGCATTTTTTCTCCTAAAGATAAACCTTATTTTAAATAGAGTACTTTAGATCTAAAATAAGATGTTATGCCTAAGAGAGCAACAATTACTATAGAGTAATAAACAAAATTAGGTGTAATGATTTTATCACCACTAGCATAAGAATGTAATCCAACTAAATAAAAATTGACTCCAAAATAAGTCATTAAAATACTGGCAAAAGCAACTACACTCATAAGGTTGAAAATCCAAGCTCCTCTTAATCCAGGAATTAAACGCATATGGATTACAAATGCATAAATCATAATGCTGATCAAGGCCCAAGTTTCCTTTGGATCCCAACCCCAGTAACGTCCCCAGCTTTCATTGGCCCACATCCCTCCTAGGAAGTTTCCTATTGTTAACATTATTAAACCCACTGTCAGTGCCAATTCATTAATTATGGTTAGCTCTTTAATCTGTAATTTGATTTTTTCTTTATTTTTTTTGGTNACTACTATCATAAGTAAAAGAGCAACTCCTCCAATAATCATTCCTAAAGCAAAGGGCCCGTAACTTCCAACAATGACAGCTACGTGAATCATCAACCAATAACTGTCTAACACAGGAACNAGATTGGCTATAGCAGGATCCATCCAATTCCAATGAGCAATCATTAAGATCATGCCAGTAACAAATGCTGTAGATGCCATAGTCAATGAGGACTTACGGCCAAAAGCCAAGCCAAAGAATTGCGTTGCCCAAGCCACATAGATCATCGATTCATATGCATCACTCCAGGGGGCGTGTCCTGAAATGTACCAACGAGCTAAAAGTCCCGCACTATGGAGAAGAAATAATACTAACATGATTACTTGAAAACCCTTTATTAAAATGGAAATAAATCGGTTTGATTTAAATATCTGAAATATTAAAACTATAAAAAATAGGGTGCCAGAATAAATATACCAACTAAAAAGCTTTTTGAAGATATCATATCTATTATANGCTATCTCNGCCTTTATAGTGTCCTTACTAGGCAAAACCTNATTTCCNAATTTCTCTTGGAAACCATGAATGCTCTCTAANAAGTTNTTTGCCTGTTTNTAGTCCNTTTCCTNATTTGCTAATCTTAATGATTGAAAATATAAGGGTAAGATATTTTGAACNTANAGNGAATCTTTTCCTGNGAAGTTNGCATTACTTAATTCAGGNTATGAAACCCATTTATTGTTTGGATCATTAGGGATAGGNAAAATTCGCATCACTTTTCCTTCTAGTGCAGANTAGAGCAAATTTATTCTACGGTCTAATTCAATAAAATCTTTTTGAAATTGNTTTGGAATAGATGCTCGATATGCCTCTTCAAGCTGAGTTGCTAGTTTATAGTTACCTTGGAAATCAAAAAAGGAAATTAGAGGCGCATATTTTGCTTTTAACTCCAAACCTGCCAATTTACGAATGCTATCATTTCCACGCTTTAAATATATCAATGGGACATTATACCAAACTGCTGGATTGTTCATAATAGATAATAAAACTTGATCAGAATTCAAGCCTTGATAGGTATCTTTTTTACTGACTTTACGCAATAACTCTGATGAAAAGGTGTTTGCGGGTTTCATTCTTCCGCCAGAGTCTTGTATAATTAATTCACCGAATTTACTTGCGTGTTCTTTAGAAAAGGCATTTCCCTTAATAATGGAGTCAAAATCAATGGGGCTACTTTGCTCATAAACAGATGCTTGAGCCTGAAGATNGAAAGGATATAAAATACAAAAAAGAGCTAAAGCTGAAAGGGCTTTCTTCTTTTTATTTATTTTATCCAAAGCTTTTGAAAGGTCTTGAAAGCGAGTTTTTCCTACAAAGAAAATTCCAATCATACTCATATATAGTAATATATATCCTACATAAGTGATATAAGTCCCCCACCAATCATGATTTACCGAAAGTATGGTTCCCTTTTCATCAGGATTAAAAGAAGCCTGGAAAAAGCGAAATCCTTTATGATCCAAAACGTGGTTCATGTAAATATCATAATCAAAGGATTTGGTGTCCTCCACACGAATCTTACTCATGAACGAGGCATAGCTCTTTTCAGTGCCAGGGTATTTTTCTGCAATAAAGTCATTGAGTTTCATAGCAAAAGGCAACTCAATCGCAAGAGAACCAAACTTTAAATAAAAATCCAGGCCACCTAATGAAACTTTTTTTGGTTCGTTGGTAATACCTTTCCCGCCTAGTAAAGTTAGGACTTCATTTTCCCCATTTGAACTAACTTCCAAACGAAGGGCGTTTTGTTTCAATTCCCCTTGGTTATCTGCTTTAATTATGTCAAAAGTTCCACGAAGTGCCGGTTCGGGAATTACAAATTGAAAATTTGGCAAGGTATAAAGTGAACGAAATTGTAAATTGTTCTCAGTATNAGCTTTTAACTCTCCTTGAAACTGATCTGCCATCCGCATAAACTGTCCAGGGAAAGGCGAATTAATAGTATATAAGCCATTTTTTAAAGTAATATTTATGGCCCCGTCCTGTGGACGATTTAAAGTAAATAGGATATTTTGAATGTTGGCAATCTCACCTTCTTTGAGGTAGTGGTCATGACGATTTCCGTCTCCAGCCTCTACAATTTTGAGATAGCGTTCTCCAGTATCATCTAAAACCAAGCCTTCCGTAGCATTTTCAATGAAATCCACATAGGAAATACGAAACGATTGACCATCAAAATCGCTGTCCCAAGAAAAATCATTTGTTACGTGTTCAGAAAGTAGTAGATCGTCCTCTAATTTCTTTCTTCGAAGTTGTCCATCTATTTCACCATCTACATAAACCGTAAGATAGGTTTTTTCAGAAAGTATTTTATTTTCAGTTACTCCTTCCCTTATAGGCATTACCCCTTCATAGCCAATATAACGGGTGATAAATGCTCCTAATAGAATAAGTAAAAAGGAAAGATGAAGTAAGAGCACCGCCCATTTTTCTTTTCGAAATAATCGGTATTTAAAAATATTTCCAGTAAAATTAAAAGCCATGAAGACCATTAACATCTCAAACCACCAAGCGTTGTATATCCAAATTTTTGCAGTATCCGTACTATACCAACTCTCAATAAAGGTACCAAAAGCCATGGCCGTCGGGTACAATATAAAAAGAAGTGCTGTTAGACGGGTAGAAAAGAAAATTTTAGCAATTTGTTCTTTCATCAAAAATCAGCATCAATCAAGTGCAAATATAGGTCATGTTTCAATCTTGACAGCATTTTTAGATATTAAAAACAGTAGGTTTTTGTATTTTTAGGGTACTATGAACATCACACTCATCGGTGGCGGACAATTGGGGAAGCAACTCTACAGAACTCTTATAGATCAGGTAGAAGTGAAATTATTTCAATGGGTGGTTCGTTCTGCTAAAGAGGGAAAAACTATTGAAGGTGTACCGATTGTAAATAAAATAAATAAAATAAATAAAATAGACCTTTATCTTCTCGCGATTTCAGATAAAGCTATAAGCGTTGTTGCTGAGAAACTTCCAGCCGATTCATTTGTAGTACACACTGCAGGAGGGGTCCCTATGAATCGAATTTGCCAAAAGCGTGCTGGAGTTTTATACCCAATACAAACTTTTAGTGAAGGTCGTTATATTAATTTTTCAGAAGTGCCTATTGGTTTAGAAAGTAAAAAAGCTCAGGATCTACCTCTATTAAAAAAACTAGCAAAAGGGTTAGGTTCAAAATCTTTCACCATGAATTCAAAGCAGAGAGAGCAACTCCATCTAGCAGCNGTATTAGTTAATAATTTCACCAACTATTTCTTTACAGAAGCTGCTCTTATTTGTAAAGAAAATAACCTACCTTTTGACCTCTTAAAACCCCTTATTAAAGAAACTGCTATTAAGTTGGATGTTTTGAGTCCGCAAAACGCCCAAACTGGTCCTGCGATTCGAAAAGACCAAGAAACAATTACAAAGCATCTCGAATCAATCCAAAACCCTAGACTTCATGAAATTTATAAAATATTAACTTCAGCTATTCAAAAAAATAATGAACAATAAAAATTACAAAACTATATTACCAAAAATTAAAACTTTCATTTTTGATATAGATGGCGTTTTAACAGACGGAAAAGTGCTAATAACAAATGAAGGGGAACTTTTACGTGCCTTAGATACTAAAGACGGTTACGCTATGAAATGTGCTTTGGCTCAAGGGTATAAAATTGTNATTATTTCCGGAGGATCCAACAAAGGAATTCNNGANCGATTNAGAGCTTTTGGAATCCATGATATTTATCTTGGTGCCAACCACAAGTTAAAGGCCTATGANGACCTAATGNANAATTACGNCCTTAATCCTAATGAAATTCTTTATNTAGGTGATGATATTCCAGACATTCCNGTAATGAAANAAGTNGGNGTTAGCTGTTGCCCTTCNGATGCAGTTTCGGATGTGAAAAGTATAGTAGACTANGTNTCCCATAAAAAAGGTGGAGAAGGTTGTGTACGTGAAATTATAGAACAGGTACTNNGAGTTCAAGGTAAATGGNGGTTGGATATTGGTGCCGGAAAAGATTNAAAGAATGAATAAANANGNATTTGAACTTATACTAGCNTCANGTTCACCAAGNCGAAANAGGTTTTTTGAAATTATGGGGNTTCCNTTTAGGGTNGAAGTAATTCCGGTAGCTGAAAATTTTCCTCNAGGACTCAACGGTATCGAAATTGCCNAACATATCGTAAGTAANAAAGCAAAACCCTTTATTAAAAAAGTCAAAGAAAANGAATTGATCATAACNGCAGACACNATAGTTTGGCATCAAAATAAATCCTTAGGAAAACCCAAAAATACTAAAGAGGCNAANAGTATGTTAATGAAATTGGTCAATACTTCCCATGAAGTTATTACGGCTGTNGGCTTTTTACAAAATGAAANATTTGAAACAATTTTTGAAGTTTCAAAAGTCACTTTTGGNAAAGTCTCAGAAAGCGAAATCGAGAATTACATTCAAACNNGTTCCCCAATGGATAAAGCTGGTGCATACGGGATTCAAGATTCNTTTGGAATNANAAACATNACCANAATAGAAGGNAGTTATTCAAACATNATTGGTCTNCCNGTTCCCCNNGTATTAAAAAAAATAAAAGAAATTACAACTAAAAATTAGTCGATTCTNCAAATTCCCAATATCTTGAACCTATGAAAAAGACCATANTCATCTTTTTATTATTTTTTGNGAGTTGCACCAANANAAAATCAANNGATTCAAATTTCACTTCTNTCCCATTGAGNCAAGANTTTAAAAGCTATTGGTTTGATGGAACTGCAGAAATTAGCAGCTATAAATTGGACCAGTCGAGNTATGGAGCTAANAGNGAAGGCAGCGCNGTNTTAATTTTTGTTACCGAAGACTTCTTGNCNAAGGAACAAGTAAAAGCTAANCAAAAATCGGAAGTAACTTANAGCATTNTGAAACTCAACCGTACCAAAAAGTTTATAACCGGAATCTATCCTTATTCCATCATGACNAGTNTTTTTTNTCGCTTGGGAGAAATCAAACCAATGNTAAAAACCACNACTTCNATACAAGAGTGGTGNGGACAANCNTACNTTCAACTTAATCGAAGAGNTNGTATAGCGATAACNAGNCATTCTTACTTTNAAGGAGAAGCAGATCAGAATTTCAACTTTAANGACNCTTTAACAGAAGANGAGCTTTGGATGTGGGTTAGAACCCAACCCGACCAGCTTCCTGAAGGAACATTCGAAATTCTCCCTGCATTAGAATACTTGCGTCTAAAACATAAACCCATAAAACTGTATAATGCTGAAATGGTTTTGGAGCAAAAAGACAGCTTAAACACCTACTCTGTCAATTATCCTGAGCTTCAACGAAAGCTAAAAATTCACTTCAATCCGGAAGCCCCATTCCATATTATGGGATGGACAGAAATAGATTTAAAAAATCCGGATCAAACTACTAGTGCTTATATCAAAAAGATGATAAAAGTACCCTATTGGAAATTAAACAAACTTGGAGATGAAAGTTTTCGAGATTCATTAGGATTAAAATAAAATTTAAATGAGAAAAGTATTTTTATTTGTCCTAATCTTAAGTCTTTGGAATCTATTTAGTCAAGATGGTGCTGAAATCTATAAACAGATTAAAAAACTCAACACTCTTTCATCAGTGCTTTATGTTGCTGCCCACCCTGATGATGAAAACACCAGATTAATTTCTCTTTTTTCCAATCACTTCAACTCTCGTACTGCATACCTTTCATTGACTCGTGGTGATGGAGGACAAAACCTTATTGGAACTGAATTACGTGAAGGACTGGGGTTAATAAGGACTCAAGAGCTCCTAGAAGCTCGAAAGATTGATGGAGGACAGCAATTTTTTACTACAGCCAATGATTTTGGATATTCAAAACATCCTGATGAAACTCTTTCAATTTGGGATAAAGAAGAAGTATTGGCCCAAATTGTCTTTCGTATTCGTGCTTTTAAACCAGACATTATAATTCATCGGTTTGATCATCGCACTGCAGGAAATACACATGGTCACCATACCAGCTCAGCTATGCTAAGTGAACAAGCTTTTCACTTGGCAAACGATCCTAAATCTTTTCCAGAGCAATTGAATCGAGTCAGTCTATGGCAACCTAAACGACAATTTTACAATACTTCTTGGTGGGCCTATGGTGGAAAAGCACAATTTGAAAAAGCTGATAAAAGTAATATGATTACTTTGGAAAGTAATCCTCTAGATTTGTTGTTAGGGAGAACTAATGAAGAAGTTGCTGCAAAAAGCCGAAGTCAACATAAATCGCAGGGTTTTGGCAGTTCTCCTCGCTTGGGAAGCCAAACAGAATACTTAGAATTAATTAATGGGAATAAACCATCTAATAATAATCCACTGGATGATATCGATACTTCCTGGAACCGTATAAAAGGAGGTGCCAATATTCAAAAACAAGTAGAGGCCTTAATCACAGATTTTGACATAGAAAAACCCTATAAAAGTGTTTTCACACTAACGGAAGTATATCAATCGATTAGTAAGCTCAAAGACGACCACTGGAAAATAATCAAGTTAGCAGAAGTAAAAAAATTAATCCAAAGGTGCTTAGGGCTTCGATTACAATTCAATACTTCACAAGAATACGGGGTCGCTGAAACAAGCATAAATATACAAATAAGGGCAATAAACCCTAGCCCTATTAAAATAATATTACATTCTATTAAAGGTGCTTTAAAATTAGAAACTTCAAATACATTAGTTGAAAATCAGGTTTTTGAAATTCGTGAAAACTTAAAACTTTCCAATACTTCTACTACACCCTATTGGTTATTAAAAGAAGGGAATTTAGGAAATTATACAGTACAAGAGGAAAGTCTAAAAGGTTTAGCGGAAACTCCAAACCCAATTAATATTAGTTTCCTACTTCATATTCAAGACATAGCTATTCCAATTGACATTCCGCTCACCTATAGAACCACTGACAGGGTTTCTGGAGAAGTAGTCCAAAATTTTCAATTGTTGCCAAGAGCAACAACTCAACTTAGTGAAAAAGTGATTTTATTTCAGGACCAAAAACCCAAAAAAGTTCGTCTTGAAGTACGCTCCCATGTAAATAATTTTAAAGGAGAAGTAACACTATGCACTCCTGAAAATTGGAAAATNGTTCCACAAAATCAAAAAGTTGAAATTGAAAAAGCAGGGGTTTCAAAAGAATATATTTTTGAAGTAACTCCCCCTAAAGGAACTACTACTGGGTCCTTTTCCTCCCATGTAACTGAAGGTGAAAAAATACATAATCTATCACTAGAGGAAATTAATTACCCTCATATTTCAAAGCAGTATTTATTGAAACCTAACAAATCTATTGCCTCAAAAATTGCCCTTAAAACCAATGTCAAGAAAGTAGCTTACCTAAAAGGCGCAGGTGATAAGGTAGCGGAAAGCCTTCGCAATGTTGGTATCACTGTCACTGAATTTGAAATTGACGAACTACGCCTCGAATCTCTTTTACCATACCCTACTCTTGTAGTTGGTATTCGAGCTTTTAATGTTCATAAAGCTTTAGAGTTTAAAAATAAAATCTTGTGGGATTATGTGGAACAAGGTGGAACGGTTATTGTACAATACAATACAAGTAGCGGCTTTGATTCTTCCATAATATCACCCTTTCCAATTAAACTCTCTAGAGATCGAGTTACTGATGAAAATGCTGAAGTTCGCTTTTTACAAAAAGATCACCCTATACTAAATCAGCCTAATAAAATTTCTCTAAAGGACTTTAATGGTTGGGTTCAAGAACGAGGACTATACTTTGCAAATGCTTGGGATGATAACTATCAAGCTATTTTTTCTATGAATGACAATGGAGAAACACCAAAAAGAGGAAGCCTGCTAGTAACAGATTATGGTGAAGGAAAATTTATTTACACAGGCCTGAGTTTCTTTCGTGAACTGTCTTCAGGAGTCCCTGGAGCATATCGTTTGTTTCTAAACTTAATTTCTTACGGACAATGAAACGCTCTACTTACTTTATACTCATAGGAATAAATCTGTTCTATTGGCTTGGGTTTTTCCTTTTTATGACTAGCTATCAATAATGGATTTACTCGATTGGATCATCCTCACAAGCACTTTGGCTTTTATCTTTCTCTACGGTATTTGGAGAAATAATAATCATAAAAACATACAAGAATACCTAAAGGGTGGGAATGAAGCAAGTTGGTGGACCGTAGGACTTTCAGTTATGGCAACACAGGCAAGTGCTATTACCTTTTTATCAACCCCTGGCCAAGCCTATCACGACGGTATGGGGTTTGTACAGTTTTATTTTGGCCTACCCTTTGCGATGTTAATTATCTGCTTGTTCTTTATTCCATTATATCATAAGCTTAAAGTCTATACAGCTTATGAATTTTTAGAAAACCGATTTGATATTAAAGTAAGAACCTTAACTGCTATATTATTTCTCTTACAAAGGGGGCTTGCTTCGGGAATTACAATCTATGCNCCTGCAATCATTTTGAGTATTGTTTTAGAATGGGACTTAAAACTCATGGTTATTTTCGTAGGAACTTTAGTAATTACTTATACCTTAATCGGTGGAACCAAAGCAGTAAATGTCACTCAAAAACAACAAATGTTNGTGATCTTTGTAGGAATGTTTATAGCATTTGGCTATATACTCCATCAATTCCCTGAAGAAATTTCATTTTCAGATGCTCTTCGGATTGCAGGAAAAGCAGGGAAATTGAAGGTTTTAGATTTCAGTTTTAACCTTGACAGTCGTTATACCTTTTGGAGCGGATTGACTGGGGGTTTATTTTTAGCCCTTTCATATTTTGGAACTGATCAATCTCAAGTACAACGTTATCTCTCAGGAAAATCCTTAAAAGAAAGTCAAATGGGTTTAATTATGAACGGTATACTTAAAGTCCCAATGCAATTCTTTATCCTCTTAATAGGTATTATGGTTTTTGTTTTTTATAAGTTTGAACCTGCCCCATTAAATTTTAATCCTAAAGCTATTGCTGCTGTAAAAAACACAAAAGAAAGAGAGGCGTTTACCAACTTAGAACTAGAAAATTTAGAAACTCAACAAGCTCTAAAGAATGCGTTATTAATCGGTAAGAATCAAGAGAAAATTCAATATTTAAGTGAAAAAGAACTAATTCAACGTAAGAATGCCAAAGCCCTTATTATAAAAGCAGCTCCTGAACAAGAAACTAACGACAAAGACTATGTCTTTATCTCTTTTATTCTTAGCTATCTTCCTTCGGGTATTATTGGTTTACTTATTGCTGTAATCTTTTCTGCAGCCATGAGTTCAACAGCTTCAGAACTTAATGCNCTNGCTGCAACAACTACGGTCGATCTATACCGAAGAAATATTGGTTCAAAATCTGAAGTGCATTATGTAAAAGTCTCCAAAGTTTTTACTTTGTGTTGGGGACTNATTGCAATCCTTTTTGCTAGCATCGGGAATCTTTTCGAAAACCTAATTCAATTTATAAACATTATAGGATCTGTCTTTTATGGTACTATTCTTGGNGTTTTTTTAGTNGGCATNTTTNTCAAAAANGTAAANGGGANGGCAGTGTTTTGGGCAGCTATANTATCCGAATCGTTNATCATTCTACTTTTTTTTCAAAATAANGTNAGCTTTTTNTGGCTAAATCTGATTGGNGCTTTATTNACNGTAATTTTTGNNTTAATCTTCCAAAAACTAAANTATAAAAAATNANTTTTNAANTAGGAGNTTNAGNAANAAATTGNANCCATATANATTTAAAAAAAAGACCTCACATTAATGTAAAGTCTTATTATAAATGTAGCGAGAGGGAGACTTGAACTCCCGACCTCCGGGTTATGAATCCGACGCTCTAACCGGCTGAGCTACCTCGCCAATTTCAGTGGGCAAATATAAAAACATAATCCACTACCTACAACCTTTTGAAAATATTTTAAAATAAATACGCTTCTTACTGTTTTTTCAATATATTGGGTTTCTGAATTTTAAGACATGAGTAACAAAAAAAGTTTTTCTATTGAGTATGATTTCCATGCTTCAAAACAAATGTTATTTCAATACTTATCAACTCCCTCTGGTCTTGGGGAATGGTTTGCTGATAATGTAAACTCCCGAGGCGAAAACTTCATTTTCATGTGGGATGATACTGAGGAAAAGGCGATGATGATTCAAAAAAAGAATAACGAGCGAGTTCGATTTCAATGGGATAATGATAAAGAAGATGGTAATGATTATTTTTTTGAATTTAAAATTCAAGTAGATGATATTACTAATGATGTTTCGTTAATTGTAACTGATTTTTCTGATGAAGATGAATTGGAAGAATCTAAAATGCTTTGGGATAATTTGATTTCAAGTTTAAAACAAATTTTAGGTTCTAGTTAAATCCAACCTATGTTTAATTGTAATGGAGTCATAGTTTCTCAATTAACAGAGGTTGAACCAGAATTAATTGAAAGTTTACATTCGGATTTTTCAGTTTATGAAACCCTTCGTTTCTACCAAGGAAAATTACTTTTTTGGGAGCTACACTATTTTCGCATGATTGCCAGTCTGAGAAGACTTCGTTTTGTNATACCTATGANTTACACTATGGAANATTTAGAGGNNGAGATAAATAAACTTTTAGAGNCTTATGAAAATCTTANTAATGATAATTTNCTNNAAATTCAGTTTATTAATAATGGNGAAAAAACTCAATTTATTATTAGNCTNATAAANCCNAGNCTTTTTATAGCTAGAAACTCAAAATATTCNATTGATTTGTATAAAGAGAATTTTATATCTTCAGGTAATTTATCAAATTTATCAATTAACAATAGAGGTCTNCGTCTTATAGCCAAAAGCTTCGCTGAAGAAAATGGATTAGATGATGTAATTATTATGAATGAATTTAAACANATTACTGAGACACTTAAAGGNAGTCTTTACTTGCTTCAATCAAATCAGCTTATAACGCCAAAATTGGAAGCTGGGTGTCAAGATTTTGCCCTTCGAACTGCATTCAATAATTGGTTAAATAAAAAAACAAATATATATGATATTATAGAAAAAGATATAAATTCCTTTGAACTCCAAAAGTCCGAAGAGGTTTTAGTTCTTTCATTAAAAAAGGGTTTACAAAGCGTTTCTAATTATAGAAAAACATCTTTTACACAAAAAAAGGTGAATCCGCTATTTAAGGAATTTATAGCTAGCTTAATTTAGTTTAGACTTGGATTGTCAGGAGAATTGGACCAAAGTAAATATTTACCCCCCAATGCTGTCATGCAAACTTGCCACATTTCCTCAGTATTCATTTGAATTAATTCCTTCGGGGATTTAATTTCAATAGGTTCCCAGGATTTTTCTTTAATCTCTTCTTCCAACTGCCCTTCTTCCCATCCACTGTAACCTAGGAAAAATCTAATATTATTTTCGTTGAGCTCGCCTTTATTCAAAAGTTTTTTTATCATATTAAAATCTCCATTCCAGTAAAGAGAATCTGAAATAGGAAAACTATTGGGAATTTGACTTCCCAAGGTATGTAAGTAAAACAAGTTATCCTGCTCTAAAGGACCNCCAAAAAAAATTGGAAATTTAAATTCGATTCCTTCCATTACATCATCTAGTGTATATTCCATTTTTTTATTTAGAATGAGTCCAATACTCCCTGAGTTTTTATAACTAGTAATAACAACTACTGTTCTGTGAAAATTAAAGTCACCTAAAACTGATGGAGTCGATACAATCAATTTTCCTGTATTCATAAAATAAATGTATAAAAAAAGCTCCTACATGAGGAGCTTTATATTAATGCTTTCTAGTATTAGTTAACTGTACTTGATAATTCAGCGCCTGCTTTAAACTTTACAACATTTTTGGCGGCAATTTTAATTGTTGCACCTGTTTGAGGGTTTCTTCCATCTCTTGCTGCTCTTCTTGAAACAGACCAAGATCCAAACCCTACTAATGAAACACGTCCACCTTTTTTTAGAGTACCTGAAACACTACCCAAAAAAGATTCAAGAGCTTTTTTTGCTGCTGCTTTTGAAATGCCAGCATCAGCTGCCATTGCGTCAATTAATTCTGTTTTGTTCATAATTTTAATATTAAAAGGTTATTTGACAAATTTATATGGATTTTCTATTATGCCTCAAAAAAGCTGTGGAAATCCACAGTTTTGTTAATAAATAGAAGTTTTTGTTAATAATAAATGGTTAAACTCCTACAAAAGACTGGTGTTTGGGGAGAATTGATAACCATTTAAAAGGGATTTACTTGTCATTCTTTTTTTGTTTTGCAACTGGATTTCGATACAATTAATAAAACCCTCTTTATGAGTGATATATAATTTTTTCCCTTCGGCCAAAATTTGTTTACTCGGAAATGAATGGGTTTTATAAATAGTTTCTAATTTGAAAATTTTTATTCTTTCTGGCTCACCACTTTTATTTAAAAAAAAAGACCAGGCTCCAGGATAAGGACTCAAACCTCTTACTAAATTTTTAATTTCATACAAAGAGCAGTTCCAATCAATACGCGTGTTCTCAAAATTTAATTTAGGGGCTATTTTCTCCGTACCCAACAATTGTTGTTTTTTAAAAACCAAAGTTTCCTTTTTCAAACCGATCAAAGTATTAACAATTAAGGGGGCTCCTAGTTTAAGTAATTTATCATGTAAGCTTGACGCATCATCTGTTTCTTCAATTAATACTTCTTTTTGCATTAAAATTGAACCAGAATCAATTGCTTCATTAATAAGGAAAGTAGTTATACCTGAAATNNTGGCTCCATTNATTAAAACCCANTTAATAGGTGCTGCACCTCTATAATTAGGTAAAAGAGAGGCATGAAGGTTTATTGTGCCAAGNGTGGGAATTGACCAAACTACTTCCGGTAACATTCGAAAGGCTACTACTACAAATGCTTGCGCATAAAGTTTAGTNAACTCTAANATAAACTNAGGTTCTTTTAGGTTAGTAGGTTGAAATATTAANATTCCTTTTNNTTTCGCAAANGTTTTTACTGAGGNCTCTCTGAAATTTTTTCCTCTTNNAGCCCTTCGGTCTGGAGTAGTAACCACCGCTTTTATATGAAAACCCTCATTAATCATAAACTCTAAACAAAACCGAGCAAATTCTGGGGTTCCAAAAAATATAATTGAAGGTAGATTTTTTTCTTTATTCATAAATCCAGTGATATTTATTATTTATGTCTTCTTTAATATATTTCTTTTTCAATAGAACATTCAACTGGACTTTAAGCCCTTCTGGTTCAAAATATAATTTTCGTTTTAATTCTTGAATCGAATGTGGTTTTGTTTTTAAAAGAACTCTAATTTTATTTTTAAACTCTTTTTCCTCATAAAAGTGTTTTTTACAAGAATTTGCGGAACATTGTAAACAGTTGACTTCTTTTTTTTCTCCAAAATACCTTAAAAGAGCGTTACGTTTACATCGAGATGAATCTTTTACGAACTTAATCATTAAATCAATTTTATCTTTTTTGATTGAATATATTTTTTTAGAAAAATCGATGACTTTCTTGCATGTATGATTGTCTTCCCTTGGTACTAGAGGGGTAATGTGAAAATTTGAATCAAACCTAAAAAAATTTAAAATTTCTTGTTTTTTTAACCTTTCAAGAGCTTGAAGTATCCGATTTTCAGAACATCGGAGAGCTTTACAAATACTTTTTAAAGAGATTTCGACAGTTTTTTTTGAAAATATATGGTTTTGACGTATCAAAAATTCTAAAATTTGAGCATCAAAAGTTTGTCTAGAAGAATGATCAACAACATGATCTCTAGTTGTAATAATCTGTATTGAGAGTTTTTGTTTATTTATCCTCTTCAAATTAAAAACTCCTACTTTTTCAAATAGTTCTAGTGTCTGATATGTTTTTACTAAACTTCTTCCATAATGTGTACAAAATTCATTCAAATCAAGAGTNTAAATCAAATCTTTTCCCTCCCCATATGCAATCTGAAAAAAATTATTTAAATCTTTATATGTGCCTTTGATNTCATCTTCATTTGGAATCTTTTCTAAGAATTTATTTTTAAGTTCTTTAGGATCTCTTTCGTTNAATAATAAATATGAATGTGCCTTANNCTNNTCCCTTCCAGCACGACCAGTTTCTTGATAAAACCTTTCNATACTATTNGGTAGTTGCATATGTATAACNAAACGTACATCTGCCTTGTCNATTCCCATTCCAAAAGCTGATGTCGCTACAATGTGNTGTACTTTTCCTTNTTTCCAANCTCTTAACTTTTCTTTTTTTTCAGNAACTGANAGACCTCCATGAAAATAATCNGCTTTATGACCATATTGATTNATCAATTGAGATAAANGAACTGTTTGTTTTCTTGTGTTACAGTAGATAATACTTGTTCCTTTGTGNTGGTTTAACAATTGNATAAGAGTGTTAAACTTATCCTCAGTTTTCNAGAATTGATANGCAATATTTGGACGTTCGAATGAGGCTTTAAAATGACGAGCTTGATTGAGCTGCAAAACATTGTGTATATCTTNTACAACTAAAGGGGNTGCNGAAGCTGTNAGTGCAATCATAGGTGTTTTAGGAAATAAGCTNCGTAACATANTTAGTTTGCTATANGAAGGTCTAAAGTCATGTCCCCATTCTGATATACANTGNGCTTCATCTATAGCAATTAAATCTATTCTAGCCTTCTTAAGTTTGTTGNTAAATTCAAAATTTAAAAAACGTTCTGGAGAAGAATAAATAAGTTTGAAATTCCCGTAAATACAATTATCCAATTGTTGATTTANTGATAGACTTTGTNTATNNNATTCAAAATACATTGCTTTAATACCCATTTTCAATAGTTTTNNTACCTGGTCTTCCATTAATGCAATTAATGGTGAAATAACCAAAACAGAACCTTCTAAAAGTAATGAGGGTAACTGGTAACATAATGATTTTCCACCACCTGTAGGCAGAATTGCCATTACATCTTCTCCCTCAATTAAAGCATCAATTATCTCTTCTTGATANGAGTAAAATTGTTTAAATCCCCAATATTTTTNTAGAAGTTCTAATTTATTCATGCATTGACAAATATGATTCTACAAAGGCAACTCTTTCTCNTATTGTCATTTGTGGAATTTCTANAACATCATGNTTCATACTATATGTTTTTTTAATGTAAGGATAATAAGTTTGGGCCACTTTGAATGTTTCTAAACGTTGATTATCTCGAACATAAATTTTGCGCCATGGGGCAACTAAGAAAACAAAATCATACTGAAACTTTAANACCTTTTTTTTCCAATAAGCATTTCCTTTTCCAATCGTTAACAAATAAGCAAAAACATCATGAATCCCTCTATCATAGAAAATGATATTTTTTTTTGTTTTATNTAATCTGTAAGCATTTTCAAATTGNTTTTTTCTTTCTTTCATNAGTTCTTCACTAAACTTTAAAGGNTCTTCNAAAAAAAAATTACTTNTATTATNTTTCTGTGCATTTTCTATCAAACTTCTAGAATATTCTTCGAATATTGAATAACCAAGATTTTTTAATCCATTAATGATACTGGTTTTTCCTGCTCCAGGACTTCCAGTTATTACNACTCNNTTAATTCTTNGCCTNTTTAAAACCATAACCATTATATTTATACAAAATTAANCTCCCAAATGCAATCCAACACTTATTCAGAAAATTTTTATTCACGTTTTTATGATCAACTTTTAGAATCGCAAAACTGGCCAGGACATTATCTATTTAAGTTCATAGTAAAATCAGAATCACCACACCTTAAACAATTAAAAATGTTCTTCAATTCAAAAAAGGCTGTTTTTTCAGAAAAAAAATCATCTAAAAATAAATTTACAAGCTTGAGTATTAATGTAGAAATGTATTCCCCNGAAGAAGTAATTGAAATTTATAAGAAAAGTAGTAAATTAGAGGGAATTATNGCATTATAATTTTAAATGNAACCTTTTAGGTTTTAATAGATTTTACTATTTTGCACANTATTTATACCACACNTACTTACTAGCACNAAAAACTTTATGAAAACCTTGCAATACAACACTAAGCGCAAGCAGCTTACAATACCAGAATATGGGAGACACATCCACATGATGATTGAACAGGCTATAGCTGAACCTAATNCTGAAGAGCGAAATAAAAAGGCTAAAGCGATNATTGGAGTAATGGGAAATTTAAATCCACACTTACGTGATGTCCCAGATTTTCAGCACAAATTATGGGATCAGTTNTTTATAATGGCTGATTTTGAAATCGATGTAGATAGTCCTTTTGAAAAACCTCAGAAAGAGTTNTTNGATATGAAACCTGAAAAATTACCATATCCACAAAACTNTCCTAAGTATCGTTTTTACGGTAATAATATTAAAAGGATGATAGATGTTGCAATTGGGTGGGATGATGGAGAATTAAAAGATGTTTTAGTTTTCACTATTGCAAATCANATGAAAAAAAATTTTTTGAGTTGGAATAAAGACAGTGTAGAAGATATCGTAATCTTAGGACATTTAGAAGAGCTTTCTGATGGAAAACTTAAAGTGGCTGCATCTCAATTACCACTTAGTGATTCTGCAGATTTAATTCGTTTTAAACACAAAAACGGGAGTGGTCCAAGTAGCAATCANAGCAAACCAAGAAAACGCAACAGAAAACGTTACTAATTAAATGGAATCATTTATTATAGAAGGGGGATATCCATTAAAAGGCTCAATAACTCCTCAAGGTGCAAAGAATGAAGCTTTACAGGTATTATGTGCTGTTTTACTTACTTCTGATAAAGTAACCATTCATAATATTCCGAATATAATAGATGTTAACAAACTCATTCAATTAATCAAAAATTTTGGAGTAAGTGTAGAAAAAATAGGTTCAGACTCATTTTGCTTCTGCGCTGATCAAGTTAATTTAGAGTATTTGAATTCTGACAAATTTAAAAATGATGGAAATGGATTACGTGGTTCTATAATGCTTGTTGGTCCNTTGTTGGCAAGATTTGGAAAAGGNTCAATACCNAGGCCTGGTGGAGATAANATTGGAAGAAGACGATTAGANACTCACTTCGANGGACTAATTAAATTAGGNGCNAAATTTNATTACGATAAGGAAGACTCTTTCTACAGNGTTGAGNCAAAAGGACTTGAGGGATCNNATATNCTACTTGATGAGGCATCAGTTACAGGAACAGCAAACATAGTTATGGCTGCTGTTTTAGCNAAAGGNAAAACAACTATATATAATGCTGCNTGCGAGCCCTATCTTCAACAATTATGTAATATGCTNAANCGNATGGGTGCNAAAATNANNGGTATAGGNTCNAATTTACTTANAATTGAGGGAGTAAANGAACTAAAAGGANCTGAGCANACTNTTTTACCTGANATGNTAGAAATTGGAAGTTGGGTAGGTTTAGCTGCNATGACACAAAGTGAAATTACAATAAAAAATGTNCANTGGGAATATTTGGGACANCTACCAAANGTTTTTAGAAAACTTGGGAATAAGTATNGANAAAAAAGNGGATGACCTNTATATTCCNGCACATAAAAATGGGTACGAAATTCAAAGTTTTATTGATGGCTCTATATTAACNATTTCTGATTCACCATGGCCTGGTTTTACTCCTGACTTGTTAAGTGTTGTCTTNGTTGTTGCAACTCAAGCACTTGGNAGTGTATTAATNCATCAAAAAATGTTTGAAAGTCGTTTGTTCTTTGTCGACAAACTAATAGATATGGGAGCAAAAATNATTCTTTGTGATCCTCATAGAGCAACNGTTATTGGTCATAATTTCAAATCTCAGCTCAAAGCAGCTACACTCACATCNCCAGATATTCGGGCTGGTATNTCACTTTTGATTGCAGCTTTGTCAGCAAAAGGTAAAAGTACTATTTATAACATTGAGCAAATCGATCGAGGTTATGAAAATATTGATATTAGGTTAAGGGAAATTGGTGCAAAAATTGAAAGATACAAAAGTTGATAAATGAATCATGAAATTCAGACTTTTACCGCTATTCATTTTATTTTTTTTAATAGAATTTTGTTTTAGTCAAAATACTATTGTTGGACAGGTTTTGGATTCACAAAGTAATAAAGGTCTGCCTTACGTCAATATAGGTTTAGTAAATAAAAATATAGGTACCGTGACAGATGATGGTGGTTATTTTGAATTAGAATTAAACCAAATTCAGGATGCTCAACTACGCTTTTCTATGCTTGGTTTTGAAACTCAAAACTTCAATCTTAANCAATTTATNAAAGAACAANTNTTAACNATCNGACTCAAAGAAAAAAATACNGNCTTNGAGGAANTAATAATNACTAAAAAAAGAAAGAGATATNAAACTAAAGTACTTGGAAATAAAACNACTTCTCAATTAATTTATGCTGCTTTTACAACTAATAGNCTAGGTAANGAAATGGGATTTATTGTTAGAGGNAGGAAAACCCCTATGATCTTAAAGANATTTAATATTTCATTAGTTGAAAATNACTATGGTAGNATTCGTTTTAGATTAAATTTTTACAATCTGAAAGATGGGCTTCCTAATGAAAACTTATTAAAACAAAATATAATTATTGAAACAGATATTAGATCAGGTATCGTAAGTGAAGACNTAACTCNTTTTCAAATTNTTATCAATCAAGATTTTTTTGTANCAATTGAATGGATCGAAGACTTGGGNCCCGGTAAACTATTTTTCTCAGGTGGTTTTTTTGGTTCTCCATTAATTGCNAGGGANGTAAGTCAGGGCTCTTGGTCAAANGTGGGTTCNGCTAGTGTAGGGATGAATGTTGAAGTTCGTTACTAATTTANTTATCTTTTTGAAATTTTATTNTTGNTTATATTACGTTGTCTGGAACTACGAAAACGTTTTANATCTTCAGAACGATTTTTACTATGCTTNGAACTTCTTCCTTGNACTCTTGCTCGCCACATTTTNAAACTNGANNTTNTCATCTCCCTACGCATTAATTCAATAACATCCTGTTCTTTAATTCCAAATTGAATTAAAATAGCATCAAAAGGAGTCCTATCCTCCCAAGCCATCTCAATAACTCTTTCTATTTGTTCTCCNGTTAAAAATATTTGTTTTTTCTTCATTACAATTATTTTGAATACTTCAAAGTTCTTCTAAAAAAGTACTAGCNGATTTCAAGAGTTTACTTCTCTTATCTGAATTCATTTTATCAAAATTTCTTACTAGCATTCTCATCCTTGGATTNTTTTCAAAAAAANCTCTANGATTNTCAATNAAATTCCAAAAAAGNGANTCCCAAATTTCTGACCACTCACCCNTTTTATAATTACTCATTTTTAATATGTAACTGCTTCCACTTATATANGGCTTNGTNGACATTAATCCACCATCTGCAAATTGACTCATNCCATAGACATTTGGNACCATAACCCAATCATATGAATCNATAAACATTTCCATAAACCATCTATAAACCTCNTCTGGATCAAATTCACATAANAACATAAAGTTTCCNAATATCATAAGCCTATCAATATGATGGGCATAGGCAGTTTTTAAAATTTTCTTAATTGAGTCATCAACAGGCAAAATACCNGTAGATCCATCATAAAATGATTTAGGAATTTTTCTTTTAAAGCCCCAAAAGTTNTTAGTTCTCTCCTCGCTACCTTTNACAGNATANATTCCTCTAATNAATTCTCTCCATCCAATTATTTGTCTTATAAAACCCTCGCAAGAGTTCAATGGAANATTATTTTTTCTGTAAAATNAAATTGTTTTTTCTATTACAAAATTAATATCTAGAAGNCCGGAGTTTAATAAAGGTGATATCAGACTATGGTTTAAAAAACTTTCATTATCTACTATTGAATCCTCATATGGTCCAAAATCATTAAATCTATTTTTAAGAAAATCTTCAAACCATTTTTTTGATTGTTCAAAATCGGTTGGAAAATAAAAATCTTTATTTATGTATCCAGGATTTCTAGAATAATATTTTTCAATATAACTTAAAGTATTTGGTAAAATAGATGATTTGTCAGTTACAGGATTTATTTTCGGTGGTTTTTTATTTATGGGATATCTTTCCCTATTCATAATGTCATAAGTCCAATCCCCACCCTCAGGTTTTCCTTCATCATTAATAAGTATTTTTAATTTTTTTCTTTGAAGCTTATAAAAAGAGGTTTGAAAAAACTTTTTCTTTTCTGATTTGAAAAAATCAAATTCATCTTTATTTGAAATAAACATTGGATTTTCTAAAAGAGTTAAAGAAATATTAAGTTTCTCGCATAAAAGTCTAACTCGTTTTTCTATTAAATAATCAATCGGATCAATAATTCTTATAGAATCATATTGAACTGAAATTTTATTTATAAGAATTCTTATATCAGACAGTTTATTAATTGAATCAATATACTCAACTTCAAAACCAATTCTGTTCAAATATTTTTGATATTTTTTCATAGAAAGTCTATGAAAAATAAGCTTCTGTTTATGAAACTTGTATTGATCAAAAAATAAAAATTCTTCAATCAAAAAAAATTTATTTTTTTTTGAAAATAATGGTGAATTCTCAAATAGTTGATTTGGTAAAATTATTGATGCTATCTCTTTTATTTCAACCATAAGTTTTGAAACTTGTTATCTGAATCATATTTCTGAGCTTGCCGTCGTATATCAAATTTTCTGTCTCTAGGATCATTACCTACTCCAGAGATATACATCCAATTTCCATAATTACTATGAACATCATAATCAATTAGTTGAGATTCAAAATAAGCTGCACCGATTCTCCAATCCATAAATAAATNTTTAGCAAAAAAAGAAGCTGCATTTTGTCTTCCACGGTTGCTCATCCAACCAGTTTTATACAGCTCAATCATATTTGCATTTACAAAAGGTTCTTTAGTGTGGCCTTCTATCCAGGACTTAAGCTTTTTGGGGTCTGAATTCCAATGATATTTTTTTGAAAGTATTCCACCAAGTTGAAAAATCTTATCACCATGTTTTAGTGAAATATATTTAAAATAGTCTCTCCAAATTAATTCAAAAATTAACCAATAAGTAGATTGATTTTTTTTTACCTTTTTTTCATAAGCTTTTACCTCCCAAAAAATTTCTCTTGCTGAAATTGAGCCGTTTGCCAACCAAGCAGAAAGTTTTGAACTGTAATCTTTACCCAACATCCCATTACGAGTTTGTTTATAAAATGAAAGTTTTTCTGTTTTCCAAAAATAGTATTCAATTCTTTCTCTTCCAGATTTAGCACCACCTTTAAAAGGAAATGCTGATTGATGATGTCTTTCAAAGTCACAAAAATTAAAATCTATTATGAACGGGATTTTATAATCTTTTTGTAAAAGATTATCTTTTGGTAAGATTTTNATTTCTGGAAAACATGATCTCACCTTTAACATCTTCTCACAATTTTTTCTAAAAACTGTAAATATCTCAGGAATATTTTTTAATTCAATAGACATGTCCTCTGGATGGAATAAAAACTGATCGTAATAAGTGTGGATTTTTATTTTATCAGAAAGCTTTGTTTTTAAAGAATTTGCAATGATTAGCTCTTCGTTAGTCCATTCTTTTTGATAATAAACATCTGTTATTCCATAGGTTTTAACATATTTGGGTATGCCATCCACTGGACTCTGTTTATCTACTATAAGAGATATATTCTTTTTAAAAAGATCAGCTTTTAATTGTTCTAATGTTTCGATTAAAAATTGACCTCTGAACTTTCCTGTTTTTTTAAATCCCCAAGGGGTATCTTCAAATTGTCTAGGATCTAAAGCATAATAAGCAATAATCCTGTCACAGTTTTTAGCAGCATGATCAAATGCATAGTGATCACTTAGGCGAAGGTCATTATATAACCATATTAGAGCGCTTCTTTTAACTTCGTGCATTTCCTACTACAATATTTAACTTTAGTCCAATCTCTTTCCCACTTTTTTCTCCATACAAAGGGGCGTCCACAGCGCATACATATTTTTTCAGGCAGGTGCTTTTTTAAAACACGTTTCATGATTCATTTAATGCTGTTTTGTAGGTGTGTAAACAACGTTCTCTTGCCATTTTATGATCTACAATAGGTTTGGGATAATCAAATTCTTGGAAGTTAGGTACCCATTTCCTAATATAACAGTGTTCTTTATCAAATTTTTTAATTTGTTCAGTTGGATTGAAGATCCTAAAATATGGAGCCGCATCTACTCCACACCCTGCTACCCATTGCCAATTCCCTACATTACTTGACATTTCATAATCTAACAATTTCTCTGCAAAATAAGCTTCTCCCCAGCGCCAATCAATAAGCAAATGTTTACANAGGAAGCTTCCTACTAACATGCGAACCCTATTATGCATAAAACCCGTTTGATTTAATTCATTAATACCAGCATCCACGAGCGGATATCCAGTTTTCCCTTGACACCATTTTGCGAAATCTTCCTCATTATTTCTCCACTGAATTCTGTCATATTGAGGCTTAAAACTTTTTGATTGAGTATGAGGGAAATGCCATAAAATCTGCATAAAAAACTCTCTCCAAATCAATTCTTTCAAAAAGGTATTATTCTTTCTAGATGAGGCCTTAAGAACAACTTGTCTTAAACTCATAGTCCCAAAACGCAAAGCAGCTCCAATTCTAGAAGTTTTATCCATTGATGGAAAATTACGAGTAGCTTGGTAGGTATCTATAGTTTGACTATTAAAAAAATATTTTGGTTGAGGAATTGTACTTTTTGAAAATCCAAGTTTTTTAAGATTTAAACTGGGAAGTTTTGTTTTTGAATAGCATTTATTTAATAATTGTTCAGAAGGGTATCCACTAATAGATTGAGTTTCAAAATTAAATAGCCATTTTCTAGAATATGGAGTATATACTTTATAGGGNGTNCCNTCGTCTTTCGNAATCTCGTCTTTTTCAAATATTACNTGATCTTTATACATTTCAAATCCAACCCCTTTAGAATTGAGTAGTCTTTTTATTTCTTGGTCCCTTTTAATCGCATATGGTTCGTAATCTTCATTACAAATAACCTTATCTAAAGGCCACTGTTCTGAAAGTTTATTAAAAATAGCCTTCGGAGTGCCATGATANGTTCCAACATTACATCTGTTCCTCTTCATAGCAATATCTATGGCACCCAAGGCNAATAAAATATATTCAATGCGNGCATCNTGTTTNGGTAGTTTTTTTAGGATCTTAGTNTCAAAAATAAAAATAGGTATAACCTCGTTTTCACCTTGGAGAGCTATATATAANCCNTGATTNTCTTNAATTCTTAAATCACGTCTAAACCAAAACAAGGTATATTTTTTCAATTTTTCTTAAGTTTTTAAATTTCCTATACCACCATCGAGCTGTAGGACTCTACCNGTCATCCAGCTGCTTTCAGATCCAAGNAGAAAAGNGGCAGCTTCTGCAATTTCTTTGGCACTACCAATTCTTCCTAATGGGTGNCTTTCNTTAGCTTTCTCNATTTTAGTTTCATTNTTTAAAAATTTTGACGCTAATGGGGTATTGACTAANGANGGTGCTATAGCATTAACTCTAATTTTTGNAGCAAATTCAGCTGCTAAAGACCTTGTAAGNCCTTCTATTGCTCCTTTNGATACNGCAACTGAACTGTGAAAAGGCATTCCTGTNTGTACAGCGACAGTNCTGAAAAAAATTACTGAGGCGTTTCCGCTATTNCTGAGTTGACCTAGAACTGATTTCAAAGATTTNATAGCTCCAATCACATTGATTTGAAGATCNTTTTCAAAGNCTTCTGCNGATAAGCCTTTGAAAGGTCTTAGATTNATACTACCTGGNCAATAGACAAAACCATCAAGATTCTCAGGTATNATAGANGTNTCCAAANTTTCANTTGTAGCATCAAATGGAATATGATTNATGTTTAAACCANTNANNTTTTCATTTGATCTACTTGCTATANAAACNGAATTTGAAGGTGCCAATAATTNTGATANAGCAAGACCTATTCCAGANCTTCCACCAATTATCAATATATTTTTATCATTTATCATAACTAATANGTTCCAAATATTTCTATTAACGNATTTTTTCTATATTCAAAAATTTCTTTAAGTTTTGGAGCAACAATTATTGGTTGAGCAATTCTTCCCAAAATTCCAAAAGGNANNTTNTAATCAATAATATCAACCATTTCAATNCCATTTTNAATNGGCTTAATAAAATGCTTGTGATGCCAAAGATCATANGGTCCNAANCGCTGTTCATCAACAAAATAANNTCCTTCCTTAACATGGGTNATTTCNGTAACCCATCTANTTGGTATTCNAAATATTGGAGTTANTANATATTGTATTATTTGGCCTGCATACATATTTTCAGTATCACCNCTAACAATTTTAAAACCCATATAATCTGGNGTGATGCGCTTTAAATTTNTTGGGTCAGATAAAAAATCCCANGCCNCTTTTTGGGAAATGGGTAANTTTTGTATCGCTTTTAAACGATAAATTTTCATANCCAANNATTTTNACAAACTTACAAAATGTTTAACTATTTATTCTATTTATTAAACATTAATTATTCTNATTTTGATATAAGAATTAATTATTGTANTAAAGAATGTNTTTTATAAATNTTTAAAAAATTATATTTGAAAAAAACATAAAATGAAAAAATTAATATTAATAGTCTTTTTATATAATTCATACATTATGGCACAAATTCAAACTCCTCAAGCAAGTCCAAGAGCAAAACTTGAACAAATTGTTGGATTAACCAAAGTTAAAATTGATTATTCCAGACCTGCAACAAGAGGCAGNTCAATCATTGGAGATCTTGTNCCNTTTGGAGAAATNTGGAGAACTGGTGCAAATGCTGATACNACTATAGAATTTAGTGATGATGTTAAAGTTGGTGNCGGNTCTTTGAAANCTGGAACTTATAGTATTTATACCCGTCCTAATGNTTCATCATGGGATGTGTTTTTTTATANNAAATATGATAATTCAGGATTACCAAANGAATGGGATCCTTCAAAGATAGCTGCTCAATTAAGAGTTTATTCAAGATCTATAGATCCAGCNATTGAGCATTTTACAATNTCGATAGATGAAATGACAANTGATAGTGCNATCTTACGACTAGCCTGGGAAAAAACTGAAATCAAAATTCCTTTTGANGTACCCACTGATTCAAAAGCTATTGCATCAATTGAAAAAACAATGAANGGANAACCAACTTCTAGAGATTACTATCAAGCAGCAGTTTATTATAGAGAAAGCAGAAGAGATCTCCAAAAAGCAAAATCATGGATGGCANAGGCTATTAAAATGGANTCTGGCAAATACTGGATGCATTTTCAGTANGCACTAATTCTTGCAGAATTNGATGAAAAAGAAGAAGCTGTTAAATCTTCTAAGATTTCATTAAAATTATCTGAACAAGCTGGAAATCAAGATTATATCCGTCTAGTTACAAAAGCAATAGCAAAATGGTCAAAATAAAATAATTTTAATCACCATTTTTTGACCTAAAGAATACATTTAATAATAGTCCAAGTATAACAAAGAAAGCTCCTAATAAATGAAATAGATCATATTTTTCATCTATTACATAAATACCAAANAATAGAGTAAAAATTACTTCNANATACTTAAAAGGAGCTACAATATGAGCNTCTGCACTTTGAAAAGCTCTAGTCATNAANAGTTGTCCAAAAAATCCNAAAAAACCCAAACTANACAACAGAAAGATATCCTTAGTGTTTGGGATTATCCAAAAAAAAATGCTNCCAATCCCACCTATTANAGTAGAAAAANTCATAAAATAATGAACTATTACAACTGAATTGTCTCGTTTTCCAATTTTAGAAATTATAAAATAAACTATTGCNGATAGAAAGGCAGATACCAAAACTATAAAAACACCAAAATTTGATCCTGATGGATCATAACTTTTTATTAAATAAACTCCAAAAAATGATATTAAAAAGAAAATCCATTGAATTAATTTAATAGTTTTTCCTAAAAAAATTACAGCAAAAACAGCTGCAAAAATAGGTGATGTATAACGAAGAGTTACAGCGCTTCCTACGTTTATGTAATGAATTCCCNAAAAAAATAAAATCATTGAGGTTGCTCCCACTAATCCNCTTAATAACAANAACTTTTNCTGATTCCCCCAAATATTTATTTTTTGTGATTTAANAATTCCAAAAGTAATAAACANAGAGCCTAGAGAACGAAAAAAAACAAGTTGAAANGTAGAATAATCTATTAGANATTTAATTAAGGCATTCATNAANGCAAATGATATTGTACTTAACAACATATATTGCACAGCTTTNCCAAAAGATNAATTCAATTTTTTTTTTACAAAGATGATAAAGTGAACTGGATTTAACTANNTAANATAAATAAAGAAAAATAAATANTATATTCGATCATTGGAAACCANANTCTTTGTTTGAATTAGAACTTTACAAATTCTCAATNGCTGCTTTTTGCGCATTCCTTCTAGGTATTTCAAAATCAGGAATTAAAGGAATTGCNGCCCTNATCGTNACTGGTTTTGCCTTGGCNTACGGAGCTAANNCTTCTACTGGAGTTCTTATGCCTCTTTTATTAGTTGGAGATATATTTGCGGTTACCTATTATAAAAGTCATGTTCAATGGATCTATATATNTAAATTAATTCCNTGGATGATATTTGGAGTTTTGATTGGAGTAATNGGTGGAGCAGCTATCANTGAAAATATTTTTAAATACGGAATGGCAGGAATCATTTTGTTTAGTGTTGGACAAATGTATTATTGGGAAAACAAAAGAGAAGAAATAGTNCCATCACATTGGAGCTTTGCNAGNTCTATGGGNATATTAGCAGGCTTTACTACTATGGTAGGAAATTTAGCAGGAGCTTTTACNAACATATATTTTTTAGCTATGCGTNTTCCAAAAAATGTCTTTATAGGTACTGCTGCTTGGNTATTCTTTATAATTAATTCCTTCAANGTGCCATTTCATATTTGGTCATGGAAAACNATTAATATGAGTTCCATTTTAAAAAGCNTAGAGTTGNTTCCATTTGTTATTTTAGGACTTATNGTAGGTGTTTTTTTAGTTAAAAAAATTAAAGACGATGGATATNGAAAANTAATAATGATATTTACNGCTCTTGGTGGAATTATAATTTTATTTAACTAGACTTAANTAATTGCACCACTTTTGCGAGTGTTTCCAAATNACTTACTTTAATTGATTGATCTAAAAATGATATTTTTTTATTTACCCCATTTGGTATAGATAAATTNANNTCTTCTNGTGCTCCTGATAAATGTATTGAACTAAAGCCTGCATCTTTAAATTTAATACAATTNNACACACCTANTCCACTNCCNGGCATTATACAAATTTTTGAACCAAAATGCGAGTTCCAATATTTTAGGTTTTCAATACCATCTATAGCTTTTTCCTCTTGCCCTGAAGTAAGCACACAATCATAACCTAAATCTATCAACTGACTTAATGCGTCCATGGGATTTACTAATACATCAAAAGCACGATGAAAAGTAATATTCATTGACCCTGCAAGTGATTTCCATTTTTTTAGAAGTGTTAAATCAAGTTTGAAATTGCTATTGTGTATTCCGACAACTACNCCATGGCATCCTGCCTCTGCAGCATATTCAATATTCTTTTCAATAATATTAATTTCATANGAAGAATAAAAAAAGTGACCTTGTCTTGGTCTTATTAAACAATGAATTGNCAGAAGTTTAAGACCTACAGCTTCTTTTATTAATCCNGCCGAAGGGGTTAATCCNCCTACCTCTAGAGCNGAGCANAATTCAATACGGTCTACACCAGCTTCAAATGCATTTTTAATAGACAAAATTGAACTAGAACAAACTTCAATNGTCATTTTTTATCTTATTATAGTTAAACCTTAATCTAAAATAAGTAATTATTATTTTCCTTTTTTTTATTGAAACAAAATAGTTGTTNATTTGTATATAATGAATAGACGNAATTTTTTGGATAAAAGNGCCNTNAGTTTTGCAGGTATGATTATTGTNCCCGACCTANTTAGNTCTAAAANAAAAATGCAAACTGTTTTGAAGATTGAAAAATCAGTTCCATATGTAATTAGCACTTGGAATTTTTNTAAAGCCAATGAAATAGCAGGTAAAGCACTTTATAATAATGTCAATGCACTAGACGCTGCAGTGGAAGGCGTAGCTTATGAAGAAGCTAATATTCAAAATACTACTGTTGGTAATGGTGGAGCTCCTGATAGAGACGGAAATGTAACNTTAGATGCTTCTGTAATGGATCACATGGGGAACTGTGGCTCTGTAATGGCCGTAGAAAATATTACACATGTTGCTGCATTAGCCAAAGAGGTAATGAAAAAAACACCTCANGTNATACTTGNAGGAAAAGGNGCAAGAAAGTTNGCAATTGAGCAAGGGTATCGTCCTGAAAANCTTCTTTCNGAGAAAAGTAAAAANGCTTGGGAAAAATGGTTAGAAAAAGGAAAATTCAAGCCTGAAATTAATGTAGAAAATCATGACACTATTGGAATGNTTTGCTGTGATGCTGCTGGAAATTTATCTGGTGCATGTACAACAAGTGGNCTAGCCTATAAGATGCGAGGACGTGTTGGAGATTCTCCAATAATAGGTTCTGGTTTATTTATTGATAATAAAATTGGTGGCGCAGTGGCGACAGGNGTTGGTGAAGAGGTAATTAAAACNGTAGGAAGTTTTTTAATTGTTGAACTAATGCGAAATGGTCTTACCCCNCAACAAGCNTGTGAAGAGGCTATTCAGCGTATNATAAAAAAACAAAAGGGAAAGCCGGAATTTCAAGTAGCTTATTTAGCAACAAATAAAAAAGGTGAAGTAGGTGCNTATAGTATTCAAAATGACTTTTCNTATACTTTNTACAAAAAAAATATTAANCNNAATATTAAGTCTAAATCAGTCTTTTAAAATAAAATTTGATGGAGATAATTGAAANTGAAAAAAATTATGATGTTGTAATTGTTGGGTCNGGTGCNGGCGGAGGTATGGCNACAAAGATTTTAACAGANAACGGCTTGACNGTAGCNTTAATGGAAGCNGGACCTTTCTTTGATCCAGCTAANCCAGATCAACAGCTTCATTTAAAATGGCCTTACGAATCACCAAGAAGAGGAAGAGGTTCTACAAGAGCTTTTGGGGAATTTCATGCATCTTATGGNGATTGGAGTCTTGANGGAGAACCATATGAAATGAAGGGANANACTAAATTNAATTGGTGGAGNAGTAGAATGTTAGGAGGAAGAACTAACCATTGGGGTAGGATTTCACTCCGATTTGGTCCNAACGATTTTAAAAGAGCTAGTATTGACGGTTTAGGNGATGACTGGCCCATTANTTACCAAGANGTNAAACCTTATTATGATAAAGTTGATAAGTTNATAGGTATAACAGGAACCAAAGAAGATATTTACAATGAACCAAATGGGTTTTTTCTTCCACCTGCAAAACCAAGNCTTCATGAACTTTATTATAAAAAAGGAGCTGAAAAAGCAGGTGTAAAAGTAATNCCTTCAAGACTNTNAATTTNAACAAAAAGAATAAATACTGAACGTGGGGTTTGTTATTATTGTGGAAATTGTGGAAGATCCTGTGGNGTCTATGCAGATTTTTCTGCCAGTTCTTGTTTAGTTTTTCCNGCACAAAAAAATGCACAAGGTAGACTCGACTTGTATGTAAATAGTATGGTNAGAGAAATTGCTGTTGATAAAAATGGTAAGCCAAATGGAATAATNTATATTAATAAGGAAGACGAAAAGGAATATAAGATCAACGCTAAAGTTGTAGTTTTAGCTGCCTCAGCCTGCGAAAGTGCAAGAATATTGCTTAATTCTAAAAGCACCTATCATGAAAATGGCTTGGGGAATAGTTCTAATTTAGTNGGAAAGTATTTACATGACTCTACTGGAGCTGATCGTATGGCTTTTATACCNGATCTCATAAATAGAAAAACTTATAATGAAGATGGTATGGGGAATATGCATTTATATTCTCCATGGTGGCTTGATAATAAAAAACTTGATTTCCCAAGAGGCTATCATATTGAAATTAGTGGTGGATTAGGAACACCAATGTATGGATTTGGCTTTGATTTTAATTCATTGAATAAATTCTTTGGTCTTGAAGTTGGTGGGTATGGCGACCGTGTAAGAAAAGAAGTAAAAAAATATTATGGTTCAACAATCTATTTTGCTGGTCGAGGAGAGTCTGTTGCTATGAAAGATAATTATTGTGAACTNGATCCAGAAAAAAAGGANAAATATGGAGTTCCAATTTTAAGATTTAATTATAAATGGTCNNACTATGAACGTAGACAGGCTAAACACATGAATGAAACTTTTGAACAAATAGTTCATAATATTGGGGGTCATATGCTCTGGGATAATAAAGCACCAGANTATGGCTTAGGTAATCCAGGGGCGATGATACACGAAGTAGGAACTACGAGAATGGGGAATGACCCTAATAACTCTGTAGTAAATAAGTATGAACAATTACATGATGCGAAAAATGTTTTTGTAGTAGATGGAGGACCCTTTGTTTCTCAGGCAGACAAAAATCCAACTTGGACAATACTNGCTCTCTCGTGGAGAACTTCTGAATATATTGTTGANGAACTAAAAAAGCAAAATATTTGAATATGAATAGAAGAGATAGTATAAAAACAATTGTAATTAGTTCTTTNGCAAGTGGATTNGTNTTNGAGGGGTGTTTGCCTANNGAAAANGAAACGATTTATAAAAATGTTTGGAAATATAAGTACGGGCGGACTCCTGATGAATTACAAAGGGATCTNGATTTATTAAATGAAGTTTTTTTCTCNAAAAAAGAAATCAATAAAATTCGTGTTCTTGCAAATTTAATTNTCCCNCCNAATNAAGATGGAGATATTGAAAAAGCTGAAGTTCCAGAGTTTATTGAGTTCATAGTAAAAGATGCNCCTTCATATAAAGACGTTTTGAGAGAAGGCCTTCAATGGATAGATGAAACTTCTAATAAAAATTATGGNAAAAATTTTGTGNACTGCANTGAAGNAGANCAAAAAAANATATTAGATAAANTTGCATTTCCCAAGAATGAAAAAANTAAAGAAGAAGTCTTTTTTTCTACTCTTAAAAATTTAGTAATAACCGGTTACTTTACCTCTGAAATAGGAATGAAAGATTTGGGTTACAAAGGAAATCAACCCAATTTATGGGATGGAGTACCAGAGGATATTCTTAAAGCCCACGGTTTTTCTTATGAAAAGGACTGGAATTATAAATTCGTTGACCCNTTGAAGAGAAATGANATTGCCGTATGGGATGAAGATGGNAATNTGATCTCATAAAACGTTTTNAATTCAATATATTANAAATGNANAAATATATCCTGGCCATTGATGCAGGNACTACAAGTTCGAGAGCAATCTTNTTCGATAAAAAAGGTGAAACTGTTGGAGTATCTCAACATGAATTCACACAACATTTCCCTCNTGAAAGTTGGGTGGAGCATGATGNNNTAGAAATTTGGGAAACTCAAATCTTAGCTATAAAAGANGTTNTTCAAAATAATAATGTAANTGCAAGTCAAATACATGCAATGGGAATTACAAATCAAAGAGAAACAACTATTCTTTGGAATAAGAAAACTGGAATTCCGGTACANAGGGCTATTGTTTGGCAAGATCGTAGAACTGCTGATCTTTGCGAATCACTNAAAAANNANGGAAAGGCTTCAATTTTTTATGAAAANACAGGCTTACTTTTAGATGCNTATTTTTCAGGAACAAAAATCAAATGGATTCTTGANCAGGANCCAAAATTGAGAAAACAAGCAGAANATGGAGAACTTGCATTTGGTACCGTAGACAGTTGGTTAATATGGAAATTAACTNAAGGTAATATTCATGTAACTGATGTGACCAATGCGAGTAGAACGTTACTTTTTAATATACATACCCTAGATTGGGACGAGGAACTCCTTAATATTCTTGATATACCAAAAGCCATTTTACCTAGAGTAACCTCTTGCTCTGAAAAAATAGGAACTACTGCTGANGGTCTTTTTGAAAATACAATATTAATTAGCGGTATCGCAGGAGATCAACAAGCTGCATTATTTGGACAAATGTGCATTAATGTAGGAGATATTAAAAACACCTATGGAACTGGCTGCTTTTGTATAATGAATACTGGGGAAAATCCNGTTAAATCAAAAAATAAAATGTTAACCACAATTGGTTATCAACTAAACGGAAAAGTTTNTTATGCATTAGAAGGAAGTGTNTTTATTGCTGGTGCAGCAGTNCAATGGNTACGAGACNAACTTCAAATTATTTCTTCTGCTTCTGAAGTGGAGAGCTTAGCNAAGACAGTCNAAAATAATGGTGGAGTTACATTTATCCCAGCTCTTGCTGGTCTTGGTGCACCCTANTGGAATCCAAATGCAACAGGAACCATTATAGGAATAACAAGGGGAACTCAAAAAGGTCANATAGCTAGAGCTACACTAGAGGCAATAGCAATGAGAACAAAAGAGATNATTNTAGCAATGCAGAAAGATGCAAATACTACCTTTAAATCCTTAAAGGTAGACGGAGGTGGAAGTATTAANGATTTNTTAATGCAGATACAAGCAAATCTGTTAGANGNTGAAGTCATTCGCCCTGATAANACAGAGACTACAGCNCTTGGAGCTGCTTTCTTTGCTGGTCTTGCAACTGGCTATTGGAATTCAATTGACANTCTATCAGAAATTTGGAAAATAAATNAACGTTTTGAACCCATTCAAAATAAAGAGACACAAAAAATTATAGACCTNTGGGAGAAACGTATTNTTAATGTANGGAATTCATAATCTCATGAATAGAGATGNCAATTTGANNTTAATCGAACAAANATCTGAATGGGATGTTGCCGTGATTGGTGGAGGTGCTTCAGGATTAGGTATTGCGGTTGATTCTGCAAATCGAGGTTTTAGAACCCTTTTATTAGAGAAAAATGATTTTGCCAAGGGAACTTCTTCACGAAGTACTAAATTGGTTCACGGAGGTGTACGCTATCTTCAAAATGGTGATATTTCCTTAGTAATAGAGGCTTTAAGAGAACGTGGTATAATGCGTAAGAATGCGCCACATTTAGTTCGTGACTTGAGCTTTGTGATACCCTCTTATGACTGGTGGAGTAGTCCATTTTATGGATTAGGACTAAAAGTCTATGATATGATGGCTGGGAAACTAGGNCTAGGTCCTTCTACTTTTCTAAACAAAGAAGAAACACTGTCNTTGATTCCCAATGTCAAAAAAGCNGGCTTAAAAGGTGGTGTAATCTATCANGATGGTCAATTTGATGATGCACGAATGGCAATAAGTCTNGCNCTTACCGCANANCAACAAGGGGCNACATTATTGAACTATGCTAATGTAATANCNTTTANAAAAGAGNNTGAAATTATCAAAGGATTAGAATTTGAAGACCTTCTTAGTGGAAAAAAGAAAAATATTANTGCCAAAGTTGTTGTGAATGCNACTGGAGTTTTTTCAGATCNATTGATTAGCCTTGATCAACCTAAAAGAAAAGCCATGATCCGCCCATCTCAAGGGGTACATATTGTTTTAGAAAAAGAATTTCTTAACGGNCNACAGGCCATCATGGTNCCTCANACCTCNGATGGAAGAGTACTTTTTGCAGTTCCNTGGAATNAATATGTTGTTGTAGGAACAACAGATACTCCAATAGANGTNACATTAGAAGAACCTATTGCTTTAGAAGAAGAGATACAATTTATNCTTGATAATGCAGGAATGTATATGACAAAAAAACCNAANCGCTCNGATGTAAAAAGTGTTTTTGCCGGATTANGNCCACTTGCAGCTTCTGAGGATGATAAAGAAAGTACAAAAGAAGTATCTCGTCANCACAAAATAACAGTNAGTACAAGTGGACTTGTNAATGTTTTAGGCGGTAAATGGACAACTTACAGGAAAATTGCTGAGGATACTATAAATACAGTCCAAATAGTNGGTGGACTCGCAGAACGTAAGTGTAATACTGAATCTCTANCAATCTTTGGTTTTGATCCAAGAACAGATTGGAATAATCCACTTCACTGTTATGGTNCCGAAGCATNTAAAATTCGAGCAATTAATAGAGATGGAAATAAATCTCTTTCAAAAAAATTATTCATTACAAAAAATCAAGTTATATGGGCAATAAGAGAAGAAATGGCACTTACCTTAGAGGACGTACTNGCTCGCAGAACCAGGTGTCTCTTTTTAGATGCTTATGAAACAGAAAATCTCGCTCCTAAAATCGTTAAAATTATAGCTCAGGAACTTGGAAAAGATAAATTTTGGATTGATGGGGAGCTAAAAAAATTTAAATCACTTTTAAAAAATTATCAATTATGATTTTAAATCCTTATTTAGCTGAGTTCATAGGAACCGCAACACTACTCTTATTTGGAGCTGGAGTTGTAGCAAATGTCAATTTAAAAAAAACAATAGCAGAAGAGGAAACACCGTGGNTTTTGATAACAGCATCTTGGGGTTTTGCAGTTTTTGTGAGTGTCTTTATAACTTCTCAATCTAGTGGAGCTCACCTCAATCCTGCTGTCACTTTAGGNTTAGCTGTGGCAGGAAAATTTTCTTGGTCTCTAGTACCTGGATATTTTGTTGCTCAAATCCTTGGTGCTATGATGGGCAGTTGGCTTGCATATATTACTTANATAGATCATTACCGGTTAACTAAAGACGAAGCAACAGTAAGAGGTACTTTNTGTACAAGTCCCGCAATACGCAATTTAAAAAACAACTTCTTTAGCGAGGCNATTGGAACCTTTATGTTGGTTTTTGGTGCGNTATTTATTGTTACTCCAAATATTGAAATTAGTGGGACAGAAGTGCAAAATTTTGGGTTGGGTGCCTTAGAAGCTCTTCCTATAGGGATCTTAGTTTGGTTAATTGGAATGGCATTGGGAGGAACTACTGGTTATGCTATTAATCCTGCTCGCGACTTTGGCCCCAGATTAGTATATCAATTATTACCAAGAAAAAATAAAAATGCAGATTGGAGTTACAGTTGGATCCCTGTTTTAGGTCCTCTAACTGGAGGAGCATTGGCAGGCTTTATATATGTCTTATTAAAGTTTAACTAGCTTGACAGACTAATAAGTTTATAATACCCTTTTATAAACTTCAAATAATCTGATAAAATTTTGCTTTTATAAAAAAACCTGTATTAGTGGAATTTTGTATAAACTCCTAAAAATCAAGTTTGAGGCTACACAATTGCTCAAGGATCTGCTACAAGACAGCTTGCTTTAACAACTGAAACTCACCTCTCTGAATTAAAAGCTCGTTGAGTTTATCAAAAAATACTAATACAGGAAGTATTATATTTTTATTTAAAGAACTTAGTAAGCAGCCAGATGAACATCAATCATATCAATTAATTCCTGTAATTTATCTTCTGTATCATTTTGATTAGAAATAGGCTGATTTTTTGATAGCTCCAATTGAGCTGCATATTGAAGGGAGCACATAGCAAGAACATCTTGTTTATCTCTAACAGCATAGTTTTTTTCTAGTTGTTGTATTGTAGCTTCAATCTTCTTTGCTGATGATCTTAGTGAAGCTTCTTGATCTGGTGAAACAGATAAAGGATAAACTCTGTTTGCAATAGTTAACTTAATTTTTAATAGTTCACTCATAATATTAATTCATTTCTGAAATCTGTTGAATGCAGTACTCAACTTCATTAATTAAACTATTTATTTTAGTTCTTGTTTGTGATTTACCTTCATTACTCCCGAGTAAATTATTTGCGACTTTAAGGGAATTATTATCCTCTTGTAACTTTAAAACTTTTTCTTTTAACGTTTTGTTTTGTTCCTCTAAAGAGGAGTTTAATTCTTCAAACTTAGTTAAGTTAAGATGATTATCTTTTAACTTGTTTAATAAACCTACAATTTTTTCCTCTAAAACGTTTATCATTAAAGGGTTTTGATCCATTTTAAAAGTGATGTTTTACTAATCGTAAAAACAAATTTATTGAATCTTTTTCTCATTAAAAGCTTTACCTTAAATAGTTTTAAAAACTTTATCAAGATCAAAATTTTGACTAGAAAAATTGGATTTTTATCTTGCATTGCAAAATATTTCAAGTTTGAAAGTCTTTAACTTACTATTTATATTTTTTATAAATCTTTCATTATCATCGCAATTAAAGCAAGATTGGACACATCCTATTGAAATTCCTATTCAACTTTCTGGAACTTTTGGCGAGTTAAGAAATAATCATTTTCATGCTGGTTTAGACATTAAAACTCAAGGCCGCCAAGGAATTCCTGTCAAAAGTATTAAAGTAGGATGGATAAATAGGGTTAGAGTAAGTGTAAGTGGATATGGAAAAGCTTTATATGTGGAGCATTTAGATGGTACAACATCTGTTTACGCACATTTAAAAAAGTTCAGTTCTAAAATCGAAGCCTATTTAAAAGAAAAACAATATCAGAAAGAATCTTATAATATTCAAATATTCCCAAAAGTCAATGAACTAAAAATTGAATCTGGAGAAATTATTGGATATTCAGGAAATACAGGTGGTTCCAATGGTCCTCATTTACATTTTGAAATTAGAGATAGTAAAGGACAAATCCCTATAAATCCTATGCAATACCCCTTTGAAATTTCGGACACATTACGACCTCAGATACAAAACTTTTATTTGTATTCAGGAATTCATCCATTTAGTAATAGAAAAGAATTTCAAATTATTAAAAAAAATGATAGTGTATATACAACTGTTGGTATTTGTCCATCTGGAAAAATAAATGTTGGTCTTCGTTTGTTTGACCGACAAAACCTTTCTTATAATAAAAATGGAATCTACAGTGCATTAATTCGATTAAATGGTGTAGAAACTTTTTCTTATAAAATGGATCGAATATCATTTAATGATTCAAAATATATTAATCTACTAGTCGATTATAATGAACTTGTGAAAAGAAAAACAAGAATTCAACGTTTTGTATCTCATCCTGAGCAAAAGCTTTCTTTTTTAAAAAACATACCCTTTACTGGTGAGATGCTAATAGAGGAAGGTAAATCATATCAAATACTTATTGAAATAAGAGATTATAATCAGAATACAACCTATATTGAGGCTTATTTTAGAGGGGGTTCAGAAGCCTTTTCATTAAACAAAAATCTAGAAAACCCTTTGGTGCCGTCTAAAGACTATCACTTTAAATTTGAAAATCAATCTGTTTATTTTCCTAAAAAATCTTTTTTTGACACTGTGGATCTTAGAGTCGAAATAAAAGCAGACACATTAATTGTAGGTAAAAATGATTATCCATTAAGAAAAGCATTTGAAATAAAATATAAAGTTCCCAAAGGAGATAGCTTAAAAATTGCTCAATCATTTTTAGCTTTTTTAAATAGAAATGGGAAACCGACTTTTTTTACTTCTTTCAAAAAAGATGGTTATTGGGAAGGTAAGTCAACAAAACTTGGAAAATTTGTAATTAGTTCCGATACTATTCCACCAATCATAGAAGCAACTAATTTTAAAACCAAACAATGGTTAAATAATCACAATCTATTAAAATTTAAAATCTCAGATGACTTTTCAGGTATTAAAAAGTTTCGTGGCGAAATTAACGGAAGATGGATTCTTTTGGAACATGAGCCAAAAAATAATAGTTTAATATATAATCTTAATGATCTTGTTTTCAAACAAACACACCATTATTTAAAAATTGATGCAGAGGATCGAGCAGGAAACAAAACACTTTTTAAAATTGAATTTTTAAGAAAATCTAACTAGTGTATTTTGTAGGATTGAAGCTTTAATTAACAAACTCTTTCAAAGAGGAAATTACATAGTCAACTTCTGCACGGGTATTGAAAACAGAAAACGAAAAACGTAATGAGGGCCATTTCTTTAGTTGATCAGATTGAATATTATTTAATACATGAGATCCGGAATTACTACCTGATTGACATGCACTTCCCCTTGAACAAGCAATTCCTTTCAAGTCAAGATGAAAATCTAACATACTAGCTTTCTTTTCAGTGATAGGAAGAGCAACATTAATAATTGTGTATGTACTTGATAGGTCATCGCCTGAGAGGCCATTAAATTTAACTTCTGGAAAAGCCCTTAACATAGAAGTTTTAAAGTGATTTTTTAATTCTAAAATATGTGTCCTTTCTCTACTTAAATTATCGTACGCAAACTCTAAGGCTTTATGCATTCCTACAATATTGTGAACAGACTCTGTCCCCGCACGAAGTCCACGTTCCTGAGATCCTCCATGAATAAAAGGTTTAAATTGAGAGTTTTTCCTAATAAAAGAAAAACCAATTCCTTTAGGTCCATGATATTTATGAGCTGCTGAAGAGAGAAAGTCAATGGGGAGTTTTTCCATGTCAAATTTAAAATGGCCCACAGCTTGTACTGCATCTGTATGAAAGAGTGCCTTGTTTAGGTGACATAATTCACCTACTTTATGAAGATCTAATATATTTCCAATTTCATTATTCACATGCATCAAGCTCACCAACTTTTTTGAATCATCTTTTTCTAATAAAGACTTTAAATGATTTAAATCTACTTTACCCAAACTATCTACATTTAAATAAATGACTTTTACATTATAAATTTTCTTTAATGCCTCTAATGCATGAAGAACAGCATGATGTTCTATGGGCGAGGATATCAAAGTAGTAACTCCAAGATCTTTAACAGCACAATTTAAAATCATATTATCTGACTCAGTACCTCCTGAAGTAAAAATTATCTCTTGAGAAACAGCATTTAAAAGACTTGCTATACCTTTGCGTGCTGTTTCGATATATGTTTTTGCCTTCCTTCCATAAGAATGAGTAGAAGATGGATTTCCAAAACATTCTCCCATTACCGAAGAAATTGATTGGATTACTTCCTTACGCATTGGTGTTGTTGCGGCATTATCAAAATAAACATTCATTTCTTTTTTCATTTATGGCTCAAAAGATTTAAAAGTACTTATAATAATTTTGATACAGTCATCAAGCTGAGTATCTGTTATTACTAAAGGAGGAGAAAATCTAATAATATTGCCATGAGTAGGTTTTGCAAGTAATCCATTTTCCTTAAGTTTTAAACAAATATTCCAAGCTAGATCACATCCTTCTGTATTATTAATTGTGGCAGCATTTAATAAACCTCTGCCTCTAAGACTTAAAACAATCTTACTTTTATCAATATAATGTTGTAATGTTTTTCTGAATCTAATGCCAAGTTTTCTTGCATTTTGAGTTAATTTTTCATCCCTTATTACTTCCAAAGCTTCGATGGCAACTGAACATGCAATTGGGTTTCCACCAAAAGTACTCCCATGCTGACCTGGTTTTATGACTTCCATAATATGGCCATCACATAATACTGCCGAGACAGGATATGTTCCTCCACTAATTGCTTTTCCTAAAATCAATAAATCGGGGCGCACATAAGTCTCTATCTGCCTTTCGCAATGACCACTACAATTACATGAGCCACATAAAGCTAATAATGAGCCTGTTCTTCCAATCCCTGTTTGTATTTCATCGGCTATTAATAATACATTGAACTGTGAGCACAAATCTTTGGCTTTTCTTGCAAATTCAGGGTTGGGAATATTGACCCCAGCCTCTCCTTGAATGGGCTCAAAAAGAAAACCTACAACATTGGGATGGGTTTCCAAAGTTTCTTTTAATGATTCTATATCATTATAGGGTATTTCAATAAATCCAGAAGTATGTGGACCAAAATTCTCTTTTGATGCCTTATCACTAGAAAATGAAATTATTGTAGTAGTTCTTCCATGAAAATTATTTTTGCATACAATAATTTCAGCATTATTTTCAGGAATATTTTTTTTTGTATATCCCCACTTGCGAGCTATTTTTATGGATGCTTCAACAGCTTCAGCACCAGTATTAGAGGGTAATAAACGTTCAAATCCAAAATATTCTGTAGCATACTTCATATAAATCCCTAATTTATTATTATGAAAGGCTCTAGAAGTCAATGTTAGATTATTAACTTGTTGTTTTAACGCTCTAATTAAACGTGGATGACAATGACCCTGATTAACCGCTGAATATGCCGAAAGAAAATCATAATATTTTTTTCCCTCTATATCCCAAAGAAAAACTCCATCTCCTCTTTCCAGTACAACGGGAATTGATTTATAATCATTTACACCATACAAACGTTCTAATTTGATGATTTCTTTTGTTTTATCAAGGGTTCCCATATCATAAATACAATTATCATTGTTGGGTTAACATAGCATAAAAATACTAAATATTACAGCCAAAAATCTATATGAAATAACGATTTATTTTCTTAAGCCTACTACATTTGTAGCATGGCTAGAAAATTTACAGAGGTTTTCGAAAAAGGATTAAAAGTAATAGATATCAATGAAAAAGGTATGGGAGTCGCTAAGGATCATAAAGGTGCCGTTTGCTTTATAAAAAAAGTAATTCCTGGTGATGTTGTTGACATTCGCATCTATAAAAAAAGGAGGGGATATTATGAGGCTGAACCAACAAAATGGATAAAAGAATCCAAACATAGAACACAACCAATCTGTGGGCATTTTGGAATATGTGGTGGTTGTAAATGGCAACACCTGAGTTATCAAGAACAATTAAAATTTAAAGAAAAGGGAGTACTCCACAATCTAAAACACATAGGAAAAATGGAAATCAAAGATATTTTACCTATTGTAGAGACAAAAAATCCATATTATTACCGAAATAAAATGGAATTTTCCTTTTCTAATAAACGTTGGCTAACTGAAGATGAAATTAAAGAAAAAGAAATAGTTGAAAAAAATGGTCTGGGGTTTCATAGGTCAGGAAACTGGGATAAAGTAGTTGATATCAAGAAATGTTATCTTCAAGCAGAGCCCTCAAACGAAATTCGAAACGCCATTCGTTCTTATGCACTTGAAAATCAACTTGTTTTTTTTGATACTAGAGAGCAAAACGGTTTTTTAAGAACATTAATGATTCGTAATACTCTTGGAGGTGAGGTTATGGTATTAATTCAGTTTTTTAAAGAAAATACTAAGCAGCGAAAAGCATTGCTTGATTTTCTTATCTCTAAATTTCCTCAAATTATTTCTTTGCTCTATTGTATAAATTCCAAATTAAATGACAGCCTATATGATCAAGAAATATATTGCTATAGTGGTCAAGACTTCATTACGGAAAGTATCAACGATCTTAGCTTTAGAATAAACGCTAAGTCTTTTTACCAAACAAATCCTAAACAAGCAAAAGTTCTATATGCTATTACTAAAGATTTTGCCTCTCTAAAATCTCATGAAACTGCATATGACTTATACACAGGTACAGGAACAATTGCATTAATATTATCCAACTCTTGTAAAAAGGTAGTGGGAATAGAATCTATCTCGGAAGCAATTGAATCAGCAAAGGAAAATGCTAATTTAAATAAAATCAAAAATGCATTTTTTGAAGTAGGTGATATGAAAGAGGTTTTTGATGATGCTTTTATAAAACGTCATGGAAAAGCAGATGTAGTTATAACAGATCCTCCCAGAAATGGAATGCATGTTAATGTAGTAAAGCAACTTCTAAAATTATCTCCCAAACGAATAGTTTATGTAAGTTGTAACAGTGCAACCCAAGCAAGAGATTTAAGTCTATTGAAAGTCAAATATGAATTAGTTAAAAGTCAAGCAGTGGATATGTTTCCTCAAACTCATCATGTTGAAAATGTTGTACTTTTACAACTTAGAACTATCCATGAATAAGAGGTATTTGATATTTTTTCTTGGCTTTCTATGCCTCCCTGTTATTTTCAGTTGCGAAAGGGATGATATTTGCATAGAAAGTGTTGTCGAAAGTCCTGATATTATCCTCCTAATGCTTGATTACAATGATATTAATATAAAAAAAAGGCCTTCAGGCTTTGCCATTCGTGCAATAGGAACAGAAAAAGTATTGCCCAACAATGGTAGTAGTGATTCCTTGAAACTTCCTCTAAAAATTCAGGAAAATATAGTTCAATTTGAGTTTATTATCAATCAAGGATCTGAAGATGAAAATATTGATACCCTTCAAATTAATTATCAGCGATTTGATAGATTTATTAATACTGCTTGTGGCTATCGTTCCAATTACATATTGGAAAGTAAACCAATAACCATCTTAAACCCTGGAAACAATTGGATACTAGGATTTAGTATTTTAAGAGACACTATATCAGATGAAACAAAAGCGCACCTGGGTATTTTACATTAGTCTTTTNGCCCAGCTAAATATTGGATTNTCACAAGAAAAAGAGGGGAACCTAANTGTCAATGACACTATAGAATTAAAAAATAAAACACCTTTAAGTTTNAGGTTTGGAATGGACCTTTACAGACTTACACTATCTCAAATATCCGATGAATTTAATGGCTTCGAAGCCGTTGGAGATTTAAGAGTAGGAGAAAAGTTTTTTATGGCATTAGAAATAGGAAATGTTGAGACAACNAGGCAAGTAGAGCAGGTAAATTTTACTAGCAATGGTAGCTACTACAAAATTGGGTTTGATTACAATATGTATCAAAATTTAGAGGGGATGAATAATCACATAACTTTAGGGCTTCGCTTTGCTACCAGTAACCACTCGCAATTTTTAAATAGTTATACCATATTAGATCGAACACGCTTCTGGCCAGGTTCTGATTTTCCTATTAATCAAGGTTTTGCGACTGGTGAACGTGTTGATTTAAATGCTCAATGGTTTGAAGTAGTAGTGAGTTTTAAAGTACAAATTTTTAAAAATATATTCACGGGTCTTAGCCTGAGATTGAATCGACTTATCAAAGATAAATTACCAGAAAATTTTGAAAACGTATACATCCCTGGTTTCAATAAAAAAACCGAAGAGAATGTTTTTGGTGCCGGATTTAATTACACCCTTACTTACAATNTTCCGCTCAGATTGAGAAAAAAAAGTAATTAATTTTTTGTAAACTTGTGAACCTTTTTNGTCCCCTTGTAGATTGGAAAATATAACAACCGAGATTCTAGTTTTCCATTATANAATTTAATTTTTTTACTTGATCGAAGCCCAATAGATTTTATAGCTTCTAAATTCGANCTAATTAGCCAAGCATGTGTATTNGGAAATTTCTGTTTAAAATTATCACCAATATTCTTATATAAGGAGTATATGTCTCCCTTCAAACGTTTTCCATAAGGTGGGTTAGTCAAAAGATGTAATGGTTTATTGTTTTCTTTTTCTAGTCGAAAAAAATCCTTTTTTTCAATTTGAATAAAATTGCTTAGATTGGCGTTTTCAACATTTTGGATTGCTTTTTCTACTGCAGAAGGAGCTTTGTCATAGCCTTTTATTAATATACTGGGATTGACTACTTTTTTTAATTGACTTTCTTTTATAAGTTCAAATAGAGAAGAATCATAATCTTTCCAATTTTCAAAAGCAAAACTCTTACGATTTATATTTGCAGGAATATTACAGGCATACATCGCAGCTTCTATTATAAAAGTACCACTTCCACACATAGGATCTAAAAAGTCTGTGTTTCTATCCCANTCTGAAAGTTGAATCANGCCTGCTGCAAGGACCTCGTTGAGAGGAGCTATATTCGTTGCAGTTCTATAACCCCTTTGATGTAAAGATGCCCCGGAACTGTCCAAAGAGAGCGTACATTGATCGTCTTGTATGTGTAAGTTAATTCTNATGTCGGGACGATTCAAATTGACAGTAGGTCTTTTATTATGTCTATCTCGAAATTTATCTACCAATCCGTCTTTCGCCTTTTGAGAAGCATATTGGGAATGTGTAAAAAATTGACCATTTACTACACTATTAATTACAAATTTTGAATCATAATCCATATAATCTTCCCAAGAAAAGTTATAAAACATCTGATAAAGNTCTTCCTTATTTTTAATCCTTTGATAATGAATGGGTTTTAGAATCTTTAAAGCAGTTCGTAAAGAAAGATTAGCTTTATATAAAAAACCATTATCTCCTTCAAANGAAACTACACGATTTCCCTTTTTTATTTTTTTAGCTCCTAATTGTTGGAGCTCTCTTTCCAACAAATCTTCAAATCCATAAAAGGTTTTGGCGAGCATTTTAAAATTTTCATTCATGTATTCAATATTTATATAAAGAAGGCATTTTAAAAAAAGAAAATTATTAAAAATTAATCTTCAAGTTTATTAATTGTTTTTATCTATTTATTATTGCAACTAAGTTGCAAAAGTATAAGGATTGNNGTACTTTAGCCAATCTTATGAAAATAATTAATTTAGATTCAGATAAAGTTGGAATCACCTCAAGCCTTTTATGTTTAATTCATTGCATAATTACACCGATTATTTTTATTTCTGAATCTCAAGTATCATTTTATTTAAAGTCTTATCCAATATTATTTTGGTACTTTTTTAATTTAATATTTATAATAATTTCAATTCTTGCTGTATATCATTCCTATAAAAAGACAACTAAGCCTTTAGTTGGTTACTTTTTGTGGTTAAGTTGCTTTATTCTCTTAGGAACAATAATTAATGAAACTTTCGAAATTATTCATATAAATGAATATTTAAATTATTCAGCTCCTTTATTACTAGGGTCTCTTCATCTTTACAATCAGAAATATTGTAGATGCGATAAAAACAATTTTTATGTATAAAAATTGTTTATTTACATTACTCCTAAAGAGGTGTTTTTGGGGCCTTCCAGATAGTATAAAGTGAATCTAAATCATATGTCAAAGCCGTTGGATCAAGATCTATAAGCCCGTGACCATAAGCGCGTTGTAAAATATCTTCAATCAAAAAGTCCTCATAATTCTTTTCAGGATCATAGGTGTCTTTTAAAGATAAGTTAAAAAATGATGCTGTTGTTTGATAGATAAATGCACGCCATCCATTTCGCAGCTCTTTTACAATAGANTGGGTTGTCTCACCAGTTTGACGGTGAACTAGTTTTATAAGAATTCTTCCCTGTGATTTAGATANNTTTTTCAATTCNTCTTCAAATTCATCGTAAATAAATTTTTCCATACGTTTCATGTACAACTTCTTACTNCGNTTACTTTTTATTTGTTCCAACCTGATGCTTAGAGTNTCTAAACGATCAGAGGCAAGTTTTGCATAAGGATAAACTCGAAGAGTCCTNTTNCGAAGAATTACATATTCACGTAAGTCATTCATNCTTTTGAANCGCAAAGGTTGAAAAAGAACAACTTCCTTAAGGCGGATTCCAGACTGAGGNATTGAATCNGTCTCAAACTTATACAATAATTCCCCTTGAAAATCATTAGGNTCTTNAACCTGAGTNAAAGCTAANANGGGTANAANTATAAGAAAGAAAAGGAATTTATTTGGNCTCATTTACAATGGCTTTTTACAATTNGTATTATTCTACTGTAATAGAAATTTCCAATTCAGAACAAATTCTTACNTNTATTAAAATAACGAAAATACAAATATTTTGANGGACCTTATTTTATAAGGATATATTCTTAATTTTGAAATTNAAAANTTCAACTNTATAAACTATGAGTATTCTTAATAAAAAAGCATTAACCTTTTTAGAAAATTATTTAAATAANGCAGCGCCTACTGGATATGAAAGTAATGGNCAAAAAATTTGGATGGATTATTTAANNCCTTATGTTGATGATTTTATTACAGATATTTATGGAACAGCAGTTGGAGTCATAAATCCTAAAGCAAAATATAAAGTTGTAATTGAAGGACANTCTGATGAGATTTCTTGGTATGTAAATTATATTTCAGACAACGGTTTAATTTATGTCGTTCGAAATGGAGGAAGTGACCACCAGATTGCACCCTCTAAATNGGTNAATATTCACACAAANAAGGGTATAATNNAAGGCGTCTTTGGTTGGCCTGCTATTCATACTCGAAAAAACGGTAAGGAAGAAGNTCCAAAANTAGATAATATTTTTATAGATATNGGTGCAAAAGATAAGAAAGAATTAGAGAAAATGGGAATTCATGTTGGTTGTGTTATTACATATCCCGATACTTTTAAAGTACTTAATAAAAANAAATTTATATGTCGTGCNATTGATAATAGAGCAGGNGGTTTTATGATTGCTCAAGTAGCACGTTTACTTTCTGAAAATAATATNAGNTTNCCTTTTGGACTATATNTAACAAATTCCGTTCAAGAAGAGGTTGGTCTNNGAGGTGCTGAAATGATAACTCAGACCATTGANCCAGATTTAGCTATTATTACNGATGTATGCCATGANACAACAACTCCAATGATAAACAAAAAAGTTGAAGGTCATACCGAAATTGGAAAAGGTCCAGTTATTTCTTANGCACCTGCTGTTCAAAATAATTTAAGAGAACGAATNATAGAAACAGCAGAAAAGAAAAAAATCCCCTTTCAAAGANTGGCATCATCNCGCTATACTGGTACNGATACNGATGCTTTTGCATACAGTAATGGTGGAGTAGCTTCAGCACTGATTTCACTTCCATTACGCTATATGCATACNACCGTNGAAATGGTACATCGTAAAGATGTAGAAAATGTAATAAAGTTGATGTANGAGACTTTATTAACGATNAAGGANGGAGAATCGTTTAGTTACTTTGACTAAATAANTTNTCAAACAATTNAAAAAACNACCTATTTAAAANTACCACTATTTAATAAGGTTTTNTTTATTCGCTTAACAATTCCTGGCCCCTCATAAACAAAACCCGTATAAAGTTGAACTAAAGAAGCTCCNGCCTTNAACTTCTCTANAGCATCCTCAGGATTATGGATTCCACCGACTCCAATTATGGGAAAATTGCCTTTACTTTTTTCTTTTAAAAAGCGAATAACNGAAGTNCTTTTGTCTTTTAAAGGAGATCCACTAAGCCCTCCTATTTCAGACTTATTAGAAGACTTTAAACCTTCTCTGCTAAGTGTAGTGTTGGTTGCAATTACCCCATCAATTTTTAATGAATTNATAATNTCTATAATGTCTAATAGTTGTTCATCAGATAAATCTGGAGCAATTTTTAACAAAATTGGTTTGGAANTTTNCTTTTTATTACTCANGTCCTTAAGNATTGATAAAAGATGTTTTAAGGGGTCTTTTTCTTGTAAAGCNCTCAANTTAGGTGTATTAGGAGAACTTACATTAACTACAAAATANTCNACATGATCAAATAAGANATTAAAACAATCGATATAATCATTAACNGCTTCTTTATTTGAGGTAAGTTTATTTTTTCCGATGTTTCCACCTATTAAAATCCCTTTATTTTGTTTTAATCTTTTNACNGCAGATTCTACTCCNTCATTATTAAATCCTAATCTATTGATAAGGCCATTATCTTCTTTTANNCGAAACATTCGNTTTTTAGAATTACCTTCTTGNGGNTTAGGNGTAACTGTNCCTATTTCAATAAAGCCAAATCCAAAATTTGAAAGTTCCTTGTATAATTTTGCATCTTTATCAAAACCTGCTGCCAATCCTATGGGATTGGGAAAGGTCAAGCCAAATAGTTTTCGCTCTAAACGTTTATTTTTTATGACATAAATTGAGCGAATTAAATTAGAGACTCCAGGAATTTTATTAATAAATTTAATTGATTTAAAGACTGAATGATGAACCCATTCAGGATCAAATAAAAACAAGATTGGTTTAATAAGTAATTTATACATTTTCCTAAAAAAAATCCCGCCTGAAGCGGGATATAATTTAAATTATTTTTTTACAGGAGGAATAGTTAATTTGGAACTCATTTCCAATGAAATTGCAGAGCGCTCAATTTTTAACTTTCCGGCAAGTGTTTCTATAATACAGGTATTATCTTTNTCGTTTAACTCCATAATTTTTGCATGAACTCCACTTTTGGTTACAATACGATCNCCCTTTTTAATTGAATTCATNAAGTTTTTCTCTTTTTTCTGTCTTCTTTGTTGAGGTAAAATGATAAAAAAGAAAAATACCACTAACATTAAGAGTAAAAAAGGAAGTTGTCCAGAAAGGCCTTCAGACATTATTTANTAGATTTAGTTTTGTTGNCGNGCTTTAGCTTGTTCTTCACGTTGNTTCTGTTTTANAGGNTCTGGTGTAACATTTGCCTTAATTCTAAGCATTTCTCTACCNGAAGAAGTGTTTGCTGATAGTGTAACNGATTTCTGCTGCATTCCTGGCTTGTTACTCGAATCAAAGTTTACAGTTATTGTTTCGGANTCACCNGGTTTNATTGCTTTGTTTTTAGGATAATTAGGNACTGTACATCCACAACTNCCTCTTGCATCAACNATAATTAAATCTGAATTTCCAGTATTTGTNAAAGAAAACTGAGTAGTAACCCGATCNCCTTCATTAATAGTTCCAAAATCATGAGAAGTTTTTTCAAAAGTCATTACTGGANCATCAGTATTGGAAGTANCNGGAGATACCTCAGTTGNTTTAGTNTTATTGGCGTTAGTAATTTTTTTTGCTGCACTGTCTTGACATGAAGTAAATCCTATTAAAAACAAGATTAAGTTAAGTATTAAAANNTTTTTCATCTNNTTGTCTTTTATATTTCCAAAATTAATAAAAATTGTGATTACAACAAGCCTCTTCCAGTTTTGATAATTCGCTTTTCNTGAATGAATTCACGAACAAGTTTGTCCAAAACACCATTNATAAANTTATTACTTTTTGGAGTTGAATAATCTTTGGCAATTTCCAAATATTCATTTAAAGTAACTTTTGTGGGTATATTTTGAAAATAAAGCAACTCTGCTATTGCAGTTTTTAAAATCACTTGATCTACTTGTGCAATTCGATCGGAGTCCCAATTTGGCGTTTTACCTTCCAACTCCTTGAGTAATTGCTCATTATTTGTAATTGTTTTTTCTAGTAATTCTACTCCAAATTCTAAATCTTCTTTTTTTTCAACAGTTTTTGGGAATGGTAGACTTTGTGGTTTCTTTATATTAATTTGTTTTAGCGTTTTTAGTAAAAATGTATTTACAACTGGGAGATCATCAATCCAAGTTAATTGATGATCTTCCAAATAATTAAATAGATAAGAGGATGGAGCTATAATCTCTTTAAAACATTTAACTAACCATTGCTGATCTTCAGTTGAGCCCGGAGAATTCAGTTTAAGGTATTTCTTAAATCCTTCAGAAGCTGTAATTTCAGCAACCAAATCCTTTATAAAAGTAAACTCCAAATCCCACTGTGTAAATTTTTCCTTTTTTAGTCTTTTTTGAAGTATAATATTTTCATCAATAAAATTTAAAATTTTGTTTTTTGATATACATTTTAATTCCAAATAATTTTCATCTATTTTTATTTTGTTTTTTTCATAAGCGATAAGTTGCTCTTCAGAGTGTTTTTTAATGGCTCTAAACAATTCTAAAAGTAAAACATACAAGTCGAAGGTTTTTATTACACTATTCTTAAAAAAATCAACTTCTAATTTAAGTATTTCTCCTTTTCCTAATAGAAAGGAATAAACAGACTGAATAACTTTTATACGAATATGCCTACGTGTGAGCATGTTTAAAACTTAATTTTGTAAAATTATGCCAATATTATCAAAAGGGCCCTTGTACTCTAAAAAAGTTTTTCCCAATACAAAATTTGCATAGGCATTTGATTACCTTTGATTGATTCATGAAAGCATTACAATACTTAAATAAATACTTCTTCAAGTACAGAACGAAGTTGTTTTTGGGTTTTTTAATTACTGTAATTGCTCGAATTTTCTCCCTTTTTGCGCCACGTTTAATTGGAAACTCTCTTACGGCTGTTGAAAAGTATCTCCTTTCTGAGAACACTAATTTTAGTAACATCCAAAACATTTTAATGATTAATATTTTGATTATAATTGCAACCGCATTTGCATCTGGCTTTCTCACTTTTTTAATGCGGCAGACAATTATCAACGTATCAAGATATATTGAGTTTGATTTAAAAAATGAGATTTTTTGGCATTATCAAAAACTAACACAGCGTTTTTATAAGAACAATAGAATAGGAGATTTAATGAATCGAATTAGTGAAGATGTAGGAAAAGTAAGGATGTATGTGGGGCCTGCTTTTATGTATAGCACTAATACTATTGCTTTATTTATAATTGTGGTTTCGTATATGGTCAGTATAGCACCAGTACTAACTATGTACACCCTACTACCTTTACCAATTTTGTCATATACTATTTATAAGTTAAGTAGAGTCATTAATGAAAAAAGCACTCTTGTTCAAGAGGTTTTATCTAAAATGTCATCCTTCGCCCAAGAAAGTTTCAGCGGGATTGCAGTAATTAAATCCTATGGAATTCAAAATAAAATGTTTTCTAGTTTCGATGATTTAGCTTTTGAAAGCTATCAAAAAAACATGTCTTTGGTTAAAGTTCAAGCTTGGTTTTTTCCTTTAATGATTTTATTAATAGGTTGTAGTAATATTATTGTCATTTATGTAGGTGGTAATCAATATATTAATAATGAAATTGAAATAGGAGTTTTAGCAGAGTTTATAATTTATGTAAATATGCTCACTTGGCCAGTAGCTGTTGTAGGTTGGATAACATCAATTGTTCAACAAGCTGAAGCCTCGCAAAAACGCATTAATTATTTTTTAAATGAAGAGCCAGAAATAAAAGATGGAATAGGGGTAGCAAATCAAATTAAAGGAACAATTGAGTTAGAAAATCTAAGTTATGTTTATCCTGAAACCAAAATTAGCGCTATAAAAAAAGTTAATCTAAAAATCGCTTCTGGAAGTACTTTGGGTATAATTGGTAATATTGGTTCAGGAAAATCAACTCTTTTAGAATTAATTACACGTCTTTACGATCCTGTAGAGGGAACTATCAAAATAGATGGTATTGATATAAAAAAATACTCTTTACAACAGCTTAGAAAAAACATTGCTTATGTTCCGCAAAATCCCTTTTTATTTTCAGAGAGTATTGAAGACAATATTCGCTTCGGTTCAATAAATGCATCTCAAGAAAATATAGTTGAAGCAAGTAAAAAAGCTGCAGTTCATGAAAATATAATAAATTTTAAAGAGGGTTACAAAACACAGCTTGGTGAACGAGGAGTAACCCTTTCCGGAGGACAAATACAAAGAATATCAATTGCAAGAGCCCTAATAAAAGATTCTAATATTTTGCTTCTAGATGACTGCCTTTCCGCTGTGGATACAGATACTGAAGAGGAAATTTTAAAACATCTTAAATTAATTTCAAAAAATAAAACAACTCTTATCGTCAGTCATAGAATTTCATCACTAAAACACGCAGATCAAATTATTGTTTTTGAAAATGGTGAAATTGTTCAACAAGGCAAACANNTTGATTTAATAGGGGTTAAGGGNTATTANAAAGAATTATTTGAAAAACAACAAGCAGACAACGTCAAATAATTTGTTATGTTTAATTTTTTTAATAAAATTGTTTATTAAATTAAATAAANTTCAAACAAAGTGTCAAATAATTTGAGTGAAAATCAAGAAGAAATTTTTTCCAAAATCCTTAGGGCTGGAAGGAGAACTTACTTTTTTGATGTTAGAGAAACTAAGGCCAGTGATTATTATCTTACNATAACAGANAGTAAAAAATTCACCAATGATGATGGCTCATTTTATTACAAAAAACATAAAATTTATATNTACAANGAGGATTTCGAAAATTTTTCTGAATTCCTTAATCAAACNATGANTTATATTTTTGATCAGAGNGGAACTGANGTCATTAGTGAGCGCCATCAGAAAGACTNTTCNCCAAATAGAATAAATTTCGAATCNTANTAANCAAGTTAAAATATTNTAGTTTTTANTCTTTTATNTAATATAAANCAAATAATCAAGNTTATTAATTATNNATNTTATGATTCNAATCNTTTTTTGAGCAACCAAATTNCATATAAANTTTAGTTAAANTACTTGTTGACCATTTGGAATTTTACTATNTGGNACTAAAAGAATAATTNCTTCATTTTGTTTAACTCCTAAAACCAAACATTGACTTTCAAAGTCTGCAATTTTAAGACTTCCAATATTCACCACCGCAATAATTTGTCTACCTTTTAAAGCTCTAATAGAGTAATGTTTTGTTATTTGAGCAGAGGATTTTAGAATTCCTATAGGACCAAAATCAATTTCAAGCTGATAAGCCGGTTTTTTAGCTTTTAGAAAATCTTTTGCCTTTAAAATTGTGCCTACTCTTAAATCTAGCTTCTCAAATGTAGAATAATCTATCATTTTACTTTAGGTTTAAGCAAAAATACTACATTTAAAAAAAGTAAATAATATATTTTATGGCGCTTACTGAATCTTATATGCTTCCTTTGGGTATTTCAGCCCCATCATTTTCATTACCAAATGTAATCAATGGAAATAAAAATAAATTAGAAAGCCTTAAAGGAGAAAATGGAACTCTTATTATTTTTATGTGTAATCACTGCCCATATGTAATTCATTTAATTGAGGGGATTCTAAAAACTTCAATAGATCTTTTTGAAAAAGGAATAAATACTATTGCAATTTCAAGTAATAGTATTCAAAGTCATCCTCAGGATGGTCCAGAAGAGATGAAAAAGTTAGCACAATTAAAAAACTTTCCTTTCCCTTACCTCTATGATCAGACTCAGGAAGTAGCTCATAGTTATAAGGCTGCGTGTACCCCAGATTTTTACCTTTTTAATAGGCAGTTAAATTTAGTCTATCGGGGTCGATATGATCAATCGAGACCAGGAAATAAAATTCCAGTTAATGGAAAAGACCTACACCTAGCTGCAGAATTAATGTTATCTAATTCACCCCAAGCTGATAAACAATATCCAAGTATGGGATGTAATATTAAATGGCATTTTGGAAACACTCCAGAGGAAAGAAATTAAAAGTTTATTAGCTCAACTTCGAAAATTAAGGTTGCGTTAGGCGGAATGACACCCCCAACCTCTTGAGATCCGTAAGCTAAATCACTGGGAATCACAAAACGTGCTACAGAACCTTTTTTTAACAACATTATTCCTTCGTCCCAACCACGGATTACTTGACCCAAACCTAAAGAAAATTCAATTGGNTCATTTCGTTGATATGAAGAGTCAAAAACAGTTCCATCTAAAAGTGTCCCTTTATAATGAACCGATACTTTAGTTCCTTTAGTNGGTGCTGGGCCAAATCCCTCTTTTATNATAGAATAAAATAAACCACTATTAGTTTTTTCCATTCCATCTGTAAACTTGACTAAAGATTTTTCTNCNGTTTNGTTTGCTGACTTTTTNATAGCNTCTCCACTAGCAATAAACTTTTTNAACGCTTGGTTNGCANTCCATTTTTTTGCTTNTTCACCGTGTCTCTCAANGGTCACAGNCTCGATCANATCTCCTTGAGCAACTTTATCAACAANATCCTGACCTTCTACTACATAACCAAATACCGTATGNTTACCATCCAACCAATNTGTCGGCCCGTGAGTGATAAAAAATTGNCTGCCATTAGTTCCTGGTCCAGNNTTAGCCATAGAAAGGGTTCCCGAACGATCGTGTTTTAATTCAGGGTGGAATTCATCATCAAACTTATAACCTGGAGATCCAGAACCACTCCCTAAAGGGCAACCTCCTTGAATCATAAAGTTTGCAATAACACGATGAAATTTTAACCCATCATAATAGGGTTCACCTAGGTTTTTAAAATTATTTTGCTGATTTCCCTCCGCTAAACTAACAAAGTTCCCTACAGTTCCAGGCGTAATTTTGTAAGTGAGCTCTAAAAGAATATAACCTTTTGAGGTAACAATTTTTGCATAAATACCTTCCATGATTTAATATTTTGATCAAAGATAATAATACCATTATGCCAAAAAAGTTTAATTCGCTATTTCGCTCATAAATTTTAGTCTGAATAAACGCAATTCCTCTTCTTCAAAATCTCCTTCAAAAGCCTTTAATGCCTCTGGGATAGAATCCGAATCAGATTCAATAAAATAATTATACAATTCTTCTAACTGATCATCATCAAAAATATCATCCAAATAATAATTTATATTGAGTCTAGTACCAGCAAAAACTATAGTTTCCATTTCAACTATAAGATCATCCATGCTCATACCTTTAGCATCTGCGATATCTTCAAGTAATAGTTTCCGATCGATACTTTGAATTAAATAAAGCTTAATTGCAGAATTTATGCCAGTGCTTTTTACAACTAAATCATCTGGACGAAGTATATTGTTTTCATTAACATATTCCTTTATGAGTCTCAAAAACTTCATCCCATAACGTTTTGCTTTTCCCTCACCAACTCCATTAATATTGAGTAATTCTTCTGAATTAATGGGATATTTTAAAGACATTTCTTCCAAAGAGTTTTCTTGAAAAACAGCATAAGGAGGGACTTCATTTATTTCTGCTACTTGCTTTCTAAGTTTGATTAGCATTTTCATTAAAGTTTTATCAANTCCTTGTTGAGACTTGNTACNGGAAAATTGAATTAGTTCATGGTTTTCATACTTATGATCTTCAGTCATCATAAAACTTATTGGCTTTTCTAAAAATTCTTTCCCTTTAGGTGAAAGACGAATCAAACCGTAAGTCTCTATATCCTTAAATAAAAATCTGTTCACCAGAGCTTGTCTAATCAATGCCGTCCAAAAAAATTTATCTTTATAAGCACCATTACCAAAAACAGAAATTGAATTTGTTTTATGTGATTGAATTAAAGCATTTTTTTCACCTACTAAAGTTTTAACCAACTCTTTAACTTTGTANAGTTCCTTTGTTTCTTTAACAGTTTTTAAAAGCAGATCTAATTCTTCTTTTGCTTCAAATTTATTTTTTGGAAAGCGCATATTATCATCCATGTCACCTCCTTCATTTATTTCATTATCATATGTTTCGCCAAAATAATGCAATATAAACTTCCTCCTAGATATTGAAGTTTCTGCATATGCTACCATATCAGAAAGCAATGCCATTCCAATTTCTTGCTCAGCTAAGGGTTTTCCAGACATAAATTTTTCTAGTTTTTCTATATCTTTATATGAATAAAATGCCAAACAATGGCCTTCACCTCCATCCCGACCGGCTCTACCAGTTTCTTGATAATAACTTTCAATACTTTTGGGGATGTCATGATGAATAACAAAGCGAACGTCAGGTTTGTCAATGCCCATNCCAAATGCAATTGTAGCAACGATNATNTCACAATCATCTTTTAAAAAACTGTCTTGATGAGATACCCTAGACTTAGTATCCAAACCTGCGTGATAAGGCAGAGCATTTATNCCATTAACTTGAAGCATTTGAGACAGCTCCTCAACACGTTTTCTTGATAAACAATATATAATNCCAGACTTTCCAATGTTTTGCTTTACAAAACGAATAATATCAGAATCAACTTGTCCAGTCTTAGTTCTAACCTCATAGTATAAATTAGGTCTGTTGAATGAGGCTTTAAATACTTTGGCATNANGTATTCCAAGATTTTTCATTACATCCTCCTGAACTTTTGGTGTTGCCGTTGCAGTTAAAGCAACTATATTAATGGATTGATTTAATTGTTCCAAAATAAGTCTNAAATTGCGATATTCAGGTCTNAAATCATGTCCCCACTCTGAAATACAATGGGCTTCATCTATTGCAAGAAAGGATATTTTTGTCGATTTTAAAAAATCAATAGTTTCTTTTTTAGAAAGGGACTCTGGTGCAACGTAAAGGAGTTTTGTTATACCTAAAATTATATCATTTTTTACTTGTGCTATTTCAGTCTTATTTAACGAAGAATTTAATACATGTGCAATCCCATTTTCAGATGAAATTCCACGAATTGAATCTACCTGGTTTTTCATCAATGCAATAAGGGGAGAAACTATAATTGCAGTTCCATCCAGAATTAAAGCTGGAAGTTGATAACACAATGATTTTCCTCCACCTGTTGGCATTATAACGAACGAATCCTCTTTATTTAAAACATTTCTGATAACCTGCTCTTGTAGACCCTTAAAGTTTTTGAAACCAAAATGTTTCTTAAGTTGAATTTTAAGATCTCCAATTTTCATAAGGAACAAAAGGAATTAATTTTTCGAGCATTTTATCATAAATATAACAGAATTAATAGTGATATACAATTGTCTTTAAGGTTAAAAAATAAATAAAACGTAATATTTCAAAAAGAAAAAACACACCTCTTTCCCATTTGTTTTTGATACTTTTGCTAAACAATTAAATAGCAGAAAAACTATAATAAAATAATGAGCATTGAACAACCAAAAGACGAAATGTCTTTTTTGGATCATCTGGAGGAATTACGTTGGCACCTAATACGTTCTGCACTATCAATAATTATAGTAGCTACTGTAGCTTTTATTTTTAAAAATTTTATTTTTGACATTCTGCTTTTCGGTCCTAAGCAAAAGGATTTCATAACTTACAGATGGTTTTGTTCTATTTCAGAAACACTAGGTCAGGGAAATAGTTTTTGCATAGAAGAACTTCCATTTAGAATTCAGAGTAGGACTATGGCGGGTCAATTTTCTGCGCACCTTTGGACTTCTGTCTTAGCAGGATTTATTGTTTCCTTTCCTTATATCATTTTTGAATTTTGGAAATTCATTAGTCCTGGATTATATGAAAATGAACGCAAAAATGCTCGAGGATTTATTTTTGTTGCATCCCTTTTATTTTTTATTGGAGTATTATTTGGATATTATATAGTTACTCCTTTATCAATAAATTTTTTAGGAAATTACACAGTTAGTAGTGAGATATTCAATGATTTTGATTTGAGTAGTTATATTGGACTTCTTCGAGCTTCAGTTTTAGCATCAGGGATTATTTTTGAATTACCCATAATTGTTTATTTTTTAACGAAGGTGGGAATTATTACTCCTGCTTTTTTGAGAAAAAATAGAAAAATTTCGCTTGTCCTAGTCTTAAGTCTCTCGGCTATTATAACACCACCTGATATTGCCAGTCAAATAATTGTTAGTATTCCAATACTAATTCTTTACGAAGTAAGCATATTAATATCAAGAATAGTTGTAAAGAATCAATATAGAGCATTAAATAATTAACGAATNGTTCATTAATAAANTCTNAATAATTCTAATGTTCATGTTTAATTTTGATAACCTTGCTGAAAAAGATTGAAAAGTGCAAAAATTNNAACTAATTAAATCTTTGATTGGGTTAGACNGCAAAATNAAATTAAGTTTTAATAATTTTGTTNGGTATCACGTAATAATTAAAATCATATAAGATGATGCTACGGGCTGAAAAAATTGAAAAAGCTTATAGAGGTCGTAAAGTTGTCAACGGTATTTCCTTGGAGTTAACGCAAGGGGAAATCGTTGGTCTTTTAGGGCCTAACGGTGCAGGAAAAACAACTTCATTTTATATGATAGTTGGACTTATTAAGCCTAACGGTGGAAAAATTTTTCTTAATAATCAAGAAATTACAAAATTTCCGATGTATCGTAGGGCTCAAAAAGGTATTGGTTATTTAGCGCAAGAGGCCTCTGTATTTAGAAAACTAAATGTTGAAGAGAACATTTTAAGCGTACTTCAAATGACAAGTCTTAGTAAAACTCTTCAAAAAGAAAAAATGGAATCTCTAATTGAAGAATTTGGTCTTACTCACATAAGAAAAAACAGAGGAGACTTACTTTCAGGTGGAGAAAGGAGAAGAACTGAAATTGCTAGAGCCTTAGCAACAGATCCAAAGTTTGTTTTACTTGATGAACCCTTTGCAGGAGTTGATCCTGTTGCGGTTGAGGATATTCAGAGAATTGTTGCCCATCTAAAAAAGAAAAATATAGGAATTCTAATTACCGATCATAATGTGCAAGAGACTTTGGCTATTACAGATAAAACCTATTTAATGTTTGAAGGTAAGATTCTTAAAGCTGGAAGCCCAGAAGAACTTGCTGAGGATGAGATGGTTCGTAAAGTATATTTAGGTCAAAATTTTGAGCTCCGCAAAAAGAAATTATCTTTTTAAATAATGACATTGTTTTGGTAATTTCGAAAATATACCCTAATTAATACTGTTACGAATAAAATTTAGAATAAGATATATCAATATCAACAAAGGTATAGCGGCCCAATTTAAACAATAGATGGCAGGTAAACTTAATGTAAAAAAAACAAGTTGATAAGTATAATTACTAATTTTGGAAGTTTCTATTTTTAGAGAAAAAAATGGCATACGAACATTCATTAACAAACAAGATATCAAAGTTATAATAAACAATGTTGAATAACTAGCCATAAAAGGCTTCACGAATGAAAAAAATGGATTTTCTTGTAAGACTGGTAAAGATACAATCAAAAGAGCATTAGCAGGAGCCGGAAGNCCCTTAAATTCNTTACNTTGNCCNTTATCAATATTAAATNTNGACAATCTTATGGCAGCAGAAAGTGGAATTAAAAAACCTACACTAGCAAATGGAGCAAAAGAAAAAATAAATTCACTTTGTAAGATGTGGATTGTAAAATTTAATTCTCTTAAACCAATCTCCATAAATAGATTGTACATAACCACACCGGGGACTAATCCACTTGTAATTAAATCAGCCATAGAATCAAATTGAATTCCAAATTTACTTTCTACTTTCAACAAACGCGCAAGGAAGCCATCAATTAAGTCAAAAAATGTACCAAAAAAAACTAATAAAAGGGCTGCTTCAAATAAATTTTTAAAGGCAAAAAAAGCTGCAAAGCAACCACATAAAAGATTTAGAGCTGTAAAGAGATTGGGAATGCTTCTTTTAAATAACTGCACTAAAAAATATTCTAAGTTTTTGACAAGATAGTAATTGCCTTAGCTCCAAAAAAATTAATTTCGTAGAAATGTCTAACACAATAAAATATCTTTCCCTATCGTTTTCATCAGGTATCTGTTTGGGACTTGCATGGCCTACGGGGGGGTTCACCTTCTTGATTTTTGGAGCTTTAATCCCATTACTTTACCTAGAAGATAAGATAAGGGTTGACTCTTCTAAACGGAAAGTGCTTAGATTATTTATTTATAGTTATTTAAGTTTTTTGATTTGGAATTTAATAACTACTTGGTGGTTATATAATTCAACTTTATTTGGAATGCTTTTTGCAAACTTTTGTAATAGTCTCTTCTATGCTACAATTTTTCTACTTTACTTTTGGGCTAAAAAAAGACTACCCTTACGTAGTGCTTATATTTTCTTAGTTACTCTTTGGCTTTCTTTTGAAAAACTTCACCTTGTTTGGGATTTTTCATGGACATGGCTAAATTTAGGTAATGTTTTTTCTGAAAAAATATATTGGATTCAATGGTATGAATATACAGGTACTTTCGGTGGTTCACTATGGGTATTAATTCTTAACCTTTGGTTTTATAGTATTCTTAAAGATCATAGCTTTAAAGTCTCAAAACTAGTGATTCGAAAATTCATTAGTCCATTGCTTCTAATTGGGCTGCCTATAGCTTTTTCTCTTAACATCTATCGACAAGTAGAAACTCCTGAAAAAAACATAAATATAATATTAATGCAACCTAATATTGATCCCTACAATAACAAATACAAATTGACAAATTCAAANTATTTAGAAAAATTTATAACTGAATCTAAGCCNTATTTAACAAAAAANACACAATATATNNTTTTACCCGAAACTTATTTTACTGAAGGTTATGGAGANGAACTAAATAATTATTCGTCNAGTAAACTGCATNAAGANATTCAAAATTTTCTTACTGATTACCCTANTTTACAATTTATAACTGGTATTCAATTTTATGACATTTACCTTCANAAANAAGCTCCTTCAATNACTTCCAATTTGGTTCGAGAAAATTTTTGGNNAGAGTTTTATAACAGTGCNCTTAGTGAACAGTATCAAAAANAACCTGAGATATATCATAAATCAAAATTAGTAGTTGGTGTTGAAAACATGCCATTTAAATCANTACTTAAACCACTTTTAGGAGAAATAATGATTGATTTAGGGGGTACAGTATCAAGTAGAGCNACTCAAGATGAACGATCTGTNTTTTTTCATCAATCTCAACAAGAAAAAGCAGCCCCTATAATATGCTATGAGTCTATTTTTGGAGAATTNGTCACTGACTATATTAAAGAAGGAGCTACTTTTTTGACAGTTATTTCGAATGATGCNTGGTGGGGCANAACTCCTGGACACAGACAATTATTAAGTTATACTCGATTACGAGCTATAGAAACACGCCGGGATATTGCTAGGAGTGCCAATACTGGAATTTCTGCATTTATTGATGCAAGGGGAGAGATTCTTCAAAAAACCGACTACAATAAAAAAACNATACTTAATGGTAATATTGCTTCTCGATCCGAGATAACTTTTTATACTCGTTTTGGAGATCTTATCGCGCGTTGGGCAATTTTATTTACAGGTATTCTTTTATTAATTTCAATAAGTGGTCGTTTAAAGAAAAAATAAATTCTATATACAATTACTTAATTAAAATTGGAATTCAATTAAATATAATTGATACATTTATTTAACATTGCAATCATAAAAACATGCTCTGTGAAGAGAAGAAAGAAAATCAAAGAGGGCAAAGTCTACACTAAGACTGGTGATAATGGCCTTACTAGTTTAATTTCAGGAAGAAGAGTCCCAAAACATCATATACGGATAAAAGCCTATGGAGCTATAGATGAATTAATTGCTTGGTTAGGTCTTATAAGAGATANTACTAAGATCTCTGANATTAAAATTACCTTAATGGAAATTCAAAAACAGCTTATGGTAGTNGCTGCACAACTGGCTGTAGAANCTGAAAAGGATTTTCCAAATAATTTAAAGCCANTAGAAAATGANAANGTAAGCTTTATTGAAAAAGAAATTGATAAACTTACATTAAAATTACCGCCACTTAGAAATTTTGTTTTACCTGGAGGACATGTNTTAATTTCTTATGCTCACATTGCTCGTTGTNTCTGCAGAAGAGCTGAACGTCANGTTACAGAACTGAATCAACATAATCCGGTATCTAATACTTTAATCGCATACGTCAATCGTTTATCTGATTATTTCTTTACCCTTTCTCGAACCTTTGCTGTTGAGTTTGAAATAAAGGAATTGAAATGGAGTGGTAACTAAATTGAAGAAAAGGTTGCATAATTTATATAAAAATTTATTTTTGCAAAAAAAATCTTTTATGTATTGGACATTAGAACTCGCCTCCTACCTTAGTGATGCCCCTTGGCCAGCTACTAAAGATGAATTAATTGATTTTTCAATCAGAACTGGAGCACCACTTGAAGTTGTTGAAAATCTTCAATCTATGGAAGATGAAGAGGATATTTATGAATCTATTGAAGAAATATGGCCGGACTTTCCAACCGAGGAAGATTATCTGTGGAATGAAGACGAATATTAACTTATTCTAAGCATGAATCAAAAAGTCTCTTATTTGAGACTTTTTTTTTAACTATTTTTACTCAACTTAAAGGTGATTATGAGCATTTTAAATAGTATTTTAAAAACTTTTGTTGGAGATAAAACAAAAAAAGACCTTAAAGAAATTACTCCACTAGTCAATAAGATCAATGAATACCAAAAAAGTTTTGAAACCCTAAGTCACGACAAGCTTAGAGAAAAGACCATATCNTTTAAATCTAAACTTAAAGAGGCAAATCAAAGTTTTTATAAAACTATTAAACATCTTCAAGAAAAAGTAAATAAAACAAATGACCTTGATGAAAAAGAAACAATTTATAAACAAATTGATCAAGAAAATGAAGAGGCAAAAGAAAATTCAGAAAACATCCTCTCTGAAATATTACCTGAAGCCTTTGCAGTTGTAAAAGAGACGGCTCGTCGATTTGTGGAAAATACTGAAATTGAGGTTACCGCTACTCCTTTTGACCGAGAATTATCCCAATCCAAACCCTATGTAAATTTAAATAGTGAAATGGCAATTTGGTCAAATTCTTGGGATGCTGCAGGTAAACCAATTGTATGGGATATGGTTCATTATGATGTTCAACTTATTGGAGGTGTTGCATTGCATCAAGGAAAAATTGCTGAGATGCAAACCGGTGAGGGAAAGACTTTAGTTGCAACTTTACCTATTTACCTTAATGCACTTACAGAAAAGGGCGTACATTTAGTGACAGTAAATGACTATCTAGCCAAGCGAGATAGTGCTTGGATGGCACCTCTTTTCCAATTTCATGGGTTGAGTGTTGACTGTATTGACCATCATCCTCCAAATAGTCCTGAAAGAAGAAAAGCCTATCGAGCAAATATCACTTATGGAACAAATAATGAATTTGGATTTGATTACCTTCGAGATAACATGGCACACACTGCTGAAGATCTTGTTCAGCCTAAACACAACTATGCTATAGTTGATGAGGTAGATTCAGTACTTATTGATGATGCTAGAACACCTCTTATAATTTCAGGTCCCACACCAGAAGGAGACCGACATGAATTCGATATTTTAAAATCTAATGTGAGTAGCCTAGTAAATAAACAAAGAAGCTTACTTACAAATGTTCTTGCTGAAGCAAAAACAAAAATAAAAGATGGTGACCATGCTAAAGGAGGGNTACTTTTNTTTCGTGTTTATAGAGGTTTNCCAAAAAGTAAAGCTTTAATAAAGTTTTTAAGTGAAGAAGGCGTAAAACAACTCTTACAAAAAACNGAAAATCACTATATGCAAGACAACAANCGTGAAATGCATNTAGTAGATNCAGAATTATATTTTGTAATTGATGAAAAAAATAACCAAATCGATCTTACGGAAAAAGGGATACNAATGCTCTCCGANGATCATTCTGATTCGAATTTTTTTGTTTTACCTGATATTGGCGGAGAAATAGCTAANATTGAATCTCAAGAGTTAAACTCTAAAAAAGAAGCNNNATTAAAAGAGAAGCTTTTCAAAGANTTCGATNTAAAAAGTGAGCGTATTCACAGTATGAATCAGTTGCTCAAGGCCTANACACTTTTTGAAAAAGATGTAGAATANGTNGTAATTGAAAATAAGGTTAAAATTGTCGATGAACAAACAGGAAGAATTATGGAAGGCAGGAGGTATTCTGATGGTCTTCATCAAGCTATTGAAGCCAAAGAAAATGTTAAAATAGAAGCAGCCACACAAACTTATGCCACTATTACTTTACAAAATTACTTCCGAATGTACCAAAAGCTTTCTGGNATGACAGGTACAGCCATTACAGAAGCNGGAGAATTTTGGGAAATTTACAAACTAGATGTTATTGAAATACCAACAAACCAACCCATAGNAAGAAAAGATGANGATGATCTGATTTACAAGACCAAAAGAGAAAAATATAATGCGGTCATTGATAAAGTTAGTTCAAATGCTTCTNAGGGAAGGCCTGTTCTTATTGGGACAACTTCTGTTGAAATATCTGAACTTTTGAGTAAAATGCTCAACATAAGAAAGGTAAAACACAACGTTCTTAATGCCAAAATGCATAAAAAAGAAGCAGAAATTGTTGCTGAAGCTGGTAATCCTGGAGTGGTTACTATTGCAACTAATATGGCAGGTAGGGGAACCGATATTAAACTCTTCCAAGAAGTGAAAAATGCAGGAGGGTTAGCTATTATTGGAACAGAGCGACACGATTCTCGACGTGTGGATCGTCAGTTAAGAGGGCGTTCAGGAAGGCAAGGTGATCCAGGCAGCTCTCAATTTTTTGTATCATTAGAAGATAATTTGATGCGCCTTTTCGGTTCAGAAAGAGTGGCAAAAGTAATGGATCGAATGGGTTTGGAAGAAGGAGAAGTTATTCAACATTCCATGATGACAAAATCTATAGAACGTGCTCAAAAGAAAGTAGAAGAAAATAATTTTGGTATTCGGAAACGTCTTTTGGAGTACGATGATGTAATGAGTGCTCAAAGAGAAGTCATTTATAAGAGGAGAAAGCATGCGCTGGAGGGTTCACGGCTAAAATTAGATGTTCTGAATATGCTTTATGATACCTGTGAAGAGATAATTCTCAACAATAAAGCTACGAATGATTTTAAAAATTTTGAGTTTGAAATTATCAGTAATTTTTCTATGACTTCCCCTTTAAACAAGAATGAATTTGAAGAAGGGAAAGAAGGTGAACTTATTCAGGAAGTATATAGAGCACTATTAGATCACTACAACAATAAAACTTCAATAAATGCTCAAATGGCTTATCCTGTCATTAAAGAAGTNTTTGAACGTCNNGANAATAAATTTGAACGAATTGTAGTTCCTTTTACAGATGGNGTTAAGTCTTTGAATGTAGTAACAAATCTAAAAGAAGCTTATGAAACTGAAGGGAAAAGTTTAGTAGATGATTTTGANCGAAACATAACTTTAGCNCTTATTGATAATGCTTGGAAAGATCATTTAAGAAAAATGGACGAATTAAAACAGTCTGTTCAACTAGCTGTNCATGAACAAAAAGATCCTCTTTTAATTTATAAATTTGAAGCCTTCGANCTTTTTAAGTTTATGATCAATAACTTAAACAAAGAAGTTCTTTCATTCTTAATTAAAGGTGGGTTGCCTAACCAAAAATCTGCTACAATTCAAGAAGCTAANAGACCTCGCCCTCAGCAAAAACTCAAAACCTCAAAAGACGATGTTTTAAACACTGAGGAGATGGCTCAAAAAGCTAGGNCTATTGGCTCGNCTGCAANTNAAAATCAAAGTATTGAAACCGTTGTTCGTGAAAAACCAAAAATTGGTCGTAATGAAAAAGTAATAATAAAAAATATTAGTACNGGAGAAACCAAAACTCTAAAATTCAAGCAAGCAGAATTCTTAATCAAGAAAGGAGAATGGGTAATTAGTTCTTAATTTATTATTTTTAATTAAAATAAGNATATAATGGATGCATATGCAGCAGTCTTATTGTGGGCNATACCAGGGTTTTTACTTTTAGTTNTAGCTGAAATNCTNTATGGTCACTTCACAANAAAACAATCTCATGTATTTATGGATACCTTNGCTAGTTTGAGTTCAGGAATTACTAATATTCTAAAGGATGTTNTAGGACTNGGTTTGATCCTANTTAGTTACCCTTATATACTTAATNAAATNGCNTTTTGGGAAATAGAAAGTAATATTAGCACTTACATNATTGCNTTTATNTGCATTGACTTTGCGTCTTATTTAATCCATTTAATAAATCATAAAATAAACTTATTTTGGAATCAACATCTAATTCATCATAGCAGTGAAGAATATAATNTGGCTTGTGCTTTGCGTCAGAGTATTTCAAATCTTGTNGGATTTGGAGCTATTTTTTTAATTCCTGCAGCTTTTTTTGGNGTTCCCACAGAGGTTATAGTTACACTTTCCCCTATNCATCTTTTTGCACANTTTTGGTATCACACAAAACATATTGGAAAACTTGGAATTTTGGAATATNTTATTGTAACTCCATCTCAACATCGAGTTCACCATGCTATAAATCCCATNTATATAGATAAAAATCTAGCAGCTATTTTTTGTATTTGGGATCGCCTTTTTGGAACTTTTCAAGAAGAACTTGAAAGTGAGCCACCCATATACGGAACATTAAAACCTGCATTGAGTTGGAATCCNTTCTGGATTAATTTCCAACATTTGNTTTTATTAGCTAAAGACGCNTGGTATACANAGAAGTGGAAAGATAAATTCCGCCTATGGTTTATGCCCACNGGATGGCGNCCTAAAGATGTTTCTGAGCGNTTTCCNGTAAATTCCCGTAGAATAANTNCNAAAGNAAAATATTCTCCTAACTACAATATAAACTGGAAGGTAATNGCATCAATTCATTTTGGAGCCTTGGTTTTAATGTTACTTTATTTTCTCTTATATTTTAGTGANCTCNCATCTNCTTTTCAATTCAATTTTGGNGNTCTTATTTTTTTCACAATTTTTGGATTTACNACTTTAATGGATTACCATAATTGGGCACCATTATTTGAAATATTTAGAGGCTTGAGTTGTATTGTATTTCTTTTACTTCCTCAAAATCAGTTTATACAAACTTCAAGTCCATGGTTTTTTTATTTCTTATTAGTCTATTTTACTTTTACATTTTTTGTTGGCATATGGGCAAAAAGTAAACANCCTAGCAGAAAATTAGCTTTAACTTGATGCATAAAAGCTCTTTGGATTATCTCATTATAGGTCCAGCTCATCCNTATCGAGGTGGAATTTCNGAAACNCAGCATCAACTNGCGATTGCTTCACAGAAAAATGGGAAGCAAGTCGAATTACTTACCTTTACCAAACTTTANCCAAATTTATTATTTCCTGGAAAGACNCAATATAGNAATGAANCAATTTCAANCAAATTAAAAATTATTAAGCTACTCCATGCATANAACCCTTTCTACTGGAAAAAGGTTATAAAATANATCTGTTCAAGGTCGCCTAAANTTGTNGTTTTTAGATATTACACTCCTTTTCTNGCTATTGCATATGGATGGATTGCNANAGGATTACCAAAAAAAATTAAAAAAATAGCTTTAGTAGACAATTGGATCCCACATGAGGAAAAATTATTCGATCAATCTCTTAATCAATATTTTGGAAAAGAAATGGATGCCTTTACAAGCCTATCCCCTTTTGTTGCAAAGCAAATAAAGACATATTNTAAAAAACCTGTATGGNCAGGTTTTCACCCTATTAACGAAAACTTACTGCCTATACTTGATCAAAAAAAGATACGTNAAAAACTTAATTGGGATAAGTCAACTTCNTATGTTTTATTTTTTGGTTTAATTAGAAAATATAAAGGACTTGAACTTTTAATACAGGCTTTCGATCAAGAGCCACTAAAAGAACAAAAAGTCAAACTCTATGTTGCTGGAGAATGTTATGAGGATCCAAAAAAATACATTAAGCTAGTTGAATTGTTAGGATTAAATGATCGTGTTTATTTAGATTTTAACTTTAAAAATAATATCGATATTCAACANTTGTTTTCAGCAACCGANATTGTAGCTCAAACNTATCATAAAGCAACTCAAAGTGGTGTNACATCTATAGCTTATCATTANAATAGACCTCTTTTGGTTTCAGATATCCAAGAATTAAAAANTCCNNTCATATCNGATAATNCNGGAGAAGCCGTAANAAAAGAACCGAAAGCAATNGCATTAGGAATANTANGNCTTTTAGANAAAAAANTAAAAACAAATTATTCTGAAAATATNAAAAAAGTAATTNATAAATACAGCTGGNCAAAATATGCAGAACAATGGGATAAATTTGTTAATGAAAATACCTAGTAGACGAAAAATCTCCTCCAAAATTATAGACTAATTTGAAAAATTTAAAATATTTACTTAGTCTTATACTTTTCTTTCATATCAGTAGGGCACAAATAAACTTTGAGAATTATAGATTAGTTATCCGTAAAACGGATGAAAAAATTAAAATTGATGGTATTCTTGATGAAAGAACATGGAAAAACACTGCTATAGCAGATAAATTTTTTATGATCACTCCAGTTGATGATAAAAAAGCAACTCAATTTTCTGAAGCAAGAGTATGCTTTGATAATGAATTTTTGTACTTAGCAGTAATCTTTTACAATAATTCTACTCAAGGAAATTATGTTGTAGAATCTCTAAAAAGAGATTTTTCTTTTAATAAAAATGATAATTTTCTTTTAGCCATAGATACTTTTAATAATCAAACCACAGGATTTACATTTGGGCTTAATGCCTATGGTGCTCAATGGGATGGAACCATGTATGATGGAAGAAGAGTTGATTTAAATTGGGATACTAAGTGGTATTCAGAAGTTCAATTTGATAAAGAAAAATGGGTGTGTGAGATAGCAATACCATTTAAATCAATTCGTTATGATGAAAAAAGTAAAATATGGGGAATTAATTTTAGTCGTCTTGATTTAAAAGCTAGTGAGAAGTCTAGCTGGGCTCCGGTTCCTCGCCAATTTCCATCAGTTTCTCTTGCCTATTCAGGATCACTATTCTGGGAAGATCCACCACCAAATCAGGGTAACAATGTTTCTTTAATACCATATTCAGCAGAAAATCTTTCTCAAGAAAATAGTGATACACAACAAAATAGGTTAAAATTTGGAGGTGACTTAAAATATAATCTTACTTCAGCATTAAATCTTGATGTCACTTTTAATCCTGATTTCTCTCAAGCTGAAGTTGATCAACAGGTTACTAATCTAGATCGTTTTGAGCTTTTCTTTCCTGAGAGAAGACAGTTCTTTTTAGAAAATGCTGATCTTTTTTCCAACTTTGGAAATAAAACTATTCGCCCTTTTTTCTCTAGAAGAATCGGCCTTAAAGCTCCTATTGTTGCAGGAGGCAGGATTAGTGGAAACCTTAATGAAAATTGGAGATTAGGTATCATGGATATTCAAACTAAAAAATACTTAGATTTTAAAGCTGAGAATTTTGGAGTTTTTACCTTGCAAAGAAAAGTTTTAGACCGCTCAAATATTAATTTACTTTTTGTTAATAAACAAAAAGTGAATAAGTCATCCGAACTTAGCGATGAAGCCCAATTTAATCGAAATCTTGGGATTGAATATAACTATTTTTCTAAAGATAATTTTTGGAACAGTAAGTTGTTTTTTCTAAAGTCTTTTAGTCCATTAGAAAAAAACCAAGGAATTGTTTTTGCTTCTCACATTGAATATCAATCCATAACTTGGAATTGGAGAATTCAGCAAGAATATATTTCTGAAAATTATAGTGCAGATGTTGGATTTATACCAAGAAAGAGTTATAACAAACTAGAAGCTAAAGCTGGTCATTTAATCTATACCAAAAAAGAAATACAACTGTTGTCCCACGGACCAAGTATTACTCAAACTTATTTTTTTGACACTACATGGAATAATAAAGATGAGTTAACCTCTATTAAATATCTATTTAATTTTAAAAACAGAAGCAGATTTTCCATTGGATTCCAAAATCAATTCATCCAACTTCTTTCTGATTTTGATCCTATACGAACTGGAATTTCCTTACTAAAAGCAGGCACTGAACATCGATGGAATAATTTTACAATCTCATATGATGCTAAACCTCAAAACCGATTTACATATACAGTTGAAGCAGTCTCTGGTGGATATTATAATGAAGGGAGACGTAATGCAATTTTGGGAGAGTTCAGATATCGTTTTCAACCCATTTTAGAACTTAGCTCTGTCGTAAATTATAATCAGATCAACCTTCCTCTACCTTGGAAAAATAATTCTTTTTGGCTTCTTGGAGTCAAAGCAAACTTAACTTTTACCAACACTATTTTCTTTTCCAATCTATTTCAATACAATGAGCAATTAGGCCTTTGGAATTTTAATTCTAGGTTTCAATGGAGATACAAGCCGGCTTCAGATATTTTTCTGGTATTTAACAGTAGTGAAATTGGGATTCCATCAGTTTCAAAAGGATGGAGTTTAACTCTCAAAATCAATTATTGGTTAAATTTGTAATTATGAATAAAAAACAACAACATTGGGAATATATATTTGAAAAAAAAAGTCCAGCAGAGATGAGCTGGACTGAAACTTACCCTAGCACCTCGATGGACTTAATTAATAACTTGAAGATGGATAAAAGTCTACCAGTAATTGACATCGGTGGTGGTGACAGTAAGCTTGTGGATGCTCTACTAGAAAATGGATATAATGATATTTCTGTATTAGATATTTCAAAAAAAGCACTAGAACGTTCGCAAATCAGATTGGGAGAACATTCAAAAAAGGTTAATTGGATTGTCAGTGATGTTCTGAGTTTTAAACCTCAAAAAAGTTATGCACTATGGCACGATCGTGCATCATTTCACTTTTTAATAGATTCAATGGAGATTGAATCTTATACAAACCTTGTAAGCCAATGGGTAAATAAACATTTGGTAATTGGAACCTTTTCAGTAAATGGTCCTTTAAAGTGTAGTGGTCTACCTATATCGCAATACAGTTGTAAAAGCATTTTAAAAAACTTTGAGGAAAGGTTTAAGTCTATTGAGTGTAAATCTATAATACATAAAACTCCATTTGATACAAAACAGGATTTTATCTTTTCAAGTTTTAATAAAAAGCTTTAAGGTATTGATAGCTGTCTTTCAATAGCAGTACGAATAATTTTATTCCATACTTTATAACCTGTTTTGTTTAAGTGTAATTGGTCACCTACAAACCAATCAGATTTGGGTTTTCCATTCTCATCAATAAATTCAGGAACCGTNTTGATAAAATAAANATTCTCGATTTTCCGNCAATAAGCTTGNATTAAATGATTTACCTTATTTATTTTATGCCAATGCTTCCATCTNCTTTTTGTTGGGGTAATAGAAATTTGCATAATCGGAATTAATGGATGNTTAAGTCTTATCTGTTTGATAAAATACCTAAACAGACGCAATATTTCCCTAGGACTTCCGTCATTTGGAGAACCACTAATATCATTGGCAACGAAACAAACTACCATTTTTATATNATGATNNGATAAAATGCGTTCTGTGAAAAAAATAATATCTCTAAAATGTGCACCTCCATAACCTCTTTTTATAACTGGGTNGGGANACATNTCAATATCTAAAGTTTTCCATAGACGTATACTTGAGCTGCCTATGAAAAGAATAGAATTATCTGGATAATCCACTTCTTTATCTAATTTTTCAAAAGCTTCNATTTCTGGTAATGCCCACAATCTGTCCTCAGTANGGTATTTTTTTAATAANGAACATGAAAATAANAAAATGCTTAATATAAGCAGTATNAGATATCTCAANNCCTNGGTGAGTANTANTTAANATTATTNNNGGTTTTNNTTTTTNAATTANAATAAATATTCAGTCGATACAAAATTAGATTTNTCNGAATTCAGTAATNTTTCGATTATTTGCTTATTATANGGTGTATCCTTTGATGCCAAAAAAGTTCGTATGGANAATGATCNTAAAGCATCGTANACACTAAGTGTACTNACTGCAGAATTTTTTCGNCCAGTAAAAGGATATACATCAGGACCNCGTTGACAAGCAGAATTTAGATTTACACGGCAAACAAGGTTAGCAAGAGTATCAACAAGAGGAGCTAATTTACTTACATCACGACCAAATAAACTAACTTGTTGCCCATATTCTGAAGCTGCCATAGCATCTAAAGGCTCATCAATTTCTTTATAAGAAATAATTGGAATTACAGGCCCAAATTGNTCCTCGTGATACAAATTCATATCATTTCTTANNGGATACATTACNGCAGGAAAAGAATAGTTTTCAGACAACTTACCNCCTTTATNATTCAAAATTTTANCTCCTTTTGCNTTTGCATCNTCAATTAAATCTTGTATGTATGCTGGTTTAGAAGGTTCAGGTAAAGGAGTTAAAAAAGTGTCATCCCAGGGCATTCCGAATTCAAGTGCATCAACAGCTTTTGAAAAGCGACGGTTAAATTCGTCNGTTATTGATTCATGAACATATAAAACTTTTAAGGCAGTACATCTCTGCCCATTATATGAAAGTGTTCCTGAGATACATTCTTTAATNGTNTGATCTAGATCAGCATCAGGTANAATTATNCCTGGATTTTTTGCTTCCAANCCCAAAACTAAGCGTAATCTATTCTTNTTTGGATGATGATCCTGAAGTGAAACTGCTGAGGAACTNTGTCCAATTAGAGCTAAAACATCAACAAAACCAGTCTTCATAATTGGTGTAGCTATTTTTCTACCTCTTCCAAACAATATATTTACTACTCCTGGAGGAAAGCTTTCTTGAAANGCTTTNAAAAGAGGTGNAATTAATAAAACTCCATGCTTGGCAGGTTTAAAAATAGCCGTATTACCCATTATTATTGCTGGTATAAGNAANCAAAAAGTTTCATTCAANGGATAATTATATGGNCCAAGACAAAGAACNACTCCTAAAGGACCACGACGAATATGAGCNTATACNCCNCCNTGCATATCAAATTTGGCACCTTTACGATCTATNTTTTTGTAAGCCTCTATNGTGTCATTTATATAATCNACNGTTCNATCNAATTCTTTGTAAGANTCTGATTTATTTTTACAAATTTCCCACATTAAAAGTTTAACAANTTGTTCTCTGTGAAGCTTCATCTTACTNACAAATTTNTCCATACATTTTAATCGTTCACCTACCTTCATTGTTGGCCATAANCCCTGACCTCTATTAAATGCATTTTTTGCAGCTTCAAGTGCTTCTANNGCTGTATCTGTTTCCATATCCGGAATTGTTCCTAATAGTGTNGGNGATCCATCAGTTGTTATAACTGAAAATACTTCTGATGTNGCTCCCTTCCACTTTTTGATTTTACCATTTAGAAGGTATTCATCAGAGCTTATAGGCTCAATTTTAAATTCATCCGGAATTTGAGAATTATTATTATTCATTTTGGTTTTATTTTTCTTTTATTTTGCAATTTTAGACTAAAAACTGAAACAAACTTTGTTTGTCATTTAAATAATCGAAGCGGAAGTTATGCTTTTTCATTCTTTCTACCAAAAGGGAAAAATCGGGAGCTTCCTTTAATTCTATTCCAACTACAGCAGGTGCAATATTGCGGTAACTCTTTTTAGAAAATTCAAAATGTGTTATATCATCATTGGGACCTAAAATTTGGGTTACAAACTGTTTTAAAGCTCCTGAGCGCTGAGGAAAATCAACTAGAAAATAATGTTTTAAACCTCCATAAAGAAGAGCTCTCTCTTTAATTTCAGGCATTCGAAAAATATCATTATTTCCTCCACAAACCAAAACACCTACTTGTTTTCCTTTAATCTTTTTAGTTATAAAGTCTAAAGCAGAAATAGCCAAGGCTCCAGCAGGTTCTGAAACAATTCCATCTTTATTATATAGATCCAAGATAGTCTGACATATTTTACCTTCCGGTACTACTATAATTTCTTCCAGATTATTCTTACAAATTTCAAAAGGTATTTTTCCTACTTGACGAACCGCAGCTCCATCTACAAATCCATCCATTTCTTTTAATGAACTACGCTTACCTTTTTTTATAGCTGTTTTCATAGAAGGTGCTCCCTGAGGTTCAACTCCAATAATTCGTGTATTGGGTGAAAGTTCTTTTAAAACAGTTAGAATACCTGAAACTAGTCCGCCACCACCAATTGGAACTAAAATATAATCAAAACCATTTGGACGTTGATCTAACATTTCAACAGCTATTGTAGCCTGTCCCTCTATTACAAGTGAATCATCAAAAGGATGTATAAAGGTTTTTTCTGATTCATTTGCAGCAGACAAAGCAACTTTTTGACATGCATCATAAGTATCGCCAACAAGAATAATTTCAATACAATTACCACCAAACATTCTAACTTGTGATATCTTTTGTTGAGGAGTTGTTGCTGGCATATAAACTTCTCCATTAATTTTTAACTTTTGACAAGAAAAAGCAAAACCTTGAGCATGGTTTCCAGCACTTGCACATACAATCCCTGCTTTAAAATCTTTATCACCTAAAGAAGCAATTTTATTGTAGGCTCCTCTTATTTTGAAAGATCTTATCTGTTGAACGTCTTCCCGTTTTAAAAATACAGAAGACTCTGATAAATATGATAAACGTTTNTTNTATTCGAGTGGAGTTACTCGAGATAAACCTTTTAGTCTTTTAGCTGCTTCATAAACTCCTTTTATNGAAGGATANTTANACATTATANTATTTTCTTCATAGCAGTCATNGAAGCGCGAAGTTCATAACCNATCATTTCNACNGGGTGGTANCGAATAATCTCNTTAATATCNATTAATTTTTTATTATCCACNCCNTTATNAATNGNTTCTAANCCTTTNCCTATTACATCACTTTTTANTGNTTTCATAAAATCATTNAACAAGGGTTTTGCTGCATGATCAAATAGATAACANCCATATTCAGCAGTATCAGAAATAATACGATTCATTTCAAATAACTTTTTTCGGGCAATNGTATTGGCNATAAGAGGTGTTTCATGNAAAGATTCATAATAAGCAGATTCCTCTTTTATCCCTGCAGCNACCATNGTTTCAAATGCAAGTTCNACGCCCGAACGAACAAAGGCNACCATCAAGATNCCATTATCAAAAAATTCTTGTTCAGATATTTCCTNNTCNGTAATTGGGGTTTTTTCAAANGCAGTCTCACCAGTTGCTGNTCTCCANNTCAAAAGGTTTTTATCATCATTTAACCAATCTTCCATCATCGTTTTAGAAAAATGNCCCGACATGATTTCATCCATATGCTTTTNAAAGAGAGGAGTTAAAATTTCCTTAAGNTGCTCTGACAACTCAAAGGCTTTAATTTTGGCTGGGTTGGATAATCGATCCATCATGTTCGTAATACCACCNTGTTTTAATGATTCGGTNATTGTCTCCCAACCATACTGAATTAATTTTGCGGCATAGCCTGGTTCAATACCTTCTTCAANCATTTTTTCAAAACTCAAAATAGACCCNGTTTGTAAAACNCCGCAAAGTATGGTTTGTTCTCCCATAAGATCTGACTTTACCTCAGCNACAAAAGAAGATTCAAGTACTCCTGCACGATGTCCTCCTGTAGCAAAGGCATAGGCTTTTGCTTGTGCGAGTCCACTACCATNNGGATCATTTTCTGGATGAACTGCAATAAGAGTAGGAACNCCAAAACCTCTTTTATATTCTTCTCGTACTTCAGAACCNGGACACTTAGGAGCAACCATTATTACAGTTAAATCCTTTCTTANTTTCATTCCTTCTTCAACGATATTAAAACCATGAGAATAAGANAGAGTAGCNCCTTTTTTCATNAAAGGCATAATTTCATTTACAACAGGAGTATGATTTTTATCTGGTGTCAAATTAATTACAACATCCGCNGAAGGTATTAATTCATTATACGTTCCNACTTTAAAATTATTGCTTGTAGCATTCNTGTAAGAGGTTCNTTTTTGNTCAATGGCNCCTTTTCTCAATGCATAAGAAATAGTTAATCCAGAGTCTCGCATATTCAAACCCTGATTTAAACCTTGCGCTCCACAGCCTACAATTATTATATTTTTTCCTTTAAGAGCAANGATACCCTTATCAAATTCCGAAGTTTCCATAAATCTACATTTACCCAATTGNTGTAGTTGATCTCTTAATGATAGTTGGTTAAAGTAATTTGACATGATAATTATTTAGTTTTTGTTTTTAAAAGTATTTAATATCTCCGAAATCCCCATTTTTGCTTTGGTAACAGAAATCCGACCAGAACGAACAAACTGAAGAAGTCCGAAAGGAGCAAGGTCTTTTCTTAATTGTTCTGTTTCTTCTCTAAATCCTGTTTTTTCAATTACAAAAAACTCCGGAGAAACAGTAACAATAGTTGCATGGCTGGATTTAATAATGTTTTGGATGTGCCGTTCTTCAAATAAAGCACTTGACTTTACTTTATACAAAGCGTTTTCCTGAAAAATAGTTTCTTCATCTCTATGATAAAAAGCTTTGATAACATCGACTTGTTTTTCAATCTGCTGAACGATTTTACGAACACGTTCCGAATCAGTATATACAACAATTACAAAACGAAAAACATCCGGAATTTCAGAAGCAGAAGTTGAAAAACTTTCTAAATTTATGTGCCGCTTTAAAAAAATGGCAGAAATTCGATTGAGCAAACCAACATTATTTTCTGCATATACGGAAATGGTAAAAGTTGTATTTTNCATCTTATTCTAATCTTATATCTGANACACTTGCACCTGAGGGTATCATTGGAAAAACATTGTCTTCTTTCTCAACACATACTTCAAGAAAATAAGGTTCCGTAGATGCCATCATTTCCTTTACAGCTGAGTTTAATTCCTCTCTTTTATNAACCCTCNTGGCTTTTAATCTAAAACCTTCNGCTATTTTAACAAAATCAGGATTTACCATTTCAGTGGAAGCATATCGCTTATCAAAAAATANTTGCTGCCATTGGCGAACCATTCCCAAAAAATCATTGTTTAATACTACNATCTTAACAGCAATCTGTTGTTGAAAAATAGTACCCAATTCTTGAATAGTCATTTGATATCCACCGTCTCCTATAACAGCTACAACTTCTCTCTTTGGAGCTCCCATTTTTGCACCTATAGCTGCAGGNAGNGCAAAGCCCATTGTTCCAAGNCCNCCTGAAGTTACATTNCTTTTAGATTGACTAAANTTTGCATAACGACACGCTACCATCTGGTGTTGTCCAACATCAGTTACAATNATTGCATCATTATTTGAATATTTGTTGATCATATTAATACTCTCCCCCATTGTTAAACCTGATTTGGTTGGAAATAAATCAGATTCAATTACTTTTTTNTATTCTATTTTATCTAAAGAGTCAAATCTANCAACCCAATCTGGATAGCTATTCGTTTTAATTCGNTTATTTAACTCTNGGAGAGAAATTTTACAATCAGAGANTAANGCTANGTCAACATTTACATTTTTATTTACTTCAGCGGGATCTAACTCCANATGAATTATTTTAGCTTGTTTTGCATAAGTNTTTANATCACCTGTAACTCGATCATCAAATCGCATTCCTATAGCGATTAATAAATCACATTCATTTGTTAGTAAATTAGGAGCATAATTGCCATGCATTCCTACCATTCCTCTATTNGATGGATGATCAGTTGGTAAAGCAGAAAGACCCAATATTGTCCATGCTGCAGGAATTCCAGACTTTTCTAAAAATTCCTGAAGTTCTTGTTCTGCATTTCCTAAAATAATCCCTTGTCCCCATACAATAAAAGGTTTTTCAGCTTTATCTATTAGTTCTAAAGCTTTTTCTAAAGAATCATTTGATAAAGTTGTGTTTGGAGTGTAGCTTCTAACTCCTGTGCATTTTTCATAACTAAAATCAAATGTTTCAAATTGAGCATCTTTTGTAATGTCAATTAATACGGGACCTGGTCTTCCAGAACGTGCAATGTAGAAAGCCTTTGCCATTATTTCTGGAATTTCACTAGCTTTTGTTATTTGGTAATTCCATTTAGTAACAGGCGTCGATATTCCAATAATATCTGTCTCTTGAAAAGCATCAGAACCTAAGAGATGAGAGGCTACTTGACCTGTTATGCATACCAAAGGTGTAGAATCAATTTGAGCATCTGCAATACCTGTAACTAAATTTGTAGCTCCAGGACCTGAAGTGGCTATCGCTACTCCTACTTTTCCAGAAGTGCGAGCATAACCTTGAGCAGCATGGGCTGCACCCTGTTCATGACGAGTAAGTACATGATGCAGCTGGTCTTGAAATTTATAAAGTTCATCATATACTGGCATAATTGCTCCTCCAGGATAACCATAGACCAAATCAGCTTCTTCTGCCAATAAACAGTGAATAACAGCTTCTGCTCCTGATATATGCACCTTTTTTTCTTGGGTTAATTTCACTTTAGTTTTTGTTTCCATAATTTATTTGGAATCGGTAACGCAGCCTTCAGAAGCTGTAGCTACACTTTTAATATATTTATAGAGTACTCCCTGTTCAAATTTATAAGGAGGTTGTACCCATTTAGCTTTTCTTGTAGCTAATTCTTTATTACTAAGAGCTACACTTATCAGGTTTTTTTCTGCATCTATAGTTATTTTATCTCCATCCTCAACTAGTGCAATCACTCCACCCTCTTGAGCTTCAGGTACTATATGACCAACTACAAACCCATGTGTACCGCCGGAAAAACGTCCATCAGTAATTAATGCTACACTTTTACCTAAGCCAGCTCCCATAATTGCTGAAGTAGGCTTTAACATTTCAGGCATGCCTGGTCCTCCTTTGGGACCCTCATAACGAATAACTACGACTTCACCGGGTTTGACTTTACCTAACTTAATTCCATTATTAGCAGCATATTCTCCGTCAAAAACACGTGCAGGTCCTTTAAAGATAAGGCCCTCTTTACCAGTAATTTTTGCTACAGAACCATCTGTTGCTAAATTTCCTTTTAGAATTCGAATATGACCTGTTTTCTTTATTGGATTATTCTTAGGTCGTATTATTTTTTGATTTTCAGGTAAAGCCGAAACACCTGCAAGGTTTTCAGCTATTGTTTTTCCTGTAACCGTAATACAATCTCCATGAAGCATTCCTAATTCCAACATATATTTCATAACAGCTGGAACTCCTCCAATTGCATGTAAATCTTTCATTAAATATTTTCCACTGGGTTTTAAATCCGCCAAAAAAGGTGTAGTATCACTAATTTTTTGAAAGTCGTCAAGTGTTAGTTTAATTTTAGCTGCTTTAGCNATTGCTAAAAAATGAAGTACTGCATTAGTAGATCCTCCTAAAACAGCAATAAGTCGAAGGGCATTTTCCAATGATTTTTTGGTAACAATATCCCTAGGTTTTAAATCTTTTTCTAATAATTTTTTTAAATAAGTCCCTAAGTTTTTGCACTCTTTTCTTTTATCAATACTNACAGCTGGATTAGAAGAATTAAATGGTAATGCCATGCCAGAAGCTTCTATTGCAGANGCCATAGTNTTTGCAGTGTACATACCTCCACATGCACCAGCNCCTGGNCANGCATTTCGNATNACATTTTTATATTCTTCTTCNTTTATAGTTCCGGCNACTTTTTCTCCCCATGCTTCAAAGGCAGAAACCACATCTAGTTCTTTATCATTATAACACCCAGCCGCGATAGTTCCTCCNTAAACAAGAATAGAGGGACGATTTAATCNTAACAAAGCCATTAATGCTCCTGGCATNTTTTTATCACANCCTACTACTGTAACTACAGCATCATAAGACATTGCCTGNACCACAGTCTCTACAGAGTCNGCAATTATNTCTCTAGAGGGAAGTGAAAAACGCATNCCNGGAGTTCCCATTGAAATTCCATCACTTACNCCTATTGTATTAAAAANTAAACCAACTAAAGACTGAGAATTCACTCCTTCTTTTATATCTTGAGCCAACTCGTTTAAATGCATGTTGCAAGGATTTCCTTCATATCCTGTGGAGGCAATNCCNACAAATGGTTTTTGAAAATCCTCATCTGTAAGGCCTATAGCATGTAGCATCGCTTGGGCAGCAGGTTGGGTTGGGTCNTGAGTGACTGCTTGACTAAANTTGTTTANCTTCATCTATTAATTTTGTTAAACGAATTTAAGTTTTGTNTTGGGCTATTNGTCTTTTAANGAAATTTCTATGTTATACTCAAAGTGTAATATTAACACTTAAATATTTGATTTACAGTTCTTTTTATTAGAATTTTTAACACANTCAAACTCTACAAAAAGTNCGCTGATTTTTTTCCATTATCTTTGATATNCAAAAAGNATAAAAGGTTATGGATTCCTCAATGATTANGAATCTTAAGAGAAAACATCTGGAATTTTTTAAAAATCACAAAAACCAACCAATTAAATTTCGNATACNATATCTCAANAAATTAAAAAATGTTCTAGATGAAAAAGAGANGGATATATACNANGCATTGTATAAAGATTTAAAGAAACCTNTATTNGAGTCATTCACAAGTGAACTACTTATGGTCCAAAAAGAAATTAATNGTTTTNTAAAGAATCTTAGCAAATGGGCAGNACCAAAGAGNGTCTCNGGAAGTATTATCAATTTTCCNTCTCANGATTTTNTCCTTTTAGAGCCNTATGGTACAATACTNATGATATCGCCTTGGAACTATCCCTTTCAACTAGCTATGGTTCCTNTAATTGGNGCAATTNCAGCTGGNAANACAGTAATTCTNAAGCCTTCNGAATCAGCNCCTAANACATCAANAATTTTAATCNAAATTNTAAGTGCAGTTTTTCCTANTGAATGGGTTACTGTANTTGAAGGTGACGCAAAAATNGCANAAGAACTNCTTAANGNGCAGTGGGATTATATATTTTTTACTGGAAGTACTCAGGTNGGAAAAATTGTAGCAAAAGCTGCTGCANAATNTTTAACACCTNTTACATTAGAACTNGGAGGGAAAAGTCCNTGTGTGNTTGATGGNACANCNCCNATTAAAAAAACTGCAAGNCGAATTNTTTGGGGAAAATTTTTAAACTGCGGACAAACTTGTATTGCTCCAGATTTTGTTTTGNTTAAATCTAAATTTAAANNTNCTTTAACAAATGCAATGATTGANGAAATTGAAAAGGCATTCGGAACAAATCCTAAAAATTCTGANGATTACGGNCGTATTATTCATAAAAAACATTTCAAAAAATTAGAAGCTANTTTNAAAGATCAAAAAGTATTANATGGAGGCNAAAAAGATNCTGAAGAACTTTACTTAAGTCCAACNTTAGTAGATACCCCTGANATTNATAGCCCTTTGATTCAAGAGGAAATTTTNGGACCCATNTTGCCTATAATTTCNTATGATANTATGGAAGATATTGATNTNGTCTTAACCCNATCAAAAAANCCCTTGGCTTTTTATGTCTTTAGTCAAAANAATAAATTCATAAATTCATTGGTNAAAAAATATCCTTTTGGAGGAGGAGTNGTNAATGATNCTTTGGTGCANTTTACTAANCCAAATCTTCCTTTTGGTGGAATTGGAAATAGTGGGATTGGTGGTTATCATGGAAAATATAGTTTTGATTTAATGAGTCATNCNAAACCCNTAGTAAAACGTTCTTTTTGGTTTGACNNTCCACAGCGATATGCNCCTTATCCTAAATCCATTTNCTTANTCAAAAAAATTTTAAAGCGTTTATAGTCATGAAAGAAAAAACTGTAAGGGAGGCCATACATTTCAGGAGATCTNTAAGAATCTATAATCCAGAAAAAAAAATAGATACNGAATTAGTTAAAAAATGCATCGAACAAGCAACATTGGCNCCCTCAAGTAGTAACCTTCAACTTTGGGAGTTTTATCATATAAAGTCAAAAGCNCTTTTNGANAAGGTTACTAAAGCNTGCTATAATCAGCCTGCNGCGAGAACAGCACAAGAATTGGTNATTCCAGTNGTGCGGCTTGACTTNTGGTCACAACGAATTCAAGCTAATGTGGATTTCATAAAAAATTCAAANAAAGGTAATAATGAAAAAAAAATAAAAGGAGCTTTAGATTACTATCAAAAAATTATACCCAAACTNTATCGAGGCAGACAAANATTAACTGGTTTCCTGAATAGTTTAAAAAGTAANTGGGAAGGAATAANAAAAGTTACTTATCGCGAAGTCAAATCAAGTGACATAAGNGTCGTTGGACATAAAAGTACTGCNCTTGCNGCACAAACTTTCATGTTNAGTATGGCAGCCTTAGACTATGATACTTGTCCAATGGAAGGTTTTGATTCTGTTAGATTGAAAANGGTTCTTAATCTTCCAAAATCAAGTGAAATNAATATGGTTATTGGATGTGGAATAAGAAAAAAGGATGGNGTTTATGGCAATAGATTTAGACTTCCAATAAATGAAGTTTATTTTGTAAGGTAAATCATNTATTTAATAAATTATTTAANACATTTTATTAGAGTTTNNNACTATTGTCTAATAAAGTGAATTANAGTTATNAAGCCGACGTTANTATNNAAAACNATCAANTNATTTTAGGNAAAAAACCANAAATTANGAGAAAGAGTGCTATACCTGTAGGGATGTTTTTTGACCCNTAACAAAAGGNGGTANTCTAGAGGGGNCTAATNTATTTAGCCTTAGATGTTAANTTTAAATTTTTTAATCCATTTTCTAACCAAACCTTAAATTCATTAGAATNAGCATATTGCAATGGAGTGTTTAAAATTGTACCATCGGAAGTCATTTGGATATAGAAAGGTTGAGAGGCNGTTTTGAAATTTATTACTTGAAAAGTTGACCANTTTTTTCCAACAGTGTTGATTCTTTTGATTCGACCATCTGAGTATTGAAAATCAAATTGTTCTATNTCTTCTAATGNTTTACGATCATCAACGTAAAGTGAAATAATAATATACTCATCCCTTAAAATTNNATAAACATTAGGATCAGACCAAACATTTTCTTCCATCCTACGACAATTCACACATGCCCAGCCTGTAAAGTCAANTAAAATAGGTTTTTCTTTTTCAAATGCAACTTGTTTTCCTTTTTCAAAATCTTTATAACATTCTAGACCCAAAGGACAATCTGAGTTTTGTGATCTTAAACTATAAAATTCTGGTGGAGNAAATCCGCTAATTAACTTAAGTGTATTATCCTTTGANACTAAACCTAAAAATAGATAAGAAGTAATTATTAATAAGATTCCTCCAAAAACATATCTTGTTTTGGAAACAGANTTTTTTTCATTATTTCTAAAAGAAAAAACATTGAAAANGTACAGCGTCAATCCAAAGGTNAATAAAATCCATATCCCCAAAAATATTTCTCGCTTCAGAAGACCCCAATTAGCAACTAAATCAGCATTAGATAAGAATTTTAAAGCTAAAGCTAATTCTAAAAATCCTAATGTCACTTTAACAGTTGTCATCCAACTTCCAGATTTAGGNATTATTTTTAAAGNATTTGGAAATAAAGCAAAAAGNCCAAATGGNANNCCNAGAGCAATACCAAACCCAAGCATTCCAAANGAGAGTTGAGTGGCTCCTNCCTCTGCTGTTATTGAACCAGCTAGTAAAGAACCTAAAATAGGGCCGGTGCAAGAAAAAGANACAATAGCAAGGGTAAGTGCCATAAAAAAGATNCCTGNAAATCCTTTGATTNCAGNCGCTTGATCAGTTTTNTTACCCCATGTGATAGGTAATGTAAGTTCATAAAATCCNAAAAAAGAAAATGCAAAAAAAACAAATACTATAAAAAAGATTAAGTTTAAATANACATTTGTTGCTATAGTGTTAAAAAGTTCTGGGNTTAAGGAATCTATAAAATGAAAAGGTAGGCTNAGTAGACAATAAATCAATGTAATGAANAAGGAATAAGTCAAAGCATTAATTACACCTTTTGAAGCTGATGTGGCCTGCTTTAAAAAAAATGAGACAGTTAGAGGAATCATTGGAAAAACACATGGNGTTAATAAGGCCAATAATCCACCCACAAAACCAAGAANNAAAATATTAAAATAGGAATTNGTTTCNTCTTTTATTAAAGCATTTTTTATAAAAGTNNTTTCTTTNAATTGTAATCGCAATAAATTAGAAAGCTTTTGACTCTCTTCNTCTAAGGTTTGATTATTNTTTGANAAAGAACCATTAAGACTAATTCGGAAATTTTCTGTTCTGAAAACACATAATTTGTCATCACATGCNTGGTAATTTATATCTACTTCAANAATATTTAAACCTGGGTCAAGACTTTCAATTTTTTGTGAAAAAATAGCACTCTCATAAAAATATGTTAGATTCATTTCAAAAAGNTTATCATAAGCTATCGTNGATTTACTTTCTTCAACTGAACCTATAAGATTATATGATGAATTTTTATTAAAAANAAATTCTGTTGGAATAGCACCNTCNGGATCAGAGAATTGAGAGTATAAATGCCATTTTGGAGNTATATTNGCTTTAAAAGTAATTGTAAAAANATCATCATTAGTNTTTTTTACTATCGTTTGCCATTTAACGGGCTCCTCTATCTGTGCACTTAGAAGAGTACTCCACAAAAAAAATCCCAACCACTTTTTCATTTCACAAGACTTATTAGCAATNTATTTTTAGTTTTTGGNCCAGCTATAAATCGACGATCACATCTTTTACCAATTATCCANACAATTTTATNCTGAGAACAAAGTAACCATTGTTCTTCTTTTTCTAAGATTGAATATTTTTCATCNCTGAAAAATTTACTTAGCAATTTTTTACCTTTCATTCCTGAAGGACAAAAGTAATCGCCTTTCATNTATTTNCTAAGACACAANGGTTTTTTTAACTTGTCTTTATCTAAACAAGCTTCTTTTTTAGTCNATGAAATCTTATTCTTAGATGTTATAATTTTCCACTCAATAGGTATTGGAAGNNNTAAATTATTATCCTCAAGGTTAATAAANGTTTTGATNTTTTGTTTTTTTCTGAAATCAGAAAGTATAAAATGATTTCTATCCCTAATTAGTCGATGAGATTTACTAGTCAAAAATNTTCCAGAAATAGAACNAATTAATTTTTCTACTTCTTTNGCATCAAAANCTAATGGGGAAAAAAAATTATGTAAACAAAATTTTAAAGGTTTTAATTTTTTTAAGGNTTNAATTTCAATATGAATCNNATTCCCTTTTTTAATAAATAATTCATTTTTTAANTCATCTAATTGNTGGGAAATAAATTGTTCTGCCTGAGAAAGNTGTTTTAAAGTGTTTTTAAAATTTTTAAGGGNCTCGGGTTTGTGATTCTCTAATGGNANAGCTACTTNATGTCTTATTTTATTTCTNATGTAGTCTTGAGAAGAATTTGATGAATCCTCTCTCCATTTTATNTTATTTATTTTNGCATAAGCAAGAATTTCTTTTTTNGAAANCTTTCTCATGGGGCGAANAANTTTTTCTCTTTNAGNTATNCCTAGTAAGCCNNTAATACCNGTNCCTCTTGTGANATTTATCAAAAAAGTTTCTAACTGGTCATTTAAATGATGTGCTGTTAATAATAATTCAAATCCNTNATCATTCATTAGNAAATTAAACCAATTATANCTTAGTTCTCTCGCNGCTTCCTGGNTGCTTTTTTTATTNGCAGATTTATATNAATAAATATCAAATTTTTTTTGAAAGAAGGTGATATTTTGCTCTTTACACCATTTCTCTACAAATAATAAGTCTTGATCACTTTCAATTCCTCTTAATTGGAAATTACAATGTGCTACAGAAAAGNTTATTTTNTTACTANNTAAGATATGCGCCAAGACNCAACTATCTAATCCGCCGCTATGTGCTAAAAGGANNGATTTNCCATANAGTTTGTCAAGTTTTAGTTTAAGTGGCAAAATTCCTTTTTTAATAATTACAAATTTAAAAAATAGGNNTNTAGGTTTTGGTTTTTTTAATAAAAGAGTTTTTTTTTTTTGTTATTTAAAATTTTTAAGTGAATTTTGCGTTATTATGTTTGAGATGACAAAAACTTATTTAAATACACACGTAAAGATACTCTCTTTTCATCGTTCAAGTCGTCGCCCTTAGGGGTGTATTTTTTCATTGGAGTATGGCATGCCCATCTCCCCTCTCAAATAATTCATTTTTTATCTTATTTAAATAGTCATGAAAATTTTACGTGCAAAAGCGGAACATATTACATATTCAAAAGAAATCAGTCTTTGTATTGATGAGTCAGCAAAGGTTAGGGGAACTGGAATTGCCAGGAGAACTCCAGAATATATTGCGAACAAAATAAAAAATAAAAATGCTGTAATAGCATTGGATGGAGATCAGTTTGCTGGTTTTTGTTACATTGAAATTTGGGGTCATGGCAAGTATGTAGCTCATTCTGGTCTTATTGTTGCTCCTATCTATAGAGGTAAAGGTCTGGCGAGAAAAATAAAAAAAGAGGTTTTCGAACTCTCATTAAAAAAATATCCCAAAGCAAAAGTGTTTGGAATAACAACCGGGATGCCTGTGATGAAAATTAATTATGAATTGGGTTATAAACCTGTACATTTTTCTGAATTAACAGACGATCCAGAATTTTGGAAAGGATGTCAAACTTGTAAAAATTATGATATTTTAACTAGAACAAAGAGACAAATGTGTTTGTGTACAGGAATGCTTTATGATCCTAGAGAGGATAATAAATCACCTAAAAAAAATTTAAATAAAAAAATTAAATCAAACTTATTATCCAAAAAAAAATAAAATGGGACAAGAAAAATTAGTTTTAGCCTACAGTGGAGGATTAGATACTTCCTATTCACTTAAAAAATTATCACAAGAAAACTATAGCGTATACGCAGTAAATATAAATACTGGGGGTGGGTCAAAAAAGCAAATTAAATCAATTGAAAAAAAAGCATATGAAATGGGTGCTACTCATTATAAAACCATCAATGCATTAAAGGTTTTTTATGATCAAATAGTTAAGTTTTTAATTTTTGGGAATATTTTGAAAAATAACACCTATCCACTATCTGTAAGTGCTGAACGAATTATTCAAGCTTTTGAAATTGTTAATTATGCCAAGTCAATTGGAGCGAAATATATTGCCCATGGGAGTACTGGAGCAGGCAATGACCAAGTACGTTTTGACATGATATTTCAAATTTTAGCTCCTGAAATTGAAATTATTACACCTATAAGGGATCAACAACTATCTAGAGAAGATGAAATAAAATATTTAAAATCTCAAGGTATTAATGTCTCTTGGGATAAAGCAAAATATTCAATTAACCAGGGATTATGGGGAACTAGCGTTGGAGGGGCTGAAACTTTAAATTCTAAAGAACCACTCCCAGAAAAAGCTTATCCAAGTGCATTAGTCAAAACCAAATCTGAAAATTTGGAGTTAGAGTTTAAATCAGGGGAGCTTTTTTCAGTAAACGGTCAAAAAAAAGACCCTGTGAATCTTATTCAATATCTACAAAACTTAGCAAAAGATTTTGCTATAGGACGTGATATTCATGTTGGAGATACTATTATTGGTATTAAAGGAAGAGTTGGATTTGAAGCGGCAGCTCCAATAATTATAATAAAGGCACACCATCTTTTAGAAAAGCATACTTTAAGTAAATGGCAACAACATCAAAAAGAACAACTTGCGAATTTCTATGGAATGCAACTTCATGAAGGACACTATTTAGACCCTGTAATGAGAGATATGGAAGCATTCATGTTTAGTAGTCAGAAAAATGTTAGTGGAAAAGTATTCCTTAGACTTCATCCTTATCGATATGAACTTCTAGGAATTGATTCTCCACATGATTTAATGCAAACCGAATTTGGAAACTATGGAGAAATTAATAAAGAATGGACAGCTGAAGAAGCCAAAGGTTTTATTAAAATTACAGCAAATGCTTCAAGAATTTATCAACATTTAAATAAAAAATAATGAAAAAAGTAGGAATAATTGGAGGTTCAGGATATACTGGCGGCGAGTTAATTCGATTAATTCTTCTACACCCAGCCTTGGAATTAGAATTTGTATACAGTAATTCAATTCAAGGAAAAAGTCTAACCGCTGCTCATCCAGATTTATTAGGAAACACAAATCTTGATTTTACTAGTTCTATAAACCCAGAAGTTGATGTTGTTTACTTATGTTTAGGTCATGGTAAATCAATAGAATTTCTGAAAAAAAATACTTTTTCAAAAGATACTTTAATAGTAGACTTAGGTAATGACTTTAGATTAAAAGAAAATAAAAAATTTAATGATAGAAACTTTATCTATGGCTTACCAGAACTTCAAAGAGAGGTTATTGAGAAATCAGACTCCATTGCAAATCCAGGATGCTTTGCTACCGCTATACAATTAGCACTTTTGCCTCTTGCCAAAAATCAAGAATTAAAATCTCAAATACACGTAAATGCTACAACTGGAAGTACTGGCGCTGGGGTTGGCCTTAGTTCAACCACTCACTTTAGTTGGAGAAATAATAATTTTTCATGGTACAAACCCTTCACACATCAACACTTAGATGAAATTTATCAAAGTCTAAATCAATTAAATACTCAAGCAAAAATTCGTTTTCTACCACATCGAGGTGATTTTACTAGAGGTATTTTTGCGACAGCCTATACCAAATACGAAAGGACTTTAGAAGAAGCTAAATCTCAATACAAGGATTTTTATTCAACTCATCCTTTTACACATGTGTCTGATCAGGAGATCAGTTTAAAATCTGTGATAAATAGTAATAACTGTTTTTTACATCTTCACAAGCATGAAAATATTTTATTGATTTCAAGTGTNCTTGANAATCTTGTCAAAGGTGCTTCAGGCCAGGCAATTCAAAATACTAATATCATCATGGGTTGGGAAGAAAGTCTTGGAATTAAAATTAAAGCCTCAACTTTTTAAATTAATTAAAATGAAAAATGCAGTTATTTTGTCAGGAAATTTAGAATTAAGTATAGTTAAGGAATTAAATACTTCTTTCAATAAAATCAACGAAATTGCAAAACAATAAATTAACTCATTACAAATGAAATTATTTGATGTTTATCCACTTTATGAAGTAAAGCCAACCAGAGCTAAGGATGTTTACGTCTATGATGACAAAAACAATGAGTATTTAGATTTATATGGTGGTCATGCAGTAATCTCAATCGGTCACGGACACCCTCATTATATTAAGCTAATTGAAGAACAATTAAATAAGATTGCATTTTATTCAAATGCTATCCAAAATCCCTTACAACAAGAATTGGCAAATGCAATAGGAGATCATTCATGTCTTTATAACTATCAACTTTTCCTTTGTAATAGTGGTGCTGAAGCAATTGAAAATGCTCTAAAATTAGCTTCATTTCACACTCATAAAAAAAGAATAATCGCATTTAAAAACGCCTTTCACGGCAGGACTTCGGCAGCGGTTGCAGCTACAGATAATTCAAAAATAAATGCCCCTCTTAATAAACAACAAGCAGTTACTTTTTTACCGTTTAACAACATATCAGCTATAGAACTAGAGCTTTCTAAGGGTGATGTTTGTGCGGTTATATTTGAAGCTATTCAAGGGGTAGGTGGATTAGATGAACCCAAAGAAGAATTTGTATATGCTATGGAAAAACTTTGCGAAAAGTATAAAAGTTGTTTAATCGCAGATGAGGTTCAATCAGGTTTTGGAAGATCAGGAACTTTTTTTGCTTTTCAGAGATATAAAATAAATCCTCATGTAATAACAATTGCTAAGGGAATGGGAAATGGTTTTCCCATAGGCGGAATACTTGTTCATCCAGATATTAAGGCTTCTTATGGTATGTTAGGAACTACTTTTGGAGGAAATCATCTTGCCTGTAAAGCTTCATTAGCAGTATTAGATATTCTGAAAAAAGAAAATCTACAAGAAAAAACGAAATCATTAGAGCTTTATTTTAGAAAAAAAGCTGCTAAAATAAATCATATAAAAAAGATAAAAGGCAGAGGTCTAATGCTTGGTTTAGAATTCAATTTTGAAGTAGCCACACTTCGAAAAACACTAATATATAAACATCGAATTTTTACTGGAGGTAGTAGTAACAAAAAACTTATAAGAATCCTACCTCCACTAACAGTTCAAGAAAAACATTTTGATTACTTTTTTAATGCTTTAAAAATAGCATTAAAAGAAAATAAATAATTTGATGAAACAATTTTTAACATTAGACGATCTTCCAAATTTACATCAAGCCATAAGTGATGGAATTTTACTTAAAAAAGATCCTTATGCCTTTGAATACATTGGAAATCGAAAAACTCTAGGAATGCTTTTTTTTAATCCTAGTTTAAGAACTCGACTGAGTACTCAAAGGGCAGCACAACAATTAGGCTTAAAAACGATGATTATGAATTTTTCCAATGAGTCTTGGAATCTAGAATTTGAAGATGGAATTAGAATGGGTGGTTTAAGCTCTGAGCATATTAAAGAAGCTGCAGGTGTAGTTTCACAATATTGTGATGTACTAGCTATACGCGCCTTTGCAAGTCTTACAGATAAAGAAAAAGATGAACAAGAGATTGTGCTAAATAGTTTTATCAAATATTCAAATATTCCTGTAATTAATATGGAGAGTGCCACGTCTCATCCACTTCAAGCACTTGCTGATGCTATCACCATCAAGGAAAATAACCTTATTAAAAGGCCTAAGATTGTTCTTTCTTGGGCACCACATCCCAAAGCTTTACCTCACGCTGTAGGGAATTCATTTGTTAGAATGGTAAAGCAACTTGATTTTAATTTTATTATTACGAATCCAGAAGGCTATGAACTTGATCCTAAAATTACAGGAGATATCCCCATAATAAATAGTCAAAAAGAAGCATTAAAAGGTGCTGATTTTGTTTACGTAAAAAATTGGTCTTCTTATTCGAATTATGGGAAAATTTTAAGAACAGATGAAGAATGGATGCTTACAAAAGAAAAAATGAAAATTACTAATAATGCTAAATTTATGCATTGTTTGCCTGTAAGAAGAAATATTGTTGCATCAGACGATGTTTTAGATTCAGATGATTCTTTGGTTATTGAACAGGCAAATAACAGAACCTTTGCTGCGCAAGTGGTCCTTAAAAGAATACTTGAAAATGGATAAATTACACATAGTNAAAATTGGAGGAAATNTTATTGAGNATCCAAAATTGCTAACCCCTTTTCTTTCAAATTTTGCAAAANTAAAAGAATCTAAAATTTTGGTTCATGGAGGTGGNAAAGAAGCAACTGCTCTAGCAAATAAAATNGGCATACCNGTAANAATAANNGAAGGGAGAAGAATAACCGACAAANCAAATCTGGATCTNATTATAATGTTATATGCAGGAAAGATTAACAAAAAAATNGTTNCTCTTCTTCAAGCATCGTCTTGTAATGCTCTNGGTATTTCTGGAGCTGATGNAAATGCCTACANTGCAATAAGAAGNCCAATTAAAGATANTGACTATGGTTTTGTTGGTGATCTAACTGAAATTAATAACTATTTTTTTAAAATATTAATTGATCAAAATATTATTCCTGTTTGTTGTGCTGTTTCACATGATGGTAACGGNCAGCTACTAAANACAAACGCAGATACTATNGCNGCTANAATTGCTTCCAGCCTTTCTNCTAATTTTAAAGTTATATTGACATATTGTTTTGAAAANAATGGTGTTTTAGAAAACGTCCATGANGAAGATTCTGTAATACCTTTAATTGANACTAAAAACTATGAAGAACTAAAAATGAATGGTATTATAGCTAAAGGCATGTTGCCNAAACTACATAATTGTTTTGAAGCACTTGAAAANGGTGTNCAAGAAATAAGAATTGGNAATACAGAAATCTTTTTAGGAAATAACCTATTTACTAAAGTTNNAAAATAATGCTNACCGAAAATGCCATTTTATTACTCAAAGATTTAATTGAAATAGAATCTTTTTCGAAAAATGAATCTGGAACAGCAAATAGACTAGAACANTGGTTTAATNTAAATAATATTCCATTTCAAAGAAAAGACAATAATTTATGGGCAATTAACAAAGCTTTTNATTCTGAAAAACCCACCTTATTACTAAATTCTCATCACGACACNGTTGAGCCAAATAAGGCTTACACTAGAGANCCCTTTAAAGCNGATATTATAGATGGGAAACTCTANGGTCTTGGAAGTAATGATGCTGGAGGTTCTTTGGTTTCTCTTTTAGCATTATTTNCTTATTACTATAAACATCCNAATCCNGNNTATAATNTACTTATGGTAGCATCAGCAGAAGAAGAAATTGCAGGAGAGAAAGGTTTACGGTCTTTATTATCCGAAATTCCAAAAGTTGATCTAGCTATTGTAGGAGAACCTACTTTGATGGAATTAGCCATTGCTGAAAAAGGTCTAATTGTTTTTGATATAATAATAAAAGGAACACCTAGTCATGCTGCACATCCTAATGAAGACAATCCATTAATGAAACTTCCAAATATCATTAAACAGATTGNAAANATTTCTTTTGAAAAAGTTTCACCTATACTNGGNCCCGTAAAAGTTACTCTAACNCAAATTGATGCTGGCAANCAACATAATGTGGTTCCATCTGAAGTAAAATTGGTNTTGGATGTACGNGTAAATGAATGCTATCAAAATGAAGAAATAAAAGAATTGATANAAGCTGCTATACCTTATGATGTTAGGCCAAGATCGCTTTGTCTGCAAAGTTCCTNTATTAGTGNGGATCATCCACTTNTTATTGCAGGNAAAAAATTAGGAAGAGCCACCTATGGTTCTCCTACACTTTCTGANCAAGCTGCATTGAGNTGCTCTTCATTAAANCTTGGTCCTGGNGACTCTACCCGTTCCCATTCTGCAAATGAATATATTTATATAAATGAAATTGAGACAGGTATTAACCTTTATATCAATTTNTTAAAACAAATNCTATAANATGAAACTCTGGAAAAAAGGGGCAGGTGCCCACGAAAAAGTAGATCTNTTTACCNTTGGAAAAGATAGAGAATATGATTTGGTCCTTGCGGAATTCGACTGTAAAGCCTCAATTGCTCACGCAAAAATGTTGGCCAAAATTGGATTGGTAACATTTGAAGAAGCTCAAAAGCTTTCTTCAGTGTTGTCAGATATTGAAAAACAAGCTAAAGAGGGAAGTCTTAGTATTGAAAATAATTTTGAAGATATACATTCAAAAATTGAGCATATTTTAACCCAAAAATTAGGGGATTTAGGAAAAAAAATTCACACCGGAAGATCAAGAAACGATCAGGTATTAGTAGCTATGCATTTGTTCGTAAAAAAAGAATTGAGTGAAATTAAAACTCAAGTAATCGAACTTTTTGAACTCTTACTTTTATTAGCGGAAAAGCACAAAGAAGATTTAATTCCAGGTTACACACATTTGCAAGTTGCGATGCCATCCTCTTTTGGTTTATGGTTTTCAGCCTATGCAGAAAGTTTAATAGACGATCTTTACTTTTGGCAAAGCGCATTCAAAATTGCAGATCAAAATCCGCTAGGAAGTGCTGCAGGATATGGAAGCTCCTTTCCTATTGATCGTAATTTTACAACAAACATTTTACAATTTGCACAACTCAAAGTGAATTCCGTAGCAGCACAAATGAGCAGAGGAAAGCTAGAAAAAAGTACTGCAATGGCTTTATCGGCTATTGGCAGTACACTCTCTAAATTTAGTATGGATATCTGTCTTTATATGGGACAAGATTTTAAATTTATTTCTTTTCCTGATAATCTAACTACGGGATCCAGTATTATGCCTCATAAAAAAAATCCAGATCTCTTTGAATTAGTTAGAGGGAAGTGCAACGTGATTCAAGGACTACCAAATCTTTTATCGCTATTAACAACTAATCTTCCAAGTGGTTATCATAGGGAGCTGCAGCTGTGTAAAGGACCAATAATTGAATCGATACAGGAAATAAAAGCATGTTTAGATATACTACTGTTTAGCTTACCTAGTATAAAAGTAAGTAAGAATATTACTGATGATAAAAAGTATGACTACCTTTTTAGTGTCGATACACTNAATNANGATGTATTANCNGGGAAACCTTTTCGAGATGCATANCAAGACTTAGGGAAAAAAATTAAGAAAGGTGATTACAGTCCTAANAAAGTATTAAAACATTCNCATGTTGGNAGCTTAGGNAATCTTAGTTTAGAAAAAATCCGAGAAAAGATGAAACTCTTTTTAACTTAAAAGTCTCTNTGATCTGANTATAAGATCCTCTATATGTGTAGAGGGCGATTTTCTGTTGCTGCTAAAGCTGCTTCTTTTACAGCTTCCGAATAGGTAGGATGTGAATGACTNATACGTGCAATATCTTCTGCAGAGGCTCTGAATTCCATTGCCGTNACTGCCTCTGCAATTAAATCAGCTGCTCTTGCACCTATCATNTGAACACCTAAAATTTCATCTGTTNTAGCNTCTGCNAATATTTTCACAAAGCCANCAGTATCCATACTAGCTCTTGCACGACCCANAGCGCGCATAGGAAACTGNCCTGATTTAAAGGCAATTCCTGCTTCTTTAAGTTGGACTTCTGTCTTACCNACAGACGCAACCTCTGGCCAAGTGTAAATTACATTNGGTATTAAATTGTAATTAATNTGNGGTTTTTGTCCTGAAATAAGCTCTGCAACCATNACACCTTCTTCTTCGGCTTTGTGAGCTAGCATAGCTCCTCTAANAACATCCCCTATAGCATAAATATTTGANGCTGTTGTCTGTANGTTNTCATTTACCTTAACTTGNCCTCGTTCNTNTATTTGAACACCAGCTGCNTNTAAATTTAATCCTTTGGTATAAGGNATTCTTCCAACNGATACTAAACAGTAATCNCCTTTGAACNGGTTNTTANTTCCTTTTTGGTCCGTAGCATTTACAATTATTTCATTCTCNTTNCNACTTACTTTATTNACNCNATGAGATAGGTAAAATTTCACTCCTTGCTTTTTCATTACTTTCNTCAATTCTCTTGACAAAGAGGAGTCCATTANAGGAGTGATTCGATCAGCNTATTCTANAACAGAAACTTCTGCTCCTAGACGGCAATATACTTGTCCAAGTTCAAGACCTATAACACCCCCCCCTATCACTATCAAATGTTTNGGNATTTCTTTTANTTTAAGAGCTTCAGTAGAAGNAATTATCCGTTCTTTATCTAATTTAATAAAAGGTAAACTTCCAGGTTTAGATCCTGTAGCAATAATGGATNTTTTGGCTTCAATAGTTTGTTTTTCATTCCCATCAATTTGGATATGNGNTGAATCNAAAAAACTNCCAAGTCCATGAAANATTTCAATTTTATTTTTTTCCATCAAATAATTAATCCCATTAGTTGTCTGNTCAACNACTGCTGCTTTNCGGTCAATCATTTGCTTNAAATTNATTTTAATTTCTCCTTTGATTTCAATACCATGTTCTGAAAAACTTTTGTTGGCATCTTCAAAATGGTGAGANGAATCNAATAAAGACTTNGATGGAATACATCCNACGTTNAGGCATGTCCCTCCTAAGGTATTATATTTTTCAATTAAAGCTGTTTTCATTCCTAANTGAGCNCAGCGTATAGCTGCTACATANCCTCCAGGTCCTGAACCAATAATAGCGACATCATAAACACTCATAAAAATTCAATTTANTTTCAAAANTACAAATGTTTATTTGCCAAAACCAATCGTTTTATATAAAAAGCAAAAACATTAATTTTAAAATGTTTAAACTTGCATTCAAAGAAATACAACTAAGTTGAAAAATAAAAAAATTTCATTAGGAGCTTCTCTTTTACCCTTAGTTATTTTAGTTGCACTCCTTTCCTATAATGTNTTTNTTTATGGTGATAACGCTNTAAGTGGATCAAACCAATTTATTTTATTATTGGGGGGNGTGATTGCNGCTATTGTTGGCTTTATTAAGAAAATTNCCTANAAAAATATGATTCAAAAAGTTGCANAAAATNTACAATCGGTCACTGGAGCTCTATTAATTTTACTTTTTGTTGGTGCACTAGCTGGAACATGGCTTATTAGTGGNATNATTCCNGCCATGATCTATTANGGGTTACAAATTTTACACCCAANTATTTTTTTACCTGCCTGNATTGTCATTTGNGCTATTATNTCATTAGCTACNGGAAGCAGTTGGACAACCTCAGCTACTGTTGGAATTGCNTTAATTGGAATTGGAACTGTATTNCAAATTCCTGTGGGGATGGCTGCTGGTGCTGTTATTTCNGGAGCCTATTTTGGNGATAAACTNTCTCCTTTATCNGATACGACNAACCTTGCTCCAGCTATGGCNAATGGGGAATTGTTTAGACANATTAACTACATGACATACACTACTNTACCTAGTATTGTGGTAACCCTAATTGTTTTTANNACATTGAGTCTTACACAATCTACCTCAGGATTAGCAGATACTGAAGTTTTAATGCTNGCAATNAAAGAAAAGTTTGATATCAATCTTTGGTTGTTTTTNGTTCCNATAANTGTTATCGNTTTAATTATTAAAAAAACACCTCCTTTANTTGCTTTATTAATAGGAACATTACTTGGAGCTTTATTNGCNATTCTTTTTCAAACCAAAGTNCTATTGGANATTACAGGNTCAGAAANNTTAACTCCAGCATTAACCTATCGAGCTATAATGNATTCAATCTCAGTATCTACANAAATAACAACCTCTAATGTNNTACTTAATGATTTATTTACCTCAGGGGGAATGGAAGGNATGCTAANCACTATTTGGTTGATAATATGTGCTATGGTTTTCGGAGGGATAATGGATGCAATAGGTGCNTTAGGTCGAATTAGTAATGCNTTACTNGGTTGGGCNAAAAACACATTTCAACTTTTCGCTAGNACAGTTGCNTCTTGTCTNGCNATTAATCTTACCGCATCCGATCAATACCTAGCAATTGTTATCCCTGGGAAAATGTTTTCAAAAGCTTATGATGATCGTGGTTTAGCTCCTGAAAACCTAAGTCGTACNCTTGAAGACTCAGGAACTGTAACCTCAGTATTAATTCCTTGGAATACCTGTGGAGCATATCAATCAGGAGTATTAGGTGTTGGAGTTGGTGATTATTTCATTTACGCTATTTTCAATTGGCTTAGCCCNATAATGACTTTGCTTTTCGCNGCTCTTCACATTAAAATTGCAAAGAATTAATTATNGTATATTTTACAAAACTTANATTANAAAAAAACGAATAAGAAAAAATTATAAAATCATAAGCAATTTTAAAGACAAAATTTTAAAATCTTAACCAAGGATTATTATTTTAGATAAAATTTTAATCATGAGCGATAGTAAATGTCCATTCCACGGTTCAACTACAAAACCAAACCTAGGAACACAAAACAAAGATTGGTGGCCTAATCAACTTAACTTAGATATACTTCGTCAACACAGTAATAAAAGTAATCCTGTTCCTGAGTTGAATTACAAAGAAGAAGTCAAAAAACTACATCTTGAAGCTGTTAAAGAAGATATAAAAGTTATGCTTAAAGACTCGAAAGAATGGTGGCCAGCAGATTACGGTCACTATGGACCTTTTTTTATACGGATGACATGGCATGCTGCTGGTACATATCGAACGGGTGATGGAAGGGGTGGTGCCGCAACAGGTGCCCAACGCTTTGCACCATTAAATTCTTGGCCTGATAATGGAAATTTAGACAAAGCAAGGCGTTTACTCTGGCCTATTAAAGAAAAATATGGCAACAAACTTTCTTGGGCAGACTTACTAGTTCTTGTAGGAAATGTTGCGATTGAAGACATGGGAGGTCCTAATCATGGAACAGTAATGGGTAGAGAAGATATTTGGCAGACTGAAAAAGATATTTATTGGGGGGCTGAGGATGAATGGCTTGGAGACAAGCGCTATGGAGCTACACGTCAATCATTAGAAAATCCTTTAGCAGCTGTGCAAATGGGATTAATTTATGTAAATCCTGAAGGACCAAACGGAAATCCCGATCCAGCATTATCTGCTGAAGATGTTAGAGAAACTTTTAAGCGCATGGCGATGAATGATGAAGAAACTGTTGCTCTCACAGCCGGAGGTCATACATTTGGAAAAGCACACGGAGCTGGCGATGATGCTCTTGTTGGCGCTGAGCCCGAGGGATCTCCTATTGAAATGATGGGACTAGGTTGGAAAAATAAATACGCTTCAGGAATTGGAGTCGATACAATTACAAGTGGAATTGAAGGGCCCTGGACGACTAACCCTATTCAATGGGATATGGGATATTTAGAACTTCTGTTCAAATATGATTGGGAATGTAAAAAAAGTCCTGCAGGTGCATGGCAATGGCATCCAATTGATTGTGCAGAAGAAGATATGGTTCCTCAAGTTGATGGCAGTTATCAAAAAGTACTCCCTATGATGACAACAGCTGATATGTCTTTAAAGGCAGATCCTAAATACAAAGCAATTTGTAAACATTTTTTGGCTAATCCAGATGAATTTGGTGAAACCTTTGCTCGTGCTTGGTTTAAACTACTTCACCGTGATATGGGACCCAAAACCAATTATGTTACTGGAGATTATAAAGATGCTGAATACATTTGGCAAGATCCTACACCAACAGGAAAAATGCTCACATCAAAAGAGGAGCAAAGTATAAGAGAAGCCATTTCAAGTTCTGAGTTGAGTGTTAAAGAAATGGTTAATACTGCCTGGTCAAGTGCTAGTACTTTTAGAGCTTCTGATAACAGAGGTGGAGCAAATGGAGCTAGAATTCGACTGGCTCCACAAAAGGATTGGGAAGTAAACAATCCAAAAGAACTTTCTAAAGTATTAGCAGTTTATGAAAATATTGCTAAAGAAAATAGTTCCAGTATTGCTGATGTAATAGTAATTGGGGGCGCTGTAGGTATTGAAAAAGCAGGAGGTTATAAGGTAAATGTAACTACTGGAAGAGGCGATGCAAATCAAGAAAATACAGAAGTTGATTCTTTCAATCTGCTGAAACCCAAAGCATGTGGTTTTAGAAATTATTCTGAAAAAGAATTTGCTGTAAGTCCTGAAGAAATTCTTCTTGATAAGGCTCAGTTATTGGGTTTAACCCCTTCAGAGATGACAGTTCTTTTAGGAGGATTACGTGCAATAGGAATTTCACACAGTGGTGATGGAATTTGGACTGATGGCAAATTAAATAACTCTTGGTTTAAAATACTCCTTTCGATGGATGTCGAATGGAGTGCTAGCGGATATAATAGTTATATTGCTAAAGATCGTAGAACAGGTGAGTTAGTTAGAAAAGCTTCAAGAATAGATCTTGTTTTAGGATCCAATTCTGAACTTCGCGCAATTGCTGAATTATACGCACAAGATGATAATAATGATAAATTTGTGAAAGATTTCATAAACGTCTGGAGCAAAATTATGAATGCCGACCGCTTCGATTTAAATTAAATTATTTTAACATCAAATTTTGAAAACCCAGCTAAAANCTGGGTTTTTTTTTGTTATTAANTATTCATATTTTTATTTTCNGTAANTCTAAGCTAANAGCAAACTNTTACAAAAATCTCATTTTTGCAATTGAATTCGTACTTTTGTTATAGAATTTATACTAATGGGAAAAAAGCAAAAACATTCTCAAAAAGATCCAAAAGTCAAACGAAAAAGCCAGGTTTTGATTGGAGGAGGATTGTTTTTTATTGGAACACTTTTAATTATTGCTTTTATATCTTATTTGTCAAATTGGAAAGAAGATTATAGTACACTTGGATCATTTTTAGATAAATCAATAGCCAGTAATAATATATTAAGTAAAGTAGGAGCATTTATTAGTCATTTTTTTATTTATAAAGGAGTAGGCCTTGCGGCAATGATTTTTCCTTATCTATTAATTGTTAGTGGTTTTAAATTATTTTTTAACTTAAAAATCAATAGGTTAATTTTAAATTGGGCCTGGGGAATTAGTCATATACTATTTTTTGCTATAGCTTTAGGAAATTTCTTTACATCTGAACCTTTATATTCTGGAATTGTAGGATATGAAATCAATTTTTTTTTGATTAGCTATATTGGTAATATAGGAGTCAGATCAGTTTTGGTGTTTTTTTTATTATGTTTTATAGTTTTAGAATTAGAATGGACACCTGAGAAAATGAAACTATGGTGGAATAAAATTCTTACAAGAAAAAGCAAATTGAAAAAAGATATAGTGGAAGAGGTCTCTGTCGATTCAGATTTTAATACTAAAACAAAAGAAGAGCTTAGCGAAACAAATTATATAACTTCTGAAGATAAAAAGACCATAACCCCCAATAAAGATGAGACACTAATTAGTGAAGAACTGATTATGGAGATTGAAACTGCAGAGGAAGAAGAAACTTTAGATGAAGAACTTACAAATAGCTTATTAAAAAAACAAGGCTTTTTTGATCCTACATTGGAACTGAGTAATTTTAAAATGCCCAATATTGAATTATTAAAAGATTATGGCGATGGAGGTATCAAGATAAATCAAGAAGAACTTGAAGAAAATAAAAATAAAATTGTTGAAACACTAAATAATTATAAAATTGGAATTTCAAATATCAAGGCAACTATAGGACCTACTGTTACACTTTATGAGATTGTTCCTGATGCCGGTATTCGTATATCAAAGATTAAAAATTTAGAAGACGATATTGCTTTATCTCTATCTGCTTTAGGAATAAGAATAATTGCCCCTATTCCTGGAAAAGGAACTATTGGAATTGAAGTTCCTAATCAAAATCCAAGCATTGTATCAATGAGATCAGTAATAACTTCAGCTAGATTTCAAAACGCAGAAATTGAACTCCCATTAGCTATTGGAAAAACAATTAGTAATGAAACATTTGTTGTAGATCTAGCAAAAATGCCTCACCTTCTTATGGCAGGAGCAACAGGACAAGGAAAGTCAGTTGGTCTTAATGCCGTGCTAACCTCTCTTATATACAAAAAACATCCAGCTGAGGTCAAATTTGTTTTGGTAGATCCTAAAAAGGTAGAATTAAATATATACAGTAAAATTGAGCGTCATTATCTTGCTAAACTACCTGATTCTGAGGAGGCAATAATAACCGACAACGCAAAGGTTATAAATACCTTAAATTCTTTATGTATTGAAATGGATAATCGCTATGAATTGCTTAAAAACGGGATGTGTCGAAACCTTAAAGAATATAACCAAAAATTTAAAGAACGTAAGCTTAATCCAAATGAAGGACATAGTTTTTTACCATACATAGTTTTAGTAATAGATGAGTTTGCAGACCTAATTATGACAGCAGGAAAAGAAGTAGAAACTCCCATAGCACGGTTAGCTCAATTAGCGCGTGCTATAGGAATTCATTTGATAATTGCTACCCAGCGACCATCAGTAAATGTAATTACTGGAATCATTAAGGCCAATTTCCCAGCACGTATAGCCTTTAGAGTAACCTCAAAAATAGATTCAAGAACTATATTAGACAGTGGAGGTGCAGACCAATTAATCGGCCGAGGTGATATGCTATATACTCAAGGTAACGAATTAACAAGGATTCAATGTGCTTTTGTTGATACCCCAGAAGTTGAACGTATTGCTTCATATATTGGAGGACAAAATGGATTCTCGGATGCTCATCTATTACCTGAATATGTTGGTGAAGAAAATAATTTTAATCTTGATCTTGATGCTAGTGAACGGGATGCTCTGTTTAGAGAAGCTGCCGAGGTAATTGTAACTGCTCAGCAAGGTTCAGCATCATTATTACAAAGAAAATTAAAATTGGGGTATAATAGGGCAGGAAGGATAATAGATCAAATGGAAGCTGCTGGAGTTGTTGGCCCTTTTGAAGGAAGCAAAGCCAGGCAAGTTTTAATTTCAGATCTCTCTGCACTAGATCGACATTTAGAGAATAAAAATGGCTAAGGCTAAACTAAATGAGTAAATAAAAAATGAAAAAAATAATTCTACTTACTATCTTTCCTATAAGTCTTATACTAAAGGCACAAAGCCCTGAAATTGCCAAAAATCTCTTAGATGAAGTTTCAAATACTCTTGCCTCTTTTGAAAACGTGAGTTTTGATTTCACTTATATTTTAGAAAATCGTCCCGAAAATATTCGGCAAGAAACAGAGGGATTCGCTACAATTAGTGGTGAATTATATAAGATTAACTTTTTAGGAAATGAACAATTATTTGATGGTGAAAAAATATATACTATTGTACCTGAAAATGAAGAAATAAATATTAGTAGTAATGAAGATGATTCAGACTTTGGAATTAATCCTTTAGAGCTTTTAATTTTTTATAAAAACGGATATGCATATCAATGGGATATAAAACAAAATATAATGGGAAGATCCATTCAATTCATTAAACTCATACCAAATAAAGAGAATAAGGATTTAAAATATTTATTATTAGGTATTGATATGAAAACTAAATTAATTTACCGTCTGATTGAAATTGGCAGCTCTGAAACAAGAACTACACTAACCTTAAGAAATATAAAAACAAACACTAGCTTGACTAATGACTTTTTTAAATTTGACGAAAATAAATATTCTGACTTTTACATAAACGAATAGATTGGTGAAAATTATAGATCAGTATATTTTAAAAAGTTACCTGTCACGTCTAGTAAGTGTTTTTGGTATTTGTATGTTAATTTTTATAATACAAACCTTCTGGCTTTTTATCGATGAACTAGCTGGTAAAGGTCTTGATATAATTATTATTGGAAAGTTTCTAGTCTATTATTCTCCAAAATTAATCCCTTTAGTGCTNCCATTATCTGTACTTCTAGCATCATTAATGACTTTTGGNACTCTTTCGGAAAACTATGAATTTACAGCCATGAANTCTACTGGTATTTCATTAAATCGNGCCCTTGTTGGTTTAGCTATTTTTCATATTGCTTTAGGTATTGGNACCTTTTACTTTTCTAATCATNTTATACCATATGGGGANTTAAAATCTTATAATCTNAGAAAGAATTTAGCAAAACTAAAACCCACACTCGCTATTAGAGAAGGTATTTTTAACGAAATAGGNATTTACAATATTAAAGTNAAAAAGAAGTATGGAGATAACGACCGTTTTTTGGAAGANGTAATCATACATGAGTACACTCCCAACAAAAAAAANAATATTGTGATTAAAGCAGAGAGGGGAGAAATGAAAAATGAACCCACAGACCCAAATCTAAAATTAGTATTATANAATGGGAATCGCTATGAAGAATTTATTCCAAAAAAAGTAAAAGAACGNCTNNGAGTTCCGCATGCAAAGGTAGCTTTTGAAGAATATGAGATGAATATTGACCTATCTCAATTCAACAATATTGATTTAGAAGAAGAGAATGTAAAAACTTCCTTCCGAATGCAAAAAATATACCAACTGCGAACTAGTATTGACACNCTTGAAGCTTCTTTTATTGAAGAACAAGAAGTCTTCAAAAACAATTTTTCTAAAAATAGTCCTTTATCTATTTTTACTAAAAAAAGAAAAATAATTAATGAAAATGATTCCATACCAAAACATATTTTAGATTTTATTATTACTGATGAAGATTGGAAAAAAAGTAGAGTATACGATCAAGGAATGTCAAAAATTCATAACTCCTTACGTGATTTAAATGTCAAAAGAGGACAGTTTTTCGCTTTTCAGAAGTTAATTAATCTTCACAAAATAACTTTACAGCAAAAATACACACTACTTTTTGTCTCACTACTCTTATTTTTTATTGGTGCATCTTTGGGTGCTATCATTAAAAAAGGAGGGTTAGGACTTCCATTGGTATTATCAGTAATTATCTTTTTAACCTATCACTATATAGGTATTTTTAGTAAAAATGCTGCAGAAGACAACAGTATTCCTCCATTAATCGCTACTTGGCTTTCTACGATAATATTGGCACCATTTTCTTTTATTTTGACCAAAAGAGCATCAGCTGACAAGGGCTTTAAAAGTCTTTATTACCTTTACACTCCTATTTTAAGTCTGATTAAAAAAATTTCATTTCTAAAAAGGTCATGATAAAAGATTCAATTGTATTGAATAGCATTCCTGAAGCTATTAAATCAATAAAAAAAGGAGAGGTTATCATTGTTGTAGATGATGCCGGTAGGGAAAATGAAGGTGATTTTATAGCTGCAGCTGAAAAAATAACTCCTGAGCTAATTAATTTTATGGCCACTCACGGTAGGGGTTTGATTTGTACACCTCTTACAGAAGAACGCTGTCAAGAATTAGAGCTAGGAAAAATGGTTTCTGATAATACTGATCCTATGGAAACTGCTTTCACTGTTTCGGTAGATCTAAAAGGTAAAGGAGTAACTACAGGAATTTCGACAGCGGATAGGGCTCTTACAATAAAAGCTTTAATTGATGAAAAAACAGACCCAAATGATCTTTCAAGACCTGGTCACATTTTTCCACTTATTGCTAAAAGTGGAGGAGTTCTAAGACGTACAGGACATACCGAAGCAGCAATAGATTTTGCTCGTCTAGCTGGTCTTAAAGCAGCAGGTGTAGTTGTAGAAATCATGAATAAAGATGGAAGTATGGCAAGACTCCCTGAGCTAATTGAGGTTGCTAAAAAATTTAATTTAAAGATTGTTTCTATCGAAGACTTAGTTTCCTACAGGATGGAACATGACAGTCTTATTGTTAAAAAAGTGGACCACAAAATCAAAACCCGTTATGGAAACTTTAGGATGAGGGCTTATGAGCAAACTACTAATGGAAATGTTCATCTTGCACTTAGTAAAGGACATTGGAGTAAAGATGATATCATCTTAACCAGAATACAATCATCTAGATTTACCAATGATATTTTGGGCATGATAACTGGTTCAGTTTACCAAAGATTAGATGATATTTTTAACTTGATAAATAAAGAAAAAAAAGGTGCTATATTATTTATTAACCAAGAACAGAATCCTTCCAATCTTTTAGCAAGAATACAAACATTAAAAGAAATGCAATTAGATGGTAAATTAGATCAAGTCCCTCCAATGGTTATGGATACCAAGGACTTTGGAATTGGAGCTCAAATTTTGCACAACATAGGAATTCAAAGATTAAAAGTAATCAGTAACTCCAAGCATCAACCTAGAATTGGCATCACAGGGTATGGAATTAATATTGAAGGCTATCAAAACTATTGAATTTATTCAAAAAACCATAGTTTCATAGCTATTATTGTTAGAGAAAAAAGCATTGCATAACGTATTACACCATCACCTTTTTTGACTGACCAACGACTAGAAAACCAAGCGCCAAATAAAGTTCCAAAAGCCATTAAGAATCCCATTTTCCAATTTACGGCATCGTTGTAGGCAAAAATAATTAATGCCACAAGAGAATAAATAAACACAACTGCTACTTTTGTAGCATTTGTTTTAACAAGTGTCATACGATTAAATCTGTTTAAGAATAGCATAATTACAATACCAATCCCTGCATTTATAAAACCACCATAAATTCCAATTAAGAAAAATCCAAAGACGCTCCAAAAAAGATACTTACCTTCTAAACGCTCGGGAAATTTAAATTCCATGTTTTTTTGACGAAATGAGATTAGAATTCCTACAAAAATCATGATTATAGCTAATATCTTATTGAAGATTGATCCATCGAGATCTATAGCAATTTGAGCGCCTAAATAAGCTCCAAAACTTGCACTAAGGCCTAAATAAACATTAAAAGGAAAACTATGCAAACCTTTACTTCTATAGCCTAATGTCCCACTAAGAGATTGTACAACTATTACAATACGATTAGTTCCATTTGCTAAATGGGGGGGNAAACCTAGGAATATCAAAAAAGGNAGTGTTAATAGTGATCCTCCCCCNGCAAGGGTGTTNATAATTCCCGCCAANAAACCTATAATCACAAGAAATAAAGCNTGAAGAGTTTCATCCATANNGAGTTACAAAGATACAAATCTCAAATNCAATCAGTTTATAATTAGGTAATCTTAAATATTTCNATTTTTAAAAAAAAAGGGACGTATATTTACAATCTTATTGGAGAAATGGCAGAGTGGTCGAATGCGGCAGTCTTGAAAACTGTTGAGGGTCACACCTCCGGGGGTTCGAATCCCTCTTTCTCCGCAGGTAAATTCCCTAATGTATTTAATATCAATATATTAGGGTTTTTCATTTAAGGACTGTAATTTTTTAGTGATAGAATTTAGTTTTTATCAAAAAACGCCCAAAATTGACTAAATTTATCTCTGTGAGAATACTATTGACTATTTTATTATTTACTTCTTGCGTTTCAAAAACCTCCAAATACCAATTATTCGATGGAAAAACATTAAATGGATGGGAAGGTTCAGATA
>PAYI01000012.1 GCA_002714815.1 Flavobacteriaceae bacterium | reverse complement strand
GTCGGTGTTAATGACTTTGAGAGGAATTCCACAAATTTATTATGGAACAGAGGTTGGAATGACAGGAAAAAAAGAAAAGGGAGATGGGGATATCCGAAGAGACTTTCCTGGGGGTTGGCAATCAGATAAGCAAAATGCCTTTAAAAAAGAGGGGCGTACTTCTTTGCAGTCGACTTATTTTAATTTTACCAAAAAAATATTGAATTGGCGTAAGTCTAAATCGGCCATTCATAATGGAAAAACTTTACACTATGTACCTGAAAACAATGTTTATGTGTATTTTAGATATACAGAATCAGCACGTATTATGGTGATTATCAACAATAGTCTTGAAAAGCAGAAACTATTCTTAGATAGATTTAAAGAGGGATTGGCAGGAAAAACGAAAGGTGTGGAAATCCTTACAAATTATAAAATAACATTAAATGAAACCCTCGAAGTTGATCCAGAAACTGCATACATTATTGAATTAAACTAAAATTATGAAACCCTATTTCACAATCCTTTTTGGATTTTTAATCTTATGTTGCCAGTTTCCTAGAGAAGAGGCTCGAAAACCTAATAAAAAAAATGTAGAGGTAAAATCTCTCAAACCAATATCTGAAGATATCATTTCCCATTCAGTTTTATATGAAGCTAATATCCGACAATATTCTAATGAGGGGACTTTCAATGCCTTTGCTAAAGACTTATCTGTACTTAAAAAATTGGGTGTTAAAATTCTTTGGTTGATGCCCATTAATCCTATTTCAAAAACAAAGAGTAAAGGACCCTTGGGCAGCTATTATGCAGTATCTGATTACAAAAAAGTAAATCCTGAGTTTGGAACTTTACAAGATTTTAAATCACTTGTAAAAAGAGCCCATGAGTTAGGTATTTATGTGATTTTGGATTGGGTTCCCGGACATACTGGTTGGGATCATCATTGGATTAAAGAGAAGAGCGATTATTATTTAAAAAATAAAAAAGGCGAAATCATTGATCCTATTGATTTCAGAACAGGGAAATCTTTTAATTGGACAGATGTAGCTGACTTGAACTACAAAAATCTTGAAATGCGAGAAGAGCTTCGTCAAGCTATGGTTTATTGGGTAAAAGAAGCTAATATTGATGGATATCGAATAGATCAAGCTTACGCAGTTCCTCAAGAATTTTATGACAAGACGATTCAAGCTTTGAGGGAAGTTAAACCTATATTCCTTTTAGCGGAAACTGATATTTATCACCCTGGAGGCATTGGATTGGTGAATAAGTTTAATGCCACTTATGACTGGCCTGGACATCATCTTTCTAAAGATGTTGCTAGAGGACTTAATACGGCTAATGACTACCACCTTCATATGAAAAGAACTCAAAGGTTATATGGTACAGAAAATATTTTGGTTAATTTTATTTCCAATCATGACGAAAATTCGTGGAATGGAACAGTAAAGGAAAGTTATGGAGAAGCAGATCATACCTTTATGGCAATGAATTACACTTTACCTGGAATGCCATTGATTTACTCTGGTCAAGAGTACGACTTAAATAAACGTCTACATTTTTTTAAAAAAGATAGCTTTCCAAAAACTACCGGAAAAACTATGGAGCTTTTAATTCAGTTAGGTGCATTAAAAAATAATCATAAATCTCTAGCTACTGGTTCAAAAGCGGGTTCTTATAAGCGAATCAATACTACCAAAAACAATCAAATTCTTGCGTTTGAACGAGAAAAAGGTGGAGATACTCTAGTAGTTGTGGCTAATTTAAGCAAAGATTATGTTCAATTTACTATGCCTTACGAAGGAATGTTTAAACGTTACCAAGATTTCAATTCCAAAATACTATCCTCTTCTTATCAATATGACATGAAGCCTTGGGAATTTTGGATTTTGATTAAATAAATTTTTACCTTTTCTTNCTTCAATTTTTTTTAACTTAAAAGGAAAAATGAGTAAGCAAAAATTGAGTTTATTTTTAGTTCTCTTTGTTATTATGTTAGCATGTACTCCTCNTAAAACCCCACTTGTTATTGGTCATCGTGGAGCCAAGGGTCATCTTGCTGAAAACACCCTTCCTTCCATTTCAAAAGCAATCGAANTAGGGGTCGATGGTGTAGAAATTGATGTGTTTCAATGTGCAAGTGGAGAATTGGTNGTCTTTCACGACAAAACTTTAGAAAAACTTACNAATGCCACGGGTTATATCGAGGCCTTAGATTTAGATTCTATCCAACGGATTGAGGTATTGAATGGTTTTTCTATTCCAACGCTTGGGGAGGTCCTAGATTTGATCAAAGGACGTATTTTTCTTAATATTGAACTCAAAGGAAGTCAAACGGCACTAAAGACCGATAAACTGTTAAAAACCTATTTTAAACTTNAGGCTTGGTCTCCAGATAAGATATTAATATCCAGTTTTAATTGGCAAGAACTTAAAATATTTCGANAAGTCAATCGNGAGATTTCCATTGCAATACTTACAGANGATGATCCTTTGGACGCNATTCCCATAGGTTTAGAGCTAAATGCAGTAGCAATTAATCCAAATTATGAAAGCCTCAATTCTGAAAACGTATCTAAAATTAATAAGGCAGGTTTTAAGATTTATCCATGGACAGTTAATNCACCTGAAGATATNAANCGAATGATTATTTATGGTGTGGAAGGTATTATCNCAGATTTTCCTGAACGAATTNGAAAAGCTNTAAATTAATTTAAATAAAGTATTGCTCCATTTAAAATAGTCGCAAAACTAACCCAAGCAAAATAGGGATAAAGCATAAAAGAAGCCTTTCGGTCAATTAGATGAAACCAAAAAATACTTCTTTGAATTAAAACACATAAAATCAAAATTATAATGAAGCTCAGTAACGGATTTTTAAGTCCAAAAAAAACTAATGACCACAGTCCATTAAAAATCAATTGCACCATAAAGTAGTAAATGGCTGTTTTTCCCCAAAAATGTCTTTTACCNTAAAACCAAACGCGACCTATAGCAATCCCCATTAAAGTATAGAGTAAGGCCCATACAGGTCCAAATATCCAATTGGGAGGNGAGAAAAAGGGCTTTTCCAAATTGGCATACCAAGTGGGTATAGCATCTCTAGTCACATNACTCGAAAGGAAGCCTAGTCCAAGAGAAAGCAAAACTCCCAGAAGNGAGGCAAGGACCAATTGAGGATTTAATTTTTTNATAGCTNNTAAATCTAGAATAAAATAATCATTTCTAACGATAATGGAATATAACATTCCATTCTAAGNCCTATATTTGATAATTCATGGATGCGAATTCATTTATTTCAAANACAACNAACCCTGTAGCTTATNATTCCAATTGGGAAGCACCAAGCAACATTGCTTTGATAAAATATTGGGGAAAAAAAGCNCCTCAAATTCCAAANAATACCTCTTTAAGTTTTACACTAACTAAGAGCGTTACTCAAACCGAAGTTACTTTTAAACCTNTATTGTCAGGGAATTTTGATTTTAGCTTTTATTTTGATGGAGCTTTAAAGTCAGAGTTTAATGATAAAATTCAAACATTCTTTAAACGTATTGAAATCTATATCCCTTGGATAAAACAGTATAAGTTAATTATTAAGAGTCAGAACTCTTTTCCACACAGTAGTGGAATTGCGTCTTCAGCTTCATCGATGGCAGCTTTATCTCTTAATTTGATGGACTTAGANNGGCATTTGTTTCCAAAAATGGAGGAGTCCTTTTTCTATCAAAAAGCGTCGTTTTTAGCTCGTTTAGGATCTGGAAGCGCTTCAAGAAGCATCCAAGGACCTGTTATGCTTTGGGGTAAAAATGACACTTTCTCTTTTTGTTCAGACCAATACGCGCTCCCTTTTGGTGAAGATTTGCANCCTGTTTTTAAAAAATTTCAAGATGCTATTCTCATAGTAGATAAAGGATCTAAAGTAGTTTCGAGTACCCAAGGACACTATTTGATGCAAANTCATCCCTTTGCAGCAAANCGATTTTTACAAGCAGNATCAAATTTGGAGTTTTTGGCACCTGCAATGNGAGCAGGGGATTTAGATGTNTTTATGTCAATAGTGGAATTGGAGGCCTTGTCTCTACATGCCATGATGATGACCTCAAGCCCCTATTTTATTTTAATGAAGCCTAATACTTTAGCAATNATTGAAAAAATTTGGACCTTTAGAGCAACAAAAAAAGTGCCTCTGTGCTTCACNCTAGATGCAGGAGCTAATCTTCATCTGCTTTATCCAATGGAATTNAAAAAAACTGTTAATTCATTTATTCAACAGGAGCTGGCTGTTTTTTGCCAAAATGGACAATATATTCTCGATCATGTTGGTCTAGGCGCCAAAAAAGTATAACTTAAATTTAAAANTTATTTGAGTATTTAAAACATATTATAATTTTGNTTAAACTCTCTTGTTCAGTCTATGAAGGGACCCTTGTTTTTTGCTAAAATTTTANTATTTGGAGAATATGGAATTATTNAAGACTCTAAGGGGCTTTCAATACCATACAATTTTTATTGTGGATCTTTGAAAATTCAAAAAGAGAATAAACGAGCAAATGAAGCATCTCACAAAAAACTAGCAGGTTTTGCTGATTATCTTAAAACTTTAGATTCTGAGGTTGTTTCATTTGATTGGGAAAAGTTGGATTTTGATTTAGCTCGTAAAATGTATTTTGACAGTAGTATTCCTGAGGGTTACGGCGTAGGAAGTAGTGGAGCTTTAGTTGCTGCAATTTATGATAAATACGCTATGTCTAAAATTACAGTACTAGAAAATCTTACCAAAGAAAAACTNCAATACTTAAAAAAGATTTTCAGTCAAATGGAATCCTTTTTTCATGGAAAGTCCTCGGGTTTAGATCCGCTTAACAGTTACTTAAGTTTACCCATTTTAATCAATTCCAATCANCAAATAGAAACTNTAGGGATTCCCTCACAAAATACATTAGGAAAAGGAGCAGTGTTTTTAATTGATAGTGGGATTAGTGTAGAGACTGCCCCTATGGTTTCGATTTTTATGGAAAATATGAAGAAGAAAGCATTTAGCACCATGATGCGTGAAAAATTTATCAATTATTCAGACGCCTGTGTTGAAGATTTCTTAGAGGGAAACCTTAATTCATTTTTTAAAAATATTAAATTACTATCTTCTTTGGTTCTTAAAAATTTTCAACCGATGATTCCCAGTAGTTTTCACCAATTGTGGCGTAAGGGAATAGAAACAAATAACTACTATTTCAAACTTTGTGGTTCCGGGGGNGGTGGTTTTATACTAGGTTTTACAGAAGATTATGAAAAAGCAAAAAAAGCTTTGAAAGACTATCCCTTGGAAGTAGTCTATTATTTCTAAANAAGAATATGTTTTTTTCTCGCTCTTTTATAGGCGATCTTTTAAAATCATTGAGCTTATTTAGCCTCGTAAGGGGGTATAACCTTATTGTCCTTATCATTGCACAATACTTNACTNCACACTACATACTTTCTCCACAAATCGCTTGNAGGAATTTAATTTTGATGCTCAATTTTTTAGTATCGTTTGTGCTTCTGCCTATGTTTCCGCAGCAGGATCCTCATTTTTAGTTTTTGTTTTACTTTTTCTATGGCGNACAGATGATCAAAAAGCTTACCTTTGAATTCATAATTTAATTAAGTGGTGGATTTTAATAGATGTTATGAGCATCTCTTTGATCTATCAAAAATTNTAAGATCTTACTGCAATTAAAATGTAATGAAAACCAAAGACTTTTATCCGATATCAAAAAATCATTCTTCTGANTTAAACAAAAGCATACGTTTAAATAAATATATTTCCAATGCTGGTCTTTGCTCTAGACGAGAAGCCGATACCTTTATTAAGTTGGGTTTAGTTCAAGTAAATGATAATATTATTACTGAAATGGGCTATCGGGTTAAACTTAATGACCAGGTAAAATATGATGGTACTTTGGTAAAACAAACCCCTCCTATCTATATNGTTCTCAATAAACCAAAAGGTTTTGTAGCAACTTCNCAAAAAAGAAAGATTAGTAAGTCTGTTCAAGAGTTGATTCGTTCGGGAGTTAAAACAAAAGTACCTGCTTTGGGAGATATGGGAAGGTCTATTACTGGACTTTTACTTTTCACNAATGATGAAAGGCTTAGAAAAAAACTTAACAATTCGAAAGGAATNCATATGGTTTACAGAGTATTANTGGATCAAAACGTTACTAAAGAGATGATGGATAAACTTAAAGNAGGCCAAAAAGTTTTTGATAAAACACAAAAGGTAAATATCATTAGTCATATTCAAGGAAAATCAAAAAAAGAGGTTGGAGTTGAAGTGCATTCCATAAATCCTTCGATACTAGTTAAACTCTTTTCAGCAGTTGGTGTAAGTGTTATCCAAATGGATAGAGTTTTATTAGGGGGCTTAACAAAAAAAGATTTGCCTCGAGGTAATTGGCGCAAGCTAAGTACCAAAGAAATTGGGTTTTTGAAGATGATGTCCTAGACACCCTTTAATCATTTCATAAAAAAAGCATCCNTAGACCAATCCATAGGAGACCACTTGCCAGCCTAAATGTTCTTCAAAGACCCCTAAACCATAAGAACTGTAACTCCAAAAGANAGTGAGACTCCATANAATTGGATAGGCGTAACCAGTTATAACTCCTAAGAAGATTAGATTTATGATATACCACGGGTGAACTGTTGTTGCCATAAAGAAATAACAACTGAGCATTAAAAGTATACTTTTAAAGACTTGTCTAGGTTGTCGGTTGGAATTAAAAATTGAGAATATAAGAACCAAACCCACAGTNATAAATGGAGTTATATTCCCTAGTTTTCGAATTATATTATATCCTTTAACTTCATAGCCTATAGCTCGTACAATTTTATACAAACTACCATTAAACTCAAAAGTGTTAAACCAGAGTTGGATTGTATTAACNTAGTTTTCAATCATTATTGTACTCCAAAAGGGTAGCCAGAGAAAACTTGAAAAAACAAGTGTGCTGAGTCCATAAATNACAAATCGTCGGAATCCAAAATATCGAAAAAAGAAAGGAACAAAAAGTAGAGGTAAGAGTTTAGTGCCTATCGATAGTGCCATAAATAAACCTGCCAGAACAGAATTTTGTNTGAGGCAATNTAACCAACAAAGCACAGTAAAACACATCATTAGACTCTCTCCATGAAGATTGCCAAAACCTTCTAAAATCACNAGTGGATTTAAAAAGTACCATGCAAAATATGATGTAGGAAGATTTATCTGTTTCAATAATACTTTTGCTCCAAAAAACAAAAAGACTTCCCCTAAGAGATAAATGCTCCTAAGAGCCCAAATAGGATGAATAAGATCTCCANTATTAAAAAATCCCATTATTTTATAGAGGTATTGACTTAGGGGAGGGTAGTTGGAATAATGACTACTACTAAGGCTACCCATTTTTTCATATAGAACCTGAGCATTTGGGAANCTTATTAAATCTTTCAATTCATTTGGCGTATATCGATAAGGGTTTATACCCAAATGTTGAATACTTCCATCCCAAATAAAGCGATAAAAATCTTGAGAAAGCATTGGAATATGATTCCAAAAAAGTAGTCGACACACTATACCAATTAAGAAAACACCTCCTAGCGTACTATATTTGAGTGTCCAAAAATAGAGTAGAAGAAACAGCCCACTGTAGGTTGCTAACAAAGAAATTGTATCAATTCTCTTTAGTTGGAAAGACAAGAAATAAAAACCTAAAATGAAACAGAGTGGAAGGCAGAGTATAAAAAATATATTAGTTAATTTCATCTTAACTACTTTGTTTTAAACCATGATAGCTAACAATAGTAAATCCAATAAAAAGAAATAAGTGAAAGAAAAATAAACCAAAATCTCTTTCTGGAGTAAGCAAAAAAGAGGCTATCAATCCAAAGAGAAAATAAACTGAGATCAACATTTCAACAAAAGTGTATACTGAAATTTTTTTTTGGGAGTATTTGTGATCTTTTAGATTACTATCATTAAATTTAGGTGTTCGAACAAAGGCACTTTTCTTTCCCAAAAAGCCTTCTAAAACGGCGACGGAATTGTGAATAGAAAAGCCCATGACTAGACTGTAAAAGGTTGCAAAACGCCTTACATAGCTTAAAAAAGAAATCAATCCCCCTCCAAAATTATGTTTGTGAACAAACCAATAGCAACTAAAAAAGATAAGTGTACTGATAATAAATAGACCGCTAAGTTTAAAGGCAATGTNCAATTCTGGGTAGGAGGCTTTGATAAAAAGTAAAGGCACACTTATTAAAGAAACCAAAAATACATTTAAAAACATGCTACTGTTGAATAAGTGAAAAAGAGCGTTAATTTTTGTCCACGGCTTAAGNCTCTTTGCTCTAATTACTCGACCAATCATTTTCCGAAAATTTTCTGCTCCTCCCTTATTCCATCGAAATTGTTGGGAACGAATTGCATTTATTGTGATTGGTAGTTCGGCAGGAGTAATAACTTCATGTAAATAATGAAATTCCCAATTTCTTAGTTGCGCCCGATAGCTCAAGTCCAAATCTTCAGTTAGAGTGTCACTTTCCCAATTCCCAGAATCTATAATGCAGCTTTTTCTCCAGATTCCAGCTGTTCCGTTAAAGTTTATAAAATGTTTCTGTTGGTTTCTACCTATCTGTTCTAAAAGAAAGTGGGCATCTAAGGCAAAGGCTTGTACTTCTGTAAGAACAGAATGTCCTCTATTAAGATGACCCCACCTTGTTTGTACTAATCCTATTTTAGGGTCTTTAAAATGAGGTATGGTTTTTAAAAGCCAGTCATGTTGTGGTAAAAAATCAGCATCAAAAATAGCGATAAACTCACCTTTAGCTGTTTTTAAACCATTTTTTAAAGCACCTGCTTTAAATCCTTCTCTTNGTTTTCTTGTGATTAATATTATACTTATGCCTTTTTTTTGATAATATGCTATCAAATCCTTTGTAAGAGATAGTGATTCATCAGTTGAATCGTCCAAAACTTGAATTTCAAGTAATTCATTCGGATAGTCTAGGGCCGTAATACATTTTAATAGACGTTCTACTACGTAATATTCATTGTAGAGTGGNAGTTGAATGGTAATTTTAGGAAGTTTTTTTTGAATTTTAGGAGAATTTTCTTTTTTCTTAAGGTGTCTTAAATAGTAGCGCAACATGACTAGTTGAGTTAGGCTATACAAAAAGATCAAAAGCAAACAACTTATATAAACACCTAACATCAAATAGATGAAAGANCGAATCACAATACTAGTTGTTATTTCCATTTTGAAAAATAAAATTTACCTATCCAAGTTAGTATTTTATATCCNGCCATTAAGGAACCTTTAAAAGTTCCTGATACTTTCGATACTCCTATTCGTTTCCGATAACGAACAGGAACTTCAATATAAGNGAGTTTTCTTTTCAATATTTTTAATTGCATTTCTACTGTCCAACCATAGGTTTTATCTTCCATTTCAAGTGCTTTGAGAGTTTTCCATCGAATAGCACGAAAAGGACCTAGATCAGTAAAATTACTATTGTAAAGTAATCTCATCAAAAAGCAAGCTAACCTATTACCAAAAATCTGTTGTGGAGTAAGCGAACCTTTTTCTCTAGAATCTTTATTTCTAGCTCCAAGGCTAAATTCAGCATCTCCTTTAAAAATTGGATTAACAANACTAGTAAGGTCTTCAGGATAGTCTGAGAAGTCCCCGTCTAGGAAAACAACTATTTCTGGAGGATTATTTTCCAAATACATTATACCTTTTAGACAGGCATGACCATAACCTTTTTGCTTTTCTTGGACGATCACAGCACCCCTTGATTTTGCTATTTTAGCAGTATTGTCAGTNGATGAATTATCAACAACAATTATTTTGTCAACAATTTTTGGAATTGAGTCAACAACGAGACCAATTGACTGCTCTTCGTTAAATGCTGGTATAACAACAGCAATCTTGATATTAATATTTTTATTTATTGATGTTTAATTCTATTTGTTGTTGAGGAACTATATATTCATCAAAATACCAACTAGACATAGATTCAAACGCTAAGAAAAATGACACCCCAAATGTTGTTANTAGAAGAATTAATAATATCATGTTNANATTTTTCCTTTTTGGATTAATAGAACATTGATTTTGTTTTCTTCTAAAAATTAATATTGCATAAATACCAAGTCCAATTGCAAAAACTCTAAGAATTATTGAACCAATTCCTAAACTTCCATCTTCTTTATAGAAGAAGTCAGCAAATGAAATTGCTACGACCCCTCCCATTAAACCAAACATGAAAAGTACTGCAGGAGCCACACAGCATAGCATTCCAGTCAAAGCGGAGATCAAGCCATATTTAATTGACCATTTAATTGGACTAGGACTTTTCATATAAAATAATTTTAATATTCTCAAAAATATTTATTATTCATTTAAATCCCAATTGTATGATAAATAATTGACTTTGGATTGCATTAAATTAATTTTAGAGTATTTTGTAATAAATTCTAACATCATTTTTTTTGATCCAAAATCTTTACCGAACCACAAAAATATTTTTGATAAAAATAATTTATTTTCATTTAACTGATTCTTTGTTTTATCAAGTAAAAANAGTTTAGTTACACTATTTAATTGATTTTCGATTTTTTTTTCAGTGTAAGCCTCATTTAATAATTTTGGACATGATTTAGAGGCACAATTAATTGCAAAATGAATACGAGGCTCATCCATCTTTCTTAAAATTTTATGNTCAATGTCGCCTAGACTGTATTCCTTATCACCAGTACTAAAACACTTAACATTCCAAGGATTTTTAATTTCTTTAATACTATTTAATGGATAGTATTTCAAAATTAGCTTAACTGTCAAGGCATTATAAGCATTTATCCAATATGCCAATTTATAGTCTATAGAAACTATTTCACTGGGAGGGAATTGTGAAAGAGTCATAATATAAGTTTCTAACTGGCCTTGATCTTTTTTCCATGATTTGTAATTTACAATGCCACTTTCAGAAACATATTTTTTTAATTGACTATTCCAACGATAGTGGATATTTTTTTGACCAACTAAGGGAAAATAAATTAAGCAAAATAAAATTATGTAAAGCTTTTTCATTAAAATCGAAATGAGGTTTAAAAGAGAAATAAAATAAAAGTAGAGTTTATTTAAGCTTAGGTCAAGATCTTTTGCATTTTAATTGTTTTTTTTATAAATTTTGTAGAGTGAAGGATGTGCTTTAAGATCATTAAAATCATCAACATCTTTAGCTATTTCTAAATAATAAATTTTCTTTTCTTTTATTTTTTTTTCTGTACTACATAACACTTCATTTGTACTCCANGGGATTCCTTTAAATATTTTATTATTCATTTTCTTCATTCCCATTAGGTAATAGCCCCCATCATAAGAAGGGCCGATTACAAGGTCAAAATTTTCCAAAGCCTGTTGGGCTTCAATTAGTATGTTATCTTTCAAGCTAAACAAATCACTACCTATTAGAATAACTTTTTCATAACTTTTCTTAAAAGCCCATAGAAAAGCATTTTCCATTTTTTCTCCCAAATTCTTCCCCTTTTGTAGTTTATTTTTTTTTGAATGATAAAAGATAGATTCTAATGTTTCATCNGATTTGTTTGCAAAAAGGATAGTTTCAATTTTACTTTTGCGAGTGACTTTAGCTGTGTGATAAAGAAGTTGTATATAAATCTCTTGAGATTTTTTCATTCCTATGTTTTTGCCAAGACGAGTTTTTACTTTTCCTTTATCAGGTGCTTTAGCAAAGACTATAAGTAAAGTTTTTCTCAACGAATAGAAGTTATNAATGAAGATATTTTCNTTATACCTTCTTTTTCTAAAAACTTGATAAAAGCAGAGCCAATAATAGCTCCATTGGAATGTTTTATTGCTGCGTTATAAGTTTGAGCATTACTAATTCCAAAGCCAACCACTATTGGCGTTGACAGTTTCATTTTAGCAATTCGATTGAAATAATCAGTTTGAGTATTGCTAAATGAACTTTTTGCTCCTGTAACACTAGCACTGCTAACCATATAGATAAAACCTTCTGAAACATTATCAATAAAGTTAATACGTTCTTCTGAGGTTTGAGGGGTTATCAAAAACATATTATATAAACCATGTTTTACAAAAAGAGTTTTGTATTGTTCAAAATAAAGATCAACTGGTAAATCGGGAACTATTAATCCATCAATGCCTACATCTTTACAACTCGTGCAAAAATTTTCAATTCCATATTGCATTATGGGGTTGAAATAGCCCATCAAAACGAGAGGGATGTTTATACATTCTCGAATATTTTTTAGTTGTGAAAAAAGTTTATCTGTTGTCATGCCATTTAATAGAGCTTTGGCTGAACTTTTTTGAATGGTGGGGCCGTCGGCTAAAGGATCAGAAAATGGGAGACCTATTTCAACCATGTCTACCCCTGAAGCTTGAAGATTTTTTAGTACGGGTACGGTGTCTTCCAAGTTTGGATGACCAGCAGAAAAATATATTGACAGGATTTTTTTTCCCTCTTTAAATTTTTTATCGATTCGATTCATTACAAATTAAAATAGTCAATATATGTTGCCAAATCTTTGTCACCACGACCAGAACAATTAAATACAAGTACTTCTTCTTGGCCAAATTTTTGCAATTCTAGTACAGCAAAAGCGTGAGCAGTTTCTATGGCCGGGATAATGCCTTCTAACTGGGATAGAGTTAATCCCCAGTCCATTGCTTCTTGATCATTAATTGAAAAAAACTTGGCGCGTTTAGAACGAAAAAGATGAGCATGCATTGGTCCTACACCAGGATAATCTAATCCTGCAGAAATAGAATAAGGCTCTGTGATTTGTCCATCATGGGTTTGCATTAAAAGGGTTTTACTACCATGAATAACTCCTTCTTTCCCAAGAGCAGACGTAGCAGCACTTTTACCAGATTCAATGCCTTTTCCAGCGGCTTCAACAGCAATAATTTTTACCCGTTCATCATTAAGATAATTGTAATAAAGCCCAGCAGCATTACTACCTCCTCCTACACAAGCTATTACATAGTCTGGATAGTCACGCCCTTCTTTTTCTATTAATTGCCATTTTGTTTCCTCACTAATTACAGATTGAAAACGGGCTACCATGTCAGGGTAGGGATGAGGTCCAACAACGGAACCAATAATGTAATGGGTGTCTACTGGATTGTTAATCCAGTCACGAATAGCTTCATTAGTTGCATCTTTAAGTGTTTTACTACCTGANTTTGCAGCACGCACCTCTGNNCCAAGCATTTTCATACGTGCTACATTTGGTGCTTGTCGTTTTATATCCAAATCACCCATATAGACAATACATTCTAATCCCATCAAAGCACAAACTGTTGCTGTAGCCACACCGTGCTGACCTGCACCTGTTTCAGCAATTATTCGTTTTTTCCCCAGTCTTTTAGCTAACAAAATTTGGCCTATTGTGTTGTTAATCTTATGCGCACCAGTATGACAAAGGTCTTCACGTTTTAAATAAATTTTAGTATTGTACCTTTCGGATAAACGTTTGGCATAATATAAAGGTGTAGGACGTCCTACATAGACTTTAAGTAATTCGTCAAATTCTTTTTTAAAATCAGGCTCTGAAGTAATTTTTAGATAGTTTTCCAGTAATTCTGATATATTGGGATATAACATTTCAGGAATAAAGGCACCCCCAAAGTCACCGTAATATCCTTTTTCATTTACATTATAGTTCATGCAATATTTTCTTAAATTGTTTTAGCTCATCTATTTTTTTAAGACCTGGAGCAGATTCAAATTTACTATTTACATCAATAGCATAGAGAGGTAAATTAGTTTTTAATAATTCTTTAATCTGACAGGTATTTTCCAATCCAATTCCCCCACTTAAAAAGAATGGCTTTTGGGAGGGGTAGTCCATCAAAATACTCCAATCAAAACTATAGCCATTACCCCCNGGAAAAACACCTTTAGTATCGAACAAAAAGAAATCGCAATATGGTTCGTAGGATTCAAGAACACTAAAATCAAATGAATCTTTTATTGAAAAAGCTTTGATAATTTCCATACCAAAACCACTAAAAAGTTTACAGTAATTTGGAGTTTCATTTCCGTGAAATTGTAATGCTTGTAATTGATGTTCATTAATAGTGCTTTTAATGTAATCAACTGAAGCATTTACAAAGACACCTGTTTTTTTAATTGTATCAATAAGATCTGGTGTNGGATTACTGACATAACGATTTGAAGAAGCCCAGAAAATAAAGCCCATATAGTCTGGTTCCAATACACTAAGTGATGCAATATTTTCTGATTCNCTCATACCACAAACCTTTAATTTCATGCTTCTAATTTTTGAATGAAATCTCTAGCAGCAGCTCCAGGATTATTAGTCTTCATAAAACTTTCCCCTACCAAAAAACCCTCATAACCATAGTTCATAAGATCTTTAACTTCTTTAACATTNCTAATTCCACTTTCTGAAACTTTAATAAAATCCTCAGGAATTTTTTTTGCCAGTTTTCTACTGGTTTCTAATGAAACTTCAAATGTTTTTAANTCGCGATTATTTATACCAAGCATATCAAGAGAAGGCATTATTGAATTTTCCAATTCTTCTAAATTGTGGACTTCTAATAAAACATCTAAACCAAGCCCTTTAGCTGTATTAGATAATTGTTTAATTTCACTTCTTTTTAACACAGAAGCGATTAATAAGATTACATCTGCTCCATGTGCTTTCGCCTCAATTANCTGGTATTCATCAACAACAAATTCCTTACGTAAGAGAGGAAAACTACTCTCAGAACGGGCAAGTGTAAGGTCCTCTAANGATCCACCGAAATACTTTAAATCAGTCAATACTGACATGCCACAAACACCTGCTTTTTCATAACCACTTGCTACTTCAGAAACAGATAAGGAATTGTTAATATTTTGCTTCGAAGGAGAACGTCTTTTGTGTTCAGCAATAATTCCTGAATTACTATTTCTTAATCGATCTGCTAGGGAATTTGCAGGACGATCAAAAAGTGGAGAGGCTTCCCAGTATGCAGTTGGAAGCAACTTCTTACGTTTTGAAACTTCTATGCGTTTATCCGATATAATTCGATCGAGTATACTCATATTTTACTTAGATTTTGAAGTTGAGTTAAGACTTTAAATGCTTTTCCAGAAAGTAGAGATTCTTTAGCTTTTTCAAAGCCCTCTATTGGTGAAAGGTTTTGCGCTGTNGCAATAGCCATTCCTGCATTAGCACAAACAACTTTTTGTTGAGCCTGAGTTCCTTGGTTTTGAATTATTTTCATAAAGATTTTGGCAGAATAATCTACATTAATTCCACCTAATAGGGCATTTGACTCTAGGGGTTGAAATCCAAAATCTTGTGGAGTCAAAACTTGCTCATTTTTATTGCTAAAAACCTTTGTGGGGCCTGTGAGGGAAATCTCATCATAGCCATCTAAAGTATACAGAATGGTAAACTTNGTATTGATCTTTTGAAAAAGATAGTGATAGAGTCTTGCTAGTTCTAAATTAAAAACCCCNGTTAATTGACTTTTAGGATTAGAAGGATTTACTAAAGGGCCCAACATATTGAAAAAGGTTTTCACTCCTAATTCTTTTCTAACTGGTGCTACATTTTTCATGGCAGGATGAAATAGAGGAGCATGTAAAATGCATATACCCGCATGATCCAAACAACNTTTTAAAAAGTCTTCATCGTTTGAGAATTTGATNCCTAGTGCCTCAAGTACGTTACTCGATCCACAACTTGAAGAAACCCCATAATTTCCGTGCTTACTTACTTTAATACCAGCTCCTGCGGTTACAAAGGAAGAAAGGGTTGAAATATTAAATGTGTTTTTCCCATCACCACCTGTACCNCAAAGGTCAATTGTGTCAAATTCACTTAAGTCTACAGCAATACANAATTCTAATAAGGCAGAACGAAATCCCTCAAGCTCTTCAAGGCTGATGCTACGCATCATATAGACTGTTAAAAATGAAGCAATCTGTGATGTATTGTATTGTCCATCAGCAATATTAATAATCATTTGACGCGCTTCCTTTNTGTTGAGGTTTTGGTGTTGAATNAGTCTTTTGAGTATAGCTTTCATGNTTAACTATTTATCCAATTTTCTAATATTTTTTTTCCGTTAGGAGTGAGCACCGATTCAGGATGGAATTGTACTNCTCTAACATCATATGTTTTATGACATAAAGACATTAGATAACCTTCATCGTCATAGGATGTAGGAATAAGATTTTCAGGTAATGGTGTAGCAACTACCCAAGAGTGATAGCGTCCTATTTCAAATCGGTCTGGGAGGCCTTTAAATAANACTTCTTTTTGGGTTATTTTTATTGGAGTTGCAACTCCNTGATAGACCTTGTCNAGGTTGATCAAAGTNCCTCCATAAACNTCTCCNATGGCCTGATGGCCAAGGCAGACACCCAAAATTTTCTTTGTTGGNGCAAAACGTTTAATAGCAGNTTTTAATAAGCCTGACTCNTCTGGAATCCCAGGACCAGGCGAAAGTAGGATCATTGGGTAGGCCTCTAATTCGTCTAGCTGGAATTTGTCGTTTCTTTTAACAGTCACTTCACAACCCAATTCTTCTAGGCAGTGTACAAGATTATAAGTAAANGAATCATAATTATCTATGATAAATATTTTCTTCATAATTAAATGTATTCAGCTTGAGTTAAGGCTTTGTCTAAAGCGCCTAATTTGTTGTATACTTCTTGTAATTCTCTTTCTGGGACTGAATCAGCCACAATACCTGCACCTGCTTGATAGTGTAATTGGTAGTTCTTACTTAAGAAAGAGCGTATAATTATGGCATGATTAAAATTTCCGTGAAAGTCCATATAGCCAATTGCTCCACCATAAAAGTTTCGTTGAGTGGTTTCATAGCGATCAATCAGTTGTAAGGCTTTATGCTTGGGAGCGCCACTCAGGGTTCCTGCAGGGAAAGTATCTGCAACAACGCGAAAGGTTTTAGCTTCTTTTTTCATAATACAGGTCACTTTTGATACTAAATGAATCACATGAGAATAGAACTGAATTTCTCTATTTTTTTCTACTGTTACTTTAGATCCATTTCGACTTAAGTCATTTCTAGCTAAATCAACTAACATAACGTGCTCGCTATTTTCTTTTGGGTCTTTTGCTAACTCCATAGCAGCTTTTGAATCCATATCGTCATTACCTGTTCTTCTAAAGGTACCTGCGATAGGATGGATCTCTGCTTTGCCATTTTGGATGATGAGTTGGGCTTCGGGTGAGCTTCCAAAAATTTTAAAATTACCATAATCAAAAAAAAATAAATAAGGCGAGGGATTAATAGAACGTAAGGTACGGTAAACGTTGAATTCATCTCCCTTAAAGCCTTGAGAAAAACGTCTTGATAGAACTAATTGAAATACATCTCCTCTATAACAATGTTCTTTTCCTTTTTTTACAAAGTTAAGGTATTCAGAATCAGTAAGATTAGAAATTTTATCTCCTACTTTTTTAAAACTATATCTACTGTTATTTTTTGCTTTTAATAGGGCCTCAATTTTATCAAGATTATGATTACCATTGTAGATATGCGAAAATAAGTATGCTTCGTGATTAAAAAGACTGATAGCTATTATGTTCTGATAGACTGCATAATACATTTCTGGTATTTCATGCCCCGGTTTTGATTTATTCATATCCAAATTGTCAAAACGATCAACCGCCTCATGAGCGATATAGCCAAATATTCCGCTACTAATAAATTCAAAGGGTAATCTTTTACTTCCAAACTTTTGTGAAAACTCATGAATTCTTTCAGGGATATCCATATCTGTGGCCACTTCTTCTAGAGTCGAGCTCCCATCTGGCAAGTGAGTTGTCAGCTTGCCTTGTTTTAATTCTATTGATGCNATTGGGTTACAACAGATATAAGAGAAATTTTTATTATTTGCATGATAATCACTACTCTCCAATAGTAGTGAATGTGGAAATTCATCTCGTAATTTTAAGTATACATTTACCGGTGTAATTGTATCCGCTAATATTTTTTTAAAGTCAGTTTTAAGAAAAATTTTTTTCATAGTTTCATAATTAAAAAAGGCTTGTCGTGTCGACAAGCCTTTAATATAATGTTATAAGCTGTTTCACGAGTATCAGGTATGATTCATGTGCCACCAGCTTTTAAAAATTATAAAAAATTTCATTGGTCCAAATATAGTATAAATTTTATAATCATTTACCCCAATAATAATTTATTGATTNNGAGTATTTANTTTAAAATTTAAAAGATCAAATTGACTTCTAATTCNATGTCATCATAAATTAGTTTATCTCCCAAATCTGAGAAAAAAGTAGAAGATCTATGCTTTACATTATACTTCGATCGATCAAAAACCAAATTTGCATTTGCACCATATTCTTTCATGATAAGTTCAAATACCACAGGATGTGTTATTCCCTTGATAGTGAGGTCTCCACTTATCTTATGTTTTTCATCCTCTAATGTTTTTGAGGAAATTATAATTAATGAGGCTGAGGGATGTTTTTCAACACTAAAAAAATCATCAGAACGTAAATGTTTTTCAAGATATTGCTTTGATCCTCCACTCAAATCTTCATNAANCAAACTTTTCATATCTACAACAAATTCCCCTCCAACTATATNGTTNTTTTCAAAAATTAAATTTCCTTTACTGAATGTGAGAGATCCNTAATGAATTTTTGTTGTAATTTCTTTTCCTGTCCACTTGATTTTACTTTTTATTATATCGATTTCTTTTTCTTGGGCTTNGATCAGAAATCCGTTAAGTAAGATTAAGGTATATAAAAATATTTTTTTATTCATAGTATGTTTTTGTTAGAGATTAATTTGATTTAAAAGTAAAATAAGGTCACGTCTTTCTTTTGTAGAAAGATTTTGTGTTATCTGTGATTCAGTTTTGTCAATAATTCTGTCCACTGATTTTAAAATATTCAGTCCTTCTTTAGTAATAAACAATTCAATTTTTCTTCTATTTTTTTTACATGTAATTCTGTTTACATAGTTTTTTTCAATTAATTTATCTATTATACGTGTTGTGTTACTCATTTTATTTATCATCCTTTTTTGAACTGTTGAAAGATTTGCTGGAATTCCTTTTTGTCCTCTTAATATTCGAAGGACATTGAATTGTTGAAGTGAAATTTCATAAGGCTTTAGTGCATTTCCAAGGGATTCTACTACCGTGCAATTCGATTTTAGTATTGCGATAACAGTATCTTTTGAATCTGAAGACATATGTATTTACAATATTTGTGTGTACAAATATAATTAATTACTTTCATGGATAAAGTTNATTCTGATTTGTTTGTCGACAATGGCTATTGTAATTTAGCACAAAAAAAGTATGGATTTATCTCAAAAAGATTGGACTGAAAAACTACAACAAGTAAAAGAGAGTATTATCATAGATGTTCGTACAATTCACGAATATGANGAGGGACATCTTCCTGATGCTAAATTGCTTGATATACAAAATCCAAGTGGATTTATGGATGGTTTAACATCACTTGATTCGACAAAAACTTATTTTGTTTACTGTCGATCTGGTGCGAGAAGCGCCCAAGCTTGTCAGTTAATGAAAAATTATGGCCTAGATAATTGTTATAATTTATTGGGTGGAATTTTAGAGTGGCAGGGAGAAGTTTTAATTTAACTTTAAAAANGATAATAATTTATATCTAAAATTACTTAATCGATCGTAAAAAACTTTGTCCGATAAAATGGCCCCAAAATATAAATAAGATATAATTTACTTAAAGATGAGAACTCAACGACTTCGAATATTTTTTGAAAGAAACGGATTTGCTGTTTCAGCNCGTTTAGCGGAATTGTTAGGNATGAAAGTAAAAAGTGTAAGGCTATTTTTTATATATTCCTCTTTTGCAACAGTTGTTGGAGGATTTCTAATTTATCTGACCTTAGCTTTTTGGTTAAAGCTAAAAGATTTAATTTACACCAAGCGCTCCTCTGTTTTCGATTTATAATTTTTTTCACTCATTTATTTAAGTTATATAATATTATTTACCTTGTTTTGAAGAGATTCCAGTTTAGAAAAAAAAATAATGAGAATCTTTCAATTAGATTAATTTGTTTTTCTATTCCTTTTTAGGATATTGACCCCCTAAAAGTCATATCCAAAATCATGAAATTTTCAATTCCAAAAAAATACTTTCTTACAAAATTTTTCATCTTTTTCACATCTACACCAATATTCTCACAAGATCGCGGCTTGGACGAGAAGATAAATGAAGCNTTTACACCAATTGCTAATTGGTGGGAAGGGCTGATATTGCACAATTTTCCTGGGACTGAAATTCCTACAATAATCTTTTTATTGGTTGGAGGAGCACTTTTTTTTACAGTTTATTTTGGATTTGTTAATGTTCGACATTTTTCTACAGCTATTAATACTGTAAGTGGAAATTATGATGGTATTGATCTTATTAAAAATGATAAATCCGATAAAGAAGAACTGGATAAAGAAGGAGAAGTAAGCCACTTTCAAGCACTTGCAACAGCCGTTTCAGGAACTGTTGGAAATGGCAACATAGCGGGTGTAGCTTTAGCTATTGCTGTAGGTGGTCCTGGTGCTACTTTTTGGATGATTCTCTGTGGACTTCTTGGAATGTCAACAAAGTTTGTCGAATGTACTTTAGGAGTTAAATATCGTGACGTTGGGGCAGATGGAACAGTATATGGCGGACCTATGTATTACCTCACAAAAGGATTACAAGAAAAAGGTTTTGTAACCCTAGGAAAAGTTTTAGCTGGGATCTTTGCCTTTTTATGTATTGGGGCATCATTTGGTGGAGGAAATGCAGCACAATCCAATCAAGCAGCCATGCAATTGGTTAGTTCTTTTGGAATGACTGGAGGTAGTGCACGCACCATTATTGGAATTATTATGATGATTTTGGTAGGAGTAATTATAATTGGAGGTATCAAAAGAATCGCTTCAGTTACAGAAAAAGTAGTTCCTTTTATGGCTTTAATATATATTTTAGCTTGTATTTACATCATTATTTCAAACTTTAGTTTTGTTGATGATGCCTTTAGTATGATTTTTACTCAAGCCTTTAGCCCTCAAGCTGGACTAGGAGGTTTATTAGGCGTTCTCATTACAGGTTTTAGACGTGCAGCTTTTTCTAATGAAGCTGGAGCAGGTTCAGCTTCGATTGCACATTCTGCTGTAAAAACCAAATATGCAGCTTCTGAAGGTTTAGTTGCTCTTTTAGAACCATTTATTGATACAGTAGTTATTTGTACCATGACAGCTTTAGTGATAATTATTTTTAATGGCGATAATACTGTTTTTGATTATGGAGGGGTTGGAGGTGTAGTAATGATTGACGGTGCCCCAGCAGAGGGAGCTGGTATTACAGCGGCAGCTTTCTCAAAATACATTAAATTTTCAGGACCTTTTTTAACTATTGCCGTAGTCTTATTTGCTGTTTCNACAATGATTTCTTGGTCATATTATGGCCTTCAATCTTGGATGTATATTTTTGGAAAGGGTAAGGTTTCCGAGTTGACATACAAGTTTATATTTCTAATTTTTATCGTGATAGGAGCTGCTGGAGATATGTCTTCTGTTTGGGCATTTTCAGATGCTATGATACTAGCTTTAGTTTTCCCAAATATGATAGGNTTGTTATTGCTTTTCCCTCGTGTTAGAGAAGAATTAAATGATTACTTGAAAGCTATCTCAGATTTTAAAAAATTAAAAGTTAAAGATTCTAAATAATTTTTACCTCATTTAATTTTCTAATAAGCAACAAAAATTTTTCTTTTATCTAACTTTCAGAAAAGAGATTATTTATGTAAGTTTTGTCTTAACTTTTTATTAATATCCCAAACAAACTCTGAAGAATAAAACTATATTTGTATAAAAAATTTGTTTATGATTGATTTCGAATTGCGTCCTGATATAAAGACTTCTGAAACGCAACGCATGGTGTTTGAATCTGCTAGGGATTTTGCAGCCCAATTCATNAAACCCAATGTTATGNATTGGGATGAAGCCCAATATTTTCCTGTTGAGATTTTTGAAAAAGCTGGAGCCCTGGGATTTATGGGTATGCTTATTCCTGAAACCTATGGTGGTGCAGGAATGGGTTATCATGAGTATGTAACTCTAATTGAAACAATTTCTACAGTAGATCCTTCTATTGGACTTTCAATTGCAGCTCACAATTCTTTGTGCGCGAATCATATTTATTTTTTTGGGACAGAAGAACAAAGATTAAGATGGCTTCCCAGACTTTGTGAAGGCACTTCTATAGGTGCTTGGGGATTAACTGAATATAATACAGGTTCTGATGCAAAGGGNATGGCTACCACAGCCCGTAAAGAAGGAAATCAATGGGTGCTTAATGGAACTAAAAACTTTATTACCCACGGGATATCAGCAGACATAGTTGTTGTTATTGCTAGAAATGGTGAAAAAACAGATAATCGTGGAATGACTGCTTTTGTAATTGAAAGAGGTACTCCTGGGTTTTATGCTGGTAAGAAAGAAAATAAACTGGGAATGCGAGCTTCAGAAACTGCAGAAATCATATTTGAAGATTGTGTTATTCCTGATGAAAACCGTTTAGGTCCTGTGGGGGATGGATTCATTCAGTCTATGAAAATTTTAGACGGTGGAAGAATTTCTATAGCGGCACTTTCTTTGGGAGTAGCTAAAGGTGCCTACAATGCCGCTCTTGCATATTCTAAAGAAAGGAAGCAATTTGGAAAGGCCATTAGTGAATTTCAGGGTATATCATTCAAGTTGGTAGATATGGCTACACAAATTGAAGCAGCTTCTTTGCTAACTCAAAAGGCAGCAGAGATGAAAAATCAAAATATAAATGTTACTCAAGCTGGAGCTATGGCTAAATTATTTGCTTCTGAGTGCTGTGTAAAAGCTGCTAATGAAGCAGTACAAATATTCGGAGGATATGGTTATACTAAAGATTTTCCTGTTGAGAAATTCCTTAGAGATTCTAAACTATGTACAATAGGAGAGGGAACTAGCGAAATTCAAAAAATCGTTATAGCCAGAAAGATTCTAAATGACTAGGATTTTAAAATTCAAATCAAAATAAGAAAAGTCATTCTTTTCCATATATTTGCATTCACAATGAAAGGAGGTACCATTTTATGTTAATAATTCCCATAAAAGACGGAGAAAATATTGATCGTGCATTAAAGCGATTTAAAAGAAAATTTGATAAAACTGGAGCTATGAGACAATTGCGATCTAGAAAGCAATTTGTAAAGCCATCTGTCAAACACCGCCAAAAAATTCAAAAGGCTGAATATATTCAACGTTTAAGAGATAGTGAAAATATTTAAAGTTTTAATTTAATTAATGCGATGTTATTTAAATGAAGTTTTTTAACTTTAAGGATAGCGTTTTGTTATGTCAATATCTGCCTTTTTAGATTATATTTCTTTAGAAAAAAATTGTTCTTCAAATACACTAAAGGCATATAAGGCTAATCTCAATGGATTCGAAGACTTTATATTATCCCAAGATCCCCATTCAAATTTAGAATTAGTAAACTACGTTCAAATCCGATCTTGGATAGTAGAACTAATTGAAATTGGAAATAGTAAGCGTACAGTAAATAGAAAGATATCTGCTTTACAGTCTTACTACAAGTTTTTATTGAGAGTTGGAACTATAAAAGTTTCCCCACTAAAAGAACATAAGGTTTTAAAAACAGAGACCAAAGTATCTGTTCCCTTTTCTAAAGAAGAAATTAACCAGTTGTTTGCTGATAATTTTTTTTCAGAAGATTATATAGGAATACTAAAAAAAACATTGATTCAATTACTTTACTTTACCGGAATTAGAAGAAGTGAACTTATAGAGATAAAATTGAAAGATCTTGATTTCTCGAAAGGTTTAATAAAGGTATTAGGAAAAAGAAATAAAGAACGCTTACTTCCTCTTTTACCTGAAATAAGAGACCAACTTAATAAACTCTTGAAAATACAAAATACCAATCAAATTAATAAAGAAGAGAACTTTTTGTTTGTTAATATAAAGGGCAAAAAACTATCTCCAACTTTTGTTTATGATACCGTAAAAACATTTCTCGGTAAGGTGTCTACAAAAACCAAACGAAGCCCCCATGTACTTAGACATAGTTTCGCTACCCATTTGTTGGACAAAGGGGCTGATATAAATTCGATTAAGGATCTTCTAGGACATACAAGTATTGCTGCAACACAACATTATACCCACAGTAGTATGGCAAAGATTCAAGAGGTCTATAAAAAAACTCATCCAAGAGAGATAAATAAATAAATTAAAAAAAATCCTATGGCAACAATGCACTTCAGAGCTATAAATTACAAAGCAGATATTAAGTTAAAAGATTTTGCAAAAAAACGAATTAAGAAACTTTCATTGTTTCATAAAAAAATTTTAAATGTATTTGTATTTACCAAAGTAGAGAATAATTCAGATGGTGTTAATAAATGGGCTGAGATTAAAATTGGAATTCCTGGAGATAATATTATTGTGAAGAAAATTTCCAAAACTTTTGAGGAATCTATTAATACTGCCATTGAAAGTGCAAAACGAATCTTAAAACGTAGAAAAAAAAAAGATAGAACTTAAAAAATAATTCCTTTTTTTTTTTTTGATAGCATGAAAATTAGCATTTAATTTGCAATCGATTTTGGAGAAACAAAGTATATTAAGCCGATGTAGCTCAGCTGGCTAGAGCAGCTGATTTGTAATCAGCAGGTCGTGGGTTCGAGTCCCTCCATCGGCTCTTTAAAATAAAAAAAGTATTAAATAAGACACCACTCTAATATTTTATTTAATAATAGGGAGGTATATTAATAGGACTTTTTAAGTTCATTGAAACACGGGGAGATACTCAAGCGGCCAACGAGGACAGACTGTAAATCTGTTGTTTTTTAACTTCGCAGGTTCGAATCCTGCTCTCCCCACCATTTTGATTTTATAAAAAGAGTATATTTATAATTCAATTACCAATACTGAATCTTCAGTTAAAAAACCTAATGCGAGAGTAGCTCAGTTGGTAGAGCGTCAGCCTTCCAAGCTGAATGTCGCCGGTTCGAACCCGGTCTCTCGCTCTCTTTTTTTTGCCGATGTAGCTCAGGGGTAGAGCGTTTCCTTGGTAAGGAAGAGGTCACGAGTTCAAATCTCGTCATTGGCTCTCTGATT
>PAYI01000011.1 GCA_002714815.1 Flavobacteriaceae bacterium | reverse complement strand
ATTTATTATTTTGATGTTAACAGGTCCTTTTGATGGTTTATCTAGTTCTGGTCACTCAATTTTATCATCAACATTATGGATAGCTGTCTGGTGGATTACAGAAGCTGTACCTATAGCAGCAACTGCTTTATTACCAATAATTCTGTTCCCTCTTTCAGGAGGTATGGAACTCACAACTACCACAGCTTCATATGGTCATAAATTCGTGTTTCTATATTTGGGGGGCTTTTTAATTGCTATTGGAATTGAAAAATGGAATTTACATAAACGAATAGCAATTAATATAATATCTTTTATTGGGGTCAATGCCCGAAAAGTAATTCTAGGATTTATGTTGGCAACCGCATTTTTATCTATGTGGATATCAAATACTGCAACTTCAGTGATGATGCTTCCAATAGGTATTGCCATAATTAAAGAATTAAAAAACAATCCAGAAACCTTTGAAAATGAAAATAAAAATTTTGGAAAAGCTTTGATGTTGGGAATTGCCTATAGCGCTTCTATAGGAGGAGTAGCTACACTCATAGGGACTCCACCTAATTTGGTTCTGGCTGGAGTTATTTCAGAGATTTATGGATATGAAATTACATTCTTAGAATGGTTTCTTTTTGGGTTTCCTATTTCAATTATTCTATTGACTTTTTGTTGGTTTTACTTAACCCGAATTGCTTATAAATTTAAGCAGAATAAATTTCTAGGGGGTAAATCAGAAATTCAAAGACTCAAAAAAGAATTAGGAACAATTTCTTATGAAGAAAAACTTGTCACAATTGTTTTTACTTTAGCTGGTTTTTGTTGGATAACTAGATCATATTTATTACAAGGGTTTTTACCTAATTTAGATGATACTATTATTGCAATTACATTTGGGTTACTACTATTTGTTATACCATCAAAGAAAGAAAAGAAAACATTGCTCAATTGGAAAGATACTCTTCAACTGCCTTGGGGAATAATCATTCTTTTTGGAGGAGGAATGGCAATTGCAAAAGCTTTTGAATCAAGTGGGTTGGCTATATGGCTTGGAGAACTTATGACCGCATTTGGTGGTTTGCCTTTATTTGTAATGATTTTTTTACTAATAACTGCAGTTAATTTTTTAACTGAAATTACTTCAAATCTAGCAACTACTGCTATGCTATTACCAGTGTTAGCTCCTTTAGCACTTGATGCTGGGGTTCATCCTTTTGGGCTTATGGTTGGGGCTGCAGTTGCAGCCTCTTGTGCCTTTATGCTTCCAGTAGCAACACCGCCTAATGCTGTGGTTTTTGGTTCAGGGTTTTTAAAAATTCCTGATATGGTTTCCAGAGGTATAGTGATGAATCTTTTTTCAATAATTCTAATTAGCCTAATGATTTTCTTTTTTCTCCCAATTCTTTGGGGAATTGATTTATCCATTTTTCCTGATCGGTTTAAACCTTGATTATCCCTTTATTTTCAATTGGATATTTCACTTTTGATTTTAATCAATAATGAAATCAAAATATTGATTTGGAAAAGGTTCTTTGATTATAGTAAAGTGCCACCATTCCTTTTCATAGGGTTTGAAACCTTCAGAAATCATAGCTGCTCGAAGTATCTTTCTATTTTCCCTTTGTATTTTACTGATTTGTTTAAAATTATAATGGGAGCGTTCTCCAAAATAATCCCAATTTCCTCCCATATCTAGAACTTCACCTTTTTTTTCTCCAGATATATATATCAATGTTAGATCTACTGTACTTCCACGACTATGACCACTTTTAGAGGCGATATACCCTAATTCAAACAAACTATTTTTAGTGAATTCTGGATAATAATTTTTTTTGGCAATAGTATCCTCTGTATTTTTTGACCAGCTAACAAAATCATTTACCGCACGTTGAGGTCTGTAGGCGTCAAATATTTTAATCCCTAATCCGACAGAGTTTAATTTTGATTGAACTTTACTTAATGCTTTTGCTAAAGAAAGAGTGCCAATAACTTTTTGCCCCTTTTTGTATCCATTGATTGGTCTTCCAATAAAATTTTTTTTGGTTGAATAGTTAAGTTCAACAATCAAACCTGGGATTACATCTTCTAAAAATGTAAAGCCTTTTGGAAGCGATTGTCCAGTCATGATTAAAGGAAATAAAATTAAAAGAAAAAGAATTTTAATCTTGGATGACATAGTCTAGAAGTTGAGGACGGATATTTAATTCATATAGTCTCCTTTGGTTTCTAGAAGGATAGACTCGGTTGGTAAGAAGTATTACAAAACAATAATTTACAGGGTCAACCCATACCATTGTGCCAGTAAAACCAGTATGACCAAAAGTTTCATCACTCACTAACTGAGAAGGATAACGAGTTTCATCGCTTACATCAAATGAAGGTTTATCAAATCCAAGACCCCTAGGGTTTAAGCTCTCAGGATATGTTTTTTTAGTAAAAAGATTAATTGTCTCAATATTTAAATATTGTTTTCCATTGTAAATCCCATTTTGAAGTAACATTTGTAATAATGGAGCAATTGAGGACGCATTTGCAAATAATCCTGCATTACCTGAAATTCCTCCCATAAGTGAAGCTGCTTCGTCGTGAACCCAACCTTGTACAAGTTGCTTTCTGAAAAGACTGTCTTGTTCAGTAGGGACAATATCTTTTTTTGGAAATTTTTCGGCTGGTAAAAAGGTGATTTGTTTCAATTTCATTGGACTGTAAAAGTGAGTTTTTAAAAAACTAGGAAAAGAGATGCCACTTAATTCTTTAACTAATTCAGGGAGGAAAAAAAAGAACATACCAGAATAAACCATTTCACCTTGGGATGTTAGCCTTGATTTTATAATCCTGCGGAAAATTTTTTTTTGGTAGTTTTTGTGAACAAACAAGGAATCGCTTACGGGATTGGGGAAATGATTACTTTTATTATGCGAAAGGGTATTACGTTTAAATTTCTTTCTTTTGTTAAATACCAGATTTTGATGTGCAATATAGGGAAGCCAACCTGCGCTATGGCTTAAAAGTTGTTTGAGACTATGCTCCTTTTTATTACTTCTTCTTAGAGATGGAATCCATTTTGAAACAGGTGTTTCTATATTAAGATCATATATTTCATATAATTTCATTAAAGCAAGTGTGCTTCCAAGTATTTTCGTGACAGAAGCCAAGTCGTAAACGTGATTATTAGAAACAGGAATAATAGAATCGTATGTATGATAACCGTATGATTTATTTATTCGAACAGAATCTTTCTTAAAAATCAAGACTTGAGCACCAGGGAAGGCTTTACTTTCAATTGCAAAGTTAATTAGTGAATCAACTTTGAAAGCTAAATCAAAATTTTTACTACTAGATATTTCTTGTGAAAGACCGTATTGAGAGTATATTACTAAAAGTATTATTAAAGAAAAAAATAGATTTTTCATAAAACATTTTGATTTTGATCAAAACAATTTAACAATAAAGATCTCTTTTTTATATCAATTAAATAAATCTCAATATATTTAATATCGAATGTGAAGGACCTAATCTAAGATACTTATACTTATGTCTTCAAAATCTTTCTTATTTTTTAGCTACATAATTATTTTGTTTTCCTTCAATTTAAATGCTCAAGAAGAGGAGGAGGATCAAATTCCTTTTGATGCAGTTATCCAATCTGAAATGGGTGGAAAACGTGTCAAATTTTATGGTAATACAAGTTTAAATTTTAATCAAGCTTATTTTTCTAATTGGATTTCTGGAGGAGAAAGTTCATTAACTGTATTATATAGATTAAACTACAATTTCAACTACTCAGATCGAAGGGGTTTAGTATGGGATACAAATGTTTTATTTTCAATAGGTACAACATATATATCGGGTAATAAGTTTTTAAAAAAGGCTGATGACAGATTTGAGATATCTTCACTTCTAGGAAAACAAATAAATCAATTTTGGAGTTACTCATCATTATTTAATATTAAAACGCAAATTCTTCCTGGGTATAGATTTTATTTTGAAGATGGAATAGAAGCTAGAGAAAAAGTGTCTCAGTTTCTTTCTCCAGGGATTATTCAAACTGGATTAGGCTGGTACTATAAAAGAAGTGCAGATTTTAGATTAAATCTTTCACCATTATCCGCCAGAGCAATTATTGTATCAAAAAGTTTCACGAATGATTTATTAGAAAATGCAACATATTTTGGAGTAGACAGAGAAAGAAGTGTAAAATACTTTTTTGGAGCATTAGTCTCTGGATATTACAGGAAACAAATCATGAAAAATGTAACTTGGGAAAATATCTTTAGTATATATGTTAATTATCTTGAAAAGACTAAAAATGTAGATTTTGACTGGAATTCAAATATTAGATTTAAAGTAAATAATCAAATTTCAGGGAATTTTGTTCTTCATTTATTATATGATGATGATTTAATAGGAGATCTTCAAGTTAGAGAACTACTCGGATTAGGTATAAGTATAGATTTGTAATTTTATTCCCCTCGTGCTCTTTTTAAAAACCAGTCATAATTATAAAATGTTATGAAAACATTATAGACGCTTCCCTGACCTCTGGGGTATAATTCAATTAAAACAGTTTTTTCTTCATCTACGAACCTAACACCAGGAAGATTTTTCATTATTAGATTTGGATTTGACCAATTTTCTTGTGCATAAACAACTTTAAAATTTTCTGATTCAAAAAAAGATCTTGATTTTTTTAGATAATTGGTAGCCTGAGCTAAAGTTAAGTTTTGTTTACTCCAAACATTTATGCTTATAAGTTTACCATTTTTTTCTACAAATGACCTTTTTCTAAATGAATAATTTGTTTCTTTTCCAAAATTCAGGTTTTTTAGAGTTTTAGATTCTTTTATCAAAATAGCTTTTGCCTCATTAATTGGCATTTGAAAAACAAAAGACTTAAAAAGTTTCTGTGCAAACAGTTCTTGGGGAATAATAAAATAAAGAAGGAAAGTTAATATGGGATAATACTTCATTACTTATTTTATGGTTATAACAAATATAGTAAGTTTGATTACATTTTATTTTATAACTTAAAATGAAAAATTAGTTTATACAAAAATATTAACTATCAATTTAATGTCAAAAAAATATGCTTTAGTCACAGGTGCTTCTTCAGGAATAGGGCTTGAGATTTCAAAATGTTTGGCACGTAGAGGTTATTCATTAGTTCTCGTCGCTCGTAGAGAAAAAAAATTAAGAAATATCAGTCAAAAAATTATAAATGATTATAACGTTAATGCAAATTATATAGTAATTGATTTAGAAGATCCTAAATCACCTCAGGCTATATATGATTACTGTCAAAATAAAGGATATTTTATAAGTTTATTGGTTAATAATGCAGGTTATGCTTTACCAACTCCTTTTCATAAAACAATTATGGATGCTGAGGAAAAGTTTTTGCGAGTTTTAGGAATAGCTGTTGTAGCTTTAACGAAGTTGTTTATAAATGATATGATATCAGCAAAAAAAGGTAATATAATGATGATTTCATCTGTTGCCGCTTTTGCTCCTCCTTCATCAATCCAAATACTTTATGGTCCGATCAAAACCTTTATAAACCGATTTAGTGAAGGTTTGAATTTGAGTTATAATAAAACGGGTATTACTTCTACAGCAGTATGTCCTGGATACACTGTAACTAATTTCCATGCTGCAAGCGGAGTACAACGGGAGATGGATCTCGTTCCATCATTTATGAAAAAAAAGGCAATTAGAATTGCAGAGGTGGCTGTTAATGCGACTTTAAATGGTAAAAAAATATGTGTGCCAACCAAAACATATAAATTGATTGTTTTTTTACTAAAAGTTCTTCCTCATTTTTTGTTTCCTATATTCAGTAAATCTCTTGCTCCCGGGAGGTATGAAAAATAAATATTCATGTATAATAAAGGCTAAAAAAGAGAGATTCCCCAAAATGTTATAAATGCCCATATCACATATCGAATTGACTTTCCAGCCAACATCCAAAGACTCACCTTAAAAAAATGAATTTTAAAAAACCCAAGTCCTACAGCAAATAAATCACCAATAATAGGCATCCAGCAAAAAAATGCAAGAAAACTACCCCATCGATCGATTTTAACTTTTAATGAATTTATTTTCTCCCTTTTAATTCCTATATATTTTTCAAGAGTTTTCCATTTACCTAAATAACCTAATCCATAATTTGTGAGTCCTCCGAGCCAATTGCCTATTGTAGCAATTAATAGGCATATAAATAATGGGTATTTGTTAAGAATTAAAATACTTAATACTATTTCTGAATTCATTGGCAAAATTGTAGCTGCAAGAAAACTTGCTAAAAAAAGTCCAATTAAACCTAATTCAACGAACGATTCCATCTTAAATTAAAACACTTTACTTCTAATTTATAACAATTAAATTGTTTATTATTAGTAGACTCAATTTTGATTATATTTATCTATTGATTTTATAAATTAATACTAATGAAACTTACCATAGGCCAAATAATTTTTTCTATTTATATTTTTTCATTTTTTTCTTTTGGTCAGCAAACTCAGTCAACATATAATAGATTAGGGAATTTAGATATAAAAAATTATTCTAATAAGTTTTTAGAAAGACCTGAATCAGTATGGTCTGTATTACGAGAAAGTAAATCAAAAAAAGTATTCTATGGAACCTATGAAGGAATATTAGAATATGATGGAATAAATGTAAACCGCATAGAAATTGAAGGTGAGATTGAAAATGAAATCAGAACTTCATTTACGAGAACACTCTTGGAAGACAATAATAAAAATATTTATACTGCAGGTGCCGGTTTTTTTGGAAAAATAATAGATAGTGAATATGGAGGGTCTAAATACGCTTCATTAATGGAAAAACTACCAGACACTATTAATCCTTATATACAAGTTTTTTGGGGTGGAGTTAGTAAAGAAGAGGATGTTTATTTGTACACGAGAGATTTAATTTTCAAATATAATGGTCAAGATTTTGAAAAGATTTGGAAACTTTCAGAAAGAGAGGAAGGGGTAGATTCATATGGATCAATTCAAACAATTTTAAAAGTTGACGAAAGAATTTTCGCCAGAGTCTGGGGTATAGGGCTTTTTGAATTAATAGATGGGAATTTCAAATTTATAGAGAATTCTACAATTTTCTCATCCAATAGAATTGAATCTATGGCTTCATTAGATAAAAACAAAATTGCAATTTTTAGTAGTAAATTAGGAATTGTAATTTTTGATGAAAGCAATCAATTTAAATTACACACAAATAAAGAATTAAACAACTGGTTAAAAGAAAAATTAATATATAACACTTCTGAAGTTAAAAAACTTTCTGACGGGAAAATCCCTTTAATTTCCTTTGAAGGGGGTATTATAATTATAGATAGTAAATTAAATATTGTTGATTTAATTGATCAAAGAGATGGATTACTTTCAAATACAATCACGTCAATTTATATTGATCAAAACGATGATATTTTCTCAACTAGTCTTTTATCAGCATCCAAAATCAAGCTAAGTAATTCTATAACTAGTTTTACAGAATCAAACGGTATAAAAGGATTAGTTCAAAAAATTAAGAAAGTAGATAACAAAATATATTTTAGTACAACTGAAGATATCTTTCGAGTAGACCAGAGTATTTCTTCATTAAAAAATAATGAAATAATAGACCTTCAGATTAATGATATTCCAAAAGATTTTATCTCATTTGGGAATAATATTTTATCAGTTAATAATTTGAATTCTTTAATTATTGGGGATAATAGTAAAAGATTAGTTTCTAACGATAGACTTCTTGAGTCACCAATAAAAAGTGAATTAAATGAAAATATTCTTATTATGGCTCACCCAATAGAAGGGATTGTTTTTTTTAAATTACTTAATGACAAAAGAATAATAAAAATAAAAAGTAACAAGATTTTTAATGAAAAAGGAGTCTTGGGGGTAAAAGAAATTGCTAAGGGAGTTTTATTTGTTGAAACGATTAACAATGAAGGTTCTTTTATATGCTACTATAATAAAACAGGAAGAATAACATCAAAGAGATTATTAACCCCTGATAATAATCAAATATTTACTGCTACTGATTTTCCATCCGATCAAAAATTCAATTCACAAATAGATCAGGAATATTTTTCGCCACTTGAACTTAATTTAATTAAAACAGGCTCAGGATTTTTTATTTTTGATCAAAACCTTGACTTATATAGCTTCACTGACGAATTTAATTTGGACCCCACAGGAGAAAATCTACTTCAAATCTTTGAAAAAAATCTTATAAATTTTGACCCAATAACAAGGTTGGCTAATATTTCAGGAAGACAACAATTCACTTCAGTAAATCCGATAACAAAAAACAACTGGTTTTTATCAAGCCAGGGGTTAATTGAAGTAAATTTTAAGCAAGGTGGAAATTTTGATATTGTTGGAGAATATTCATATGGGGTAATTGATATAAATGAACTATCAGGTGCTATTTTTGCAGATAATATTGGATCTGAGAATCTTTTGTGGTTAGGATCTAAAGACTCTAAATTAATTAGTTATCTCCCTAACAAATATTTAAATGATAAAAAAATAACAGTAAAGCCAATTATTAATAGTGCTATTTTCAATGGGGAAAGAACTAATCTTTTTATAAATGATTTTTCTTACAATGACTCAAGAAATATTAAAATAGATTTTAGTTTTCCTTCACTCGAAAAGGTTGAAGAAAACTTATATAGATTTAGACTGATAGGATTAAATGATAATTGGTCTGATTGGTCTGCTTCATCTGAAAGTATTTTTACAAACCTTTATGAGGGAGATTATATTTTTGAAGTGCAAGCATTAGATGCAAACTTAAATGAAAGTGAAACTGCTAGTTATCTAATTTCAATAAATCCACCATGGTTTAGATCCTATTTAGCATACTTTATTTATTTACTTATAATTGCTGGATTAATTTGGTTTTTTGGGAAATTCCAAGCTAAAAGATCATTAGCTAAGGCTGAAAACGAGAGAAGAGAAAAAGATCTTGAAGAGGCAAAACAAATTCAAGAAAGTATGCTTCCAAAGGCATTTCCTCAAATCAAGGGATTAACTATAACAGCAGGACTAATTACTTCAACAGAGGTAGGAGGAGACTATTATGATTTTTTTGAAAGTAATGACAAAAGTAATAGTATTCACGTTATTTGTGGTGATGCTACTGGCCATGGAACAGCTGCTGGAATGATGGTATCAATTATTAAATCTGCACTTAACGGACTCCCTACATTACCCGTTAATGAAATTCTTGAACGTCTAAATAATATTGTAAAAAAAATTAACCTAGGAAGATTAAGAATGAGTTTGAATGTAGCAAGAATTTCAAATAGGGAAATAGAAATTAGTGCAGCTGCAATGCCTCCAACATATTTATTCAAGGCAAAATCAAACAAATGTGAAGAAATTATGATAGAGGGCTTACCCTTAGGAGGGTTAAAGGATGAAAAGTTTTCAATGATCAAAAAACCTTTTGAAAAAGGTGATGTTCTTGTGATGTTGTCTGATGGACTTCCTGAGGCCTCAAATGAGAATAAAGAGATGTATGATTATGATAGAATAATAGAATTAATCACAAAGAATCACTCTAAAGAACCAGAGGATATAAAAACAGAATTTTTCAAAAGCCTTGACTCCTGGTTAGAAGGAGGAATACCTGATGATGATGTTACTCTAGTAATTGTAAAAAAAGTCGCTTAAAACTAATTAGTTGAGTACGCTGAATATGTTACAGGAGCACTTGACTTGTAAGTAACCTTTTTCTTGGTTGTTTTTGTGGTCTTTATTTCAGTTTTCTTTCTTTTTTTTGGAGAAGATCCATATCCGTTGTATATAGCATCACTTTCATTAGATTTATTATTTTCTTCTGCTTGAGCGATAGACTCTTGGTAATTTCTTTTTCTTTCGGACTTTGTGAATAAAGACTCATTTTTTTTGTCAATTTTTGCGAATGCTTTTTCAGCATCACTAGTTGTTGCAACAACCTTTTCTGCACATGCGGTTAGCAATGCAATTGACATGAAAAACAATGTTAATTTAAAGCTCATCTTACTATAAAAATAAACATTTTATTTAATTCTTTTATATACTAAACCTCTTCCTGCTTGATTTCCTTCTAAAGAATCTATACCAATCTGTAGAAATAGATCATCATTATAAAATTTTATATCATGATAAATTGGATTTGATTTTGGCGGTGACGAACCAACTTGTCCTCCTGATCCCCATTCTTGGTATTCCGTTAGAATATTTTTCTCTTCATTATACTCGAATGTACCGTATCCACCATAACCACCATACTCAGGTTTTTCAGGATCAGCTAAACCAGTTTGATCAACTTGATAAGTATAATACCCATCTGAAAATATTTTCGCATCTAAAACCGCATCACTAGGAACTGAAGTAGTATCTACTGCGATTCCATTTACAAAGTTTATTTGGTAAACTCTTTTCCAGGCCCCATCAAATTTTGTTTTCCCCTGAAGCTTTTCCATTCTACCCCAATATTCAGATTGTTCGAAGTTATTTCCCCACTTTTGGTTGTAGGCATTTCCTTTTATATCAGCTGATATTCCAAATGTCATATATGGTATGTCTAAAGAGTCTTTATTATTTTTCACATATGTACCCCATGAACCCGTTCCATTTGAAATCATTTCGGTAAGTGAGTCTGATGAATGAATTTTAATTTTTCCATATCCTCCACTTCCGCCTTTCCAAGGAGTAAGTGTGTCACGTGCATTATTAATCCAAATCACATTTCCATCTTTATAAACCTTTATTTGTTTAAACCATGGGTTTTTAGAATTTTTGATAAGAGATGTGTCAACGGGAATATTGTTAACATAGCGTATTGTCCCAAGTCTATTCCAAAAACCATATATTTCAGGACTTGAATTATCCTTTAAGTTATTATTATTCCCACAAGAGAATATAATTATTGAAAGTGTAATTGGTAATAATATTTTTTTCATGTTAATGTTTTAATTTGTCGAGTAGGCTGAAAATCCAGCATTCGACATTTTTGGTTTACTTATTTTTTTCTTTTTGGAAAAAGTTTGATTGTTAGTTTTTTGAATCTTTTTGTTGTTTAAAGATCCATATCCGCTATAACTTGACCCACCTTTTGGGGCTTTATTATTCAAGTTAGAATTATTTATGGATTTGTTGTAAGAATTAATTTTTTCTGTTTGGGTGAAGAGTTTTTTGTCTCTCTTGTCAATTTTATCAAAAACATTAGATTTATTATTTTTTTGTTTGGCTTCAGCATTAGAACATGAATAGCTCAAACAAAAAACAACAATTATAAGAAATAAAGCTTTTTTCATTGTCTGAAGGTTTATTGAACACGTTTATACACAACTCCTCTACCTGCTAATCCCTGCTCAAGTGTGTCTTTTGTAATTTGGATGTACATATCGTCATCATAAAATGAAACTGATGCATAATGAGCTTTCTCCTTATCTCTAGGTTTATTTTCAGGGAAGTTCCACATACCACTTGTAAATTCTCCATATTCTACTAAGTTACCATTATTGTATTCAAATTGTCCAAATCCGCCACCTCCACCATAGCCAGGTTTTGATTGGTCATTAATTAATCTCGTTTGATCAACTTGGACTAGGTAGTAACCGTCTTTAAAAACTTTAACGTCAAGTATAGCCCCTGTTGGTACTGATGTTGTATCAACAGCAATTCCATTAACATAGGAAATTTCATAAACTCTTTTCCATACACCATCCATTTTGGATTTTCTCAATGATGGAAGTTTTTCATAAAATTCAGCATATGTTGTATTTTCATCTGGACTTGGAACACCACCACCAAACTGTGTGTAGAATTTACCATTTAAATTATAAGCAAAATCAAACTTTACAGATTTCTGATTTAAAGAATCTCTTACATACCTCATTGAAGCACCCATACCGCCTGAACCATGAGACATATATTCTGTCAATGTATCTTTAGTAATTTCAAATTTTCCATATCCTCCACTGCCAGCTTTCCAAGCACTATTCTGATTCTTAACGTTGTTAATCCAAAAAATATTTTTATTTGAATAAGCTTTGACTTGTCTTATTGGATCTATATCAATACCATAAAATAAAGTGTCAACGGTTACATTATTTACAATTTGCATGGTACCCTTTCTGACCCAAAACCCATCTAAAATCGTCTCTTTTTCGTTTTTTACTTCTTCATTTTTTTTAGGTGAATCTACACAAGAGTATAATAGTAAGATTGCTAAAGCCGTAAATATTTTAGTAAATTTCATTTTAGAAATTTTAATTGATTTATGATTAATTTTCTATAAATATAAATTTTATCTAAATTAGATGCAAGTATTCATAAACCAATTTTTAAAATGAAGAAAAACCCAACAGTTGAACTAAAACTTCCTATTCTAAAGGACATGGAGCTGGTTGCAACGCACACCTCTGATGTTGTTGCAAAGCATATGAGTTTGCCTGAAGAGAAATCAGCTGAAATTTCAATGGCACTTATTGAAGCTTGTATTAATGCATTTGAACATTCTGAGACTAAGGAAGATATCTATATTCACTTTATAATAAGTGATGAAAACCTTACAATAAAAGTAATAGATAGAGGTGTTGGATTTGATGCTTCTTCTATTGAATTACCTAATATTGATCAAAAACTCAAATCAGATGAAAGAAAAAGAGGCTGGGGTTTGATGCTAATTAAAGAGCTGATGGATAAAGTTGATTATGAATCCGACAATACAGGGACAACACTAACAATGACAAAAAATAAAGATACCGATGAGTAGTATTACAGATAAGACTATTAAAGATGGAATCGTAATCATTTCAACTGAAGGTTATTTTAATAAAGATTTAGGAGAGGCACTAAAAGTTATAGCAGATGAAGAGATTAAAAATGGACATAAAAGCTTTCTAATTAATCTAGAAAATTCTAAAATTGTAAACAGTATTGGTGCTTCAATACTAATTGAAATAATAGAGGACCTTCAATCTATAGATGGGTCTTTAAATTTTTGCAACCTGGCTCCAATAATTGCTAAAACTTTCAAAATAATGGGGTTGACCAAATATTGTGAAACTTTCGAAAATGAAGAAGCAGCCATAGAAAAGCTGGGTTAAAATGCAATTTGATTTTTCCTCTTTTTCGAAGGACTATGACAAAGAGAAACTTCCAAAGAAAAAAATTGAATTAATTATAGAATGGTTAGAAAGGAAAAATTTTAGTGTATTTTTTTTCTTAAACAATAAAAATCTTTTTTCTAAATCAAAAAAATCAATTTTTTTTAAGATAGATAATCTTGACTTTTCAAATCTATTTTCAAAGAAAAACTTATTCCACTACTCTAAAATTTCCAAATATTTTCAATCTAACCTTTTTCTTGGATATGAAAATTTACCCCATAAAGACAAAGGATTAGTTACTGGATTAAAAATTAAGGCTTCTTACATGGGAGCTTTTTATTTATATAATCCTAAAATTGTCGATGAGGAGCTAATTAAGATTATTGAATACTTCAAGCATTTGATTGAATCAAACTTTAGAGAAATACTTTTAAGTAAAAAGCTAAGTAAAAACACCTCAGATTTAAGGGATAAAAAATTAGAAATTGAATCATTTTTGGATATTTCAGAATTACTAAGTGGGACAAGTGAATCAGAAATTTTATTTCAAAACCTTTTGGAATACCTTGTTTTTACAATGAATGCCTCTAAAGGACTTATTTTATCAAAGGAGCCTAACTCTGGCATATATGAATTAAAAGCAACACTTGGAATAGATGATGATCTTGGGAAAAAAATTTTTAGAGAAAATAAGGGGGTTTTATCAATTTTAAAAAAAGAAAAAAAATCTTTAATTCTAGATTCATCTGATGAGTTTCCACTTTTATCGTTCTCACAAAAAAACGCTCTCCTTGGACCTTTTCTAAATGATAAAAACCTTAATGGTTGTATTATACTTTATGATAAAGAAAGTAGAAAAGATTTTATTGATTTTACCCAATATGATTTAAGATTTTTTAATTCAGTAGTCAAAAAAATCTCCCTCTCTTACAATAATATTATTCTTCTTGATAATGTAAATAAATCAAAAAAATTGATAGATAACATAATGTCCTCAATATCTACAGGCATCGTAAAAATTAATTTGATGGGGGAAATTGAATACATAAATGATTCAGCAATTGAAATTTTTCAACTTAATAAGTCACTGCTTTTAGATAATCATTATGCAATTGTATTTGAAGAAAACCCTAATCTTTTAGAACTTATAGAGTTTGCCGAAAGTAGAAATCACATACTTTACGAAGAAAATTTAAGAATTAGAAAACAAGACAACAACGAAACCAATATAAACTTAACTATCTCTCCTGTTTTTGATGAGGGGATAAATTCTGGATCAGTAATTTCTTTTGAAGATTTATCTGATATAAATAAAGTAAAGTCAACTTTTAAAAAATATGTATCAGAAAATATTGTAGATGAATTATTGCTAAATGAGGATTCTTTGGAACTTGGGGGAGCTGAACAAGAAGTATGTGTGCTTTTTTCAGATATCAGAGGATTTACCTCAATGTCAGAACGTTTAGAGCCATCAAAAGTAGTCACTCTTTTGAATAGCTTTTTTGATAAAATGATTGATGTTGTTTTTAAATATAATGGGACACTCGATAAAATTATAGGTGATGAACTTATGGTATTATATGGCGCTCCTTTAAAAAAAGCAGATGATATTTTAAATGCAGTTACTACTGCTAAAGAAATGTTTACAACTCTTGATGAATTTAATAAACAAATGAAAGGTCAGGGTTATCCAGATTTAAATATTGGTATAGGGATTAACTTTGGTAAGGTAATCTGTGGGAACATAGGATCAGAACAGCAAATGAATTATACAGTTATTGGGGATACTGTAAATTTAGCTTCTAGATTATGTTCTGCTGCAAGACCAGGAGAAATAATTATATCAGATAGTGTTTTCCAGCAATTGGATAATAAAGATGGCTTTAATCGAAATGAAAATTTAATACTTAAGGGTAAAACCAAAGCTGTAAAAAACTGGAAATTCACCCATTCTATATAGCATAGATGCTAATAAAAAAAAGAGTAATAAATATTAATGATTTTAATAAATGTTTTAGGCCTTTATTGACATTTAAAAATTTAGTTGAAGCTATGTTGGCAGTTGCATAAACAGATTGAGTCAAATGCTTTCTATATGTATTTTCATCATTTAATACTTCTTCTAGAGAATCAAAAAACACATCAAAATCTTTGTATTTTGTAACATCACCAAAGAAAAGAGGGGATTTTTTAACCGAAAAATTAAATCTAGGTAAAATACACATTACACATCTCCTTAAAGATGCGATAATAAAAAAAAAGGATACACCAAGTAATAAAATATGGACCGCACCAGCAAATCCGAGGGTAAAAGAATAGATGTTTTCCTCATCTAAAATATCTAAGGTATAACCTAACCCAAAAATCAAGCTGTAAATAGATATTACTGCTGTAGCCTTAACCTCAGCAAATTGGATCTGATTATAATTGTAATTAATTATATTCCAATAATCTTCAATATCAATGTTCTTGAGTTTACCACTCATATATTTTAAATTGGTTTATTATGTTATAATTTTAAATATAAAAATTATTTATTGAATAAGTTAAAAAGTAAAAATTTAAGAGTTGTTTGTTAAAGGGAGAAACTGGGCTAAATACAAAGGTAATTACTAAAATAAATGATCTAATTTTAATTTTATAATTCAGGACAAAGAACATCAAGTCCTTGATCAGCTTCATAAAAACTAGTGATATTACTTGTTGGATATAAAGAATTACATTCATCGTAGGTTCTAACTAATTCTCCTTCATTATCTAGATAGTAGGTAAAGGTACCACAGTGATTCAATCTTTCACCTTTAACTCTATATCCTAATTTTAATGTATCAATTCCATTTTCTAAAATAGTATATTGAAATTCATTACCTCTAATATCCACTGGGCTTTCAGAAAATTCTAAACAAATCCCATCCTCTACTAAAATCAATCTAAAAGGATTACTTTTAAAAACTTTAAAGTTTGAGCCTCTGGTCCAAACTATATTATCTAATTTGTCTAGAAGAATATCTTGCTTTTTTTCTTTCGAGCATGAAAAAGATAAAAATAGAGTTATACAAATTATAATCTTTCTCATTATAAATTACTTTGTTTTGTTCATATCATAAAATAGAGCAAAAAGAACTACAATCATTGTAAATATAACCACAACGGCAACACCTCCAGAAGTCATAAAATAAGATTAAATTTTCGCAAATATAAAAAAACAGGGTAATCTTATTTCAATAGCTCTAAGGAATTTTATCTTTGAATTTTAAATAATTTGATTTGATAAGACTAAGAGAAGCAATAATTAAGGACTTACCTATACTTTTAAAATTTGAAAAAAATTTAATTGAGTATGAGAGGGCTTTCACACCAAATCTAAAAAAAAGCAATTTTCATTATTATGACTTAAGCTCTTTTATTCAGAATCCTAAAGTTTCTGTTGTTGTTGTTGAAAAAGAAGATAAGCTTATTGCTTCAGGATATGCCTTAATACGAAATAATAAATTATATAAAACTCCAAGACAATTAGTTTTTTTGGGGTTTATGTATGTTATTCCAGAATATCGAGGTAAAGGAATTAATGAAAAAATTTTAAAATATCTTATGGATTGGGGTAAAAGTAAGGGGCATTTTGAATTTCAGTTAGATGTTTATGCTTCAAATAAAAGTGCCATAAGAGCATATAAAAAGGCGGGTTTTAAATTCGAAACAATTACAATGAGGTTTGATACTGAAGATAAAAGTTATTAAAAAACACATTTATTTATTTAAATTTACAAAACCATTAACCAATAATTTTGAAAAAATATTTTCTTTTATTATTTATTTTAATCGGACATCATATTTTATTCTCTCAGCAAGGATCAAACATTGATTTAGACGAAGTAGTTAACACTGCGGGAGCAGTTCCAAGAATAAGTATTGACAGTTTAGTTTATGCAATAAGGGATAGAGATAAAATAATCACAAATCTATTAAAGTCTTCTTTTTGGAATAAATCCTTCAAATTTTCACTTAACCTAGAAGATTATGATACTGGGAAAAAGTATGCCTATCAAAATAAGGGTGCAGTTAGAGTTATAATTAATAATATAGAATTAAACTCAAGACATAATTTTAAAACCTCTAAAATGATTAATGAACTTTTGATTAATACAGATAAAATACAGATCATTTCATCTAAAGAGACTATTAATGATGCAAGTTTTTTAGGGACAAATCCAGATACAGGACAACCTATGTATGTGTCTGAGAAAAAAGTTGCTCCAGTAACATTATTTATAATTAAATCAGACTTAAGCACCGAAACAGTTTACAATAAAGGAAGGCCAAAAAGTAAAATAAAAAAACTTTCAGATTTCAAAGTACTAGAAGCCGACTCAATAGCATTACTATCTCCAGATATAAGAAGTGTTATCACTGAGCAAACTAAAACAATTAAACTAGATGATGTTGAAGTGATTAAGAATGTTGAAGAGGACGGAATAATTTACACTCCAAAACTAGTTAATGGTCAAATAACTTTTAAAAAAAATGCAAAACTTACAAGGCTAAATGCGAAAAAAGATAGATTCAAAAAATGGGTCTCAATGAATAGGGAATTGATATAAACGCAAATACTTGGGCTGTAGCTTTAAGGGGATATCTTATGGGAAAACAAACAGGTATTACTAGTGATGGATTTCCAATTTTATTTGGTGCAGTTACACTTGGAGCCGAACAACCAGGACCCCTTTGGGTAATAGATGGGGTTAATCTTACTGAGCCTCCCAAATCTGTAAGATCTTTAGCTGATAGAATACGTGAGGTTAAAGTTTTAAAATATGGTGTAACCGCCAAATATGGTTCTAGGGGAGCTGCTGGAGTAATTGAAATAATAACTAATATGGGTTATGGGAGTCAAGTTATGAGCTACAAAAAGAGTTTTGAAGTGAAGGGTAAAAAGAATATTAAGCTAATGGAAAATTTCCAAAGCTATGAGAAACAGTTTATTTCAAGAAGAGATGAACTAAAAGGTAAAAGAAGTCTTTTAATTGAACTTAATGAAGTAGAAAAGGTAGATTCAATTCAAAGATTGCTTGAAACTTTAGAACTTAAGAGCTACCTATTTACAGCCAACTTTGCTATAAATAATTCAGAATCTGAGGTTGCACCTTATTTAGCATTAACTAAAATTGCTGATGCAAAACTTCCTCTTTTGGAATCTATCGAAGAAAAATTGACTGAAAAAGTTAAAAACACAAAATATGGCAGGAGATTTATAGATTATATGGAGAAGAGAAGAAAGAAAGAATGATTTTTATTGATTAATATTTAAAAAATTGAGATAAATACTTACATTTAAAATATTGAGTTTAAACCAATTGAAATGAAAACTAAATTAACTCTAAGTATTCTAGGGATAGTAAACATACTCCAAGCTATAGGTTATACTATTTTTGCTGAGACTGCCTCATCATTTATGTTTAATACAGGCCAAGAGGCTCAAAATCTTGCTGTATTATTACAATATGCAATAGCCCCTGCATTTTTAATGATTGGGCTAATGCAATTCTTGTCAAGAAAATTACCTGTAGTAGATGCAAAGAATATATTATTGGCAGTTATAATTGCCTATTTACCACTATTTGTCGCATTCTATTATATGATGAATTCACCTTTAACTAATATGGGAATTCAAGATTTTGCTCTTGACATTATTATGTTTTCTCTTACTTTGTTCACTTATTTTAAACCAAAAGAATAACTAGAGAGGTTTATTACTAAATAAAGTAGTTTGAATCTAATCAAACTATAATTTTTAAAATGCACCTAAAATCTAAAAACTAAAAAAAACCAAAAACAAAAACCATGAAAAAACTAATTTTTTTAATTCTAAGCTTAATAATTATTTCATGTTCCAGCAAAACAGAAGTTTTGGAAATACCACTTACCTCTAATTCACCTGAAGCTGTAAAAATATTATCAGATGAATTATTTTTTAAAGCAAATAATATTTCATCAGGCTTATATAACAGATTTTTTAATCCTGATCTTTATTCAGCTCTAAAAAAGGCCTTAGAAATTGATCCAAATTTTGTTTTTGCAAAAGCCTTGCTCGCTGATGCTGATAATGAATTAACAAGGACCGATATGATGTCATTGTTAGATGAAGCTTACAAGAATAGAAATAGTGTTTCAGAAATAGAAAAAGGTTTAATTGAAGCAATTTATTTTTCTCGTGTGAATGGCGATAAGGTAAAAGCTGCTCGAATACTTGAAAAGCTAGTATCAGATAATCCTGAATATTATTACTTAAGACTTTTTAATGGTAATTATAAAAACTTTGTAATGTTAGATCCAAAAAGTTCTGAGAGTAATTGGAAAGAGGCTTTGAAAATAAATCCAAATGCTGACATAGCTAAAATACTCTTAGCTCAGCTACATTTTGTAACAACTCCAAATTTTATTCTTTTAGAATCAGATGAAATAGATCTTGAATTTGCTAAAAAAATGATTAAAGAGGTTGAAAAAAACAAACCTAATAGCTCAACTCCACAGAGACTTTTAGGAAATATATACAGAGTTGAGGGAGAATTTGATTTATCATTAGAGGCTTATTCAAGAGCAATGAGCCTTATAAAAGATAAAAAGAGTTCTTTATACAGGAATTTATTACTTGTTAGTGGGCATGTCTATCTCTTCAAAGAAGAGTATGAAAAAGCAAGGGAATATTATAAAAAATCTATAGAAAATGGATCAGTTGGTAATGTAGTAAATATTTTAGCTTGGTCATCTAATTCATATTTATATGAAAAGAAATATGATAAAGCACTTATTGCAATTGAGGAACTGCAAAAAATGGTTCTTGATTCTGATATTGATCCATTAATTAAAAATAATTTACTTTCTAGGTGTTCTCAAGAGAAATTTATAGCTTATGGGCACAGTCAAATGAAAGATGAAACTAAAAAAATTGTAGGTGAGATAAAAGAAATACAATCTAAAATCAAAACTATTAGTTTAGATAATATTACTTCTGAATCTGAGAAAAGAAATATAGAATTACAAAGTGAATTAAATCAAGCTTTTTTTGAGATATGGTATAATATATTATTTGGAGAATATCAAATCGCTAGAGAATCTTTGAAAAACTATTCACTATTATCAAGTGAGTTTTTAAGCTTTGATTCAAAAGCCATGGTAAACTTTTATAAACTCTCAGGTTATTTAAATCTAATGGAAGGAAATATCAACCAATCCATTTCATTCTACGAACAGATACCAAAAGAACTCTTAGAAGGTGATAACTATCAATTATATTTTTATGCATTAGCAAAAAAGGCAAACGGTAATACAAAAAAGAGTGAAGAATTATTTGACTATTTAGCTAATTATAACTTTGCTGGATGGGAGAATTCTATAATTCGAAACCTAGCTAAAAATCAAGTTAAAGGTTAATACAATTTTAGCCTTATGAGAATTATAAATAAAAATTTATTTTGTATAATATTTTTCTTTTTGAGTTTTAGTTCATGGGGACAAAATCTAAACTCCGGGAAATATAACTTAAGTTCTAGTTACATTGAAAGTATTTTTTATGATGACGAGGGGAAACTTTGGATAGGAACAGATGAGGGTTTAAATTTAATAACTGGTCATGACCAGTTTCAATTTTTAGCTAGTATATCAAATGAAAATGGTCTACTTGATTCGGAAATCTTTAAACTTCAAGATTTAAAAAATGGGTATTTAGCTGCATATTCTATAAATGGGCTAAGCATTTTTGATCCTAATGAATTCAACTTTATTCAAATAGAATTAGATTCAAGACCAGTATCAATATACTATGATATTTCAAAAAATGTCTATTGGGTTACTACTGAAGAAAGCGGTTTAAAAGTATTAAATCACAAATTTGAAATCATAAATGAATTTTTATTTGATCCCCTAAATCCTCTTTCATTATCATCCTCAAAATTTGAAGGTGAAAATAATATAGTATTTGGAGATGAAATTACATTCATTGGTTCAACTAACGGATTCAATTATTTTAATCAAGAGCAAAAAACCTTCAAAAGATTTTATTCTGGCTATAACGGATTAGATTCGAATAAAATAAAAGGTGTTTTTAAATTTAATCAAGAGTCTTTATTAATTGCAACAATTAATAAATTATACATATTCAATATTCTATCTGAGAATTTTAAACCCATCAATTTTAATTTGGGTTCTTTAAATGAAATTATTCCTTTAGGAATAAATGAGTTTATGATATCAAACAATAAAAAGATATATATTCTTAAAATAAATGATAATCTAGATTTCGAATATAAGTTAATTCATGAGTTCAAATCCTCAAATCCATCGCGATTTAAAAAATTTGATGATATTGTTATGATATATAATGACGGACTAGATTATATTTTAAGTTTTGATTCAAGTAGTAAATCATTAACTAAATTTTTGATTAATGAAAATGTAAATGATCTAGAATTAGTAAATTCTAAAATATTAATTGGAACTGAATTTGGTTTAAATGATATTTTTACAGGCGATAATCTAGTTAGTAGAGTCGATGGTTATGACGAATTATTTTTTTATGACAATAAATTCAAATTTGAAATCAAAGTCAAAAAATCTTATTTAGAGTTAAGATCAGGAACTAATAAAAGCCTAATAAATATTCCTAAAAATATTGAAATAGGTAAGAATACTCTACTTGAAATTAGCGAAGATTATCTGTTTATTTTTGATAATAATCTTCATGTATTAGATCTTAACTCCAAATTATTTATAAATAATATAACTTCAAAAGAAGATTATTTAAGTGGAGTGATATCTTCTATTAAACTTATTTACAATTATTTATATCTGTCAACAGGGAATGGTGTTGTGAGGTTACTTGTTGAAAAAACAGACAAAGTCAAGAAATCCTTTAGAGAGAGTATAAAAAACTACGAGTATAACACATTATTTAATAATAAAGTCCCTAGGTCTTTCTCTGACATAGAACAAGTTGGGGATTATTTTTTTGTAGGTAGTGAAAATGAAGGTTTATCGCTATATGAGAAAAGTTTAGATAATTTAATCAAAAGATATAATTATCAAAAGGGTGATTCAAAGACTCTTTCATCAAAGTCAATTGTTAAAATTTTTAATGACGATATAAATAATTCTCTTCTTTTGGCAACTAGAGGGAGTGGTTTATTTAGTTTAAATTTTAATGACAGCATATTTAAAAATTATGATTTAAGTGATGGGTTATTATCAAATAATATAAATGATTTTGCAAAAATTAATGATAGAATTTGGATACAATCTGGTAATGGTGTTAATTTTTTTGATAATGGGATTATAAGAAATATAAACTTTGAAGATGGAATAGACATAAACTCTTATCACAGGGAATCAATTCATCAAATAGATGATAAAATTTTAATTACTGGTTTTGAAAAATCTCAAATTTTTAATCCGGTAGAGCTAATTAAGACCCAATCTTATAATCTAAAATTAAGCTTACTAAACATAACAGGGTATGATAAAGAAAATATTGGGGGCATAATTTCAAAATCGGATAGTATAGTTAATCTAAATAACGATATCAGTTCAATTGAGTTGAATTTACATACAAATGCATTGAATAAAAATAATATAATTCAATATTCATACAAGACATCATTTGGGGACAAAGAATTGAAAGCAGATAATTTTGAAAATAAAATTAAATTGAATTCTCTTCCATTTTATGATTCACAAATAGAAGTTTTTGCTATAGATGGAAATGGGAATAAAAGCTCTAATAAGCTAATTGTAAAATTTTATAATTCACCTCCTTGGTGGTTAAGAGTTGAAACAATCTTATTTTATATTGTTTTCTCTATAATTATTATTTATTTAATTGTTAAGTTAAGAGAAAATCAAACAAAGAAAAGAATTGAAAGCCAGCGTAAATCAAAGGAACTTGAAGAAGCTAGAAATCTTCAAAACAGTCTATTACCAAAAATTAATCCAGATGTGGATGGTTATGAAATTAGCACATTTTTAAAATCTGCTACCGAGATAGGTGGAGATTATTATGATTTTTTCTATGAAAAAGGGAAATATTTTTATGCTATTTGTGGTGATGCAACTGGTCACGGTGTAATTTCTGGAATAATGGTTTCTGTAACTAAAGCAGCTCTAAATGGAATTCCAATGAGCTCCCCAAGTAAAATATTAGAACAATTAAATGTTATTGTAAAAAAAGTAAATTTTGGCAGACTTAGAATGAGTTTAAGTGTTGCAAAAATAAATAGTGATTCTATTGAATTAAGTTCTGCTGCAATGCCTCCAACATATTATTATAATTCTCAGAAAAATAATCTTAAAGAGATTTTGGTTCCTAATTTACCATTAGGGGGTATTCAAAAAGAGAAATTTGATGGTATAAAACTTGAATTTAAAAAGGGAGATATGATAGTCATGATATCAGATGGATTACCTGAATTACCAAATCCAAATGAGGAGCTACTGGATTATTATAAAGTTGAACAGTGTTTAAAGAAAAATTCAGAAAAAAATGCTGAAGAAATAAAAGATGCTTTGGTCAGTTTATCTAATGATTGGTCTAATGGTGTACTTAATCCGGATGATATTACAATAGTAGTAATTAAAAAAGCAGCTTAGATTAAAAGTTATTAATATTATTTAATTTATTGATTTTATTAGATTATTTAATAATAATCATAATTTTATTGATAACATCAATGAAATCAAGTAAAAAAATATTAAGAATTCATCCTAAAGACAATCTTATAGTTGCATTATCTGATTTGAATAAGTCAGATGTTGTTTACTTAGAAGATAATGAGATAAACTTGAAAACCCCAGTAAAAGCAAAACACAAATTTGCACTTGAAAATTTAAATTTGGGAGAACAAGTCTATTTATACGGTGTAGTTGTAGGTAGAGTTACAAAGAAAATTTCAAAAGGTGAGATAATTACTACTCAGAACATTTCCCATTGTACTGAAGAATATCACTTGCCTCAGAATTTTGAAAATAAAACATGGTCTACTTCAAAATTTGACAACTACAATAGCAAAAGCTTTCTAGGATATCATAGATCAGATGGGAAAGTAGGTACTGAAAACAACTGGTTGGTCATTCCTTTAGTTTTTTGTCAAAACAGAAATGTTGAAGAATTAAAAAAAACACTACTAAGTGAATTGGGTTATGAAAAAACTAGAGAAAGAGTCTTTGACATAGATTCACTTGTAAAAAATTTCAAGGCTGGGGCCACGAATAAAGAATTGCTTGACGAAGAAATTTTAAGTTCACAAAAAGAGTATTTAAAAAACCCATTATTTCCTAATGTAGATGGGATTTATTTTTTAACTCATGAAGGAGGTTGTGGGGGTGCTAAATCAGATTCCTTAAGTTTATGCAATTTATTGGCTGGCTATATAAATAATCCTAATGTTGCAGGCGCAACGGTTTTGAGTTTGGGTTGTCAACATGCACAAATAAGTATTTTGGAACACTCCCTAAAACGGATAGCACCGGGATTAGATAAACCGGTCATATTTATGGAACAGCAAAAAAGCACTTCCGAACCAGAATATTTAGCAGAATGTATAAAAAAAACATTTGTAGGACTTATTGAGGCAAATAAAATAAAGCGAGAATGTGCATCTCTTAGCAAATTGACTTTAGGACTTGAATGTGGGGGGTCTGATGGGTTTTCAGGTATATCAGCAAATCCTGTATTGGGTTTTGTTTCCGATGTTATTGTAAGCCAAGGTGGATCAGCTGTTTTATCAGAATTTCCTGAACTTAATGGAGTGGAACAAGAACTGATAAATCGTTGTAAGACTCTAAAGAATGCCAAAAAGTTTGAAAGGCTAATGCGTGAATATAATATTAAGGCAACAGCTCTAGGAGCAGGATTTGATTCTAACCCTTCACCAGGAAACATAAAAGATGGATTAATTACAGATGCTATTAAGTCTGCAGGAGCAGCAAAAAAAGGTGGAACTTCTCCTGTAGTAGACGTATTAGATTATACAGAACAAGTTGTACTTAAAGGCCTAAATCTATTATGTACGCCAGGGAATGATGTAGAATCTACTACCGCACTAGCAGGGTCTGGTGCAAATATTATTTTGTTTACTACTGGCTTGGGAACTCCCACTGGAAATCCTGCTGTTCCAGTTGTTAAAGTTGCTACTAATACAATTCTTTACAATCAAATGAGAGATATTATTGACTTTAATACTGGTACTATTATNGATGGGATAAGTTCAATTGAAGATTGTGGAGAAAAACTTTTAGATTATNTTCTTGAAGTNGCCAGTGGTAGAAAAGAAGTTAGTGCAAGAAAATTAGGGCANGATGATTTTATACCCTGGAAAAGAGCNATGTCATTATAATTAAAAAAAATGAGCAAAAAATTTTCATTAAAAAATAAAACTANAGTTTTAACNGGAGGGGGAAGTGGNATTGGNAAATCNATTGCATTAACTTTTGCCAGCCAGGGGTCTTCAGTCCATATTTTGGAAAANGAAATTGACTCTGCTTTAGAAACAGTTGAAGANATAAGNCAANANGGTTTTGATGCTAAAGCANATCAGTGTGATGTCTCAAATTACCAGNAGGTNTTTGAGACAATAAACAAAATTAGTTTAGNATCTANTATTGAGGTTTTAGTAAATAATGCTGGNATAGCACACATAGGCAACATAGAATCTTGTGAAGAGGCAGANTTAGACCGCCTCTANAANGTTAACATAAAAGGGGTNTATAACTGCTCAAAAGCGGTAATTCCGTCAATGAAAAAAAANANGANTGGNCTNATTATAAACCTTGCTTCAATAGCNTCAACTGTTGGAATTAGNGACCGTTTTGCTTATTCGATGACCAAAGGAGCAGTACTAACGATGACTTATTCTATNGCTAAAGATTATATAGATTATAATATCCGCTGTAATTNTATNTCACCNGCNCGTGTTCACACNCCTTTTGTCGATGGTTATATTAAAAAAAATTATCCTGGTCAAGAAGAAAAAATGTTTGAAAANTTATCAAAAACTCAACCTATNGGAAGAATGGGGACACCAGAAGANATTGCTAATTTGGCTTTGTANTTAAGTTCAGATGAAGCNAAGTTTATNACTGGNTCCAATTTTGCGATTGATGGAGGTTTTGTAACTCTTAACTCAAAATAAATAANATGAAACTAATTCGATTTGGAGAAACAAAAAGAGAAAANCCCGGAATTTTAACTGAAGAAGGAGAACGAATAGATGTNTCTGCTTTTGTAAATGATTANAATGAACAATTTTTTAGAGAAGAAGGNATAAAAAGTTTATCTGAGTGGTTGANTAAAAACAAAAANTCNTGTCCTNTTGTNTCNGAAGATGTTCGCTGGGGAGNACCTCTAGCNAGACCTTCAAAAATAGTTTGTGTNGGATTGAACTATACTAAACACGCAGAAGAAAGTGGAATGGAAGTTCCTAAAGAACCAGTTCTTTTTTTTAAGGCNACTTCNTCAATGGTAGGTCCTTTTGACCCCATAATTATTCCTAAAGGAAGCACAAAAACTGATTGGGAAGTTGAATTGGCTCTGGTTATAGGAAAGGAAGCTTCTTANATTTCACAAGAAGAGGTTCTCAANCACATTGCNGGATATGTTCTTCANAACGATGTTAGTGAACGTGCCTTTCAACTGGAACGTTCTGGGCAGTGGGTAAAAGGTAAAAGCTGCGATAGTTTTGCTCCNATAGGNCCATTNNTTGCTACAACTGACGAGATTAATGANCCTAACAATCTAGATCTATGGCTAAAATTAAACGGGGAAANGATACAAAATAGTAATACTTCTGATTTTATATTTAATATACAAGAAGTGGTTAGCCATATTAGTCAATTCATGAGGTTATTACCAGGAGATATCGTTTCAACTGGAACCCCTTTCGGAACTGGTTTAGGGCTNACCCCNNCGAGGTATCTTAATCAAGGNGATGAGGTTGAGTTAAGTGTTCAAGGGTTAGGAATATCAAGGCAACGCTGTATTAATTACAAATGATTATCGACAGNCATCAGCACTTTTGGAATTATGATCCGNNCAGAGATACCTGGATAGATGAGTCTATGNAAGTACTCAAAAAAAATTTTTTGCCTCGAGATTTAGAGCCTATTTTAAACGAAAATGGAGTTTATGGNTGTGTTGCTGTTCAAGCGGANCAATCNGAGGCAGAAACAGATTTTTTGCTTAATTGTGCNACATCTTACNCTTTTATAAAAGGGGTTGTCGGNTGGGTAGATTTATGTGATAAAAATGTTGAANTAAAACTAAAAGAGTATGCAGCTAATTCAATTTTTAAAGGGGTAAGACATATCGTACAAGCAGAAAAAAGAAATTACTTACTTCAAAAAGAGGTTCAGAGAGGTATTGGAAAACTTTCTCAATTTAACCTTACTTATGATTTATTGATAACTCCTGAGCAACTCCCTTCAACAATTNAGTTAGTCAAAAACTTTCCAAAACAAAAATTTGTTTTAGACCATATTGCAAAGCCAAACATATCAAAGCCGATTGAAAAAAAATGGTTGTCTGATATAATTAAATTATCTAAAAATAAAAATGTCTGGTGTAANTTATCNGGAATGGTTACAGAAACCNNAGAGTATNGTTTTGTTGAAAGTGATTTTGTACCGTTTATAGATGTNATTTTTAANTATTTTGGNNCTGATCGGATTATGTTTGGTTCNGACTGGCCNGTTTGTATACTAGCATCTGAGTACAATAATGTATTAGATATAGTTAAAAATTATTTAAAAGATCACGATTCCAATATAAGGTTTAAAATATTGGGAGAGAATGCNAAAAGTTTTTACAATTTATAAATGAAAAGATGGATTTAGGATTACAAAATAAAATAATTATAGTTACAGGGGGTTCAAAAGGAATTGGATCTGGAATTGTAAANGTTCTTGCAGAGGAGGGTGCNTTGCCAATTATAATAGGACGNGATCAAAACAGTATTTTNCAAGCTGTAGCTGAGTANAAAAANAATGGNTTCGAAGTAGGATATTCCTTTGCAGAGTTAACCGATCCGAAACAATGTGAGCAATCAATACAAAGAATTATTGAGAATTATGGAGTAATTCANGGATTGGTTAATAATGCTGGTATAAATGATGGNATAGGATTACAAGACGGGACTTATGAAGACTTTCTTCTTTCCCTNAATANAAATGTTGTACATTATTATAAAATGGCACAATTGGTTATNCCAGAGCTTAAAAAAAATAAAGGAGCTATTGTAAATATAAGTTCTAAAGTTGCAACTACAGGTCAAGGGAATACTTCAGGATATGCNGCTGCAAATGGAGGNAGNAATGCACTNACAAGAGAATGGGCAATAGAGTTATTGCCNTATTCAATAAGAGTAAANAGCGTNATAGTTGCNGAATGCTATACCCCATTGTACGAAAAATGGGTTGNAACTTTTNATAATCCNGAAGAAAAGCTTGCNTCGATAACTGANCGTATCCCTTTGGAAAAAAGAATGACTACNAAAGAGGAAATNGCAAATACTGTTGTCTTTTTACTTTCAAAAAAGGCNAGNCACACAACNGGTCAATTGATTTATGTTGATGGNGGTTATTCTCATTTGGACAGAGCACTTACTTAATAAATTTGATTTATAATNATAATGAATAAGCAAAAAAAATATTGTTTNGCATTGGATCTAAAAAATGANCCANAAATTATTCANACCTATATAGACNACCATAAAAATGTATGGCCAGGAATNTATAAAAGTATNAAGGATTCAGGAATAAANNATCTTGAAATTTTTCATACNCATGATCGTTTATTTATGGTCATAGAGNGTAATGANAATTTTTCCCTTGAACAGAAAGCTAAAATGGATTCCGAAAACCCTTTAGTTAAAGAATGGGAAGAATTGATGTGGAAGTACCAACAAGCACTTCCTAATACTAAACCAGGGATTAAGTGGGTTTTAATGGATAAAATCTTTGACCTCAATGAATAATAATTCAAACTAGTATTTGGTTATAGGAACATGAAAAAAAACTTGACATATTTAGTACCAACGGAGTTTGTATATCCTTTTGTATTAGTTACGTCACTTTTTGCTCTTTGGGGTTTCGCAAATGACATTACTAATCCAATGGTTGCTGCTTTTGGGACTCTATTGGAAATTTCAAACGCGAAAGCTGCTTGGGTTCAATTAGCATTTTATGGGGGTTACGCTACAATGGCAATACCAGCTGCTCTTTTCGTTCGAAGGTTTAGTTACAAAAATGCTATTTTGATGGGCCTGGCTTTATATGCAACAGGGGCACTTCTTTTCTACCCTGCTGCGCAATTTGAGGCCTTTGGTTATTTTTTACTTTCACTTTATATATTAACTTTTGGTTTAGCATTCTTAGAAACAACTGCTAGCCCATTTATTATGTCAATGGGCGATTCAAAAAATGCAACTCGAAGACTTAATTTAGCTCAAGCATTTAATCCTTTTGGTTCACTTTTAGGAATGTTTGTAGCCTCCAATTTTATCCTTTCAAAATTAAAATCTGATGAAAGAGATATTTCAGGGGAACTGTTATTTAATTCATTAAGCGTAGCTGAAAAAGCAGTTATAAGAACATATGATTTAAGTATTATTAGCACACCATATATTATCTTAGGATTTGTAGTTATAGCAATGCTTTTTATGATTGCTGTTACTAAAATGCCAGAAAAAAATAATCAACAAGCTGTATCTAGTGTATCAAGTACTTTTAAACGATTGTTAGGGAATCCAAATTACATAGAAGGAGTAATTGCTCAAATGTTTTATGTTGGAGCTCAAATTATGTGTTGGACATTTATTATACAATACGCTAACAAGTTAGGTATTCCCAAGGCAGTAGCACAAAATTACAATATAGTTGCTATGGTTATATTTTTAACAAGCCGATTTTTAAGTACTTTTTTGATGAAATCTATTAGCTCCAAAAAACTTTTGACTCTATTTGCTATTGGTGGAATAATTTCTATTTCGGGAGTTATTTTTATAAAAACCATTGAAGGGCTTTATTTTTTAATAGCAACTTCAGCCTTTATGTCTCTTATGTTTCCAACAATATATGGCATTGCTCTAAAGGGTTTAGGCAGCGACACTTCTATGGGAGCTGCAGGGCTTGTTATGGCTATTGTGGGAGGTGCTCTAATGCCACCTTTACAGGGATGGATAATTGATTTTGGATCAGTAGGAAACTTTAACGCAGTAAATGTTTCTTTTGTTTTACCTTTAATTTGTTTTTGTGTAGTTGCGGTATACGGATATCGTTCATATAAAATTCATGACTATTCATAAGTAATGACAAAAGAAATTCATTTTATCGATAATAGGTATCCTTCAATACCAGATCTTAGAAATAAGGCCAAAACAAAAATTCCTAAGTTTGCTTTTGAATATTTAGACGGAGGGTGCAATGATGATATAAATTTGAAAAGAAATACTGATAGAATTAGAGATGTTGAGCTTAAACCCAAATATTTAGTTCCCTTTCAAAAACCCAATCTTAAGGCAACCCTTTTTGGACATACCTATGACGCTCCTTTCGGAATTGCTCCTATAGGACTTCAGGGATTGATTTGGCCTAAAGCCCCTGAGATACTTGCTCAAGCTGCGTTTAATCACAATATACCTTTTATTTTAAGTACCGTTTCAACAGCGAGCATAGAGACTATTGCTGAAATAACTGAGGGTAAATATTGGTTTCAATTATATCATCCTGCCGAAGATATTGTAACAAAAGATTTATTAAAAAGAGCCGAATTTTCTGGTTGTAAGGTATTGGTTATTTTAGCTGATGTTCCTTCATTTGGTTATCGGCCACGTGATATTCGAAACGGTTTAGCTATGCCTCCGAAGTTATCTTTAAAAAATATTATTCAAATTTTAAAAAGACCTGACTGGGCATTAAAAACTTTATTCAACGGTCAACCTAATTTTGAAGTATTAAAGCCCTACATGCCAAAAGGATTAAATTTAAAACAATTAGGGGAATTCATGGATAGTACTTTTTCAGGCCGATTAAATGAAGAAAAAATCAAAAAACTACGTGATATTTGGAAGGGCAAACTTATCCTTAAAGGAGCTGAGTCTTTAGATGATTTTGAAAAAGCATATCAATTGGGTATAGATGGAGTAATTATTTCTAATCATGGAGGACGTCAAGTTGATGTAGGGCAAGCGACTATTGATTCATTACAGACAATTGCACCAAAATATAAAGACAAAATTAAAATAATGATGGACAGTGGAATTCGAGGAGGTGCTGATGTTGCTAGGGTTTTAGCACATAATGCTGATTTCACATTCATGGGAAGATCCTTTATGTATGGTGTTTCAGCTCTAGGAAAAAATGGTGGCACCCATACTATTTCAATAATAAAAAAACAATTAACTCAGATCATGGAACAATTAGGGTGCTCAAATCTAAAAGATTTCATCCACGCAAGGATAAGCTAAATAATTACAGTTTAGACCTAAAAATTAAAAAATCATTTTTTTGAAACATCAAAGTCTTTAATAGATTCTAAACTTTTTATATCTATCTGGGTAATTGATTCCAAAAAATCTAAAAATTGTGTAAAATTTCTCATATAGAATTTAGCTGCAGTTTTTTTCTTCCCAATTTTAATTTTAAAGCTNTTAGAATTTAAACTCATAAACATACTTTCATCGGTTATATCATCTCCAGCAGCAAGACAAAAGTCATATTTTTTTTGATTAATTANATCTAAAGCACTGACTCCTTTATTTATATTAGAAGGAGTAAGTTCTAATACTTTATTGCCATCCATCAAAGTTAAATTATTTGGTAAAAGNCTTTTTAAAACTGTTTTTAATTCTACTGATCTTTTTATTCCAAGTTCAGGATCTGCCTTGCGATAATGCCATGAAAGTGAATTTGTTTTATGTTCAATAAATGTTCCTGGTGTATTGTCAGTAAATGTATTTAAAACAGGCAGTAAATGTTCTATCCATTCNNTACTNAGTCCTTTNTTCTCTTGCCATTCAGAAGCTATNTCTTTAAAGTAGAGTCCATGTTCTGCAACTAGAATTAAATTTAAATCAGAAAAATATTTTTCTAAGAATGAGTATGGTCTCCCTGACATTATTACTACATCTGTACCATCATGGTTACTAAGATTGTTTAGTAATTTTAAAAGTGCTTTCGATGGGATTACATTATCTGGATTATCATTAAATCCAACAAGAGTCCCATCATAATCTAACAATAAGAGTCTTTTCTTAGATTTTTGGTAAGATTCTATTATTTTATTAGAAATTGATGTTGTTACAAGTTTTACTTTTGATGAAGACTCTTTATTTGAGATTTCATCTAATGTATTTACAAAATTAGAAGACCATTTTTTAATGTCATAGCGTTTAATTCTATTCCTTAAAATTAAATTTCTTTGCTTTTGCTCTTTTAATGGCATTTCTAAAGCAGTTTTTATTGATTTTGAGAGCTGTTCAATATCAAAAGGATTAACTAATATTGCTTGTGGTAATTCTTTTGAAGCTCCTGCTAACTCNCTTAGAATTAAAACACCATCATTATTTATACGTGTGGATAAATACTCTTTAGCTACTAAGTTCATGCCATCACGTAAAGGTGTAATCATTGCAACATCTGATGATACATATAAATCTATTAAATTTTCAAATGGCATTGATCGATAATAGTACCAGACAGGTGTCCAATTTACTGAAGCGAACTTTCCATTTATTCTNCCAACTACCTCATCGGTTTGACGCTTAAGAATTTTATATTGCGAAACTTTTGACCGAGATGGAACAGCTAACATTACCAATCGAATTTTATCATGATACTCAGGGTTAGTATCNAGAAACCTTTCAAATGCTAATAATCTATTTAATACACCTTTTGTNTAATCAAGACGATCTATAGATAGAATAAGCTTTCCTTCATTAGTCAATTTGTGCGTATTAATTTGTCTTTTCAATTCAGAGCTGCCGGGAGAAATTCTTAAATTATTTTTGGCAGCATCTTCAAATTTTTTGAAGTCTATTCCCATTGGGAAAGTATTTACAACTATTTCTCTACCTTGATGGAGTATAATATTAAAATTTACTTCTAAGTTTAATATTCGTTTTACTGAACTCAGAAAATGGCGTTCATAATCATAAGTGTGAAAACCTATCAAATCTGAACCTAACATACCGGTTAATAATTCTTCTCTTTTCGCAAAAATTCTGAAAATTTCAAAAGATGGAAACGGGATGTGAAGAAAAAAACCAACAGTTACATCAGGATTTATTTCTTTTATAATCTGTGGGCATAATAAAAGTTGATAATCATGAATCCAAATTTTATCACCCTCTTCGACAACTTTTAGAACTTCATCAGCAAATTTTTGATTAACCTGTTTGTAAGATTCCCACTGGTTTATATCAAATTTGTGAATTTCAATAAAGTAATGAAAAAGAGGCCACAGACACTTATTCGAAAATCCAAAATAAAAATTATCTAATTCGACTTCATTGAGAAAGACAGCACGAAATTGATTTTTCTCTAAATTTTTATTTATTTGATNTTTACTTTTTTCATCTAAACTATTCGAACTTACTCCTGGCCAGCCAATCCAAATTGATTTNCCNTCNCTATGAAATGATTTTAANCCAGTTGCTAGTCCNCCACTGGTTGGTTTAAATGACCATTNGCCATTATTATTTTCTGCTTGGACTGGTAAGCGATTTGAAACAATTATGTTTTTTGGCATAATAAATTTATTAAAGCAAAAATATCACCATCAATATAGTAATTACAATGAAATACTTTTAAAAATTTAAATAATCGGAATTTGAAAATCTATAAAGGTGTTTAAAGAGAATACTTCAAAAAATTACATCTAATATTTGAAATATGTATCACTTTAATGTTTTCCCTGATTAAAATCTAAAAAGTTATTTTTTCATCTTAACTTTAAATAAATAGAATTAATCAAATTATCAAATTATGTCTGCTGACAAGAATTTGAACTATGGTATTATTGGTAATTGTAGATCGGCTGCGCTTATAAGTGATAAAGCCTCTATTGATTGGTGTTGTTTACCAAAGTTTGATTCTCCATCAGTATTTGCTAAAATTTTGGATGATGAAAAAGGTGGAGGATTTTGTTTAGAAACAAAACAAAACTTCGATATTTCACAAAGTTATCTTGAGGACACCTGTATTCTTAAGACTAATTTTCGAAATGTAAACCATGAATTCGAGGTAATAGACTTCATGCCAAGATTTGTTAAAAACAAAGGGGAATTCTATGCACCCCCTGAAATAATTAGAATTGTTAAACCAATCAAAGGCTCTCCTGAAATTAAGTTTAAATATGATCCGCGTTTAGAATACGCANTTGGAAAAACCAAACATNTAGACAAAAAAAANATGATTCGAAGCCGCGTAGATAATCCAAAGCATGACAGCATATTTTTGTATACTAACATAGAGCATGATAATATAATTGATTCACTATTGTATAAGCTAAACAAGCCTATTTTTTTTAATATTTCATACAATGAAAAATTAAAGACCCCTCTTCTTTCTGATTGTCTTTTAAATTTTGAAAGAACAAAAGTTTATTGGCTGAATTGGTGTTCAAAAACACCTGTTTTTAAACTATACAATGATCAAATATTAAGAAGCGCAATGACATTAAAATTAATGTCGTATGATAAAACTGGAGCAGTGTTGGCAGCAGTAACTACATCTCTACCTGAAACTATTGGCGAAGTAAGAAACTGGGATTANCGTTTTTGTTGGATTCGCGATGCTTCTATGGTTATTAGAGTAATTTCAAAACTNGGNCACAGAAGAATTGTAAAAAACTTTATAAATTTTATTATAGAACTAATCCCTGATAAAGCACAAAAATTACAGATTATGTATGGTATAAATGGGGAGGAAATTCTTACNGAAGAATTTTTAAATCATCTTTCAGGTTATGAAAATTCAAAACCAGTAAGAATTGGGAATGCTGCTTATACTCAAAAACAAAATGATATTTATGGAATTTTAATGGATGCTATTCATGCTGAGATTAAGCAATTTTCGATTGGCTTTGAAAGATTGCAAGAAATTTGGTCGATAGTAAAAGGAATAGTTTGGGTTGTGAAAAATAACTGGCAAAATCCTGACAAAGGGATATGGGAATTTAGATCTGAAGATCTTCATTTCACCTTTTCAAAGGTATTATGCTGGGTGGCAATTGATCGTGCAATAAAAATAGCAGAATTNTTGGATAANAATGAAGCAGCTCAAAAGTGGCAACCTTTGCAAAAGGCAATCAAAGATGATATTGAAAATAAAGCTTATAATAAAGAAATTCAAGCTTATACTCAGTCTTATGGATCAAATTATCTTGATGCCTCAGTTTTACTTATAGAACAATACGGCTTTTTAAGCCCTAATGAACCTCGGTTTATAAGTACTGTAAAAGCTATTGAGAAAGAACTTTCCTATGAGGGTTTGTTGTATCGATATAAAAATCAAGACGATTTTGGTTTACCTTCTTCTTCATTTACAGTTTGCACTTTTTGGTTTATAAACAGTTTAATTAAAATTGGGGAGCATGAGAAAGCAAAAAATTATTTTGATAACCTATTAAGTTATAGCAATCATCTTGGGCTTTTCAGTGAAGATTTAGATTTTAAGACTAAGCGTCTTCTCGGGAATTTTCCCCAGGCGTATTCACATCTTGCACTAATTGACACTGCTTTATCATTTAATTCAACATTAGAATGAAATCACTGATCTAGAAATTTATGAAAGCAATTTTATTATCGTTGATTCTTGTTCAGTTTTTAAATGCACAAATACAAGAGGGAAAAAAAATTATCAGTCACTTATATATATATGATTTAATTAAAAAAAATGCAAAATTGATTAGAACTGAAAAACGACATATTGAAGCTCCCAATTGGTCNCGAGATGATAATTATTTGGTTATAAATAGCAATGGTAAATTAGAAAAATATGATATTGATGGTAATCCTATGGAAATAATTTCAACAGGCTCATTAGAGAAATGTAATAATGACCACGGGATTTCTTATGATGGTAAAACATTATTTTTTTCTAGTGGAAAAAAAAATATTAAAGAACACAATTCTTTTATCTATAAAATGCCAATTTTAGGTGGAATACCTGAGCTTTTAACTTCAACTTCTCCTTCCTATTGGCATGGTGTTTCTCCTGACGGAACAGAGATTGTTTATTGCGCTTCAAGAGATGGGAATTATGATGTTTATAAAATGAATATTAAAGATAAAAAAGAAGTGAGACTTACATTCAGCGAAGGGCTAGACGATGGGCCTGAATATTCTCCTGACGGNAAATTTATTTATTTTAATTCCTTTCGAAAANATAAAATGGAAATTTGGCGGATGCTTTCAGATGGTTCTTATCAAGAGCAATTAACAAATGATGAGTATTCTAATTGGTTCCCACATGTAGCCCCTGATAATAAAAAGTTAGTCTTCATAAGTTATATNGAAAATCAGAAGCAAAATCATCCTTTTGGCAAAAAAGTTAAATTGAGATTATTAGATTTAATGACAAAAGAGAAAAGTGATTTAACCCAGGTATTTAATGGAGGTCAAGGGACAATTAACGTTTCATCATGGAACTCTAAAGGAACCAAATTTGCCTATATAGTATATTCTTTAGAAGAATAAGCTCCTCATAACTGAGAACCCATTATAAATTTGTTTTTTGTAATTTTCTAGGATACTTTATATACAATTATGAAAAAGATATTTTATTCGGCAACCTTAATATTATTTTCACACTTATTAATTTCGCAAGAAAAGAAAAAAACTAAAGAAGAAGATGGTCTTTCTCTTGAAGCAACCCGTTCTGTTCAAATAAACACAAAAGAAGGCACATGGATGTCAATCGATGTTCATCCAAATGGCAGAAAAATTATTTTTGATCTTTTAGGTGACTTGTATGAACTTCCTATCCAAGGTGGTAAGGCAAATAGAATTACAGAGGGCTTAGCCTTTGACTCTCAGCCTAAGTACTCTCCGGATGGGAATTCTATATTATTTTTATCAGACAGAAGTGGGGGTAATAATGTTTGGATCTTAAATACAAAGGATAAGGATACCATACAACTTACTAAAGATAATATTTATAAAATGCAATCTGCTGACTGGTCTCCGGACGGAGACTATATAGTAGTAAGTAAAGGAACACGAAATTTCAAGTTACACATTTATCATAAAGATGGTGGTGCTGGGAGCCAACTAATTAATGAGCCAGAGAGGTTGAAAGTATCAGAACCCACCTTTGGTCCAAAAGGTCGTCTTATCTGGTTTTCTCAAAGAATGGGAGCCTGGCAATATAACGCCCGTTTTCCTCAATATCAATTAGCTACTTATGACCGTGAAGATGGAGAAAAAGAAGTAATGACTTCGCGTTATGGTTCAGCATTTACGCCAACACTTTCACCTGATGGGAAGTGGCTAGTTTATGGAAGTCGTTTTAACGATAAGACAGGTCTTGTAAAACGCAATCTAATTACTCAACAGGAAAAATGGTTAGCCTATCCGGTACAACGTGACGAACAAGAATCTATAGCACCATTAGGTGTACTTCCAGCTATGTCTTTTACTCCAGACAGTAAAGAAGTTATCGCCTCTTATGGAGGAAAAATTTACCGCCTTCCAATAGAAGGAGGAGTAGCTATTAATATTCCATTTGAGGTAAATGAAAAACTTGCTATGGGTCCTCAATTAAAATTTGATTACCCTATTGAGGATACTCCTTCATTTAACGTAAATCAAATTAGAGATACTCAAATTTCACCTGATGGATCTTCAATGGTTTTTACTGCGTTAAACAAATTATACATTATGAATTTTAAAGATCAGATTCCAAGAAGATTAACAAATTTTTCTTTTACAGAGGCCATGCCTGCATGGAATAAAAATGGNAAAGAAATTGCTTTTGTCACTTGGGACCCTGAAAATGGAGGGAGTGTTTATAAGCAAAGAGTTGATAAGATTTCAAAGCCAATAAAAATGACTAATGAATTAGGAGTTTTTACTCAACCTACTTGGAGTCTTGACAATAGAATTGTTGTATTTAAGGGTTCAGCTCAACAATTCAAAGATTCGGACGGACCAAGGGCTTTTAAACAAAAAGCTAATTTGGTTTGGCTTGAAGCTGATAATCCTGGTAAAACTAGATTAATAACAAAAGCTTATGGTCTATCTAATCCACATTTTGCACAAAACGATAATCGAATTTATTTAAATTCTAAAGATGGTTTGGTTTCTATAAAATGGGATGGAACTGATCAAAAAAAGCATCTTACTGTAGATGGAATAACAGTATATGGATCTTCATATGATCATAATCATTTATTATCTGATACACCAACAGCACCAGAGAAAAAACCATCCAAAGCTTCAATATTGACACGCGCTCCCAAAGGTCCTTACGCACTAGCACAGATAAATAATGATATATACGTTGTCACTGTTCCATATTTAGGAGCTGATGGAGCGAAAATAAATGTTAATGATCCAGATGAAGCCGATTTCCCCTCTCGTAAGCTTACTAAGTTCGGAGGACAGTTTCCTAGTTGGGATTCAACTGGTAATATAGTTTATTGGACCCTTGGTAAAACTCTTTTTCGTTATGATATTTTAAAAGCAAAACAGGTTGATAAACTAAAAAAAGATGCAGAGAAAGCTGTTGAAATTGAGGACGGGAATCACAACATTTCATCATCTGACGAAGAAGATAAAAGTATTGAAGATTATCAAGCAAAAGAAAAAGATATTATTGTAAAAGTTCAAAGAGCTATGGCGAAAGGTCGATTAGCGTTTACTAATGCAACTTTGATTACTATGGCTGGAAAAGAGATTATCGAAAATGGAACAATTATTTTAAAAAATAATAGAATAGAAAAGGTGGGCAAATCAGAAGAAATTGAACTACCTCAAGGACTTAGGCAAATTAATTTGGAAGGTAAATTTATAATACCAGGATTTGTAGATACACACGCCCATATGTGGCCTGCTTGGGGGCTACACAAAAATAGTGTTTGGGTTTATGCTGCAAACCTAGCTTATGGTGTAACAACTACTCGCGATCCTCAAACTGCAACAACTGATGTTTTGACATATGCTGATATGGTTGAAGCAGGGATAATACCAGGCCCTAGAATCTACTCCACCGGACCAGGAGTAGGATATTGGGGATATAATATTAAAAGTTTAGACCATGCACGTGATGTTTTAATGCAATATTCTAAATACTATAATACGAAAACTATAAAAATGTATTTGACTGGAAATCGTCAACATAGACAGTGGATTATCGAAGCAGCAAAAGAGCAAAAATTAATGCCAACTACAGAAGGGGGGTTAGATTTTAAATTGAATATTACACAAATTTTGGATGGATATCCTGGTCATGAACATTCATTTCCAGTATATCCGTTATATAAGGACTTTATCGATTTTGTATCAGCTTCTAAAACAGCTTATACCCCTACCTTACTTGTTTCTTATGGTGGACCTTGGGCTGAAAATTATTATTATGCAACAGAAGATGTACAGCTAGATGATAAAATAAACCGCTTTACTCCTAAATCAGAATTAGATAGAAAGTCTAGAAGAAGAAATTCAGGCTGGTTTATGAAAGAAGAATATGTTTTTGAAGACCATGCGGTATTTGTAAAAGACTTGGTTGAGGCAGGTGGAATATCAGGAGTAGGTTCACATGGACAACTCCAAGGACTAGGTTATCATTGGGAACTATGGAGCATGCATTCGGGAGGTATTTCAAATCATAATATGTTAAAAGTTGCTACTATACTAGGGGCAGAGGCTTTGGGCTTATCAAATGATTTAGGGAGTATAGAAGAAGGGAAATTGGCAGATTTGGTAGTTTTAGAAAAAAATCCATTAGACAATATTCGAAACACAAATCAAATAAAATATGTTGTAAAAAATGGATTTGTTTATGACGCTGAAACATTGAACATGATATATCCTTCAGAGAAAAAGCAAAAATATCCTTGGACCCAACAGGTACCATCTTTAAATCTACCAGGTATTGGAAAAAACTAAATAATTTTCTTTTTAATGGTTATCTTAACCTTTGAAATATTAAAAAACATTATTAATTATGTCACCTGACAATTTTTTATTAAACAATTCAAAAGTCTATTTAAAGACTCACAATTATTTAAGATCTGCAGTTTCAAAAATTTTACTTGTTTTTTTATTTCTTTTAACTTACACTGCTAAATCTCAAATCCCTCTAGTTGAGCATCCTAGACCTGATTTTAATAGACCAAATTGGGAAAATTTGAATGGTTTATGGGACTTTAAATTCGATCCTGATGACAAGGGTATAAAAGAACAATGGTATAAAGGGACGAACTTTGATCAAAAAATAACTGTTCCTTTTCCTTGGGGTTCAAACTTATCCAAAGTAAAAGATGAAGCTAATATCGGATGGTATAATAGAGAAATTAATGTTTCAGCAGACTGGAAAACTAAAAAAACATTTATCACTGTTGGGGCCTCAGATTGGGAAACTTCAGTCTGGCTTGATGGAATATTTGTAGGAAAACATCAGGGAGGCTATGTTCCATTTTCTTTTAATTTAACACCATACTTGAAATATGGACAAAATCAAAAACTTACAATTAGGGTTGATGATGATGCGGGAGATCCAAAAAAATTTAAGCGAGGATATACATTGTATGGAAAACAAGGATATGGAAATGCAAGAGGGATTTGGCAAACCGTTTATTTAGAAGCCAGAGGTAATAATTTTATTGATGCGATTCATTTTACTCCCGATATTGACAACAAAAAGGTAAATGTAACAGCATACTTAGATAAATATGCAACAAAGGAGTTACCTCTAAAAATAAAAATTAAGACTGATAAAGGATTTATCAATCATGACATTATTTTCAAGTTCGGGCAACTTAAAAGAAAATTTGATATAGATATACCTGATATGAAACTATGGAGCCTTGAAGACCCATATCTATATGATGTAGAAATAAAATTGGAAGATGATTATGTTAAATCTTATTTTGGGATGCGTAAAATTTCTATTATAAACTTACCTGGCACTGAGTACCCTTATGTTGCTCTTAACAACAAACCAATATATCTGCAATTAGCGCTTGATCAATCTTATCATCCAGATGGTTATTATGCTTTCCCTAGTGACAAATTCATAAAAGAAGAAATTTTAAGAAGTAAGTCTATAGGTTTAAATGGAATCAGAATTCATATAAAAGCGGAGGTTCCTAGAAAATTATTTTGGGCAGACAAATTAGGGCTTTTAGTAGTTGAAGACTTGCCTAACTCTTGGGGTGATCCAGATAAATTTATGAGGAATGAATCAGAGTACACTCTAAAAGAAATGATTAAAAGAGACTATAATCACCCATCTATTTTTTCATGGGTCCTTTTTAATGAACAGTGGGGGCTTTCAACTAAAAATGATTCGGATGATAATAAAGAAAACAAGAGTGAAATTCTTTCAGAGACATATAATTGGGTAACCTCAATGTATTATTTAGCTAAATCAATGGATGAATCAAGGCTTATTGAGGATAATTCACTCTGTTGTGGAGGACTTCACACAGCTACTGATATTAATTCATGGCATGTATACCTTCCAGGTTATGCTTGGGAAAATTATCTTAAAGATCAGTCTGAAAAGAATTTTAAAGGATCAACTCATTTATATTATGATGGTTTTAAACAGGAAAATCAACCTTTTGTTAATTCTGAATCAGGAAATGTCTGGGGTTATAAAGGAAGTACAGGTGATATTGACTGGAGTTATGATTATCACAGGATGATCAACAGTTTCAGAAAATTTCCTGAGGTTGCGGGATGGCTATATACAGAGCATCATGATGTTATAAATGAATGGAATGGATATTGGAAATTTGATAGGTCAGAAAAAATAACAGGCTTAGACAAGATTTCAAATGGGATGACTTTAAATGATTTTCATTCACCTGTTTATTTATCAACTGGTGTGGAAATATGCAAATCTGTCAAAGGTGGAGATGAAGTTCAGGTCCCTTTATTCCTTTCTTCTATGACTCAAAAAGATTTCGGAGATGAACTTGTTATTGATTATGAACTTATTCACACAAATTCAATTGCACAAGAATATAAAATAACATCAGGTGAATTCAATATTAAATATCAGCCTTGGAAAAATGAATCCCTTAGTCCAATTAATTTAAAAATGCCACAGGCCAGCGGTCTTTCAAAACTAATCTTAACATTAAAGACTCTTGATGGGGAAGTTTTACATAAAAATTTTCTTCATTTTGAAGTGAGTTCAGATGAAAAATTAAAGAATTTAGATTTATTAAGTTTTGACCCAAACTCTTTTTCAAATTCAAGCTGGACCAAAAAATCTTGGGCAGTTTTTGGTAATAAAAAAATGAATGGTACTGGGAATGGATTTTTTGAATATGAAATTATTTTCCCAAAAAAAATTAAATCACAAAAATATAAAGATGCTTATTTTATAATTGAAGCGTCTGCGAAACAACTTTTTGATAAAGATAAAGATGAGAAAGATTATGTAGACGCTGGGATCGACTATATGAAAGGATCTAAAGTAAGTCCCAGTAAAAACCCTAATTCTTATCCAATGACAGATTCAAAACAATTTCAATCAAAAATTCAAGTATTAATTAATGAGAAAATTAAGATGGAACTTACTCTTGAAGATGACCCTGCGGACCATAGAGGAGTTCTTTCTTGGCACTATCAGAAAAGATCAAAAACTTCTGAACCACCAAAACTAAACGAAGCAGGATCTTATGGTTATATTATAAAAACCCCAATATCTAAAGCTGAATTAGAAAACTCAATAAAAAAAGGGAAAATGAAAATTAAGTTAAGAACTTATGGTGAAGGCGGTATAGCTATATATGGAAAGTCTTTTGGGAGATATCCTCTTAATCCTACATTAGTGCTTCAAAAATAAATTTTTATGATTTCATGTTTTCCTCTGAATTATCTAAAGAATAATTACCAAAGTCAAAAATTTCATCATAGTCCTTCGAGACTTTTCTTGGAGTTTTTAAAATTCTGTTTTCTTGAAATAAATAAACTTTTTCTAAGTTTTTAAATTTAGTTAGTTTTTCAATATTTTGAGGGTCAAACTTTGAATTAACTAAATAAATACGTTTTAAGCTTTTTAATTTAGATAGTTCATCAATATTATCACCAAATATCCTCGTATTATTCAATTTCAAAACAGTAAGATTGGTGAAATATTTTAGATTAAAAAAAAGAGAATCGGTAATCTTACTGTTACTTAAATCAAGATTAACAATATTTTCTTTTATACCGCTCATGATTAACAAATCAATGTCACTGAATTCAGAATAATTTAGTGTGTTAACGGAAAAGAAATTTGAGCTTTTACTAATTGGATTAATTAGAATTTTTTTTGATCTAATTTTTTTTAGTGTTTCAATTTTAGGCATAGAAACATCTTCCATTGGATAAAATGGCTTTTCCATTGAGAAAAAATAACTAATAAGATTTTCATCAAGTTTAAATTCCTCAATAGATTTTTCAAACGAACTTCCATTTTTTATCCATCTACTTATTAAATTAATTTCTTCTTTACTAAGCTGTTTGCCTCCTTTTGGAGGCATATGTTTTTTTTCTTCTCTTGGTAAATGAATTCGAATATACATTTCACTCATTTCGGGTGTATCAAAATTTATTATCGAACCATTTCTTCCCCCTTTCATTAATTCGGTAGAATTATGCATCTTTAATTTACCGTTTGATTTTTTAGAATTATGACACTTAACACATTTTTTGTCAATTATTGGTTGAATCACAGAAGAAAATAATGGTCTTTTTTTATAATCTGTATAATATTTAACGGTTTCAATCTGCAGGTTATTAAAACCTGCTAAATTATTTATAGGTTCAATTAAATGTTCTTCACCATGAGTAATATTACCACCCAAATGTCCTGTAACAATTAGTATAATTGAATTCCCAATTGTAAATAGTTTCCTAGGGATTGTCTTAAATATTGAATTTTCAATTAATTTAAGGTAAAAGGAAAACGATAAAAAAACAGTAAAAATTCCCGCAACAAAGTGGTTTTGAACAGTTTCCCAAAGATACCCACCATTTTGATATTGTAAAAAACCACTTATTATTGAAAAGATTCCAGTTATAGTGGCCCAATAGAAAATAAACTTTAATGCATCATTCGACCATTTAAGACTTTTTTTATTAAACTCAATTAAAATACCTAATACAATAAATCCAATTGGAAGGTGAATAATTAAAGGGTGAAAACGCCCAACTAAAATCAAAAGATCATCAATCATAATATATTATTCATTTAATCTTTTTTTCAACATCTTCATAATATACAAATTAGCCATCCATTGATCAGTCATTGGTTCTTGCGTATTTGGTAATGTAGGCATGTAGTTTGGTGGACCAAATTCTGTGGTTATTGTTGGTATTTTTTTTTCATTCTGGATTTTTTGAATTACTGATTTCCAAATATTTAAATGTCTTTCAACAACAGATTTCCATTCAGGTGCAGCCGGATCATTAACTTGAGGGCCCTCTTGAAAACCAACTCTGGCATGAATGTGATTACTTCTTTTTATAATTTTTTTCAACAGATGAGTTCTATTATCTAATAAAGATTCATGGACTACCATCCAATGACTTATATCTAAAGTAAGAACCAAATCTTTATTCTTTTCTATATATTCTATTGTTTTGGGCAAAGAATAACTAAATCTCCCCCTGTGGGTTTCATGATAAATTGGAATATTGTAATGATTGCTAAGTTTGTTAGCCTCTTCAATGAATCTCATATTCTGACTGAAGCTATAAAAATCACTTCCAGTATGAGAATTTATAGCAACAGGATTAAGTTTAATAGTGTTTTTAAGATATTCCTTATAAGTACTTAAACTATTTTCAAAGGGGAGATTTGAGTTTGACCCACAAAGAAAAATAACTTTCATGTTGTGTTCTTTTAACAATTTTGAAATTTGAATTTGCTTTTTGGGATCAATTGGTGACCAGATTTCAATTCCATCATATCCTGAAATCTTTGCTTTTTTTATAAAAACTTCAGTAGTNCCTTCAAAACCCCAGTCAGTTTGAAAAAAAAGGACTTTGTTTTGAGCAATAATTTTAGTTGAACAAACAATTGTTAAAATAATTAAAACCAGTTTTTCCAAAAATTTTATGCTAAAATTTGACGTATAACTTGACCCTCTACATCAGTTAATCTAAATGGCCTTCCTTGAAACTCATATGTAAACTGCTCATGATCGAATCCTAACAAATGTAAAATTGTAGCTTGAATATCATAGACTGACACACGACCTTCAATACCTCTATATCCAATTTCGTCTGTTTTTCCATGAACATAACCTTTTTTCAGCCCTCCTCCAGCCATCCACATCGTAAATGCCTCTCCTTGGTGGTCTCTCCCAACAAGAGTATTTTGAACACCAGCCCGATTTTCCCACATTGGTGTTCTTCCGAATTCACCTCCCCAAACGACAAGTGTCTCATCTAAGAGTCCTCTTTGTTTCAAATCAAGAATAAGTGCTGCAATTGGTCTATCTGAGTCTTCACATTTTTTTAAAAAACCTTTTCTTAATGATTCTGCCTCTCCATTTCCATGAGAGTCCCATCCCCAATCATAAAGTTGCACAAAACGCACGCCCTTCTCAACCATTTTTCTTGCTAACAAGCAATTATTTGCAAAGGATTCTTTACCAGGTTGAACCCCGTACATATTTTTTATGTATTCAGGCTCATCATTGATATTCATTACATTAGGAACAGAGCCTTGCATTCTAAAAGCCATTTCATATTGACTTATTCGAGTTAATATTTCAGGATCGTTGAATTTTTCATACTCCTTATAATTTATTTTATTAATCGATCCAATAATATTTTTTTTAAGATCTCTTGAAACTCCTTTTGGATCTTTAAGATAAAGTACAGGATCACCTTTTGACCTACACTGAACACCTTGATAAATTGAAGGTAGAAAGCCATTACCCCAAAGACTTTTTCCTCCATCGGGAGTTCCACCTGAAGTAAGAACTATAAAACCCGGAAGATCACTACTTTCAGATCCAAGACCATAAGTCACCCACGAACCAATAGAAGGTCTTCCTAGTCTTGGGCTACCAGTATGCATTAAGAGTTGAGCAGGACCATGATTAAATTGATCTGTATGTACAGCTTTTAAAAAAGTTACTTCATCAACTATGTTTTTAAAGTGTGGGATATGGTTTGAAATCCAATTTCCAGACTCTCCTTCTTTAGAAAAAGTTGCTTGAGGCCCTAACATATTAGGAGTGCCCTCTATAAATGCAAATTGTTTTCCCTCAATCAATGATTCGGGGCAGGGTTTGTTATGAAGCTTTTCTAATTCGGGTTTGTAATCAAATAGTTCTAACTGTGAAGGAGCACCTACCATATGAAGATAAATTACACTTTTTACTTTAGGCCCATGCGGAGGAGAAATTGGTGCTAATGGATTTAAACTCCTATCAGCATTATAATTGAATTGAATATTTTTTTTAGAACATGAGTTTAATAATGATCCTAATGCTATTCCGCCTAAACCTAATGTACACTCTTTCAAAAAATGCCTTCTAGTATTAAGTCTTGCATTTGACTTTTTCAGTTCATTATATAGTTTCTTAATATCATCCATGTGTTAAAAATTCATCGAGATTCATAATAGCATTTGCAACAATTGATAAAGAGGCTAGTTTGATATTAAGCTTTTCTTCAAGATCAAAAAAGTCATTTAACTTCGATTTATCTTTTTTAAACTCATTATGAGCTTTTTCATAAAGTATGACTAGCTCATTTAAAATTATCCTATCAATTTCTTTATAAACTGCTGATTTATACATTTTTCTTATAGATGATTCAATAGTATCATCTTCATTTATTTTGGCAAGATTTAAGGCTGCTTCAAGATATACCGGATCATTCATTGTCACTAAAGCCTGAAGGGGTGTATTGCTTGGTAATCTTCTTACTAAACAAATTTCTCTACTACTTGCATCAAAAGAGATAAAAGAAGGATAGGGGCTTGTTCTTTTTAAGTAAGTATAAACAGCCCTTCTATATTTATCTTCTCCTTTACTTTCCTTCCACAAATTTCCCAAATATGGATGTTCCCATATCCCATCAGGTTGTGGAGGCATAACACCGGGACCATATTTTTTATCACTTAAAAGATCTGAAACAAATAATGCCTGGTCTCTAACAGATTCTGCTGTCAATCTTAGCTTTGGGCCCCAAGAATAGTATAAATTGTTGGGATCTAATTTTAACTTTTCTTCCTTTATTTTTGAGCTTTGCTTGTAAGTTGAAGAAGTCAATATTTTTTTAACTAAAGTTTTCAGACTCCATTTCATATCATGCATGAAATTATANGATAGCCAGTCTAGTAAGGCTGGGTGTGTAGGGGGTTCAGACTGTGTNCCGAGATCTTCTATAGTTGAAACAAGCCCTTTACCAAAAATNTGATACCAAACTCTATTTACAATNGTTCTAGCNGTNAGAGGGTTATCTTTACTAATAATCCACTTAGAAAAACCTAGTCTGTTCTTCTCCCATTCAATATCCCATTTGTTTAAAATTGAAGGAACATTTGGACTCACCTCTTCTTTTTTATTTAGCCAACTTCCCCTGTCAAAAACATAAGTCTTACGTTTCATAAAATCATCATTTTCAACTATTATGGGAGTGAGATTATTAGGGGTATTCAAAATTTTATTGATATCCTTATCCAATTTCATGAGATCAGTATTATTAGCTACCTGGATATTCGGTAGAAATGCAATCCAATCAATTTGTGCAGCTAAATCTTTATAATCATATGACACTGAATTATTAGTAATCAGATCATAATTTATTGCCTCTATATAGAGATCAAATGGCTTTAATTCTTTACTTATTTTTATTTTGAAAAATGAGTTTTTTTCGCCGTTAACCCAAAATTTTGGTTGGTTTAAGTCAATTGAGCCTATTATTTTTCCTGTAGGTGAATTTTTTCGAAAAATTAATTTTGTATTTAATTTTCCACCCCAATGTTTAAAATAAAGATTTTCAAATCCCCTTGTATTTATATTTTTGTATACAGCTAAACCTCTATTTCTAAGATTTAATGTTTCCCCGGAAATAAACCCATTGTCTGAGTCAAGAACAATTGAGTTATGTAAAGCATATTTAGGTTCTAAGTACTTGAAAAAATTACTGTAGATATGAAATGTTTGTTTATCTGTTTTTTCTGAAATTAATTTTAAAACTTTATCAATCTTAGCTCTAACTTCTTTAGAATAAGATCTTAGATTAGGTGATTCACCATACAAGTCTTCATCCCTTGTATTGTTAAAAAAGGACATTAGTTGGTAATATTCTTTCTGACGTATTGGGTCGTATGGATGATCATGACATTGAACACATCCCATTGTTGTACTTTGCCAGACATCGAATGTAGTATTTACTCTGTCTAAAACTGCGGCTACCCTATATTCTTCATCATTTGTTCCACCCTCATCATTATTCATTGTGTTTCTATGGAAAGCGGTTGCTAATAATTGATCATAAGATGGATTTGGTAAAAGATCTCCTGCTAATTGCTCGATTGTAAACTCATCAAACGGAAGATCCTTATTTAATGACTTTATTACCCAATCCCTATATTCCCATATATTTCGCCCCCTATCAGCTTCATAACCTTTTGTGTCTGAATATCTTGCTAAATCTAACCACCAACTTGCCCATTTCTCTCCATAAGAATCATTTGACAAAAGTGAATCAATGTATGATTTATAATCGATTTTATCTTCTAAAAATAATTTGAAAAGTTTTTTACTAGGTGGTAAACCTGTAATATCAAATGAAACTTTTCTTGCTAAGATACTTTTAGTTGACTCTGGGTTTGGAGATAGTTGTTTTTCTGACATCCTTGCAGCAATAAAATTATCTATTGGGTTATCAAAAAAGTTTACCTTGAAGATGTTATTTTTAAACTCAGGGATTTCCTCATTTTTTGGGGAGATATAGGCCCAATGTGTACCCCACTTTGCTCCCTGATCAATCCATTTTGTAAACAGCTCAATTTCGGATTTATTAAGCCCAGGTTTTTGATACGGCATTCTAAGTTCAAGGTCAGTCTCATGGAGTCTTTGAATTAATCTGCTTTTTTTTGAATTACCTGGAATGATTGCTGGAGATCCTTCGTCAGTTTTAGCAATTGCCTCTTCTCTAAAAAGAAAGCTAAAACCAGCAGTTTTTTTTACACCCCCATGGCATGAAATACATTTTTTATTAATTATTGGTTTAATTTGAGTGTTAAAGTCAATCTGATTGTTTGATTGACAATAGGTAAACAAAACAAAAAACAGAACATACCAAATATTGAGGTAATTCCTAATTAATTTTATAAATCTTTTGAAATCAGTATTTTTCAAGTTAATTTATATTTTTTTATTCCATAAAACAATTATTAATTATGTTTTAAATCATTAAAATATGAATATTTTTAAAACTACGAACATTCTTATGGTTCTATTGACTAATTTACTTTTAGTGAATTTTTCCTGCAAAAAATCAATTGAAAAAAAACAATTCACCTCTTCAGTATCTATTCAAAAAAAATTTTATGGTAAAACAAAAGATAATAAAGAGGTCTTTCAATTTATAATGAAAAATAAATTAGGCATGAGTGTAAGCATCATAACATATGGAGGAATTATTACTTCATGGACTGCTAAAAACAAAAAAAATAAATATGAGGACATCGTTTTAGGTTACAATTGTTTAGAAGAATATGAATCAAGAAGCCCTTATTTTGGCGCACTCATAGGACGCTATGGGAATCGAATAGCAAAAGGGAAATTTGTTCTAGATGGAAAAGAATATATTTTGGACAGGAACAATGGTCCGAATCATCTTCATGGAGGACTTAAAGGATTTGATAAAGTAATATGGGGTGCCAAGGAAATAATAAAAGATTCAACTGCCTCGCTTGAATTGAGGTATTTGAGTAAAGATGGTGAAGAGGGATATCCAGGAAATCTTCAAGTAAAAGTAATTTATACCTTGAACAATAGAGATGAATTAGCTGTAAATTATGAAGCGAATACAGATAAAGCTACTATTGTTAATTTAACCCAACATACATATTTTAATCTATCAGGAAATTTTGATAACGATATTTTAGATCATGAATTAAAAATTAATGCAGATTCTTTTCTTCCAGTAGACACAGATTTGATTCCTACAGGAGAAATTAGAAAAGTAAAAAATACACCATTTGATTTTTCTTTTCCTAAAAAAATAGGATTCGATATAAAAAATGAAGATTTACAATTGAAAAACGGCAAGGGATATGATCATTGTTGGGTTTTAAATGAACAAGAAAAAGATTTTAGATTTGTTGCCTCTGTTTTCGAGGAAAAATCTGGTAGATTACTTGAAATCTTTTCTAGTGAACCTGGAATTCAATTTTACTCAGGAAATTTTTTAGATGGAACATTACCAACTAAGACAAAAGGGAATTATAAATTTAGAACAGGATTTTGTTTGGAAACTCAACATTATCCTGATTCTCCAAATCAACCAAATTTTCCATCTGTTAAACTTGATTTAGGTGAAATTTACTCATCAAAAACGTTGTTCAGATTTTCTACCAAAAAAAATTAAAATAGAGAGTTAATTTTCTTGAATTAAAAAGGATGAATAAAAAACTAAAGTTAATTGCCATTTTTTTGTTTGGGACTTTAAATTTTCAAGGTTGTTCAACTAAACAAAAAACACCAGATAAACTTCCTAATATTATTTGGTTGGTAGCAGAAGATCAGTCTCCTGAATTTTTTCCAATGTATGGTAATAAAACTTTAGAGCTTCCTTATCTCTCAAGTCTTGCAAATGATGGGGTTGTGTTCACAAATGCCTATACCCCAGTTCCTGTATGTGCTCCAGCACGTAGTGCATTAATTAGTGGTCTTTATCCAACTACTTTGGGGACACACAATATGAGGACTTACAACGCATATAATAAAGATAATCAACCCAGTATTAATATACCCAGTTATTCACCTTTAGTGACCACAGGGGTTAAAATGTTTCCTGAATATCTAAGAAGTAAAGGGTATTACACAACTAATAACTCCAAAGAAGATTACAATTTTAAAAAAACTGACGGAGTATGGGATGAGAGTAGTTCAAAAGCACATTGGAAAAATCGTTTAGGGGATCAACCTTTTTTTTCAGTATTTAACTTTGGGATAACTCATGAATCACAGATTTGGAAACAGGGAGANAAACCTCTTTTAGTTGATCCAGAAATAGTTCCTGTTCCACCAATTTTTCCAAATAACAAGGTGATAAGGAAAGATATTGCTGTAAACTATAGTAACCTTATAAGATTGGATAGTCAGCTTGGAGAAATAATTGAACAATTAAAAAAAGAGGGGCTTTACGAAAAGAGTATAATTTTTTTCTATGCAGATCATGGAGGTCCTTTTCCAAGGTACAAAAGAGCCTTGTATGAAACAGGATTAAAAGTTCCTTTGATAATAAAATTACCTTCTTATGATAAAGCAGGAACAAGAAATAATGATTTTATAAGCTTTATTGATTTTGCCCCTACAATTTTATCACTTTCAGGGATTAAACCGCCGGATATAATGCAGGGAAAAGCCCATCTCGGGAAGTATGAAGTAGAGGAAAAAGATTCTTTTATTTTTGCTTCTTCTGATCGTTTTGATGAACAGGTTGATCGCCTTAGAGCAATAAGATTTAAGAACTATAAGTACATTAGGAATTATAATCCTAAAATAAGTAATGCTCTTCCAGTATCATATAGGGAACAAATGCCAATGATGCAATATTTAAATCAGTTATGGAAANCAGGGGAATTAAAACCTAATAATGCGGCATGGTTTAAGACACCAAAACCCAAGGAAGAACTTTATGATCTCGAAAATGACCCCTATGAACTTAATAATTTAGCTAAAAAACCAATTCTAAAAGATACTTTATTTTTTCTGCGGGAAATTTTAAACAAGTGGATTGTTGAAACCAATGATTTAGGAGAGTATTCAGAAAAAAAATTAATTAAGGAATGGTTTCCAAATGGTGAAGCTCCAAAAATNTCCCCCTTAAAAAGTAAGATTGCTAACAATAAAATTTATTTAGATCATGAGGATGAAGGTGTTAGTATTGTTTGGAAAAAAGCTAAAGACACAGTTTGGTCAATTTANAATACTCCTCTAGATTTTTCNAAAAATATACAGGTNAAAGCTGTAAGAATAGGCTATGAAGATAGTCCAATAAAAAGTTTTTTCTAGCAATTTAATTTTTAATTTATTCTTTTGGAAGCAGTGGCATTAATTTTAATTCCGAAAGTAATTTATTTTTAATCATCTTTTCATTTTCAGTTAGATCCTTATCATTTAAAGGCCTAGTTTCTAACACATCTTTTTCCATATCAAAAAACTTACCATTTTGATATAGTTTATACCTTTCATTTTGAGAAAAAACATTTCTAAATTTTGAGGTGGCAGAATTAAATGAAACAGGGTCATAATAAATAGATGTTACTTCACGTTTTTTACTCTCATCATTAGAAAAAATATCAATTAGACTTTTTCCATCACTTTCATTATTGACTTTTAAAATATCTGAAAATGTTGCATAAAAGTCATTAAAGTTTACTAGACCAGAGTAATTCTTGTGGTTTTTAATCCTTAATGGCCAACTTGCTACCATTGGGACATTTACCCCATGAGTTATAGTATTTCCTTTGGCTCCTTTAATCGAACCATTAATTGTTTGAGAAATTATTTTTTTATTTGTTCCGTTATCTCCAACAAATAATAAAAGAGTATTTTCTGCTAATCCTTGAGTACTTAATTCATTTACAATTTTACCAATAATTTTATCCATATAGGCCACCATATCGACAAAGTATTTGTTGTTTTCTTTTGACCTAGTGTCTAATGATTTCCACTCTGGTGAATCGGGAGTTGGAACAAAAGGAGAATGGACTAACAACATAGGATAATAAATGAAAAAAGGATTATTCTTATTCCTCTTTATAAAATCAACAGCATAGTCAGATACAATATCTGGGCCATAGGCATCTTTATCTCTTGGTAAAAATTTCCCATTTTGTTCAATTAAGGGATCAGCAAATCTCTCTCCTAGTTCTTTTATTTTGGTAAGTTGCCATAATGAATATTCGTCAAAACCAAATTTATAAGGGCGCTGATTATCCTGAGATATTTTGTCACCAATAGATTTTACTTTTATTCCGTTAAGTTGCCATTTACCAACTATAGCTGTTTTATATCCATTTTCTTTAAATAAGTTTCCAAACGTTTTTTGATTCGAATTTAAATAGGTAAAGTGCTCATAATTTCTGAAGTTATATTTCCCTGTCATTATTTTAACTCTAGAGGGAGTACACAAAGGCTGTGAAATTGCTTTTGTAAAGTTTATTCCANTTTTTGCCAAAGAGTCAAGTATAGGAGTCTTATATGATTTGCTTCCATTTATACTCAAGCATTCAAATCCAATATCGTCTGCCATAATTAAAATAACATTTGGTTTTAAATTTATTTGGGTTTTGTTTTTACAATTTATTAGGATAAATGAAATTAGAATTATTGATANTGAATTAATATATTTTTTCATGTTTAAAAATATTACAATTTTTAAAGATTTAGATTTTTATAGGAAATACAATTATGTTAATTAAAATTATGATTTTGATTCATTTTAATTAAGTTTTTTTTTAAAAAATGAAAAATTTAANCTATGTTAGCAGGGTTAATTTTTATTAATTTCTCAAAAAACTAATATTAAAATTGCAAAGAATATAAACTTAAAATATAAATAATATGAATTTATTAAAAAAGGCATTCAGTAATTATGATACTAAGCTTTTTAAATATCTGAGCATAATAGCAATGTTTTTTATTTGTAATGTTCAGTTATTTGCTCAGGAGAAAATAATTTCTGGAGTGATATCAGATGATGCAGGAAATCCACTCCCTGGTGTAAACGTATTTATTAAAAACACCAATACAGGTACTGCAACTGATTTTGATGGGAATTATTCTATTTCTGTAAATCCAGGAGATATTTTACAAGTTTCCTTTGTCGGATTTGAGGGACAGGAAGTTGTTGTTGGTGATGAAAATAATATTGATATTTCAATGATTACTGATTATGCAAATTTGGATGAAGTTGTAATAACTGGTTATGGAACTACAAGGAAAAAAGATTTAGTTTCTTCTATATCTCAGATCAAAGGAGACGCATTAGAAAATCAACCAGTTGCAAGAGTTGATAATATGCTTCAAGGGAGGGCTGCAGGAGTAAATGTCGTTTCATCAAGTGGTGAACCAGGAGCACCCGCTGTAATAAGAATTAGAGGGATGAGTTCTATTAATGGAAATAATAAGCCCTTATTTGTGATTGATGGATTTATTGTTGGGACAGATTTTAATTTATCAAACCTTAACCCAAACGATATTGAATCAATTGAAGTTTTAAAAGATGCCAGTTCACTTGCTATTTATGGAACTAGGGGTGCAGCAGGGGTTATACTTATTAATACTAAAAGTGGTTTGTCAGCCCAAGAAGGTAAAGTAGATGTATCAATAAATCATTACTCATCTTTTGATCAGGTATATAATTATCCTGAAATGGCTGATATTGAAACTTGGGCTGAATATTGGAATGAAGGAGTTACCCTTGTTGCGGGTCCCGATGGATACGGATTTAATGACACAACTATTGAGCCTGTCCATGCACCTAACTGGCAAAGTATTACACCTACAGATTGGCAGGGTTTAATTACCAGACAAGGTAGAATTGACAATACTGATGTAAATCTTAGTGGTAATACAGGTAATGCTAATTATTTTATATCATATAATAGATTTGATCAAAAAGGTATAATTGAAGGATCAGGTTTAACTAGAAACTCTATTAGGGTTAATTTTGATTTGAATGTTAGTGATAAAATAAGAACTGGTATAAGATTAGGGGTTACCGATAGAAAACAAGAAAATAACAAAGTAAATTGGAACGCTACCTACTTTAACTTAATCCCAATCATGCAAGTATACAATGAAGACGGAAGTTATAATGGTTTAAATCCTGTTTCAGGATCTTTTGTGGCTAACCCCGTTGCTGATATTAATGAATTAATTGACCATAATTTGGCTACAAATTTATTAGCCAATGCCTATGCAGAGTATGATTTGATTCCTAATCTTACTCTAAGGAGTTCAGTTGGAACAAATCTAACAGCTAATAGAGGGAATTTCTATAAATCTAATTTAGAACCTAGAATAGCAGCACAAGGGACTGGAGGAGAAGCACGAATTAATTTTTCAAGAACTACAGGCTTTTTGAACGAAAATACTTTGACTTATGCTAATAATTTTGGAGATCATTCACTAAAAGTACTAGCAGGTTATACTATACAAAAGGATATTTTTACTGATGTGAGAGCAGCAGGTGCTGGATATGCGAATGATGTTGTTACTTTTAATAACCTTTCTTTGGGTGCAGATGCTACAAGAAATGTTATAGGGTCAAATTTCTCTCAGAGAACATTTGAATCAATTTTAGCGAGAATAAATTATGGTTATAAGGATAAATATTTACTTACGCTGGTTGGTAGAAGGGATGGATCTTCGGTTTTTGAGCAAGGTAATAAATATGCTTTTTTCCCTTCAGCAGGAGCTGCCTGGAAAATAAGCGAGGAGGATTTTATGCAAGATATAGAGGCTATAAGTAATTTAAAACTTAGAGCTAGTTATGGTATAGTTGGAGAACAAGGAGTTTCCCCTTACAATTCACTTGCTAAATATACTTCAAGAAATCTATTTTTTAATCAATCGATATCACCGGCTGTGATACTTGCATCACTTCCAAGTACTGGACTTGAGTGGGAAAAAACTTATCAGACCGATATCGGTTTAGAAATTGGTTTTCAGAAAAATAGATATACTGTTGAAATAGATTATTACAATAAACAAACAAAAGACTTACTACTAGAAAGACCGCTTCCAGGAACAGCTGGAGATACGAGACTTGAAAATGTTGGTGAGGTTGAAAACAAAGGACTTGAATTCACATTTAATACTGTAAATATTGAAAAGCCAGATTTTGTTTGGAGCTCAAATTTACAAATATCTGCTAACAGGAATAAAGTAATTAGTCTTGGAGATTCTCCTTTTATTAATCTTAGAAACGGTGGTAACGGGAATGGACCTAATAATAACATAATCCATATACAAGCTGGTCCATCAATGAGATTAATCCCTGGTGAAGTTATGCCCACATTTATTGGTGCCACATATGAAGGAACATATAAAACTGCAGCAGAAATTGATGCTGACCAGAGAACAGGAATTGATTTTATTGGAGCACCAAACTATGTGGATGTTAACCAGGATGGCAATATAAATGAATTAGACTTTGTTCCTTTAGGAAGTCCTCAACCAGATTTTTATTACGGATTTAGAAATACCCTATCATATAAAAATTGGACTTTAGATATTTTCATTCAGGGGATGCAAGGTAATGAGATATTGGATGGTTCTGTTTATGAAGAATATTATGGTAGAGGTCCAGAGACCAATATGTTGCCAATTGTTGCAGACAGGTGGACAGTAAATAATCAGACATCTGATATTCCTAGAGCCGGGACATCAGCTGGAGGATATAGACCAATGAGTAGTTTAAATGTTGTGGACGGCTCATATCTAAGACTAAGGAATGTGACATTAAGTTATGATTTTGATTTATCTTTTGCTGATTCTGCAAGTGTATATGCAACAGGTAATAATCTACTTTTATTAACTAATTACCAATGGGGAGACCCAGAGGTAAGTGATAGTGGAACTGGATCAGTAGCACAGGGTGTATCAATAGATCAATATCCTTACTCTACCTCTTTAGCAGTAGGCTTTAGATTGAACTTATAAAAATTAAAAGATGAAAAATATTAAAATAAATTTTACAAAATGGATGATGTTAATGTCTTTGTTGTTCTTAACATCGAATTGCGAGGAATATCTAGATGAAGAATTTAAAAGTGGTTTATCACCTGCAAACTTCTATAATAGTGATTCTGAAGCTCAAATTGCAGTTGATGGTGCCTATTCAATGTTAACTAGTAATGGATGGTTCAAACACAGGGATCGAAAGGCTTGGTGGCAAATAGCTGCTGATGAAATAAGCTCTACCAGAAACATTTTTAAAGAGGCACACAATATAACTTATAATGAAGGTGTAGCAGATGGTGAGCGTTATTGGAATAGTCTTTACGAGACTGTTAGAAACACAAGTGATGCGATTGCAAATATTGAGGGCAATGAAAATTTGTCACAGAAAATAATTGAAGAATCCTTGGGTCAACTTTATGTTATTAGAGCATTAGCCTATTATGATCTAACAGTTGTATGGGGTGATGTTCCTTTCTTTACAGAAATTCTTTCACCAGAAGAATTATCATCACTCGAAAGGACTCCAGTTAAAACAATAAGAGATGCTATGGTTTTAGATCTTCAAAAAGCTTATGGTTTCCTTCCTGATTCTTGGAATGGNTCTGATTTGGGTAGAATGTCTAAATGGGCTGCAAAAGCATTGGAGGCTAAAATTCATATGTTTGAAAAAAATTGGCAAGGAATGTTGGCTGCTTGCATAGACATTATAAATAATTCTCCACACAGATTGATGGATAATTTTGGAGATGTATATGATTGGAGTAATGCAGGTTACACAAATAAAGTCAAACCAGAACATATTCTTTGGATTGACTTTACAGGTCTTCCAGCAAAAGGTTTAGGCACAAATAATGAAGATAATTATCAAAGTGGTCATGATTATGTTCCTAGACTTAGAGATGAACCTAAAGACAAATCACAAAAATCTGCATTAGTAGCAGCTCTAAATGCAAATGGACACGAATTTGGCGGTTATGGGGGTGCTTCACCACTTCCTGTTCCATCAGACAGATCCTCTTGGGACCCAGGTGATTTAAGGTATGATGAAACTATAACTAAAGAGTATGAAGGTATTACTTTAAAGTTTTTTTATACCAAAAAATTATGGAACCTTAGTTCAACATATTCCCCAAGGCTTAATAAATCTGAAAATATGGTTATGATTAGACTTGCTGATATTTATCTTATGGCAGCAGAGGCCGAAAATGAACTTAATGGTCCAGGAAATGCCTACCAATATGTTAATAAAGTTCGCGAAAGAGCTTTTGAACCAGATCAACCATGGAGTGGTCTAAGTCAGCAAGAATTTAGGGAAGAAATGTATGAGGAGAGAATGCATGAACTTTTTGGAGAGAACCATAGAAGACCTGATCTTATACGATGGGGAATTTATGTTGAAACGATTAGAAATACTCAATTCCAGAAGCACAACATGCAAGCTAGAGATAATGTTCAAGAAAAGCATAATCTAGCTCCAATACCATTATCCGAAATTCAATTAAACCCTAATTTGCTCAATACAGATCCAACAAATAATGGGTATAGATAAAATTTAATTCTATNTTATAAAACCAGTGTTTTAATTACACTGGTTTTTTTTTAAAAATTATAATTCAAATTAAATTTTTATGATTCGACTTTTCGTATTTATAATTATTTCTCAATTATGTATTTGTTGCTCTAGAAAAACATCAGTTGAGGGACTACCTAATATTATTTTTATAAATATCGATGACATGGGATGGAATGATGTNAGCTTTATGGGCAGTATGTATTATGATACTCCAAATATTGATTTACTTTCAAAAGAAGGAATGGTTTTTACTCAAGGATATGCTGCTGCAGCAAATTGTGCNCCAAGTAGAGCTTCAATAAACACTGGTAAATGGACTACAAGGCACCAAATATATACTGTTTCTAATTCGGATAGAGGAGAATCTAGGGATAGAAAATTAATACCAATTAAAAACACAATTACCCTAGATAAAAAATTCACTGTTATTGCTCAAAAGTTAAAAGAGTCGGGATATACAACATGTCATTCTGGTAAATGGCATTTAAGTGATGATCCTCTAGATTATGGTTTTGATGAAAATATTGCAGGGAATCATAGTGGAAGTCCTGGTAGTTATTATTCTCCATATGGAAAAAAGAAAAAGAATAATAAAGTAAATATAGACTCTAATTCGGAGAAATATTTGACAGATATTATAATGGAAAAGACACTATCCTTTTTGGATAAAGTAGAAAAACCTTTTTTTCTTCATTATACTCCTTATGCTGTTCACACTCCAATTCAAAAAGTTGACTCTTTAATGTTTAAATATAAGGATAAACCACCCTTTAAAGGACAAAAAAATCCTGAGTATGCAACTATGATAAATAATTTAGATAGGAATATTGGAGATCTTGTAGATAAACTCAAAGAAAAAAAACTCTTTAATAATTCTCTTATAATATTTACATCAGATAATGGAGGGTATTATGGAAGAATAACGATGCAAAAACCTTTAAGAGCAGGAAAAGGAAGTTACTATGAGGGTGGAATAAGAGTTCCTTTTTTCTTTTATTGGAAAGGAAAAATTAAAAGTGGTATAAACACTAAAACATCTATTTCCCATCTTGATATTTTCCCAACAATTATGGACGCTATAGGAGACTACTCTTTAGATGATGAGTTTGATGGTAAATCTTTACTACAACTTTTAAAAAGTGGAATAGAAATATCTGAAAGATCTTTGTTTTGGCATTTCCCTATATATCTTCAGGGGTACAATATAAACGACAATGAAAACAGGGATTCCCTATTTAGAACTCGACCTGGTTCTGTCATAAGAAAAGGGGATTGGAAATTACATTATTATTTTGAGGATAAGGAATTAGAATTATACAATTTAAGAGATGATNTAGGAGAAAAAAAGGATCTTTCAAAAATAAATGAGCCAAAAACTAAAGACTTACTAATTGAGTTGCAAAATTGGTGGAAAAATACAAACGCTCCTATACCTACGGAACTTAATCCAGAATATATTCCTATTAAATTTAATTAACTATGCATAATAAGGATATTTTAAAATCATTTNTTCTTCTTTTTTTTTCCACTTTTTTTTATTCGTGTAATTCCAGTAAAATAGAAGGAAATAATCCAAATATTTTATTTATAGCTATTGATGATTTGAATGATTGGGTTGGATATTTAGGTGGTCATCCTCAAGCTGAAACTCCGAACATTGATAGATTAATAAGTAAAGGAGTAGGGTTTAGTAAAGCCTATACTGTTGCACCACTATGTAATCCATCAAGAGTTGCTTTATTGACAGGCTTATATCCTTCAACTTCTGGAGTATATGGAAATCGAGATAATTTTAGAAAAAATTTACCAAATGAAATAACATTATTCCAACATTTTAGAGCTAATGGTTATTTAACTATGGGAGGTGGAAAAATATTTCATGGTAATAATAGACCTAATGATTCCTTATCCTGGGATCATTATTTTATTTCAAAAGGACATACAAAAAAGAGTGGAAGAGATCCAAATTTGCCAAAGGTGTCTACAGGCTCAGGTTGGTTTAATTGGGGTCCTTTAAATGTTGAGGATGACCAAATGCAAGATGTAAAAGTTGTTGAATGGGCTAAATCTGAATTAAAAAAATCTCATAAAAAACCATTTTTTTTAGCNTGTGGATTTTACAGACCACATTTACCATGGTATGTGCCAAAAAAATATTTTGAAAAGTATCCTTTAGATGAAATTGTACTGCCAGACACAAAAATAAACGACCGCAATGATCTTCCTGAATTGGGTAAAAGGTTTGCAAGAGAAAGGTATTCTGCTTCATGGGGAACTGATCTTAATGAAGGAATACAAGACCATGATCTAGTTCTTAAATATNATCAATGGAAAAAGGGTGTACAGGCATATCTAGCATCTATAAGTTTTGTTGACAATTATATTGGTGAGCTTTTAGAAGAGCTTCAGAATAGTGAATATGCTGATAACACTATTGTTATTTTATGGGGAGACCATGGCTGGCATCTTGGCGAAAAACAACATTGGAGAAAACAAGCACTTTGGGAAGACACAACCCACGTTCCTTTTATAGTATCTTATCCAAGAAAAATAAAAAAAAATAAAATCTGCGAAGCACCTGTAAGTTTTATTGATATTTATCCAACCTTGGTTGATCTTGCAGGGATTTCAAAAAAAGAGAATTTGGATGGAGAAAGTTTATTAGAATTACTTCAAAATCCATCAATGAANTGGGTTAGGCCTGTTCTATCTACATACGGGAAAGGCAATCATGCTGTTAGATATGAAAACTGGCGTTATATTCAATATAAAGATGGCTCCAGTGAACTATATAATCATCAAGANGATCCAAATGAGTGGTATAATTTATCAGAAAATGCTGATTATAATGGTGTTATTGAACGTTTAAAAAAAACAATTCCTATTAGTGAAAAATAAACCCTAAAATCTAAATTTTAATTATATAAATTTTTTAATTCTAGTTGCTCAATATCTGTATTTTCTGTTCCACGAATAGTTTTATAGGCTGTAATCAGTTCTTTTAATTTTTCAGTATTAGTTTTGATAATTTTTTTGCTTAGAATCACAAGAAAACAACAAAAAACTGATACATAATATTAATATTTTGTTTATTTAATTTAAATCAACAACAAAAGGCCAGCCTTTAAACTGCTCAGCGTTTTTCTTTGTAACATCCTCAAATCTGGGCCAGCATTGAAAAGTTACATTATTTTTTTCTTTATTAAATAGAATTAAACCATAACCTGCTCCATTTGAGGGAGAATCTGGGTTGGCATAAGCGTGCATAGTAATTTTATTATTAAATCCATCTAAATATCGTCCTGTCCAAGGAAGTTTATTGTTTGATAATTCACCTGGTTTCTCATTTTCAGGCCACCACCATCTACTGTAATAATTATTGACCAGTGCGGGAACAATAAACTGAAAAGGGCCATCCTCAAAACTATTAGTCCCATGATGAACTATTGAGGCTAAATGTTGATCTCCACCTATATGTACTGCATTTGCTTTTTTAATTATTTTTAAAGCCTTATTTCTTCCTTTTTGAGGCCAACCATTGGAGTCTAAATCAGCATGAAGTCTGTTGGTTTTTTCCCCATGTAAATGAGCNGCTCCACAAAAACTGGTTGCGGAAAGTAGAGCCTTCATTGTATTTTTTTTTGATTTATTAGACCATTTTTTTAAAAAATGAAGCTGCCTATCACCTAATAATTTCAACCCATCTAAATCAATATCATCTGGGCTATAATCTGGATTTAAGATATGATCTGGTCTTGGTCCTTGATTAGGAATTTTTTCTTTTGGACCAGATTTAAATTTTCTGTCTTCGATAATAGCAAAATCAATCTCACCATATTTTAGATTTGTGTAATATACATTAATACCTTGTTCAATCGGNGTNGGATCATANGGGTCAGGTAAATGNGAGGTTTGACATCTTTCAACCATTTTCACATATTCATGATGATAATAATATCCTCCATCATCACCCTGTCTTCTAAAGGCCTTCTTTCCTCCCTCTCCCCACAAATTGCCTTGACCAATATCATGATCGTCAGGAATGGTGATACAAGGTCTATTTCTAAAAAGTTCTTTAAACTGTAATCCAAATTTTAACCAGGCTGCTGTGTGTTGTTTATGATCATANGATTGATCCCCTCCAAAAAAAAGAATATCTGGATCTTGNTNAGTAACATTTTTAATATAGTTATTTCTGTCCCCCCTGTCTTTATTACTATTACATGAAAAAGCAGCAAGCTTAATTATANTTTTATCGANCGGATCTTTTCTGATTTTTCCATTAAAAACAGAACCATTNTCATGAACCAATCTATATTCTTGATCAATCTTACTNTTCCAATTTTGAAANCTAAATANAGTTGACCATCCAATCTCATTGATTTTNTNTTTAGANANTTCTTTCCATTTATTATTGTTTTTAATTTGAAAAGAAATAAAACGACTTTCGTTTGGATAAAGAGGGTATGTTTGAGCCGAAAGCTTTAGAATATTATTAGACAATGTGTAAATTCCAAAAGCAATAATATTTTTTCTTTCTACTTTTAAATTTATAATTGGATTGTCTTTTCTTTTCCACCAATCATTCACACAAAAAGTATCTAAATCTTCAAAAGGGGCTTTTATATAATTTAAAGACTTTTTATTGAAGGAGTAATGAAGTGGAATTAATGANGCCCCAGCTAGAAGTGCAGTNTCTTTAATAAATTCTCTCCTTTGTTTTTTCAAATTTCTTATTATTTATTTCAATTCAAGCTGTTGAATAGCTCTGTTTTTATTTCCTCGAATTATTTCGTAAGCACTNATCAATTCTTCTAGTTTTTCAGGATTACTTTTAGCAAGGTTGTTTTGCTGTCTCATATCTTCTTCTAAATTATATAATTGGTAGTAATCATAATTTCCTAGTTCTATTTTCACTAATGTATTAACTTCAGGCCCCTCATACGGTGGAATCAAAACCCAATTCCCCTTTCTAAATGCTGTTCTAGAGGTTGCCTCAATTACCATTTCTTCTCGCCCATTTTCACTTTTACCTAAAAATAAGTTAAGAAGNTGTTTACTATCACTTGCTCTTTCTTTACTTTTTACAAGAGCTGCAAGTGAAGAAAATAAGTCTAATTGAGANACCATTGCATCTGAAACTCCAGGGCTTATTTTGTCTTTCCAATAAGTAAAAAANGGTATACGGGTNCCTGCTTCGAATAAACTATATTTTCCACCACGNAAAACNCCAGCTGGTTTNTGATCTCCTAGCTTTTCTTCTGAATCGTCATAATAACCATCNTTTATNACTGGGCCNTTATCACTNGAGAAGATTATTAGAGTATTTGACAATAATCCTTCAGTNTCCAAAGTCTTTATTAATTGTCCTACCATCCAATCAGCCTCTACAATTACATCACCGCGAGGACCTAATTTGGTAGATCCAATAAAACGAGAATTTGGAGTTCGGGGGACATGCGGCTGCTGTAAAGNATAGTANANGAAAAATGNATNATNCTTATGTTTTTTAATATANTCCTGAGCCTCATTNAAAAAGTAATCTGCCATATCCTCATCTATCCATTTTGCTGACTCTCCTCCTTTCATAAAGCCAATTCTTGGAATCCCATTTACAATGCTATTATTATGACCGTGGTGCCATTTCATCTTAAGCATTTCTGGATTTTTTAAACCGGTAGGTTCTCCATCAAAATTCNTATTATAATTTACTTCAATTGGGTCGTTTGGATCAAGGTTTACTACATAACCATCTTCAATATAAACTGTTGGAACTCTATCTTGAGTTGCAGCTAAAATATTACTGTAATCAAATCCAACTTCGTTTGGACCTGGTGAAATTTTTTTATTCCAATTTACGTTTCCACTACCTAGCCCTAAATGCCATTTTCCAACAATTCCAGTATGGTAACCTTGCTTTTTAAGCATTTTAGGAATAGTTGCTTGAGTTGTATCAATTATTAATGGTGCTGTTCCTGGAAGTATTTTAGCACTTTTATTTCTCCAAGGATATATNCCTGTTAGTAAGGCATATCTGCTAGGTGTACAAGTTGCTGATGAAGAATATCCATTTGTAAATCGCATACCACCATTTGCAAGTTTATCTAAATTAGGAGTTTTTAATTCTGTCGCACCATAAGAGCCTAATTCACCATATCCTAAATCATCGGCATATATAATTATAATATTTGGATTATTTAATTTTTGTTTGGCCTCTAATGATTTATTCCCTTTTTTACAGTATGTAAAAACAAATAAAAAGCTAATTACTAAATAAAGATATTTGGCATTCATATTTTTTTAGTTTTATTTTTCAACTAAATTTAAAAACCTAAAGCTTTGATCTTTTAAATTAATTGTTTTAAGTTTTTTATCAATTATTAAATCAACGATCCCAGTCTTTCTTGGTCTAACTTTAGAACTTGAATTGTGGGTGTGTAATACATATTTAGGTTTATTTCTAGTTTTATCAAAAAAGACATCACCATGACCTGATCCACTTTGATTTATGGTTTTAAAACTTATTAAAGGATTTTTTTCCGATTTATTCCAAGGTCCAAATGGACTTAAACTTGTTGCATATCCTACAGCATAATTGGGACTTTTAAAATTATTTGCAGAGTAAAGCATATAATATATGCTATCTATTTTAAAAACGCTTGGGCCTTGTACACTTTTAAAATCAAAATTATCATCATTTTCCCATAGTAAATCTGATGATAGACACTTGGTTAACGTTTCTTTATTAATATCGTTGAAATCCTTTTGAAGCTCAGCCACAAAAATTTCATTATCATTATTAAATCTCTTTACATAATATAAGAAATACTTGTCACCATCTGAGAAAACGAATGGATCAATTTGTCTATCCTTTGCTTTAAAATATATATTGTTTTTGTTTATAAATGGTCCAAGTGGACTTTCTGAAAATGCAACAGTAATTTTTTCATTTGCAGTATAAAACATATAATATAAACTGTCTTTTTTAAAAATTTGAGGAGCCCAAAACCCTTTATTTCCAAAAGCATTTCCCTTTTTAAGTGCATAACCCTTGTAATTCCATTCTTTCAAATTATCTGAAAGATAGACAAGAAACCCATTATTAGTACTATCAGCACCACCTGCTGTGGTTCCATAAAGATAATATTTATCTTTATCATAGAAGATTGTTGGGTCTGCTAAAAAAATGTTTTCATTAAATGATTCTAGGCTATTACATGAGAAAAAGAAAAAAATTGAATAAAAAAAATACCTAAATATGATTTTTCCCATAAAAATTATTTTTTTGAGCGAATTTTCTTCACTTCTTCCCAAGGAAGAACCCTGATTTTATTGGCCCAATCATCGTACATTGAAATCATATCATTTGCAATGTCAGGCAACTCATCAATTAAATTATTTTGTTCAGTTCTGTCTTTGGAAATATTGTAAAGTTCCCAATTATCATAAACATCTTTTTCCCAATCTTGTACCAATTTATAGTCACCTAAACGAACAGCTTTATTTCCTTCGTGTTCCCAAAATATTGGCTCTTCGTGTATTTGTTTTGTTGACCCTAAAAAAATAGGAGTCAAACTTTTACCAGAGTGCTTTTTTATTTTTTTTCCATTAAATATTTCTGGTTGGATTGTATTGGCCAAATCTAAACATGTTGCCATAATATCTGGTAAAAAACCATATTGATTAATTGTTGAGCCTCTTAGATCTTTAGATATTCCATTAGGCCAATGAACAATAAAAGGGGTTCCAATACCACCCTCATGAACCCAATGTTTATATGATCTGTAAGGTGTATTTGATGCATTTGCCCATGCTTTTCCATAAGTTAAAGCATACCCTTGCTTAGTTTCTAGTTGTTCTTTTGGACCACTGCCGAGCATGTCAAATTCTGCACAAGCACCATTATCATTTAAGAACATTATAATTGTATTTTCATATATATTTTTTCTTTTTAAATTATCAATTAATCTTCCAATATTTTGATCCATCCTGTCTATCATTGCTGCATAAATGGACATTCTTAGACCCATTTCTTCTCTTTTTTGAATAGATAAAGAATCCCATGAAACAATGTCATCATAGCTTAAATCCCAAGAAGAATCAACAAGGCCCATTTCAATCATTTTATTGTAACGCTCCTTACGAAGTATTTCCCAACCATTAGAATACTTCCCTCTATACTTATCAATATCCTCTTTAGGAGCTTGTAAAGGCCAATGTGGCGCATTATAAGAAAGATAAAGAAAAAATGGATTCTCTTTATTTTCCGATTTTGCTCCATCAATATATTCAATTGCTTTGTCAGTAAAGGCATCGGTTGTATAATAATCTTCATCATTAATTTCAATTTTATTATTACCTTCAAAAATAAACCTAGGCCCCTCGGGGTTAAAATAATTTCCAGCCCCCGATATAAAACCGTAAAATTTATCAAAACCCCTTTGAAGTGGCCATTGATTTTTATCAAAAAAACTTAAATGCCATTTTCCACTAATTAATGTTGAATAACCTGTTTTTTTAAGAACTTCAGCAATCGTAACAACATTAGAACTTAATTTACCTTGATACTCTGGCACCCCATAATTATGACCATTAGCATCTTTAGGGGGGTTTGTCATATGACCTATTCCTGCTTCATGGGGATAATTACCTGTTAATAATGAAGCTCTTGTGGGACAACACCTTGCAGCGTTATAAAATTGTGTAAACTTAATGCCGTTTTTTGCTAAAAATGAAAGATTTGGGGTATCAATTTCTCCTCCATAAGGAGCAATATCCGAGTAGCCCATATCATCGGACATTATTAGAATAATATTTGGGCGATCAATATTTAAATTACTTTTTTTTGATTCACATGAATTAAATAAAAAACAAATTGAAAAAATAAAAAGTGATTTTTTAATTTTTACCATAATTTACATTTACTATTATTAAAGATTTCTAAATCTAGCCTTTTGAATTTTTTTGTTTATAGGGGAGCCATTCTCCCTTTCCCTCCCTATTTTGTCTACTTACAGCCTTCATCTCTGTTTCAATGCCAAGATCCCCTTGCTGTTCCATCCAGACTTTTAGTTTGATTTCTAGATCATTTTTAATTCCAAAATATTTAGGCTGGTCTGCAATATTATTTTTTTCGAAAGGATCATTTTCTAAATCATATAATTCCTCAAAAGGTCTTTTTTTATAATGTTTTACCCAATTTAATTCTTCTTCATTTTTTGCATATTCTAACCATGATTTATAAATTAAATATCCCTTACGCGCTGTATCTTTTGCTGTTACTACATTGTAAAATAGCTGATTGTGACTCAAATTTTGAATGTACTTGTATTTTTCTGAGCGGATGGATCTGATAGGGTAGGATTCGGGACCATTTATGACACCTCGTGTAGTTTGAACACCATAGGAAAAATTTCTATGTTTATCCGTTTTTCCCATCATTGAATCAAAAAAACTTTTCCCATCAAAACCATTATTCCCATTTGAATCTGAAATACCTACATTAATTTTACTTGGATCTTCACCTATTGCATCTAATAATGTTGGGATTATGTCAACATATTGTGTTGTTGCATTATTTCTTGTATTGGGTTTTATTTTACCTGGCCATTTAGCTATGAATGCAGTTTTAAGCCCCAGATCATAACAAGTCCATTTTCCAAATGGAAAAGAAAATCCTTGTTCACTAGTAAAAATTGAAATTGTATTTTTGGTTTTATTGACCTCATTAATGTATTCTAGGGTTTTACCAAGAAGGCTATCCATATAGGTTATTTCAGCATAATAAGAACTTAGTTCCTTTCGAGTTATCGGTGTGTCTACCATGTAATCTGGAATTATCAAATCTTCTTCTTTATAATCATCTGATTTTCCTCTATTCCATGGCGAATGGGGTTGGTTTTGAGCAATAATTAAAAAGAAAGGCTTGTCTCCAGAAATAACAGGCTTAATATTACTTAAATCGATGTCTTTTCCTCCGAATCCTGTATCGTGCTGTAGACCTCCTAGATAATTTATTGGGAAAGAATCTGGAGGGCCGTAGTGTTTTTTTCCAATTAATGCAACCTCATAACCTAGCTCTTCAAAATGATGAACAAAACTTTTAACCCCATCATAAACTTCAGAGTGGTTTGGATAAGCCCCACTTCTAACTGGATATAAACCAGTCATTAATTGTTGACGAGTTGGTGCGCACATTGCAGTTGAGGTAAACATGTTATCAAAACTCACCCCTTCATTTGCTAATTTCTGAATATTGGGAGTTTTTACTACTTTACTTCCGTAGGGTTCGCAATCATTCCATGTCATATCATCACCAATAAATACTAAAATATTTGGCAAAGTTTTTTTTTGCTTTTTTAAACTATCACTTTTTAATTTGCAAGACATTGATAAAATGCAAATAGCTAACGGAATTATAAATCTCATCCTTTCTCTTTTTAGTTTATTATTGGTAATATAAATCTATTTAAATATCATTTAAAATTTAATTTTTATATTATAATTATTATTCTTGATTAATGAAAAATTTAATTTTTGCTATTTCTTTTATCTTTCTATATTACAGTTGTAGCGAAAGATCCAAATTAAATCAAATTAATAAAAAAATTGAATGGTCGCCAGTAGGTAATAGAATTAAAACCAAGTGGGCATCTAAAATTACACCTGATAATGTATGGCATAATTATCCTCGCCCTCAAATGGTGAGATCGACTTGGAGAAATCTCAATGGTCTATGGGATTATGCAATTTTGAATAGAATGCCAAGAGAAAGATTAGTTCCTATAACTTACAAAAAACAAATACTTGTTCCCTTTTCAATTGAATCAAGTCTATCAGGTGTTGGAAAAGAGTTATTGCCTGTTGAAGTTTTGTGGTATAGAACCAAGTTTGATGTATCAGATTGGAAAGAAAAAGAAATTCTAATTCATTTTGGTGCAGTTGATTACAAATCTACTTTATACATAAACGGAAAGAAAGTAGGATCTCACATAGGAGGGAATGATACTTTTTCATATAACATTACACCTTTTATTGATAGTAAACAAAAAATTCAAGAATTAGAACTTTCTGTTTGGGATCCAACCGATACAGGAACTCAACCTAGAGGGAAGCAAACACTTAGACCACGGGGAATTTGGTATTCTGCAGTTTCTGGAATTTGGCAAACCGTATGGTTAGAACCAGTTGAAAAAACACATATTGATAATATCAATATTATCTCAGATATTGATAAGAAAAAAATTAATCTTTTAGTTGATCTCAAAAATTCAAAGGGAAATGAGAAGTATTCAATTAAAGTTTTTGAAAGGGATTCATTATTGGTTAACCAAGCTTTTAATTCGATAGATGAATTAGAAATAAAAATAAAAAATCCAAAATTATGGTCTCCAAATAATCCCCAATTATATGATATTGAAATCGAAGTTTTAAGGGACAGTATACTATTGGATAAAATCACCTCGTACTTTGCCATGAGAAAAATAGACATTGGTAAAGATAAATATGGGTTTACAAAACTCTATTTAAATAATAAAGAACTATTTCATTGGGGTACTTTAGATCAAGGATGGTGGCCTGATGGTCTTTTAACACCTCCCTCTCTTGAAGCGATGGCATATGACATGAAGGCTTTAAAAACTTTAGGTTTTAATACTATTCGAAAACATGTTAAGGTTGAACCAGCAGTTTTTTATCATGAGGCTGATAAGTTAGGTTTTTTAATATGGCAAGATATGCCCTCTGGTTTTCTGCATAATCATCATCCTGAACAACATGTAATGTGGGGTGATGAAAAAGATTGGAATAGACCTAGAGAATCTGCGGCTTTATTTAAAAAGGAGTGGAAAAATATAATTGATCATCTTAAGTTTTTCTCTAGTATTGTTGTTTGGATTCCATTTAACGAGGGCTGGGGTCAGTTTGAAAGCAAAAAGATAACTGAGTGGACAATGAATTATGATACCACTAGACTAACAAATGGAATAAGCGGATGGGATGATAGGGAGGTTGGTCATTTTATTGACCTTCATCAATATCCGGGTCCAGGGATGGAACCTCCATCAAAGAATGAAGGAAGAGCAGTTGTATTGGGGGAATTTGGAGGTTACGGTTACCCAGTTAAAAACCATCTATGGGATAAAACAAAAAAAAACTGGGGTTATCGGGTATCTAAAAATTTAGAGAGTTATCTAAAAGATTATAAGCAAGTAATTTATAATCTGCATGGAGAAAAAGCAAGAGGCTTAGCTGCAGCAATTTATACCCAAACAACTGATGTAGAAATTGAAGTAAATGGTTTATTGACCTATGATAGAAAAGTAATAAAATTACCAATCGAATCAACAAAAAAAATTCACAAGGAATTATTTAATGAGTTTGAAAAAGCTCAGTTTTTGATTAAAGATTCTGAGGTTTTAATTCAAAGTAAAAAATTTACCAATAAAAAATTACCGCTAAATTGGGCATTAAACCCTAAGAATAATTCTCAATTCAAATTAATAGAGTTTCCAACTAATCTCGAAATTGGTCATTCAGCATTTTCTTTTAAAGAATTTAAGATAGAAGAAATGCCCAATAATTTAGCTTTAAAGTTCTATGGGAATGGCGATGTAATTATTTATATTAACGGTGAAAAAGTATTAGAAAAATATTTGAGGACAAAGCGTCATTATGATGATATTAATTTAAGCAATCATCTAAAAAAATTAAAAATAGGTTTAAACAATATAGCTTTTGAAATTAATAATTCGACTGAAAATGGTCAATTTGATTATGGTTTGTACATTTTTTAGATATAAAACATTTTTAAAGTTATCTATATTATTTGTAGTAAGTTTTCTTTTTGATAGAGTTTATAGTCAAGTGAATTTGACTGATCAAAACAAGCTTAATGTAATTCTAATTTTGGTGGATGACCTTAAACCTACTTTAGGAATTTACAGTGATTCTTTATCAAAAAGTCCAAATATTAATCAACTTGCAAAAGAAGGGCTTAGATTTAACTTGGCATATGCAAATCAGGCTGTTTGTGCTCCGTCAAGATATAATTTATTGTTAGGGAAAAGATCAACTTCAACAGGTTTATATAGGTTTGGAGTAAACTTTAGAGATGTTTACCCAGAAATTGAGACTTTGCCTCAAATATTCAAAAATAATGGGTATCATACTGAATCGATAGGTAAAGTTTTTCATGTTGGTCATGGAAATATAAATGATGAGGATTCATGGAGTGTTCCCCACCATGGTGAAAAGGTCATAGAATACATACTTCCAAAAAGCAATAATGGTGAACTAACAAGAGAGGAAGCATATTTTGAAAATTATAATCTGTATTCTAAAGAAAAAATTGATGTTAATACCTTACCAAGGGGTGCAGCATGGGAATCACCAGATGTTTTGGATGAAGCCTATGCAGACGGCAGAGTTGCAAGACACACTATCGATAGGTTAAGATATTTAAGTGAAAATAAAAATCAACCTTTTTTTCTTGCAATTGGATTTGTTAGACCCCATCTTCCATTTAGTGTGCCGAAAAAATATTGGGATCTATATGAAAAAGATAAACTTCCATTACCTCAATTTGAAAAGCCTCCAAAGGATGCCCCAAATTATGCAGTAAAAAGAGGAGGGGAAATAAATAATTTTAAACCCATCGATCCATCTAAAATTCAATTAAGTAAAGAGCTTAAGCGAAATTTAATTCATGGTTATTATGCGAGTATTAGCTATATGGATGAGCAAATGGGTCGAGTAATGAAAGAGGTTAAAAAACTTAAATTAGATAAAAACACAATAATTGTTTTGTGGGGTGATCATGGTTGGCATTTAGGAGACCACGGGATTTGGACAAAGCACACTAATTATGAGCAAGCTACAAGGATTCCTTTAATTATAAAAGCACCTGGTTATACAATTAAAAACAGTGAATGTAATCAAACGGTAGAGACTGTCGATTTGTACCCAACATTAACTGATTTAGCAGACTTGAATAGGAAAACTCCAATTCATAAGCTTGATGGAAAAAGTTTGAGACCAATAATTAAAGATTCATTAGTTAATATTAAGGATCACATCTATCATTCATATATAAGAAAAGGAAATCTTGGAGAAGCTATTAGAAATAAACGGTACAGAATGATCCGTTGGACTAATTTAAAAAATAGAGAAAAGGTTGAATACGAATTGTATGATTACAATAAAGATCCTGAAGAAAGAGTTAATATTGCTAATAAAAACAAAAAAATCATAAAATTTTTTTTAAAAAAATTAGATTCTTATCCAGCTGCTAAAGATCCTATTTCAATGTGACATAAATTTATATATATGACGAAAAATTTTTTACTTATTCTAGTTATTTACTTATTATTTTCATGTACTAAAAAAGATAATATTTCCGATCAACCAAATTTTATATTCATTTTGGCAGATGATCTTGGTTATGGTGAATTAGGGATTTTTGGACAAAAGATAATTGAAACTCCTAATATTGATCAATTAGCAAAAGATGGAATGATTTTAACCAATCATTATTCTGGATCTCCTGTCTGTGCTCCTGCACGAGCTGTTTTATTAACAGGGTTACATACTGGTAATAGTCCAGTTAGAGGAAATGATGAATGGAAAGAACGTGGAGATGTTTGGAGTTTTGATGCAATGTTTAAAAACTCTGAGCTTGAAGGTCAACGTCCCATGCCAGATTCAATAATAACTGTTGCAAGTTATTTAAAATCTAATGGCTATAAAACTGGAATGGTTGGGAAATGGGGTCTTGGTGCTCCTAATACAAAAAGTATTCCAAATAACAAGGGTTTTGATTTTTTTTATGGATATAACTGTCAAAGACAAGCACATTCACTATACCCTAGTCATTTATGGAAAAATAAAGAAAGAGATATCCTTAAAAATATTATAGTTGATAAAGGTCCTCTTAAAGAAGGTCTTGATCCAAATAATTCTGAAAGCTATAAACTCTATAACCAGAATGATTATGCACCCACTTTGATGCATAACCAAGCATTAAAATTCATAGACAGAAATAAAGATCATAAATTTTTTCTTTATTATGCCAGTCCTCTTCCACATCTTCCTCTTCAAGCTCCAAAAAAATGGGTTGATTATTATAGAGAAAAACTAGGAGAAGAAAAGCCATACATTGGTGATAAAGGATATTATCCTAATCAATTCCCTAAATCTACTTATGCAGGAATGATTTCATATTTAGATGAACAGGTAGGAGAAATTATTTTAAAACTTAAAGAAATTGGAAAATATGAAAATACAGTTATTGTTTTTACAAGTGACAATGGCCCAACTCATGTAAACCAAGTTAATATTGATTTTTTTAATAGTACGGGAATCTTTTTAAACTCAAAAAACACTGTTAAAGGGAGCGTTAATGAAGGTGGAATTAGAGTGCCTACTATTGTAACATGGCCTACGAAAATAAAAGGTGGTACAAAATCTGATCACCCAAGTGCTTTTTACGATTTTTTTGCAACTGTTTCTGATATTATTGGAATACCATTACCCATTAAAACTGATGGCATTTCCTATTTATCCAGTTTGATTGGAGCAAAACAAACACTCCATGAATATCTTTATTGGGAATTTCCTGCTTATGGAGGGCAACAAGCAATTAGAATTGATCAATGGAAAGGAATAAAGAAAGACCTTTTGAAAGGCCCTTCAAATATCAATTTGTATAACTTAAACGATGACCCTAAAGAACTCAATAATGTTGCAAATAAATATCCTGAAATTGTAAATAAAATGGAACGATTATTAAAGCAAGCTCATACAAAAGCATCCATACAAAAATTTAATATACCTGTTTTAGATGAATAAAAAGTTAAATTTTTTCACGAAAAATAAATCAGCCCTAAATCTAATTGTTATTTTATTACTGTTGGTAATAACTAAGTCATGTGATTCTTCCAGCTTAAATAAAAAATCAGATCATCCGAATTTTATAATTTTTATTGCAGATGATATAAGTTGGGATGATTTTGGATGTTATGGTAATAATTTTGTTCAGACACCAAATATTGATCAACTTTCATCAGAGGGAATTATGTTTAGGAATATGTACTTAACAACAAGCTCATGTAGTCCAAGTAGAAATTCTATTATGACAGGAAGATATCCCCATAATACAGGTGCTCCAGAACTCCATACTGAGCCGCCATTAGACATGATAAGTTTGGCNCAAGAATTAAAGAATAGCGGTTATTTCACAGTATCATCAGGTAAATTCCATATGGGAGACTATGTAAGAAAGGGATTTGATTTAATTCATGAAGACAGAAAAACAAATGGACTAGGCGGAGAAGATCAATGGATTAGNACTATAATAAATAGACCAAAAGATAGACCTTTTTTTCTTTGGTATGCTTCTTATGACGCACATCGAACATGGGGTGAAAATGAATTTTATGGGACTCACAAACCAGAAAATTTAATTCCTCCAGAATATTTAATAAACGACTTAGCAACTAAAAAGGATTTAGCAGATTATTATGATGAAATTAAAAGGTTTGATAATTCTATCGGTGAAGTAGTAAAGACTTTAAAAAAGCAAAAGATATATGAAAATACCTTAATTATAATAATGGCAGATAATGGNAGACCCTTTCCACATAGCAAAACGAGATTAAATGATCAGGGTGTAAAAACACCATTTATTTTAGTTTATAAAAATGATAATGCTATTGGAGAAACTAAAAGTTTAGTTAGCTCAATCGATATAGCTCCTACGATTCTTGATTTCGCTGGTTTAGAGGTTGGAAATAATTATCAGGGTAAAAGTTTTAGAGCTCTTTTAAAAAACCCAAAAAATTCTTTTAGAAATTTTGTTTTTGCAGAACACAATTGGCATGATTTTGAATCTCATGAAAGAATGGTAAGAAGCAGAGATTATATGTTTATAGAAAATAATAGAAACCAATTTGCTCAAAGAGGTCCNCTTGATGCAATAAATAGTGATTCATACAAAAGTTTATTAAAAGGATTAGAATCAGGAGATATATCTGAAATCCAAAAAGATATTTTTATTAGNCCAAGATCAAAAGAGGAATTTTATGAAATAAAAAAAGATCCATACCAGAGAAAAAATCTAATTAATGATAAAAAATTTCAAGAAAAAATAGAAATTCTTAAATCAGTATTAAATACTTGGAAGTTAGAAACNGGAGACACGCAACCNAAAGAAATTACTAAAGATTGGTATGAAAGAAAACCAGGTCCAAAGAATGAGGAGTCAAAAGGAACAAAAGATAAAGTTATTGGTGGCCCCAACAGTCTAACTACTCCATTTCATGGTAAAAGAGAGGAATTTCCAGGAGCATCAAAAAATGCTTCAAAAATAAATAATAAAGGACCTTTTTAATTAATTAACAAATCGAATAACAATTATGACAACACTTAGATATGTATTAATTNCAATATTATTTACAANCTTAATNAAGTCCCAGACTATAAATAAAAACCCTAAATTAAACGTGCTATTTATAGTTGCTGATGATTTGAATTGCGATATAGGGGCATATGGAAACGAAACAGTTATAACTCCAAATATTGATAAACTCGCAAAAAANGGAGTATTATTTGGGAATGCTCACATTCAATATCCTTGGTGNGGTCCATCTAGAGCATCATTTATGACAGGCTTATATCCAGACCAGACAAAAATCAAACAATTAAGAATCTATTTAAGACAAGCTATTCCAAAAGTTGTTACAATTGGACAAAAATTTAGANGTGAAAATTATCATTCTGTTAGGATAGGTAAAATTTATCATTACCATAATCCAAGAGATATTGGGACAGCAGGTCATGATGATAATTACACTTGGGATCAAACGGTAAATCCATACGGTAGAGATAAGATTGAGGAATATAAAATTAATACTTTAAAACCTAAACAATATGGCGGAACATTAAGTTGGCTTGAAGCTGATGGTACTGATGAAGAACAAACTGANGGGATAGGAGCAAATGAAGCAATTAATTTTTTAGATAGGTTTGCTAAAAGTGGAGAGAATTTTTTTCTTGCTTATGGCCTTTACAGGCCTCATACACCATATGTAGCACCAAAAAAATATTATGACTTATATAATGTGAATGAAATGAAAATTCCAATTAGTTCAGATGAATATTTAAAAAAAATACCTATTCCNGCAGCGGTGAGTATTAGAGAAAAAGGGGAGGTTCAAAATAATTTGGAGATTAAAACAGCAAAGACAATCAAAGAGGCCTATTATGCAACAACAAGTTTTGTAGATGCCCAAGTTGGAAGAGTATTAGAGAAACTCAAAGAAACAGGCTTAGATAAAAATACAATTGTAGTTTTCACCTCAGATCATGGTTATCATTTGGGAGAACATGGTCATTGGCAAAAAAGAACACTTTTTGANAATGCAACTAGAGTACCTTTAATTGTTTCTGGACCAGGAATAAATACAAATCAAAAAATAATGGATGCTCCGATTGAATTAATTGATATATATCCTACAATTATGGATTTGGTAGGAATGCAAACACCAGAATTTGTATCCGGTAAAAGTTTTGCCTCTATATTAAAAGATTCTTCAACTAGGGTTAGGGAGAGCGCATTAACTGAATTAGGTGTTTCTTTGAGCTATGGATCTAAAGTTCAAGGATATTCAATTAAAACTGATCGTTATAGATTAACTCAGTGGGGCCGAAATGGTGTTTTAGGCTATGAACTATATGACCATAGATTTGATAAGGAAGAGCTTAATAATCTTACTTATATAGACTCATATAAAAAGATTAAAGATTCTTTAAAAAATATAATTAATNACCGTATAGCAGAAGCAAGGAAAATTCCAAAAGGTTTGGGGCCACAAATTGAAAATGTAAAAGAATGGGGAGAGCCTGAAACAATTAATTCACAACCAAAATAAGTTTTAGATTAAATCAAAATGAAATTTTTAATATTTATCTTTTTTGGATGGGTTATTTTTTCATGTTCGGAAAAAGAACAGATTCAAAAACCAAATATAATTTTAATAATGACAGATGATCAAGGTTGGGGTCAAACGGGTTATTACAATCACCCCATATTGAAAACCCCTAATCTTGACGATATGGCAAGAAANGGTCTTCGTTTTGATCGTTTTTATGCAGGTGCCCCTGTTTGTTCTCCTACTCGTGCTTCAGTATTAACAGGAAGAGTTAATGATAGAACTGGAGTNTTTAATCATGGTTTTGCACTTAGATCACAGGAAAAAACTATTGCTCAAGCTTTAAAAAAAGCAGGNTACTCAACTGGGCATTTTGGGAAGTGGCATTTAAATGGTTTGAGAGGACCTGGTGTACCGATTTTAAAAAATGATAGTCATAGTCCTGAGAAATTCGGATTTGATTATTGGTTATCTACAACAAATTTTTTTGATATNAATCCTTTAATGAGTNATAAAGGAGATTTTATAGACTTAAAAGGNTCTTCATCAAAGGTAATTTTTAATGAAGCATTAAAATTCATAAAAAAAAATATAGGAAGCAAGTCTCCTTTCTTTGCTGTTATTTGGGATGGTTCACCACATGATCCTTGGCATGCTAANGATATAGACAAAAAAAATTTTCAAAATTTAGATGAAAAAAGTCAAAATCATTATGGGGAATTAGTAGCATTTGACCGAAATATTGGAATTTTTCGAAAAAAACTTAGAGAAATGAATATTTCAGAAAACACTATTCTTTGGTTTTGTAGTGATAATGGAGGATTAAAAAATATTTATCCNGAAACAGTTGGTGGATTAAANGGNTCNAAAGGNACGCTNTGGGAGGGNGGNATNAGAGTNCCAGCNATAATTGAATGGCCAGCANTNATTAAACAAAATANAGNNACTAANTANCCAGCNTCAACNATGGATATATTNCCNACNATTGCAGAAATNNTNGGNATAGACGATTCTAATATGATTAGACCAATTGATGGAATTAGTTTATTACCAATTTTAAATACAACTCTTGAGAAAAGAGAGGTTAAAATTCCATTTAGATTTAAAAATAAAGGGGCACTAATTGATAATGATATTAAATTGGTTGTTACTAGTTTGACTCAGAAGAAATTTGAATTATATAATTTAAAAAATGATCCAAAAGAGTCTAATAATATTGCAAATATCAATTCAGAGTTATTCATGACTATGAAAGAGGAATATTTAAAATGGAATGAAACAGTAAATTCAAGTATTCTTGGAGAAGACTATGATGAAAAAATTGTTTTTAATCAACCTGAATCACATTTTTGGTGGTTTGATAAAGGTTATAAAAATTATTTGAAAGAATTTTTAAAACGCCCAGAATATGAGCAGAGAATAAAAAAAGGACTAAAAAAGGAATAGGTAATTAATAATTAAAAAATATTTACTAATGAAAATATATATATCAATAGTTTTTAGTTTAATATCTTTTGTTTTGATAGCACAAAACAATAATCGGCCTCCAAATATCATTTTAATAATGGCTGATGATTTGGGATTTGAATGTGTCAATTCTTATGGCGGGACTTCATATGAAACTCCTAACTTATCCAGTCTAGCGGAGTCTGGAATACAATTTGATAATTGTCACTCACAGCCTATTTGTACTCCCTCAAGAGTCAAGTTAATGACTGGAAAATCTAATAAAAAAAATTATAAAAAGTTTGGAATCCTAGACCCGAACGAAAAAACTTTTAGTCAAGCATTAAGAAAAAAAGGTTATGCTACAATGATTGCTGGAAAATGGCAGTTGGGGAAAGTAGACAGCTTACCTCAACATTTTGGATTTGACGAACATTTATTATGGCAATTAACTGACACGGGTAGGGATTCTATTGGAAGAGACAAAAGATATGTTAATCCAGTTTTAAAGCAAAATGGACAGTTATACGAAAAAAATGAAGGAAAATATTCTACAGATATGATTGTAGAATTTATAAACGACTTTATGAATCGCAAAAAGAACCAACCTTTTTTGGTCTATTATCCTATGATTCTAACCCATTGTCCTTTTGATCCTACTCCTAATTCAAAAGATTGGAATCCAAAGGACATGGGGTCCATGACTTATAAAGGGAATGCTAAATATTTTGGTGATATGGTTTCTTACATGGATTATTCAATAGGGAGAATAATAAACAAAATAGATCAATTAGGATTGAGGGAAAATACAATTATAATTTTCACAGGAGACAATGGTACCGATGAACCTGTGGTGTCAATGATGGATAATGTTTCTGTTATTGGTGGGAAAGGTCAAACTACAGACAATGGTACTCATGTGCCACTTATTGTTAATTGGAAAGGTAGAGTTAAACCCAATTCAAAATCAAAAAGCCTAGTTGATTTTAGTGATTTTTTTCCTACCATTTGTGATTTAGCTGATATCCCAGTGAATTCATCTATAGATTTAGATGGAGTTAGCTTTTATCCTGAATTAATAGGGAAAGAGGGTCCTAAACGAAAATGGATTCATAGTTGGTATAATAGAAATGGAGGTTTTAATCCGCTTGTTTCATCTCAAGAATGGGTAAGAAATGAAAATTATAAAATGTATGTAGGCAATAGATTTTACAATGTAAAAAAAGATCCATACGAAAAAAACAATATTTCCATTTTAGAAATGTCAGATAGTGAAAAAAAAATCCGGAAAGAATTCATAAAGGTTTTAAACTCTTTCACACATTTAAGGAATTAATCTAAATATTTAAAATTGAAGAAAAAATGATACAACTATACATAACATTATTTACAAGCTTGATTTTAAACTCTAGAGATAATTCATTGCATGAATTAAAGTCAAACTTAAAGCCAAATTTTATTGTTGTTTTTGTTGATGACATGGGTTATGGAGATTTAGGATCTTATGGACACCCCACAATTAATACACCAAATCTAGATAAAATGGCCTATGAGGGCCAAAAATGGACACAATTCTATTCTGCATCAAGTGTTTGTACTCCAAGCAGGGCAGCATTATTAACAGGCAGGCTTCCTATAAGAAATGGTATGATTGGTTCAACAACTAGAGTTCTTTTTCCAAATTCAAAATATGGATTACCTGATTCTGAAATTACTATCGCAGAAAAATTAAAAGAAAATGGATATAAAACTGCTGCAATAGGGAAATGGCATTTAGGCCATAAGAAAGAGTACCTTCCTCTTCAACATGGATTTGATTATTATTATGGTATCCCATATTCGAATGATATGGATAAAATTAATGGTGAAACATGCTGTCCGGGATCACAATATTGGCAGAAATATGAAAATCAAAGACCAGAATCAACTAATTATAATGTCCCTTTAATAGAAAATAATGAGATTATTGAACGACCGGCAAATCAGACAACAATAACTAAGAGGTTTTCAAATAAAGCAGTTGAATTTATAAAAAAAAACAAAGAGGATAATTTTTTTATTTACCTAGCTCACAATTTACCTCATACTCCACTTTATGCTTCAGACGATTTTTTATGGAAAAGTAAAAGAGGTTTGTATGGTGATGTAATTGAAGAGATTGATCATGGTATTGGTTTAATAATGGAAGAATTAAAGAAAAATAACCTTGACAAGAATACAATAATAGTTTTTACCTCTGACAATGGTCCTTGGCTTCCATTTGAAAGTCATTCTGGATCTGCAGGACTTTTAAGAGAAGGAAAAGGCACTACTTGGGAAGGGGGACAAAGGGTTCCGGGGATATTCTGGGGAGGTGATATAAAACCAGGAGTGATTAGTGGTTTAGGATCTACAATGGACATCTTTCCAACTTTATTAGAAATGTCAAATACAAGTATGGTCAATGACAGGATAATGGATGGAATAAGTATAAAGAACACTCTATTAAATAATGAACCATCTAAACGGGAATCAATCTTTTATTATCGCTCAAGAGAAATTTATGCTTTAAGACATGGTGAATATAAGGCTCACTTTATTACTCAAGGATCCTATAATTATCCAAAAGGAAGCGATAAAAAAATTGTTTTGGACAAGCCATTGCTTTATAATTTAAATATTGATCCCTCAGAAAAATATAATATTGCAGATAAGCACCCTGAAATATTAATAGAGATAAACGAGATCATAGAAGCGCATAAAAAAAATTTTAAAGCTCCTGATGATCTACTTAAATATAGAGTATATAAAAGCGAAGATGCTGATGGAGACGGGATGCTGGATAAAGAAGACAAATGTTCTGACGTTCCTGGTGTAAAAAAATTTAATGGATGTCCTGACACTGACAACGATGGTATTGCAGATAATGAGGATGATTGTCCAAATAAGGCAGGCCATCCAAAAAGGGGAGGATGCCCGGATTAAGGATATTAAGTTTTCATAATAATATTAATCAAAACAATAAGCTTATCTTTCCTACATATCTAATTTATAATTTAAATTAAACGATTATAAATAACATTATTAATTAAGTTTAATTTTAAACTCTGCAGATAATTCAATTATTGAAAATTATTATAATTATATATAAGTTAATATGAAACTATTTTTTAAAAATCAAAATAAGCCAGAGCGAATAGCACGCTTTATTATTGCTCTTTTTTTAATACCAGCTCCTTTAGTTTATGGATTGGATGCTTTTTCAATTTCACAAGTAATTTTGGGGGGTATACTAATTTTCAACGCTTTTTCTGGGATGTGTGTTATTTATCGGTTTTTTGGAGCAAATACATGTGATATTTAGTAAATAAAACTCTTAATTTTTATATTATTCCTTTTACTGGATATGTTTTTTGTTCTCTAGTATGGGATTAATCAGTTTTTATTAATTTAATAGATATTCTAAACTAAAAAAATAATGTATAGAATTCTTTTCACATTTCTATTACACTTTTATTTTTCATTCACTTGGTCACAAACCTATAATATTATCGACTACGGAGCTAAGCCGGAGGCTGATTTTATAAACACAAATGCTATTAACAGTGCCATTAATGAATGTAGTAGTAAAGGTGGAGGTAAAATTCTTATCCCAAAGGGTGAGTTTATTACAGGAACCATTCATTTAAAGTCAAATATCCATCTTCATCTTGAACAAGGTGCTGTGTTAATAGGGAGTTTAAATATTGAAGATTATGATATTATGCCAGAAGGTTATTATTACTCAGGGAAGAATTACATGGGAATTTTATTTGGTAATGATATTACTAATGTTTCAATTTCTGGAGCTGGAACTATTGATGGACAAGGGACATCCTTTATGATTGAAAATACTAGGTTTTCTCCATCTATAGAGGAAAGGGAATATACGCTTCAAAAAGAGGAATACCGTGACACTCTTCTTCTTGAAGATGGTCCCTTAAAATTTATTGAAAGGCCTGGACATATTTTAACAGTTAGCAATTCTGAAAACATATCTATTAAGGATATTTTTTTTATAGACTCACCTAAATGGACTATAAGAGTTGGAGGTAGTGAACATGTAAAAATATCTGATATTACAATAAAAAATAATTTACTTATTCCAAACAGCGATGGCATTCACATTACATCTTCAAATTTTGTTAATGTTTCGGATTCAACTGTTATAGCTGGAGACGATGCTCTTATTGTAACTGGATTTATTTCTGGGAATGAAAATTATACTTTTGGGAATAACTCTAAAGAAGCTAATAATATAATTTTTGACAATTGTATTGTGACCTCAAAATCAGCTGGAATAAGGGTGGGATATGGAGAAAAGCCAATCAAAAATGTAATATTCAATGATATTATAATTACTGACTCAAATAGAGGGATTGGAATTTTTTCTCGTGATGACAGTTCAATTAGCAATGTATATTTTTCAAACATAATGATAGAAACCAGATTGCATTCTGATGGTTGGTGGGGCAAAAGCGAACCAATTCATATTTCTGCAATTCCATCTTCTACAAAAGGTAAAACGGGGATGATTAGTAAAATTATTTTCAATAATGTAAGTGCTGAGTCTGAAAGTGGAATAGTCATTTACTCAGAACCAGAGAATAAAATAGAAAAAATCAAAATGAATGGACTTATAGTCAAAATTAAAGAGGGTAAATACACTGAAAAATATGGAGGTAATTTTGATTTAAGACCTGCTGCCTCGAATAAAAAAGGCATTTTTCAGCATAATATTCCTGCCTTTTATGCAAGAGGTGTAAAGGATTTAGAACTTGATGATATTTCTATCGAATGGGGAAATCCTAAAGCAAGTTTTTTCACACATGGCCTTGAAGTCGAAAATTTTGAAAACTTAATTGTAAGAAATTTTAATATTGATATAGCAAAGCGAAATAAAAATTTAGACAACATTAAATTAAAACAGGGTAAAAATTACATATTTATTAATGATCTTTCTTTTGATAAAAAAACAAAAATTTCATATCCGCAAAATAAATAAATTAAATTGAGGCAATCTACAAAGAATTGCAAATGGGAATAAAACCGAAACTTATTAGGCAAATGGGTTTGGGCACTGTCGTTGCTACAGGAGTATCTGCCATGGTAGGTGCTTCAATTAATGTAGTCCCCTTTATGATTCATCGAAGTGTACCTCCAATAGGGCCTTATGTCATTTGGGCTTTTCTCTTTGCGGCAATCCCTGCTTTATTTGCTGGGCTTGCATATGCTATTCTTTCTTCAGCAATGCCAAGAGCAGGAGGCAGTTACTTGTATGCAAGTAGAGGTTTGAATCCTTATTTAGGTTTTGTTGCGAGTTTTTCTCAATGGTTTGGATTGTCTATTGTTATTGGTGTCATTGCATACATATCCGTGCCCTTTTTAAGAGATATAGCATATAGTTATAAACTATACAAGCTTTCCTCTTTACTTGAACTATCTTGGGTTCGCGTTAGTCTTGCTTTGGGGTTTATTTGGAGTTTTGTGTATTTGAATATAAGAGGAATCAGACCCTATGCTAATTTATTAATTCCTATGGTTGTCATGATTTTTTGTTTAGGGAGCATTGTGATTTTTTCAAGTTTTTTTTACAATTCCACAGATTTTCTCTCTGCTTTAGAACAGAAGGAAAATATTATACATATAGTTCCCTCAAAGCCCAAATTAGAATGGTATTCTTTTTTTTCAGCAGCAGCAGTTTTGTTTTCAAGTTTTATAGGATTTGATGCCATAGCACAAACGGGAAGCGAAGCAATAAACCCTAGAAGGAACCTACCCTTAGCAATTTTAATTGCAATTTTAAGTGTGGGTTTATTTTACTTTTTATTCACAGCTTCGGTTTACAAAATTATTCCTTGGAGCTTTGTATCTGAACAGGCTCAAATTAAGGATATTACTGCTCCAGGACTCCTGAGTTATGTGCTTCCTCAAGGTATTGATACACTCATTATCTTGGGAGCAACAATTGCGTTAATAAATGACCTTCCTGCTATGTTACTTTCAGTTTCCAGATTAATGTTTGCCTGGGCAAAAGATGGAATTATGCCAAAGACATTAA